>CACFLA010000001.1:0-151087 GCA_902566975.1 uncultured Pelagibacteraceae bacterium
AAAATCTTCAATTTCCATAAGGCCCTCACTAAAATGTTGGCTAATTGTTTTTGGAGTATGAATACCTTTTCCTCTTAGAAATTTATTTATTGCAGAATATGCAATTAAATTTCTAAATCTTTCTTTTCTTGCTGTAACGATAATTGAGGTTTTATTTCCTTTTTTGAGCCTAAAAAATTCTCTAAAAGATGCATCACTTCTTATTTTTTTTAATTTATATTGCATTTAATTTAAATTTTTTCCATTTTCCGTAACCTTTTATTTTCAATTTTCTACTTTCTTGTTCTTCTTGATGATAAAAAGTAATTTCAAGTCTATTGGTAATTGTTTTCTTAATTATCTGAGGCCACTCAATTATTTTTATCACTTTATCATTTTCCTGAAATATACCGAGTTTCTCTAACTCTTTACTCTTTTTTAATCGATATAAATCATAATGCATTACTTTTAAACTTTTTATCTCGTATTCATGAAGCAAACTAAAAGTTGGGCTTACAACTTCAGTTTTTTTAATTTTATTTTTTTTCTGCAATTGATGAACCAAACTTCTTACAAAAGTAGTTTTTCCAGATCCTAATTCGCCGTATAAAAATATACAGTCAGTTTTTGATAAAGATAATGAAATTTTTTTAGATATAGTATCTATTTGTGATAAGTAATATTTCAACATTGGCTACTATTTTAGTAGCGATAAGTATCCGGCTTAAATGGTCCTGATGGTTTAACGCTAATATAGTCTGCTTGTTCCTTAGACATCTTTGTTAATTTAGCACCAACTTTACCTAAGTGTAATGTTGCAACTTTTTCGTCTAAATGCTTTGGTAATACGTAAACTTTTTTCTCGTAATTTTTTGAATTATTCCACAATTCAATTTGAGCTATAACCTGATTTGTAAATGAAGCGCTCATAACAAAACTTGGGTGCCCGGTTGCACAGCCTAGATTTACTAATCTTCCTTCGGCTAATAAAATAATTCTTTTTTTACTTGGTAGTTCTATTTCATGTACTTGTGGTTTTATTTCAGTCCATTTGTAATTTTTTAAAGCATCAACTTGTATCTCATTATCGAAGTGTCCAATATTACATAATATTGCTCTGTCTTTCATTTCTCTCATGTGATCAGCAGTTACAATATCTTTGTTGCCTGTAGCAGTTACAACTATGTCTGCATCCTTTATAGCCTCATCCATTAAGACAACCTCATATCCTTCCATTGCAGCTTGAAGTGCGCAAATAGGATCAGTTTCTGTAACCATAACTCTTGCGCCTGATTGTCTAAGAGATGCTGCGCTTCCTTTACCAACATCACCAAAACCAGCAACTATAGCAACTTTACCGGACATCATTACATCTGTTGCTCTTTTAATTCCATCCACTAAACTTTCCCGGCAACCATATAAATTATCAAATTTAGATTTTGTTACTGAGTCGTTGACATTTATGGCGGGGACTAACAATGTTTTATTAGATTCCATTTTTTTCAATGCTAAAACTCCAGTTGTAGTTTCTTCCGATACTCCTTTAATATTTTTGAGTAGATCTTTATAATCCTTGTGCATTAGTCCAGTTAGGTCACCACCATCATCTAAAATCATATTTGGTTTCCAATTTTTATCACCTTCGATAGTTTGTTTAATACACCACCAATATTCTTTTTCAGTTTCACCTTTCCATGCGTATACAGGTATTCCTGCTTTTGCAATTGCTGCAGCAGCATGATCTTGTGTTGAAAAAATATTACAAGAAGACCATCTGACACTTGCACCAAGTTCAACGAGTGTTTCAATTAAAACAGCTGTTTGAATTGTCATATGAAGACAGCCTAAAATGTTTGCTCCCTTCAAAGGTTTCTTTCCTTTGAATTCTTTTCTTAGTGCCATTAATCCTGGCATTTCTGATTCCGCTATAGAAATTTCTTTTCTGCCAAAGTCAGCTAAATTTATATCTTTTACTTTAAAATCTTGGCTCATTTATCAAAATCTTGTAACAATTTACTTTATAGTAATCAAGTGGTCACTATTGATTATATTTTTTTGGTAGCTCTACTTCAATTTGGGCGCCTTTTTCATTATCAGACCTATTTGAAGCCCAAACATTACCTCCATGCATTTGCACAATACTCTTTACAATATTTAAACCTAAACCTGAATGTTCTCCAAATTTTTCAGGTCTATTACTGTAAAATCTTTTAAATATTTTTTCAGTATTTATCTCGCTAAATCCTGGACCTTGATCTTTAATTTTGAAAGAAACAAAATCCTTATGTCCTTTTATTAAAACTATTACCTGACCTTTACTAGGACTGAAAGATAAAGCGTTATCTAACAAATTAGCTAATATTTGCTCTAACCTGTTATCTATACCAAAAAGTTTGAAATCATAACCATTTGGTTTTTCCTTTATAATTTTAAATTTTATTCCTTTTTCTATTACTTTCGAATTACTTTGAAATTCATCAACAACATTTTTAACCAAAATTTGCAGATCCAATTTTTTCATTTTTTCTCTTGAAAGTGAGGCTTCATCTTTTAACATTTGAGAATAGTCCGTAATTAATCTGTCGATTCTTTCGACATCATGACTTAAAATTTTAATTAATTTTTCTCTTTCATTTTTGTCCGAAGAACTTTCTAAAAGCTCTGACGCACCTTTTAACGAAGCTAATGGATTTCTAATTTCATGAGCTAAATCAGCAGAAGAATTTTCTGCTCTTCTTGTTCTTTCTTGTAAATCAGTTGTCATATTATTTAATGATCTTGAGAGTAAACCAAGTTCATCTGTTCTTTTTAAAAATCTCTCTATTTTTCCTGATGAATCATCTTTAGATTTAATGGCTTCTGTGTAACCTACTAAAGCTGCAATTGGAGTAAGAATATATTTATTTAAAAATATTGAAAAAATAAATATTGCTATAGCTATGGCAATTACAGTTCTTAAAATAAAATTTCTTCTTTCTTCAACTGCAATTAAAATTTCGTTTGCCTGTTCAGTTACCATTATATAGCCTAAAATTTTGCCATCAATTATAAGACCATCCAATGTCTTAATAAAAAAATTATCATTTTCTCTCACTTCAGTTACAATTGGTTCATTGCTCTTTTTGTTTAAAATTAATTCATCTATATTAGTTTTTTTTTGAATAGATCTATCTTTTGATAATTCTTCACTAATAATGTTTGAGTTGGAGTCTAGATTTTCTTGAATTACAGCATCAGATCTAACAAAAACATTCTGGTCTAGATCTATTACGTTCGTATCACCAATTAATTTACCATCGGTACTAAAAAATTGAACTCTCTCTAAGTTTTGAAATAGAAATCTTGTTGATAATAAAAAACTTTTTAAATCTTTCTCTTCAAAATTTATTTTTAATCTCTCAATATGATTCGAAGTATTGTTTATTATTACAGTGTGTTTTTCCACTCTTTGCTTGACTAGGTTTGGTTGAATAGCATTCAAATAAAAAAACGTAAACAAACCCAAAACTAAAAATATTAGTGAATTGAAAATTAAAAATTTTCTTAGAATAGAAGATGAGCTTTTAACTAAATTCATTAATTAACGTTCCACCTATACCCACTGCCATAACGCGTCTCAATAGAAGAAAATTTTTCATCAACTTTTTTGAATTTTTTTCTAATTCGTTTGATGTGACTATCAATTGTTCTATCCTCTATATCAGTATTTTCTTTATATGCTATATCCATGAGATGTGCTCTTTCCTTAATTACTCCAGGTCTTTGTGCTAATTCTTTTACTATTAAAAATTCCGTTGTAGTCAATTTTTCAGGAAGATTTTTTCCATTCCATTGGCACTCAAGTTGGCTTGGGTCTAATTTAAGTTTTCCGTGAACTATTAGATTTTTAGTTTCGTCTTGGGAATTACTTTTTTTCCTTAATTGAACTCTTATTCTTTCGACCAAAACCTTTATTGAAAATCCTCCTGACTTTTTTATAAAATCATCTGCACCAAGCTTTAAGCCGAGTAGTTCATCAACTTCTTCGTCTTTGGAAGTAAGGAATATAATTGGAATTGACATCTTTTTTTTTATTCTTTTAAGAAGTTCCTCTCCATCCATTCTCGGCATTTTAATATCGACGACAGCTAAATCAGGAGGGTTTCGAGATAAACCAACTAAAGCGCTTTCTCCGTCTATATATGTTTGTACTTTAAAGCCCTCTCTTTCGAGAGCTATGCTAAGACTGGTCAATATATTTCTATCATCATCAACGAGTGCAATAGTTTTAGACATAATAATATCCTAATAGTTTAAATTAAATTGTCAAAATTTAGGCAATTTAAATTTTAGTGAGCTTCATCCCAATTATTACCAGAATTAACATTTACGTCTAATGGGATTTTAAACATATGATAATTAGAGCTAGAAACTGATTCCATCGTTTTTTTTACAATTTTTTCAACATTCTTTTGATTCGATTTTTCACACTCAAAAACTAATTCGTCATGTATTTGGAGAAGCATTTTTGCTTTATGTATCTTATTTGAGTTTATTAAATCGTCAATTTTAATCATCGCAAGTCTAATGATATCAGCAGCTGAACTTTGAATTGGTGCATTTATTGCAGCTCTCTCTTGAAAGCTTCTAACACTAAAATTTTTATCATTTATACCTCTTAGGTGAATGCGTCTGCCAAAAATATTATTTACATATCCATTTTTTTTACAAAACTTAATTGTTTTTTCCATATAATCTTTGATTTCTGGAAATTTTTTAAAATATGAGTTAATAAAATCTAATGCTTCCTGATTTGATACAGAAATTTGTTTTGCGAGACCGTATTGAGTAATTCCATAAATAATACCAAAATTTATAGTTTTTGCTTTCCTTCTTAAATTTTCATCTACCTTCTTTATAGGTACATTAAATACTTGGCTTGCAGTCAGCGCATGAATATCTTCTTTGTTTAAAAAAGCTTTTTGAAGTTCTTTTACCTCTGCCAAATCTGCTAAAATTCTCATTTCAATCTGATTATAATCAGCTGAAATTAAAACATTATTTTTTTCAGCTACAAAAGCTTTTCTTATTTCGCGCCCGTCATCTGTTTTGATTGGTATATTTTGTAAATTTGGGTCACTAGAAGCAAGTCTTCCAGTATTAGTCGCGGCTAATAAAAATGAAGTGTGTACTCTTTTAGTTTTTGAGTTAACATGATCTTGAAGAGCATCAGTATATGTATTTTTTAATTTCGATAATTGACGCCAGTCTAGAACCAATCTGGGGAATTTGTGTCCTTTAAAAGCTAAATCTTCAAGAATATTTGCATTTGTAGCAAGACTACCTTTCTTTGTTTTCTTTAAATTAGCAATTTTTAGTTCATTGTAAATTATTTCTCCTAGTTGTTTTGGAGAACCTATATTGAATTCTTTTTTTGCTATTAAAAAAATTTCTTTTTCAATTTTTTTTATTTTATTTGTAAAATTTGTCGATAATTTTTTAAGATAATCTGTATTAATTTTAATACCATTCATTTCTATCTGTGAAAGAATCTGAACCAATGGTTTTTCGAAAGACTCGTAAATTCTGTTTAATTTATTTTCATCCAGTCGACTTTTTAAAATATCAAATAATCTAAAAGTCACATCTGCATCTTCACCTGCATATTCAGTTGATTTTTTTAAATCTACTTCTTCAAAAATCAATTTATTTTTCCCAGACCCAACTAAATCCTTGTAAGAGATGGTTTTGTGATCTAGATGAATTTCAGATAACGTATCTAAATTATGGCGGTTTAGACCTGCATCTAGTGTGTAAGATATCAACATGGTATCCTCAATCGGATTAATATTAATACCCTCTTTTTTTAAAATTAAATTATCAAATTTAATATTTTGACCAATTTTTTTTATACTTTTATCTTCAAGAATCTTTTTTATTTTTTCTATGACTACTTTTTTATTTAAACATTTTTCTGTTTTATGTTTGACAGGAATATAATAAGCCTCGTTTGGAGAATAACATACCGATATACCTACAAGATCTGCATCTAGAGGGTTTAATGATGATGTCTCGGTATCTACAGATATTAATGATTTATCCTCAAGGTTTTTTATCAGTTTATCTAAATCAGTAATTTTGCTTATAGTTTTATACTTTGCAACATCAATTTTTTTTGAGATCGATTTGGTATTTTGTTGGACTACTTTTCCTTCAGGTTCTCCATAAAAACTTATTGCTTGACTTAAAAGTCTATTAAATTCCATTTCTCTCAAAAACTCATAAAGTTTATTTTTATCAACTTTTTTAATATCAAAAGTATCAATTTTATTTTTTGTTGGGACATCATCTTTTAAGGTTACTAATTTTTTACTTATTAAAGCTAAATCTTTATTATTTGTTAAAGTTTCTTTTCTTTTTTTTTGAGGTATCTCTCCCACTTTCTTAAGTAAATTTTCCAATGTTTTAAATTTATTTATTAATTCAGATGCTGTTTTAATACCAATTCCTGGAACACCAGGAATATTATCTGAGGAATCCCCTGCTAACGATTGGACATCAATTACCTGGTTAGGTTTTACACCAAATTTTTCTATTACTTCTTTTTCTCCAATAACTTTACTTTTCATTGGATCAAACAATCTGATTTTATTTGATACAAGCTGCATTAAGTCTTTATCAGAAGAAATAATTGTAACCTTTGCTCCAAGACTA
Source organism: uncultured Pelagibacteraceae bacterium (assembly GCA_902566975.1). Lineage (GTDB taxonomy): Bacteria > Pseudomonadota > Alphaproteobacteria > Pelagibacterales > Pelagibacteraceae > Anoxypelagibacter. The sequence continues at coordinate 6,673 of CACFLA010000001.1, forward strand.
ATTATTTGTTTAGCATAGGTTGCGATCAAATCATCAGCCTCATAATTAATTTGTTCAATTGAAGGTAGATTAAAAGCTTTAACTGCTTTTCTTATATATTCAAATTGTGGTGCTAAATCATCGGGTGCTTCTGACCTATTTGCTTTATAATCTTTGTATATTTCATTTCTAAAATTTTTTCTAGCAGAGTCAAATATTACTGCAAAATGTGTAGGCTTATTTTTTGAGTCGTCTGACCTAACCTCTTCTAAAAGTTTGAAGAGCATGCTACTAAAACCGCTAACAGCTCCTGTAGGTAAACCGTCACTTTTCCTAGATAAAGGAGGAAGAGCATAATAAGCTCTAAAAATATAGCCAGATCCATCTACTAAATAAAAATGATCTGTTTTTTTTATTGTGCTCATCTTTGTAATGATATCTTAATTTTTTTAATGTTATAATAACATTATATTATGAACAAAATCGCATTATCTTCTGAAAATTTAACTAAAGTTTATTCAAAAAGTAATAAACTAAAGGAAGAAGTTTTGGCACTAAAAAATTTAAGTTTGGAAGTAAAGCAGGGAGAGATTTTTGGGCTTTTAGGTCCAAACGGAGCTGGAAAAACTACATTTATAAATGTTTTAGCAGGAACAGTAATGAAATCATCAGGCAAGGTAACTGTATGGGGATATGATCTTGATAAAAATCCTAGACAGGTGAGAGCTTGCATAGGAGTTGTGCCACAAGAAGTTAATTTTGATCCTTTTTTTAGTCCAAAAAAATTACTTGAACTTCAGGCTGGATTCTATGGCGTTAAGAAAGATGATAGAATAACAGATTCAATTTTAGAAACCGTATCGCTGGATAAACAAGCCAATGCATACACAAGAAGTTTGTCTGGAGGTATGAAAAGAAGATTGCTTATAGCAAAAGCAATGGTACACCAACCTCCCATTTTATTTTTAGATGAACCAACTGCGGGTGTTGATGTTGAGCTTAGACAAAACTTATGGGGGAATGTAAAAGAACTTAATAAGCTTGGTATTACAATTGTATTAACAACACATAATTTGAACGAGGCCCAAGAAATGTGCGATAGGATTGCAATAATAAACAAAGGTAATTTGGTGGCATTAGATAGTACTCAAAAAATGCTTGAAAGAATTGAAAGTAAAATCATTAAATTTAAAGTTAAGGATTCAAAAAACTTTGAAAAAATTAAATTAGATGGTGTTAAATTTGCGAAAAGTAATGGACAAATTACTGCAAGCTATGACAAAAATAAAATTAAATTTGATCAAATTATTGAGGAAGTAAAAAATAATGTAGAAATACTTGATATTTCTACCGATGAGGGTGACTTAGAAGATATATTCTTACAGGTAACAAATAAGTAGATTTTTTCAAAAATAGAAGTAATAATGTGGGATGGAGTTAATTAAAAATTTAAAAGAAACTTCAATAATAAAAAATTTATTTATTGCAATATGCGGCACGATAATTCTAGCAGTATCTGCAAAAGTAAAAATTCCTTTTTATCCGGTGCCTATGACAATGCAAACCTTCGTTGTTTTACTTTTGGGAATTTCTCTTGGTTGGAAATTAGGTCTTTTTACGGTTTCACTTTATTTAATTCAAGGTATAGCTGGTTTACCTGTTTTTGCTGGAACGCCTGAAAAAGGGGTAGGTATAATTTACTTTACTGGACCAACGATGGGTTATTTGATTGGTTTCCTAGTGGCAGTTTATTTAGCTGGTATCTTTAAATATACGGATAATTTTTTTATAAATCTTATTAAGCTTATTTTTTCTGTAAGTTTTATTTATTTATTAGGAATGATTTGGTTAGGATCTTTAATTGGATGGGATAAACCAATATTTAAACTTGGTGCTCAACCTTTCTTATTAGCTGAATTATTTAAAGTTGCACTTTTAGCTTTAATAATTCCTGCTGTATTCAAATTTAAAAAATCTTAATATTTTAGTTTGGTGATCTTTTGGAAAGTATTCTTTGAAGAGTTCTTCTATGCATTTTTAGTCTTCTTGCGGTCTCAGAGACATTTCTGTTGCATAATTCGAATACCCTGTGGATATGCTCCCATTTTACCCTATCAGCTGACATAGGATTTTCAGGCGGTTTAGCCTTCGAATCTGGGTCTGCCAATAGAGCCGCTTCCACGTCATCGGCATCAACTGGCTTAGCCATGTAATCTATAGCTCCTGCCTTCACTGCAGCTACTGCTGTGGGTAGATTTCCATAGCCTGTTAGCATTACTATACGGCTATCTTTCTTAGCCTTATTTATCTCCTGAACAACGTCCAGACCGTTACCATCCTCTAATCTAAGGTCCACTAGAGCAAATTTTGGTGCCTGAGCTTTGACCATTTTAATAGCATTTTCAACGGTTTTTGAGTTTCTGACCACAAATCCTTTCTTCTCCATGGCTCTAGAAAGCCTGTCTCTAAGCGGATCATCGTCGTCCACTATGAGCAAAGATTTGTCCTCAAAGTCAGTTATTTTAAAACCTGGAGGTGTTTCAAGTGATCGTTTCATAACTGTCATATAGTCACTACGACCAAGATTACAATGCGACAATATTGAATTATTTTCTTTACATAGATTGAAAAAACGTTAAATACCAAATTTAGAAAGCTTTTTTATTAATTTTTTAAAAGTTTATTGTGTAATAAAACGAGGGAACACATTTTAGTAATGCAAAAATTTAGTGACGTTAACGAGCTAGTTAACACATTGAAACCAGAAGAACCGGTCTACTGTATTAGACCCAACTCAATAAATAAATCGGTAGAATTTTTTAAAAATAAATTCCCTGGTAAAATACTTTACGCTGTAAAAACTAATCCTAACGAAAAAGTTTTAAAAATCATAAATGATAGCGGAATTCAAAATTTTGATGTTGCATCACTCAATGAAGTAAAATTAGTTAGAAAAATTAATAATAAAGCAAAAGTATACTTCATGCATACTGTAAAAAACAGAGAGAGTATAAAAGAAGCTTATACGAAATATAGTGTAAAAGATTTTGCCTTAGATACAAAAGATGAGTTACTTAAAATTCTTGAAGAAACAAACAATGCTAAAGATTTAAATTTATATGTTAGAGTGAGTATTTCAAACGAACATGCTGAAATCGATCTTTCAAGAAAATTTGGTGCAACTCCAAGTGAGGCCTTAGGTTTATTAAGACTCTGTAAAGCACATGCAAAAAAAGTTGGATTAAGTTTTCACGTAGGGTCTCAATGCATGCATAAAATTTCTTTTGCAAAAGGCATAAATGAAATTGGTAAAATTATTAAAAAAACAAAAATTATTCCTGATGTGATAAATGTAGGTGGTGGTTTTCCAGCTATGTATCCTGACTTAATTCCTGAACCACTAGATAACTATTTAGATGTAATTAAAGAGTCCTTAAAAAGCTTAAAACTGGAGAAAACACCAGAAATATTTTGTGAACCAGGACGGGCAATAGTAGCAGAAGCTGGTTCAACTATAGTAAAAGTTATTTTAAAGAAAAAAAATAAACTTTATATAAATGATGGAACCTACGGATCTTTGTTTGATGCAGGTGTGCCGAATTTTGTATTACCAGCAAAAATGGTTTCAAATGGCAGAGTAGTTTCAAAGAAAAAAACAGCATTTAATTTTTATGGGCCCACATGTGATAGTCTTGATTATATGAAAGGACCATTCTTATTACCAAATAATATTAAAGAAGGTGATTATATTGAGCTTGGACAATTAGGAGCTTATGGTACAACTTTTAGAACAAAATTTAACGGTTTTTTCTCTGACGCAAATTACCAATTAAATGATAAGCCAATTCTTTCGATGTATGATCGAGAAGAAAATATTGACTTCTTAGTTGCGTAATGAATAAAAAAAATGGTCCGTCTCTTGGACATAACAAAAAATCACTATTAAAGTCTGAAGTCGAACATATAGATATAACTTCATTTGACTCCAGAAAAATTATTGAGTCTATGAAAAAGATGTCTTTTACTTCAAGAGACACTGCAAAAGCCGCGGAAATTTATAATGAAATGATAAATGATAAAGATTGTGCAATATTTTTAACAATTGCAGGATCAACATCTGCAGCAGGTTGTATGAACCTTTACTCAGATTTAGTTAAATACAATATGGTTGACGCTATAGTAGCCACTGGAGCTTCAATAATAGACATGGATTTCTTTGAGTCACTTGGGTTTAAACACTATCAAGGTAACCAATTCCAAGATGATAAAGTTTTAAGGGAAAATTACATAGATAGAATTTACGACACATATATTGACGAAGAACAATTGCAAGCGTGTGATAAAACAATATGTGATATAGCAAATAGTTTACCTGCAAAGTCATATACTTCTAGAGAATTTATTAGAGAAATTGGAAAATATTTAAAAAAAAATGCTAAAAAGAAAAATTCTTTAATAGAATTAGCTTACGATCATAATGTTCCTATTTTTTGTCCAGCTTTTACTGATAGTTCAGCCGGATTTGGACTTGTTATGCACCAGGAACAAAACCCAAAAAAACATATTACGATTGATTCTGTAAGAGAATTTAGAGAACTCACCGAAATTAAATTGAAATCTAAAACATCAGGATTATTCATGATTGGTGGAGGTGTTCCAAAAAACTTTGTTCAAGATACTGTTGTTTGTGCAGAACTTTTAGGAAAGAAAGTTGATATGCATAAATATGCAATACAGATTACAGTAGCAGACACAAGAGACGGAGCGTGTAGTAGTTCTACATTAAAAGAAGCAAGTTCTTGGGGTAAAGTAGATACCACGAAAGAACAAATGGTATTCGCTGAAGCAACAAGTGTACTTCCATTAATTGCAAGTGATGCTTATCATCGTGAGAATTGGAAAAATAGAGAAAGAAGAAATTTCCAAAAATTATTTTAACATAATGGCAAAAACAAGAATAGCTCTAATACAGATGAAAATGTCATCTGACCAAAAAAAGAACATCGGTTCTGCCATAAAAAAAATCAAAGAAGCATGTAAAAAAAAGGCAAAGATAATATGTTTGCCAGAATTATTTTTATCAAATTATTTTTGTCAGCAAGAAAAACATTCAAATTTTAACCTGGCTGAAAAAATTCCTGGAAAAACAACCAATACTTTCTGTTCATTAGCTAAAGAACTTAAAATAATAATAATTGTGCCTATTTTTGAAAAAAAAACATTAGGTATTTATCATAATAGTCTTGTACTAATAAATGAAAAAGGGAAGCTGGTTGGCAAATATAGAAAAATGCATATTCCAGATGATCCACAATATTATGAAAAATTTTATTTTACACCTGGTGATCTTGGATTTAAATCTTTCAAAACTAATCAAGGTAATCTTGGCACTTTAATTTGTTGGGATCAATGGTTTCCTGAAGCAGCTAGACTTACATCCTTACAGGGTGCAGAAATACTTTTTTATCCTACAGCTATAGGTTGGCATCCCAAAGAAAAAAAGAAATATGGAAAATCTCAACTCAATTCATGGATATCAGTACAAAGATCGCACGCAATTGCAAATGGTGTTTATGTTGCTGCAGTCAATAGAGTTGGTGTTGAAAAACAAGGTTCTAAAAAATTAGAATTCTGGGGAAATACAATTGTTTTTGATCCGAGTGGAAATATAATTGCTAAAGCTAAACTTGGGGAAAAAACTGTTATTTGTGATATAGATTTTAAACAAGTTGAGAATGTACGACGTCATTGGCCTTTTTTTAGAGATAGAAGAATCGACTATTACAAAGGTATTTTAAATAACCCTAAAGATGCCTAAGATCACTTATAAAGGCATACTAAGGATGCCAGCTGAGTGGGAACCTCAAAAATCTACATGGATATCCTGGCCACATAATAAAGACGATTGGCCGGGTAAATTTGACCACATACCATTTGTATTTGGGAAAATAATAAGTGAATTATCAAGAGTACAGTTTGTTAATATTTTAGTTAAAGATAAATCTGAAAAGAATAAAGCAACTTTTTTTTTAAGAATTCTTGAAACTAAATTAGCTAATATTAATTTTATTATTTGTAAAACTGATAGGGCTTGGACCAGGGACTTTTTACCAATATTCATTAAAGATAATAAAGGTAGGAAATTTCTCACAAACTGGAAATTTAATGCTTGGGCAAAATACAAGAATTTCAAAAAGGATAATAAAGCATATATTAAAGTCAAAAAATTCACTAAAACACGTTTGATAAATCCAGAATATAAAAATAAAAAAATTGTTTTAGAAGGTGGGTCAATTGATGTTAATGGAAGTGGTTGTCTTTTAACTACAAAACAATGTTTACTTAGTAAAGTTCAACAAAGAAATAAAGGTCTTAATGAATCAGACTATTATCATATATTTAATAAGTATTTTGGGATTAAAAAAATAATTTGGTTAAATAAAGGAATTTATGGTGATGATACGCATGGGCATATTGATGATATTGCCAGATTTGTTGGAAAAAATAAAATATTCATTGCTAAGGAAAATAATAAAAAAGACAAAAACTTCAAGGATTTAGACGAAAATATTAAAATAATAAAAAAATTTAAAAATGAGGAAAATAAAAAAATTAAGATTATTTATTTGCCTATGCCAAAACCAAAATTTATTAAAGGTATAAGAGTACCTGCAAGTTATCTAAATTTTTATATTGCAAATAAAATCGTTTTAGTTCCAATTTTTAATGATTTAAAAGATAAAGCAGTTTTAAAGATATTCAAAAAACATTTCAAAAATAGAAAGATTATTCCAATTGATTGTTCAGTACTTGTTTGGGGATTTGGAACAATTCATTGTTTAACACAACAGCAACCTAGATAACTAATTTCAAACAAAATCTTTGTTATTCCATGAAATTTCAACTAATGCGCCACCATCACTAGATTTCAAGAATTCTATGTTAGCTTTTTTTCTTTCCAATAAAGTTTTTCCTATAAATGTTCCTAATCCTAAGCCTGCTTTTGATTTAAGTTTTTTAGATTTGGTAGAAATGTAAGGTTCCCCTATAATTTTATAAATATCATCGGGAAATCCTGGGCCATCATCAGAAATCTGTAACGTTGTTGTTTGATTATTACCCACCAAATTAATGTTTATATTTTTTTTTGAAAATTTTACAGCGTTTCCAACAAAATTACGTATCCCGTATGTTAATTCTGCAGATCTTTTTATTGAAATTCTTTTTTTTGCGTTTTCTAAATTTAAATTTAAATTCTTTTCAGTAATACTTTCAAAAGATTTAGTTATTTCAAAAAGTAAATCCTGAAGTGTAACATTTTTAACGTATTCATCATCTACCATTTGATTCTGAGATATTTTTTTAAGTATGTCGCCACATTTTTTAGCTTGTTCTAATATAGTTTCCACATCCTCTTTAAATTCTTTATTATTACTTATTTCTTTTTTGAGTTCATTAGCAATTACTGTTATAGTTGATAGTGGTGTTCCCAAAGAGTGTGCTGCTGCGGCTGCTTGGTGACCAATGGACTCTAATTCTTGTTCCTTTGCAAGTACAAGTTCTAATCTATTTAAAGCATTACCTCTTCTTCTTGCTTCATAGCCAAAACGGAAACCAAAATAATTAAGAAAAATTAAAGCTATGACTAGGGCAGAAGGAATTGAATAAATATAATAATCTGGAACGTGAAAATGTAAATTTCCTTCACTTGGTAAAGGAAAATAGTTAAAAGTTAAAAGCACTAAGGACATGATAGTTATAATTGACAAGAAAAGAGTACTTGCTAGATTTAATAAAGTAGAGCTAATTAGCGCTGGTACAATAAGAAAAATTACAAATGGATTAGTAACACCACCAGTTAAATATATTAAAACGGCCAATTGAATAACATCGTAAAATAAAAGAATTGTGGATTCAATGTTGCTTAATTGATTCTTTTTAAAATTGAACTGTATAAATATATTTGTAAGGCCTCCAAAAAAAATAGTTAAACTGCAAAAAATTAATGGTAGTTCAAAATTTACAAAAAAATGAACAAAATAAATTGTAATAATTTGACCAATTAGTGCTATCCATCTTAGAATAACTACGGTCTTTTTTTCTAAACTTAAATCCTCCTCAAATTTTAGAAGATCAGATAGTTTCATATTAATTATATATCTAGGTTTTCTACTTCTAAGGCTTTTTCAGTTATAAAGTCTTTTCTTGGGGCCACTTCATCACCCATTAGAATTTTTATTATGTTTTGATCTTCTTTAGATTTTTCTTTGCTGCCTTTTGAATATTCAATTTTTAGTAATGTTCTATTTTCAGGATTTAAAGTTGTTTGCCAAAGTTCTTCTGGGTTCATTTCTCCCAATCCTTTGAATCTTTGAATATTTAATTTTTGTTTTTCTTCACTTAAAAATTTTTCCAAATCAGCTTTTTTTAATTTTTTTACCCCATTTTCTGATGATTTCAAAATATAATTTTCTAAATCTTTTTCATTTTTTATATATGTACTTTTAGTCCCTCTTGTTACTTTAAATAATGGTGGTTGGGCTAAATATAAATGACCTTTCTCTATTAACTCATTAAATGGTTTATTGTTAAAAAAAGTTAATAATAAAGTTCTTATATGTGAACCGTCAACATCAGCATCAGTCATTATTATAATTTTTTCATATCTTAAATTTTCAATATCAAAATCCTTTGAGCCAGTTCCAAGAGCATTTATTAATGTGACTATTTCATTAGAGGACATCATTTTTGTTAGAGCTTTAGTTTCACTTGAGCCATTTACACCGTTAACTTTTTTTGAGTCGTTAACATATGTATTTAAAATTTTTCCTCTCAATGGTAAAACTGCTTGGAATTCTCTTTTTCTACCTTGTTTTGCTGAACCGCCGGCAGAATCACCCTCTACTATGAATAGCTCAGTGCCCTCCATTGAAGATATTTGGCAGTCTGCTAGTTTTCCAGGTAAACCAGATAATTCTAGTGTTCCTTTCCTTCTAACACTATCTCTAGCTTTTCTTGCAAGATCTCTCGCTAAAGCTGCTTGCAGAACTTTATCTAGAACAGATTTAATTATAGATGGATTTTGATCAAACCACACTGCAACTTTTTCTCCAACAATACTCTCAACTATATTTCTTATCTCAGATGAAACTAATTTATCTTTGGTTTGCGATGAAAATTTAGGATCAGGCATTTTTATAGATAAAATTGCTGTCAAACCTTCCTTAATATCTTCTCCTCCAATCGTGACCTTATTTTTCTTAGTAAGATTTTTTTCGGATGCATACTTATTGATTATTCTTGTAAGAGAACTTCTAAAGCCTAATAAGTGTGTGCCTCCGTCTTTTTGATGAATATTATTTGTAAAAGCTAAAACTTCCTCTGAATAGCCTGCATTCCATTGCAAAGAACATTCTACTGAAACATTATTTTTTTGTCCTTGCAAATAAAGAGGTTTTTTAAATACAGATTTTTCATTTTTATTTATCAAAATTGACTTCTTTTGGTCTAAAAATGTAACAAACTCACTTATTCCTCCATCATATTTATTTTCATAAACTTTTACCTTTGTGTGAGTTTCATCAATTAAATCAATCTTTAAACCTTTGTTTAAGAAAGCCAATTCCTTGATTTTTTTCTGTAAATTCGCAGCACTAAATTTAATAGTTGAAAATGTTTCTTTAGAAGGTAAAAAATTTATTTTGGTTCCAGATTTTTTTGTTTTATTTATAAATTTTATTGGTTTTTTTGTTTTTCCGTTCTCAAATGAAATTAAATATTCTTTTTGATCTCTATATATAGTTAGGTCTAACTTTTCTGATAAAGCATTAACTACGGATACGCCAACTCCATGCAAACCTCCTGAGACTTTGTAGGAATTTTGATCAAATTTACCTCCAGCATGAAGTTGTGTCATTATAACTTCAGCTGCAGATTTATTTTCTCCTTTGTGTGTATCGACAGGAATACCTCTTCCATCGTCCTCCACTGTAACAGAATTATTTTTATGCATAGTAACAGTTATATTTTTACAAAAACCAACTATTGCTTCGTCTATAGAGTTATCTAAAACCTCAAAAACCATATGGTGTAAACCAGATCCATCATCTGTATCACCAATGTACATGCCAGGTCTTTTTTTTACGGCATCCAGTCCTTTTAGAACTTTAATTGAATCTGCTTTGTATGTTTTGTTTGAACTGTTGTTTATGTTTTTTTTCATTTTAAAAGAAGTTTTAATATATCATTTTTTATCTGTTATATAAAACGTTAGTAAATTAAGAGATTAAATTATCATTGACTGATAAGGATAATATAAGACAAAATATTTTTTTTAACTAAATTCTAATAATTTCATATTTTCATTGGCATAATTACAAAATAGCTATTTTTATCAGAGTTATCTTGTATTAACACCGGTGAAACAGAGTCATTTAAATTCATAATTAGTTTTTTGTCCTGAACTTCAGATGCGATATCTAATAAATACCTAGAATTAAAACCAACAGTCAAATCTTGTGAATTATAATCAGCTTTTAAATTTTCTTTACCCTCTCCGGAGGATGAGCTATTTACAAAAAGTTCAATTTCGCCCTTTTTGATTGCAATTTTTACACCTTCTTTTCTATCTATTGATACTGTTATTACCCGCTCTACCGAATGAATAAAATCCTTTGTATCTACTTCTAAGGTTTTATTGTTTTTTTGAGGAACAACTTTTTTGTAATCTGGAAACTTTCCGTCAATTACTTTGGAAATTATCTTTGATTTGCCAATCTTAAATTGAATTTTTGTTTCACTAGAGTTTAATAAAATATTATCTTTATTCTCTTGAAGTAAATTGCAGAGTTGAAAAACTGCCTTTTTAGGTAAAATGAAAGGTTTAAAATTATCAATCTTGTCTAATGTAATACTACTAGATGAAAGTCTATGACTATCTGTTGCTACTCCTGTTAAGTAGGAAGTTTTTTCTGACTCTGTAATATGTATATAAATTCCATTCAAATAGTGTCTGGTTTCATCATTTGACATCGATATTTTAGTTTTATTTAATAAAGATAAAAATTTTTCACCATTAATATTTATTCCGTCTGTTTGAAAATTTTCGTTTAGGCTTGGAAAATTATCTACGGGTAAGCAAAGAAGGTTGAATTTAGAGTTTTCAGCAGAGATGTTTAGCTTATTTTCATTCTGTAAAGAAAAAGATATTTCAGTGTTTTGGGGTAGTTTTTTTAATATATCAAACAATACAGTCGCTGATGTAGTAGTACTTCCCTCTTTATTAAATTTAAAATCCGTAATTTCATCAAGAAATAATATATCGAGATCAGTTGCAACAATATTTAATTTATCTTTTTTAATTTCAAGTAACACATTTGATAGAATTGGCAAAGTATTTTTTCTTTCAATGATATTGTGTGCTATAGAAAGTGACTTAAGTAAAACGTCACGATTTATTTGAAATTGCATTTTAATCGCTCAAAATTATTGATGTTATCTCTTCAATATTTTTTTTCATTAAGCTGTTGTCCTGAGACAATTTTTCAATAGTTTTTACAGCATGAATTACAGTTGTATGATCTCTATTTGCAAACTTTCTTCCAATTTCTGGTAATGATCTTGTAGTTAATTTTTTAGCTAAGTACATCGCAATTTGTCTAGGTCTTGCTAAAGGCCTGGATCTTCTTTGGGACAGCATTTCTTGCAAATTAATACTAAAAAAATTGGATGTTACGTTTTGTATTTTATCAATGCTTATTACTTTATTATTATTATGAACATCTTTTAAAATTATTTTACAATCATTAACATTCAAAGGTTTTTTGTTCATTTTACTAAAAGCAACCACTCTATTAAATATACCAATTAGTTCCCTAATATTTAAGTTTGGCTCCCTTGCCATATATTCAATTATATCCTCGCTCAAGTTAGGGTACTCATGAAAAGAGTTTTGAAATTCGTTAATTTTCTTTTTCAAAATATTTAATTTTAAATCATAATCGGGCACTCCTATATCAACTACCAATCCTCCTGATAATCGTGATTTTATTCTATCTTGCACTCTATCTAATCTATTTGGCGGACGATCAGACGAAATTATTATTTGTGCACTTTTATCAAATAAACTATTAAATGTATGGAAAAACTCTTCCTGTAAACCTTCTTTTCCTCTAATGAATTGTATATCGTCAATTATAAAAACATTTGCTTTTCTAAAAAAATCTTTGAAGTTTACCATTTCATTTTTTTTGATTGATTTTATAAATTGATACATAAATCTCTCTGCGGATATAAACATAACATTTGATGTATCTTTTAATGCAAGTCCTATTGCATTAATTAAGTGCGTTTTCCCTAAACCAACTCCACCATATATAAATAAAGGATTATATCTAGAAAGTTCGGAAGCTATCTTTTTTGCCGAAAGAAAAGCAACATTATTACTTTTGCCTGTTATAAAATTTTCAAAACTTAAATTTGGATTCAAACGATTATAATTTAAAACTCCGTCTTTTATATCTGATATTTTATTAATATCTGGTTTGGACAATAAAGATTTAGTGTTTAATTTGTCACCCTCAATCTTAAACTCAATTCTATTTATACTTAGTTTATGCTTTTGTAATTCACTTAAAATTTTGTCAGCATATCTTGATGTAATCCAATCTCTAAAAAATCTGGTTTGAACACCTAAAATTACATAATGGTTGTATTCTTTAATTAAAGAAATATTTTTTAGCCAACTAGAATAGATTTCACTACCAAAAGCTTTTTGAAAACTTTCCTGAACTATTACCCAATTAAGAACATTCTCTTCTGAAACTAAATTTTTTTCGACTTTAAATGATTTTTCCATAATAAAAGAAATTTATTTTTAATTAAAAAAATTTTTCAATTCAACTTATTTTTCTTTAAATAAAAAAATAATTGGGTTTGAGTTGTAAAATAATCGTTGAAGATGAAATTAAAAAAAAATTATAAAAAATAATCGTTCAAGTCGAAAATAAAAAATAATAATTCAACCTCTAATAATAATTGTCTATATATAGTTTCTCGAATTTTTTTTAATCAAATGATTTTAAAAAAAAAGACAACTGTTAATTGTTTACAACTATTTATTGATTATTTTTATTTTTTTAGAAATTCTTGCAATTTTTCTTGAGGCGTTTTCCCTTTTTACAACCCCTGTTTTAGCAATTCGCATTAATTCTGATTGAAATTTTGGGTAAAATTTCTTTATAGCTTGCAAATCCTTTTTTTCTATTAATTTGTTAATTTTTTTGATAGCTAGTCTATATCTACTTCTTCGTAATTTGTTTACTAAAGACTGTTTTTTTACTCTTTTAACTCTTCGAATTGCAGATTTTGTATTAGGCATTTAAGCCACGTATATATGTTAAGAATAATTAGGTCAACATTTAACTATTTTTGACATTTTAAGCAGTAGAATGTCGAACGATTAGATATATAAATTTTTTTAATTTTTCCTCGACATCCTATTTTTTTGCACACCTGACCATTTCTATCATATACCATGAATTTTTGTTGAAAATTACCTTTCTTACCTGAAGCTCCCTTAAAATCTCTTATACTTGATCCACCCAACTTAATTGCCTTTAATAAAATTGTTTTAATATTTTTTACAATTTTTTTAGCTTGATGAATTTTTAAATTTTTTGAATCTTTGAGAGGATTAACTGAACTAAGATGCAAAATCTCATTAACATAAATATTTCCAAGTCCAGAAACTAATTTCTGATCCATTAGAAGATTTTTTATATTTTTTTTTATATTTTTTACTTTTGTATTAAGATATTTGATATTAAAATCTTTATTTAATGGTTCCGGGCCTAGTAATCTTAGATGGTTGTTTTCTTTTATACTGCCAGATGGAATTATTTTAAAAAAACCAAATTTTCTTACATCATTATATATTAACTTTATGAATTTATTAAATTTAATTATAATATGATTATGCTTTTTATTGATTTCATTTTCATAATAAAAACTTGTTTTAAAAACTTTTTTAGAAGAATTGTTAATTATAAAAATTTTTCCAGTCATCCCCAAGTGAATTAAAATGATACTATGATTCTCGAGTCCTAATAAAAGAAATTTAGATCTTCTTCTTATAAAGATTATCTTTTGATTTATGATCTTTTTTTCAAAATCTCTTCTAATTTTATACCTTAAATTTCTATTAAAAACTGATACTTTTTTAATTTCTAGGCCTTTTATAAATGATTGTAGCGATCTTCTAACAACTTCAACTTCGGGTAATTCTGGCATATAACTTTATAAAAAATGAAAAATATAAATCAATCAAAAAAACAGTATGTGACAAAAGTTTTTAACGAAGTCTTTAATAAGTATGACCTAATGAATGACTTAATGTCTTTTGGCACACACAGGCTTTGGAAAAGTAAATTAATTGACTGGATGAGTCCTAGACAAAACCAGCACTTAATTGATGTAGCTTCAGGCACAGGTGATGTCGCTAGAGCTTTCTTGAAAGAAACAAATTTTTCTGGAAAAGCTTCTTGCGTAGAACCAAATAAAAATATGTTAAAAATAGGGGAAAAAAAATTAAAAAATTTAGCTAATGTAAAATGGTATTGTGCCCAAGCGGAAAAACTGCCTTTTAAAGATGAAACATTCGATATATATGTGGTGAGTTTTGGAATCAGAAATTTTTCGAATATTAGGCTTGCACTCAGTGAAAGTAGGCGTGTTTTAAAAACAGGAGGTAGATTTTTGTGTTTAGAATTTTCAAAAGTTAACAATGAAATTTTATCTGAGTTTTATAAAAAATATTCAAAAATGATTCCGCATATAGGTAAATATATTGTCGGCAAATCAGAACCGTACGAATACTTAATAAACAGTATAAATGATTTTTATAGTCAGGAAGAATTATTAAAGCTTATCAAATCAAACGGATTTGAAAGTGTAGAATTTAGAGACTTATCTGGTGGAATTGCGGCAATTCATTCAGGCTGGAAAATATAAAATGTTTAAGAAAATTTATAATTTATTTAAAATTTTAAGAAAATTATCTGTTTCAGGTGCGACCGAAACTTTAGATCAATTAAAACCTATCCCAATGAGTTTAAAGATTTTATTTAATTTATTTGCTATTGGATCGAGTAAAAAAATTTCAAATTTAGATAAAACACCTGGCGAAAAGTTATGTCAATCTTTAGAAGATATGGGTACAACATTTATTAAATTAGGGCAATTTTTGGCTACAAGACCAGATATAATAGGTGAAAAAATTGCAAATGATTTAGAAAAACTTCAGGATAGATTGCCTGCTTTTGGCAATGAAAAAGCTAAAACAATAATAGAAAAAGAAATAGGATCTAAATTTTTTAATAATATTTCATCATTAAGTGAGCCCATCGCAGCAGCCTCTATAGCACAAGTCCACTTTGCAAAGATAAAAATTGATGGTGACGAGAAAAATGTAGCTATTAAAATTTTAAGACCCAATATTCATGCTCATGTAAATGAAGAACTCGATGCTCTGATGTTTCTAGCATTTTTAATAGAAAGTATTTTTAAAGGTACAAAAAGATTAAAATTAGTAGAAATTATTAATCTTTTGAAAGAAATAACAAATGTTGAAATGGATTTAAGATTTGAGGCAGCTGCAGCTGGTGAACTAAGAGAAAATACTATTAACGATAATGGAATTAAAGTTCCAAAAATTTATTGGAACTATACTTCTAAAAGAATTTTAACTTTAGATAAAATAGACGGTTTTTCAATTAGAGAAGTAGAAAAACTGAAAAAATTTAATGTAGATTTAAAGAAAGTTTCTACAAATTTAATTCAATTGTTTCTTAAGCAGGCTGTAAGAGATGGATTTTTTCATGCAGACATGCATCAGGGAAATCTCTTTGTTGACAAAGAAGGAAATATTATTCCAGTGGACTTTGGTATTATGGGAAGGCTGGATAAAAATAACAAAAAATATTTAGCAGAAATTCTCTTTGGTTTTATTGAGAGAGATTATTTAAAAGTAGCTGAAATGCATTTTTTAGCAGGACTGGTTCCACCAAATACATCTAAGGATGATTTTGCTCAGGCTCTGCGATCGATTGGTGAACCTATTTTTGGTCAATCAATAAAAGATATTTCTGGAGGAAATCTATTGGGCCAGTTATTTGAGATTACTGAAAAATTTAACATGCAAACACAAACTCAATTGCTATTGCTTCAAAAAACAATGGTTGTAGTTGAAGGTGTTGCTAGAAAATTGGATCCAGATACAAATATTTGGAAAGTATCGAGACCAGTTTTAGAAAATTGGATCAAAAGTGTCAAAGGTCCAGAGTCTGCAATAAATAAAACAATTGAATTATCAAAAGATATACTTGGTAGAATTCCAGATTTACCAAAGGTTATGGATAATGCAAATACAACGCTTCAAATGATTGCTGAAGGAAAGTTAAATTTAAACGCTTTAAACGGAAAAAATTTTGAAGTTGAAGAACTTAAACTTAAAAATTTAAGAAATAATATGATTATAGTTTTTTTAGGTATTGTAATAGCTGTATTTATAGTATTTTAATTTGTTATGAATTTAAAAAATAAAAAAATATTACTAATTATAGGAGGTGGAATATCTGCCTACAAATCTTTAGACTTGATAAGATTATTACAAAGAAAAAATTGCTCTATAAAAGTAATCTTAACTAAAACTGGAAAGAAGTTTGTTACTTCTTTGTCTATTTCTTCATTATCAAAAAGTAGAGTTTTTGAGGATACATTTGGAGAAAAGAATAATGGAAAAATGGATCATATTGCTCTTTCGCGTTGGGCCGATGCAATTTTAGTACTTCCTTCGACTGCGAATTTTATGTCAAAACTTTCAAGAGGCTCTGCTGATGATTTAGCCACAACAGTCATTCTTGCCTCAGATAAAGAAACGTTTCTAGTTCCTGCTATGAACGTAAGAATGTGGGAACATAAAGCCACACAAAAAAATTTGAATACTTTATTCAATTATGGTTATAAGTTTATAGGCCCTCAAGATGGTGAAATGGCTTGTGGTGAATATGGAAAAGGTAAAATGTCTAGTCCAAGACAGATAATTTCATATTTAGAAAATTTTTTTAAACAAAAAGATTATTTTAAAAAGAAAAATATACGAGCAACTGTAACAACTGGTCCTACACGTGAATATATTGACCCAGTGAGATACATATCAAATGAGTCTAGTGGAAAACAAGGTTACGAAATTGCTCTAGAACTATCTAGGCTTGGAGTTAAAACTACTTTAATATCAGGACCAACAAATATTAATTACTCAAATGAAATCAAAGTTAAAAAAATAATCTCAGGAAAACAAATGTTTAATGAAATAAAAAAAACTTTACCGACTGATATTGCTGTATGTACAGCTGCTGTTTCAGATTTTAAACCAGTTATGAAAAATAAACAAAAATTAAAAAAGAAAATAAATTTAGATAAGATTCAATTAGAGCAAAATCCTGATATATTAGAATTTTTAGGAAAAAATAATAGACATAAACCAAAACTTTTAGTTGGTTTTTCTGCAGAAACCGAAAACATTATTAAAAATTCTGTTGAAAAAATGCATGAGAAGCATTGCGATATTATTGTAGCGAATGACGTGTCAAATAAAGAAACAGGTTTTAACGTAGATTTTAACGAAGTTACGATTATCGAAAATAATGGCGAAATCCAAAAAATTAAGAAAAGCTCAAAAAAATTTATAGCTTCTATAATAGCCAAAAAAATAATTAATTCTTTTTTAGATATTAAAAAAAGATTAAATTAATAATGGAATTAAATAGTTCTGAACTTAAAAAGTATTCTCGCCAATTAATCCTAAAAAATATTGGAATACCAGGTCAAAAAAAACTTTTTAGTTCAAAAGTTTTAGTAGTAGGTGCTGGAGGATTAGGTTGTCCATTAATGCTTTATTTAGCTTACTCAGGTGTAGGTAATTTTGGTATTGTTGATAATGATAGGGTCGAAATCTCGAATTTAAGTAGACAAGTTCTTTTTACAAAAAAAGATTTGGGAAAATTTAAAGTAATGGTCTCAAAAAATTTTATCAAGAGAATTAACAAAAAAATACTAGTGAAGACTTTTTTAAAAAAGATTAATAAAGAAAATATTCACAATATTGCAAAAAATTATGATTTCATTTGTGATGGTACAGATAATTTCAAATCTAGACTATTAATAAATGATTATTGTATTAAATATAAAAAAGTTTTAATTTCATCAGCTATTAGCAAGTATGATGGTCATGTTTTTAATTTTGATTTTAGGAAAGATGGACCATGTTTAAGGTGTTTTATGCCAAGTTTACCATCGATCAATCAAAATTGTGAAAGCGAGGGAATAATGTCAACTTTAGCAGGTATTGCAGGTTCATTGCAAGCCAATGAGGTTATTAAATCTATTTTGAATATTGGAAAACCTTTAAAAAATGAAATTATGATATTTAATGCTCTTGATTTAAACTTTAGAAAAGTAAAATTAAAAAAAAATTCAGGTTGTAGAAATCATTTACATGTCTTGGGTAAATAAAATAGTCTTAGCTTATATAATTGTATTCTTAAATTCTCTTTGTTTTGCTGAAGAGAGTTATTATCTCACATTAAGAAATGATAAAGTTAACTTAAGACAAGGTCCTTCTTTTGATTATCCGGTAAAGATAGTTTATGAAAAAAAATTTTTACCAATATTAGTTTTAGATAAATCAGACAATTGGAGAAAAATTTTAGATCATGAAAATAACTCTGGATGGATACACTGGTCACAATTATCAAAGAAAAAAGCAGCATTTAATATTTTAGATAATTCAATAATGTTTCAACGCCCATCTATTTATTCAAAACCCCTTGCAATGCTTGAGATTGGAAGATTGTGTTTAGTAAAAAAATGTAAAAATAATTGGTGTAAAATTAGGACTGGTAATTTTTCTGGTTGGATTGAAAAACAAAATTTAAAAGGTAGACTTTAGTTTTTCTTGTTTTTTATTACTTTTGAGGCCCAAAACTTATCTAAAAGAAAATACCATACTGAATTTGCAAGTGGCTCAACAATTGCATCTGTTAGTGCTATGTAGAAAGATACATCTGCAACCAACATTAACACAGTGATTGCAATTGCAAAGTGACCAATTGTGTAAACAATTGTTCTTAATATAGATCCTCTATTTGAAGAGTATACTTTTTTTGTGGCGTTAAATATACCTGATGTTAACTCAGTCATATTAGTTTAATTTCTTAATATCTTTCCTATCTGCATTCATAATTTTTGTCCAGATTTTAACAAAATCTTCTATCAATTTTTCCTTGTTATCATCTTGAGCGTAAACCTCTGCATAAGATCTTAAAATTGAATTTGAACCTAAAACTAAGTCAGCTCTTGAAGCAGTGTATTTGACTTTATTTGTTTTACGATCGACTAAATCATATGAATTTTTACCAGTGGGTTTCCAAATATATTTCATTTCTAGCAAGTTAATAAAGAAATCATTTGTTAAAGTACCAACTTTACTTGTAAGGACTCCTTTGTCTTTTGCTGACTCATGATTTGTTCCTAGTACTCTCATACCTCCCACCAGACAAGTCATTTCTTGTGCGGTTAATCCCATCAAAGAAGCACGTTCTAATAAAAGCTCCTCTGGCATCACTGAGTAATCAGCTTTTACATAGTTTCTAAAACCATCATGTAGTGGTTCCAACCACTTGAAACTTTTTAATTCTGTTTGCTCTTGAGATGAGTCTCCTCTACCAGGACTAAATGGAACTTTGACTTTAGAACCAGCTTTCTTAATTGCTTTTTCAAGCCCAACGTTCCCTGCAAGAATAATTGTATCCGCTATGGTCGCCCCCGTTTTATTAGCTATATTCTCAAGAACTTTTAAAATCTTTGAGAGTTTTTTTGGCTCGTTTGCTTCCCAGTTTTTCATAGGTACTAATCGAATTCTTGCACCATTAGCTCCTCCTCTTTTATCAGTTCTTCTATATGTTCTAGCGCTATCCCAAGCAATGGTAATTAGATCGCCGACTGATAAATTGGTAGCTGATATCATTTTTTTTACTTTATTTACATTATATTTCTTTTTTGGAGATGGAACGTTTCCTTGCCAGAGCAGATCTTCTTTAGGTGCCCAAGGACCAATATAATTATCCTTATTTCCCATTGTTCTATGTGTTAACTTAAACCAAGCACGCGCGAATGAGTCTTCAAAAAATTTTGGATCTGCATAAAATTTTTCTGAAATTTTTCTATACTCTGGATCCATTGCCATAGCCATATCAGCGTCAGTAAACATTAATCTTGCTTTTTTCTTCGGGTCTCCTAAATCTTTTGGTTTTTTATCTTCTTCAAGATTAATAGGTTCCCATTGCCAAGCACCAGCTGGACTTTTTTTACTTTCCCACTTGTAGTTTAGTAAAAGATCTAAGTATTGATGATCCCATTTGTCAGGGTTAGTCGTCCAAGCTCCTTCAAGGCCTGATGTTATTTGGTTAGCACCTGTTCCATTTTTCTGATTCCATCCAAAACCTTGTTCGTGAATATCAGCACCAGCTGGTTCTGGACCTAAATTATCTGGATTACCATTACCATGGGCTCTTCCAATAGAATGACCTCCGACGGTAAGAGCAGCAGTTTCAACATCATTCATTCCCATTCGGCCAAAAGTTTCTCTCACATCCATTGCAGTTCTTACTGGATCAGGTTTTCCTTCGACTCCTTGAGGGTTAACATATACTAATTGAAAATGAGATGCCGCAAGTGGAGCTTCTAAAGAAGAACGATCTTTTGGATCACCATATCTATTTACTGCTAATGGTTCCGTCTCTTTTCCCCAATAAACATCTTTTTCAGGTTCCCATATATCTTCTCTACCAAATGAAAAACCAAAAGTTTTAAATCCAGAATGCTCATAAGCCATTGTCCCTGCAAGAACCATAAGGTCTGACCAGCTCAATCTATTTCCATATTTTTTTTTGATTGGCCAAAGTAGACGTCTTGCTTTATCTAAGTTTGTGTTATCTGGCCAAGAATCCTGAGGCGAAAATCTATGTGAACCCACGTTCGGTCTTCCATCGAATTCCCTATAAGTTCCAACTTGGTGCCAAGTTAGTCTTACCATAAGACCACTATATGTTCCTAAGTCTGCTGGCCACCATTCTTGGCTATCGGTCATTAATTTTAGTAAATCTTTTTTAAGTGCTTTAAAATTTAATTTTTTTACTTCTTTTTTATAATCAAATTTTGGTAGAGGATTAGTTTTTGTGTCGTGTTGATGTAAAATATCGAGATTAATACTATTTGGCCATTGTCGTGAAGTGTTTGACTCTCCTGCTTTAGTAACTCCCCCGTGCATTACAGGGCATTTACCACTTCCATTTCCATTTTTTTTAAGACTTTCGCTCATACTATTTAAAATTTTAATTATAACTACTTTATAATTATTCTAAAGTATGTGTCAATACAACAGATCTTTTTTTTGGATTAATTATTATTTTCTAATCTTATTACAACTTCAACGTTTTTGATTTTCTTACCTTTTGGGGCATCTGGAAGTTTTTGAAAGGTAATTTTGTCGCTCTTAATATCAATTACTTTCCCATTGTCAAAAAAGTGATGATGAGATTTAATATTAGTGTCATAATAAGAAGTATTATTTTCCAAAGAGAATTCCTTAAGATACCCTGCACTTTTTAGTGCATGCACAGTGTTATAAAAAGTAGCAGTAGAAATTTTTTTTGACCTTTTTAAATTCATAGAATTTTTTAATTCTTCAACTGTGAAATGAAATGTTTTTTTTCTATTGAAGAGAAATTTGCTTATTTCTACTCTTTGATTTGTAGGTCTGAGACCTGAAGATCTGAGTTTGTCTATAAAAGTCTTATTTTTGCTATTCATTTTATGCATTAACTTACTGTATAATTTTTCAATTTTATATATGATATTGATAAAAACTCAAGCAATTGTTAACTTTCAAAATGAAACAAAAAAACAATTACAACTACAACGAACTAATTGACTGCGCAAATGGCGTTCTTTTTGGTGAAGGGAACGCACGTTTACCATCACCTCCAATGTTGATGTTTGACAGAATTACTCAAATTCAATCGGGTGAGGGAAAATTTAAAAAGGGTATTATAAAAGCTGAATTAGATATTAAAGATAATATGTGGTTCTTTGATTGTCATTTTAAGAGCGATCCTGTGATGCCTGGATGTCTTGGATTAGACGCAATGTGGCAATTAGTTGGATTTTACTTAGGATGGATAGGTGAACCAGGTAAAGGGCGTGCTTTAGGTGTAAATTCTGTTAGATTTACAGGAGAAGTTATAAAAAAAATTAAAATGGCAACTTATGAAGTTAATATGAAAAAAGTTTTAAAAACAGAAGGTGGAACTGTTGGTTTTGCAGATGGTATTTTGAAAGCTGACGATACGAAGATATATACTGCAGAAAATTTAAAAGTTGGAGTTTATAAGCAATGAAAAGAGTCGTTGTAACAGGTATTGGAATTGTTTCTTGTTTAGGTAACAATCAAAAAGAGGTTTACGAATCTCTTATAAACAACAAATCAGGAATTTCTTTTGCTGAAGAATATAAGGAACATAATTTAAAAAGCCATGTCCATGGAAAACCAAATATTAAACTTTCCGATTATGTTGATAGAAAAGCTTTAAGGTTTATGGGAAATGGATCAGCATATAACTATGTAGCGATGAAAGAGGCTATTAGTGACTCAGGTTTAGAGGACAAAGATGTAAGTAATATTAATTCTGGTATGGTAATGGGATCAGGGGGTCCCTCTATAGAAAATGTAATTTTAGCTGCGGACAAAACAAGAGAGAAAAACCCAAAAAAAATGGGTCCATTTATTGTACCAAGAACAATGGCGAGTACTGCATCTGCAACCCTGGCTGTTCCTTTCAAAATAAAAGGTGTTAACTATACAATTAGCTCTGCTTGCGCGACTAGTGGACATTGTATCGGAAATGCAATGGAACTTATTCAGTTTGGAAAACAAAAAGTTATATTTGCTGGTGGTAGTGACGAAATACATTTTGCGATGACAGCAATGTTCGATGCGATGACCGCATTATCTTCTAAATATAATGACTCTCCGCAAAAAGCATCTAGACCTTATGACAAAACTAGAGATGGTTTTGTAATAGCTGGTGGAGCAGGAGTTTTAGTTTTAGAAGAGCTAGAGCATGCAAAAGCAAGAGGGGCAAAAATCTATGCAGAACTCACTGGTTATGGGGCTACCTCTGATGGTTATGATATGGTTGCGCCATCAGGTGAAGGAGCAACTAGGTGTATGAATTTAGCACTAAAGACAACTCGTAATAAAGTTGATTATATAAATGCTCATGGAACCTCAACACCTGTGGGAGATATAACAGAGTTAAAAGCTATAAAAGGTGCTTTCAAAGATAACGTTCCAAAAATAAGTTCAACCAAATCTCTTTCTGGACACCCGCTGGGTGCAGCCTCAGTTCATGAAGCAATTTACTCATTAATAATGATGAAAAATAATTTTATCGCTGCTTCAGCAAATGTAAATGAGATGGATGATGAAGCTAAGAATTTTCCAATTGTTACAAAGGTTGAGAAAGATGTGAAATTGAATTCCGTAATGTCGAATAGCTTTGGTTTTGGTGGTACGAACGCAACTTTGATTTTTGAAAAGGTTTAAGAATGGATCTAGTTAAAGGTAAAAAAGGTATTATAATGGGTGTTGCTAATGAACGATCCATAGCTTGGGGTATAGCAAAAAAACTTTCAGAAAATGGAGCTGACCTTGCTTTTACATATCTTGGAGATGCACTAAAAAAAAGAGTTACGCCTCTAGCTGAGTCTGTTAATTCAAAATTTCTTTTAGATTGTAATGTAGAAAACAAAGATGATATTAAAAAAACATTTGAAGAGATAAAAGAAAAGTGGGGGCAAATTGATTTTGTTGTTCATGCAATTGCATTTTCAGATAGAGCAGAACTATCAGGTCAGTATATTGACACCTCAAGAGAAAATTTTACAAAAAGTATGTTGATATCATGTTTTTCATTCACTGAGATAGCTAAAGAAGCATCAAAAATAATGAAAAGTGGATCGAGTATGCTAACTTTGACATACGAGTCCACTAAAGTAATACCCAACTACAATGTAATGGGTGTTTGTAAAGCTGCTCTAGAGTCAAGTGTGAAATATATTTCAAGAGACTTGGGTGTAAAAGGAATTAGAGTAAATGCAATAAGTGCTGGACCAATTAAAACTTTAGCAGCATCGGCAATTGGTGATGCAAAGTTTTTATACAAATGGAGTTCCGATCACTCATTTTTAAAAAGAAATATTGATATTGATGATGTAGGAAAATCTGCACTTTACTTGTTAAGTGATCTTGCCGCTGGTGTTACTGGTGAAATACATTATGTTGATGCAGGTTACAATAAAGCAGGGATGCCTGATCCTAAAAACATTACATAATAATATTAATCAAAAATGTCTAAATTGAATAAAAAAATTAAAGAAAAATTCGAAAACTTTTTCGATTGGATTAAAGGGGCCGAGCTTGTTGAGCTTGAAACCTGCAATGCTAAAGAGGATCCAATCAGACCTGAATTAGATGTAAAATTTAGAACAAGCTATGGTAGAAAAATATTTGGTGTAAAATATAAAAAGGAAATATGTGCAATAATGTGTTTTGGTTTCACAAACGAAATTCCAAAAACAATTGAGGAATTTGACTTAATGACTAAAGATGCTCATTTACAGAGTGCATCTTGGCGAAACGATAATGTAGGAAAAATTGCAATTGCATACACTGTTTGGTCAAAGAAAAAAGGTGGAGGAAAATTAATTGTTAAAGAAGCGTTTAAAAAAATAAAGAAATCAAATCATTTAAATAGATTGATTACTTTGTCTCCTCTTACAGAAATGGCACGAAATTTTCACCTACGTAATGGAGCACTAGAACTAAGTGTTAATGAAAAAACTCAAAACTTCGAATATAAAATCTAAGAAGCTTCTTTTATTGAAAGTTTAACTTTACCTCTGTCAAATCCAATTACTTTTACTGAAACCTCATCACCCTCTTTGACTACATCTGTAACTTTTTGAACTCTTTTAGCTGCAAGTTGAGAAATATGAACAAGACCATCTTGTTTTCCTAGAAAGTTTACAAAAGCTCCAAATTCCATGATTTTTACTACTTTACCCTTGTATGTTTTTCCCATCTCTGGTTTTGCAACAAGATCGTTAATCATTTGTACTGCTATCTTTCTGGTTTCTTCATTGGCAGCTGCTACTGTAACTTCACCTGTATCTTTAACGTCTACTTTTGCTCCAGATTTTTCAACAATTTCTCTTATGGTTGCACCACCTTTACCAATAACAGTTGCGATATCTTTTTTATCAACTTTAATAGTTTCCATTTTTGGTGTGTGTTTTCCAACTTCTTTTCTTGAAGACTTAATAGTTTTGTTCATTTCATTTAAAATATGAACTCGTCCATCTTTGGCTTGGGCAAGTGCTTTTTCCATAATTTCAAATGTAATACCCGTAATCTTGATATCCATTTGCAATGATGTAATTCCATCTTTGGTGCCTGCAACTTTAAAATCCATATCACCAAGATGATCTTCGTCACCCAAAATGTCGGACAGAATTGAAAAGTCATCTTTTTCCTTTATTAATCCCATGGCTATTCCAGCTACTGGCTCCGCTATTGGAACTGCCGCATCCATTAATGCAAGTGAGGATCCACAAACAGTAGCCATTGAGGATGATCCATTAGATTCTGTAATTTCTGAAACAATTCTAAGAGTATATGGAAAGTTTTCTTTTTTAGGAAGAGAAGAATTTAGAGCTCTCCAAGCTAATTTACCGTGTCCTACTTCTCTTCTTCCAGTTCCAATTCTTCCAGTTTCACCAACTGAGAAAGGAGGAAAATTGTAATGAAGCATAAATCTTTGTCTCTTTAAACCTTCTAAACTTTCTATTCTTTGCTCATCATCTGTAGTGCCCAATGTTGTGGTAACTAAAGCTTGAGTTTCTCCTCTTGTAAACAAAGCTGATCCATGTGTCCTTGGTAAAACTCCAACTTCACATTTAATAGGTCTTACATCAGATAAACCTCTACCGTCGATTCTTTTTTTGTTTTTTAAAATTCTTGTTCTAACAATGTTTTTTTCAAGTTTTTTAAGTTGCAACATTATTTCATGTTCTAAAAGAGTTTCATCTCCTTCGAACAAACTTTTACATTTCTCTCCAGCTTGACTAATTAAATCTGATCTAGTTTTTTTATCTTTTTCTGAAAAAGCTTTTTCTAAATCTTTGGTGAGCTCTTTTTCAATTTTTTTTGATATTTTACTAAAATCTTTTTCTTCAATTTTCCACTTTTCTTTTGAACACTTTTTAGATAATTTTTCTATTCCTTTAATTACTGAAGCAAATCCATCATGACCAAATTTAACTGCATCCAACATTTCTTTTTCGGTAAGCCCTGATGCTTCTGACTCAACCATTAGGACAGCATCTTTAGTTCCTGCAACAACTAAATCTAATTTAGAATTTTCTAATTCTTTCTTTGTTGGATTAAGAACGCATTTACCATCAATAAATCCTACTCTTGATGCTCCTACTGGGCCTTTAAATGGTAATCCAGATATTGATAGAGCTGCTGATGAGGCAATTATTGATAAAATATCTGCTTCATTTTCATTATCATAAGATAGAACCGTTGGTAAAAGTTGAACTTCATTTCTAAAACTTTCTGGAAACAATGGTCTTATTGGTCTATCAATTAATCTTGAAATTAAAGTTTCAGCTTCTGTAGGCCTTGCTTCCCTTTTAAAATAACCTCCTGGTATTTTACCAGCCGCATAATATTTTTCCTGATAATTTACAGATAGCGGAAAATAATCAGTTTCAGGATTAACTTTTTTTGCTCCTACTACAGTAGCTATAACCACTGTTTCACCCATAGTAGCAATAATTGCACCATCTGCTTGTCTAGCAATTTTACCTGTTTCCAGAGTGATTTTTTTTCCACCGAAATCTATTTCTTCTTTAAATTGTTTAAACATTTATTTTCTTAACTTTAATTTCTTTAATATATCGTTATATTTATCAGGATCATTCTTGCTCAAGTAACTTAAAAGTCTTTTTCTTTGATTAACAGATTTTGTAAGACCTCTAGCTGAATGTTTGTCTTTCTTAAAATTTTTAAAATGCTCTGAAAGTTTATTAATTTTTTCACTTAAAAGTCCAATTTGAACTGCTGTTGAACCTACATCTTTTTCATTTTCGGATAATGATTTGATTATATCTTTTTTCGTTTTCATTTACTTACTATTTTTTTTAATCAACTTTTCAATTCTTTCAGCATAATCAAATGATTCGTCTCCAACAAAGTGTAACTTAGGAAGAAACTTAATATCTAACTTTTTTGACAGTGCTTTTCTAACAAGATGAGAAAATTCAGTCAAGGTATTTACAGTTCTTTTTGTCTCTTTTCCTCCTAAAGGTATCACGTAAGCTCTAGCTGACTTTAAATCTGAACTCATCCTTACCTCAGTAACTGTTACTAGTTTTGTATTTAAAGAGGGTATTTTTGCCTCATTTCTTAAAAAGATTTGGCCTAAATTTTGTTTTACCAGTTCCCCAACCCTTAAATGTCTATGGTTAAAGTTTGTGCTATTTAATTTTCTAATCATTATTTTAGCTCTCTTTGTATGATATTAATTTTATAAGCTTCAATCTTGTCGTTAACTTTAAAATCACCGTAATTTTTAAATGATATTCCACACTCAAGTCCATTTTTAACTTCTTTAACAGCATTTTTTTCTCTAAATATACTTGAAATATTACCATCGTGAATTACAGCTCCATCACGAATTATTCTTGCTTTCGATGTACTTGTAATTTCACCCTCTATAACCTTTGATCCAGCAACTTTCCCTGATTTAGAAAGTTTAAAAATTTGTAATACTTCTGCAGTACCTTGTATAATTTCTTTCTTCTCAGGTTCCAATAAACCTGATAAGGATTTTTCAACAAACTCGATTGCCTTATAAATGATGTTAAAGAATTCAATTTGTATTTTTTGTTGATCAGCGGAACGTTTTGCTTCTCGATTAGGCTTTATATTAAACCCAATTACTATCGCGTTTGAGGCTTTAGCTAAAGATACATCTGTTTCATTGATCATACCGATATCTGACAAAATTATTTTTGGTTTTACCTCTGAATGTTCAATTTTATTAATAGCATTTTTCAAAGCCTCGCTTGATCCTTGAACATCTGATTTTAAAACTATATTAAGCTCTTTTTTAGTACTTTGATTTTCAAAAATATTTGTTTTATCTTGCGATGATAATATATTTTTATCTTTAGATCCTGTTTTTCTAAAAGAATTAATTTGTTTTGCCTCTTCTTCATTGTTAACAACTAAGAATTCATCCCCCGCATTTGCTGATTCATTCATTCCCAAAATCTCAACTGGACATGATGGATTAGCTTCATCAATTATTTTTCCATTAAAATCTATCATTGCTCGGATTTTTCCCCACGTATTACCACAAACAAAATAATCACCTTTTTTTAATTTACCTCCAGTAATTAATATGGTTGATACTGGTCCTTTTCCTTTGTCAATTTTTGCCTCTAAGACTATTGCTTTTGCATTTCCGTCCTTAGGAGCTTTTAAATCCAATATTTCTGATTGTAAAATTATGGTCTCTTTAAGCTTATCTAAATTTGTTTTATTTTTTGCTGAAACTTCAACAAATAATGTTTCTCCACCCAAACTTTCTGCTACTAATTCATACCTCATTAGTTCATCTTTTATTTTTCCTACTTGAGAATTAGGTAGATCAGATTTATTTATAGCTACTATTATTGGAACATTTGCAGCTTTAGCATGTTGAATTGCCTCAACTGTTTGAGGTTTAACACCATCATCTGCTGCGATTACTAAAATAACAATATCTGTTACTTTTGAACCTCTTGCTCTCATTTCTGTAAATGCTGCGTGCCCAGGTGTATCTATAAAGGTAATTAATTTTTTTTCTTCATTATAAACTTGGTAAGCGCCTATATGCTGTGTGATGCCTCCGTGCTCTCCCGAAACAACATTTGTACTTCTCAAAGCATCTAACAAAGATGTTTTTCCATGATCAACATGACCCATTATCGTTACTATTGGAGGTCTCGGATGTAGATTAGATTTATCTAAATTATCTTTTTTTTCAAAATTTTCATTTGGGGCTTGTTCCAAGACGGGAACATGACCGAATTCTTTCACAATATATTCAGCAGTATCTTTATCAATAGAATGGTTAATAGTAGCTTTTACCCCCATATTTAAAAGAAACTTGATAATATTTGAAGATTGTTCTGCCATTCTATTAGACAATTCTTGAATTGTAATTTGTTTTGGTATTTTTACATCTCTTATAACTTTCTTAAATTCTTTTTTTATATCATCGCCAGGTTTCAGATTTTTTTTTTCTTTTAATCTAGCTCTTTTAACAGATGCTAAACTTCGTTGTTTAATTTCAAATTCCTCAACATCCATAGCCCTAGATATAGTTAGTTTATGCTCTCTTCTTGCAGGAAAAGCTTTATCAAAATTCTTTTCTTTAGTTTTTTCATTTTTTTTCTGATCTGGCTGAATAAATCTTTTTGTAGCTTGTTGCTCAGCAAACTTTCTTGCAAAATTTTTTTTATTTGGGTTTAATTTATGAGTACTTTGATTTATAAAATTACCGCTTTTTGTTGTGTTTCTTGGAAACCTTTTCTTTTCAGGTATGAATACTTTTTTTTCACCTCTTCGAAAATTACTTTCACTTAATTTTTTTTTATCGAACGATGTCGAAATAGTAAGTGTCTTTTTTTTTTTACTCTCTACCATATCAATCCTCGAATACAATCTTTCTAGCAGACATAATCAAATTGTCCGCCTCATCTCTAGTCAAAGCAAAATCCTCTAAATATCCGTTAATTTTGATACGTTTGCCCTTAATTTCGTCCATACCTCCGATAAGTTCGTCGGACGAAAGTTCAGCAAAATCTTTTAATTTTTTTATGTTTTGTTCCCCAAGAACCACTAACATTCCTTGTGTCATACCTTTTAAATTTATTAATGAATCTTCCACACCAAGTTCTTTAAGTTTATTTGAAATTTCAATTTTTTCTTTTTGTAGGTACTCTTTTGCCCTAGTAATTAATTCGCCTGCAGTTGAATCTTCTATACCTTCTATTTTACCTATATCTTCAATTTTTGATTGGGCGATTTCATCAATAGTTTGAAAATTCTCAGAAACTAAAAGTTGACCAAGTGTTTCGTCTACCTCTAAGTTTTTTATAAAATTTTGACTTCTGTCTTTAAATTCTGCTTGTCTCCTTTCTGAGTCTTCTTTATCAGTTAATATATCAATTTCATAATTAATCAGTTTTGATGCAAGTCTTACATTTTGTCCTCTTCTTCCAATTGCTTTACTCAAATTTTCCTCAGTCAAAATTACATCAATTCTTTTATTTTGTTCATCAATTAAAACTTTTTGAATTTCAGCTGGCGAGAGCGACTCTGCGACCAAAGTAGGTAAATCTTCTGTCCATTTAATAATATCTATTTTTTCTCCTTGAAGTTCGTTTACTACTGTTTGGACTCTGCTTCCTCTCATACCAACACATGCACCTACCGGGTCTAATGATGAATCTTTTGAGTGAACACAGATTTTAGCTCTACTTCCTGGATCTCGCGAAACCGCTTTTATTTCTATAACAGCTTCATAAATCTCTGGAACCTCTTGAAAAAACAATCTGGCAAGAAACTGGGGGTGTGCACGTGATAAGAAAATTTGATGGCCCTTATTGTCTCTTTTGACTTCATAACAATAAGCTTTAACTCGATCACCATTTTTCAATATCTCTCTTTGAATTAATTCCTCTTTTCTTATAATTCCCTCAGCTCTACCTAAATCTACAATTACATTTCCGTATTCTAATCTTTTAATTATTCCGCTTAAAATTTGTCCCTGTTTTTCAATAAAATCATTAAACTGTCTTGTTTTTTCAGCTTCTTTAACCCTTTGGGAGATTACTTGTTTTGCGCTTTGAGCGGCTATTCTTCCAAAATCAACCTGTGGTAATTCTTCATAAATTTTATCGCCCACTTTTAAATTCTGATTATTTTTGTCAAGTTCGCTTGCATCTTTTAAAGTTATTTCTTTAGATGCATCCTCAACTTTCTCAACTATTTGAAGTACTTTTTGAATTTTTATACTACCTTTTTCTCTGTCTATTGTTGCTTCAATTTCATTATCAAAACCAAATTTACTGTAAGCAGCTTTTTGAATTGCTGACTCCATTGAGCTTAGTATAAGTTCTTTATCTATTGATTTTTCGTTAGCAACTGAATCAACAATTCTAAGCAGTTCTTGTTTATCTAATCCTCTGTTAAGCATATTTAAAGTTTAACCTAAAAAAAAATGGGCAAAAGCCCATTTTGATCTTCCAGGTAACTTAACAATTATTTAATTGAATTTGATTAAATTATCAATAATTACTTTTTAAAAACATCAACTTTATCTGTTTTTTCCCATGAAAATGAGCCATCAGATCCTGGTTTTCTACCAAAATGGCCATATGCTGCAGTACGCTCATAAATAGGTCTGTTTAGCGATAATATTTCCCTTATACCTCGGGGGCTTAAATCAAAATTCTCTTTAATGAGTTTTTCAACTTTTTTTGATTTTTCTTCATTGCCATCGTAAAGGTTTACATAGATTGAAAGAGGCTTAGATACTCCAATTGCATAAGCAAGTTGAATTAAACATTTGTCAGCTATCTTTGATGCTACAATATTTTTTGCAACATATCTTGCGGCATACGCAGCAGATCTATCAACTTTACTTGGATCTTTTCCAGAAAATGCTCCACCACCATGGGGAGCTGCACCACCGTAAGTATCGACTATAATTTTTCTTCCAGTAAGACCACTATCTCCATCTGGTCCACCAATTATAAATTGACCTGTTGGATTTACATAAAATTCCTCTTCTTTTAATTCTTTGAGTAATTTTTTTGGTATAGATTTCTCTAAATAAGGTCTAACAATTTCTTTTACTTTTTTTTGATCCACTTCAGGTGAGTGTTGAGTTGATATTACTATTGATTTAACTTTTACTGGTTTTCCGTTTTCATATTCCATGGTCACTTGACTTTTAGAGTCAGGCTCTAGATCTTTCGAAATTCCTTTTTTCCTATCCTCAGCCATTAACTCTAAGATTTTATGTGAGTAATAAATTGGTGCAGGCATTAGAACATCAGTTTCATTACATGCGTAACCAAACATAATTCCTTGGTCTCCAGCTCCCTCGTCTTTATTTCCTTTGGAATCAACACCCATAGCAATATCAGAAGATTGAGCATGTAGGTGGACTTCTACACTGCAATTCTTCCAATGAAAACCTTTTTGCTCATATCCAATATCTTTTATGCAATCTCTAACCTTAACTTCTATATCTTCTTTTTTAGTTTCTGGACCTCGAACCTCACCAGCTAAAATGACCTTATTTGTTGTTGTTAATGTTTCACACGCTACTCTTGATAAAGGATCCTTTGAAATGTAAGTATCAACTACCATATCTGATATACGGTCACAAACTTTATCTGGATGTCCTTCTGAAACTGACTCGCTCGTAAATAAATAGTTTTTTGAATTCATTAAAGTTTAAATTTTTTTAATACTAAGAAAGTAATAGCATAAATAATTAAAAGTAAAGTAAATATTAAACTTTTATTTGTATTGTTGGTTTTAGATTTTATAACAGGTAAATCCATCTCAATATTTCCAGCCTCAGTAGAATTTAGGATTTTTAAAATTTTACCAGTTGGACTTATAAATGCACTTATACCCATATTCGCAGATCTCAAAGTATAACTGCCATTTTCAATTGCTCTATAGATCGCTTTTACGAAGTGTTGCTGCGGACCAATGCTACTTCCAAACCAAGCGTCCTCAGAAATATTTATAATAAAATTAAAATTTTTTTGTTTATTTTCTGAAAATTTTGGAAAAATTATTTCGTAACAAATTAGAGACATAATATTTAAAATTTTATTATTAAAGTTTATTGTAATAATTGAATCATTTTTACCTCTAGAGAATGAATTATAACCTTCTGTAATTTTTTTGAAGCCTATTTTTTTTAAAAGATTTTCAAATGGTAAGAACTCACCAAAAGGAACTAATTTTTGCTTATTATATTGACTTATTATATTCATATCATTATCAATTATAAGCAAACTATTAAAATAATACTTTTTACTATTTTGAGTTTTTTCTGTATTTGCACCAAAAATTATTAAATGGTTTTTTGAAAAATTTTCTTTAATTTTTTTTTTTATTTGATTATTTTTTATAAAATTTCCATCTAAAAAAACACCCTCAGGCCAGACAAAAATTGTTTTTTGTTTTTTGTCGGGTTCACTAATTTTAATTAAATTATTTAACACTATTACTTGATCTTTGAACTCAGATAATTTTAACCCTGATGAAACAATTTTAAAATTTATTATATTGTCAGTATCTTCTTTTTCTGAATTTATTTTATATGAACCAAAAAAATAATTTGAAAATATTAAAATTACAAAAAAAGAGATAAATATGTATTTAAATTTGTTTTTGAAAAAAAACGTGACTGGTAAAAAAAGAATAGTTATAAAAATTAAATTTAAAGGAAAAAATCCAATTAAATTTAAAATTTGTAAACTTTCTTGTGACCACGACAAACTGTAGGCCCATAGATTCCAAGGAAAACCAGTTAAAATAAAGCTTCTTAAGAAATCAGATATAGAAAATAAAATACTAATTAAAATTATCGAAGATATTTTAAACTCTACAAATCTACCTATCAAAATTATCGGGAGAGAAAAAAATAATGATAGAAATAAAGGAATAAATATTAATGCAAAAGGGATTAAAAATTTAAAAGATGGATCAAATGTAAGTGAATATGTAATCCAATAAAGACCAAAAAGAAAAAAACCAAATCCATAGGATGTGCCAAGAAAAAATAAATTTTTTAAAAATGGTTTTTTTCTATATGAGCTTTGTGTTTTCTTTTTAACATAAAAAACTAAATAAAATAACATTGACATTGAAAATGCATTAACGAATAAAAGATTAAAGGGATTGAAACCTAATACAGTTATAGAGCCTAAAAAAAGGGGGAAAATGAAAAGGATAAAAAATCTTCTATTAAAAAACTTTAACATTTTAATTGTTTAATAATTTTATTTTCTATTTTCATCATTTCAAAAAAATCTTTATTTTTATAATGTTTATATCCTAGTAAATGAACTAAACCATGAACCCATAACTTATTAAACTCACTTTCAAACTTTATTTTTCTTTTATCAATTTTATATAAATTAATAACTATATCACCAAGATAAATGGTTTTATTAAGTTTTAATTTTATTCTTGTTTCACTAGGATCGTAATAAGGAAAAGATAACACGTCGGTAGTTTTATTTTTTTTTCTAAATTTTTTGTTTAAATTTCTTATTTCGTTATTACCTGTTAGTCGAATAGAAAAATTAATTGAATTCGATTTAGAAAAAATATTTAAATTTATTTTCTTTGCCAGTTTATTTAAATACTTGTTTGGATTTGATATATATTTTTTCCAGTTTTTATCTTTTACAAAAACATCAATTTTGATCATCAAAATTTTTTTGATAAGCCTGTATAATTTTTGATACAAGGGGATGTCTAACTACATCTTTGTGATCAAACTCAATTACTTTAATTTCATCAATACCATTTAAAATTTTTTTAGACTTTATCAGTCCGGAATGACTCTTATTAATTAAATCAATTTGTGATGGATCTCCATTAACAACTAATTTTGAATTTTCCCCGATTCTTGTTAAAAACATTTTAATTTGGGTTGAGGTTGCGTTTTGCGCTTCATCGAGTATTGCAAATGAGTTTTTTAATGTTCTACCTCTCATGAAAGCTAACGGTGCTATTTCAATTGATCCATTATCAATTTTTCTTTGAATTTGTTCATAACCAAATAAATCATACAACGCGTCATATAAAGGTCTAAGGTATGGATCTACTTTTTCTTTCATATCTCCTGGAAGAAAACCCAGTCTTTCACCTGCTTCAACTGCAGGTCTAGATAATATTACTCTATCAATTTTTTTTTCCATCAATAAAGTTACTGCAACAGATACTGCAAGATAACTTTTTCCAGTTCCAGCAGGACCCAGTGACATAATTATATTTTCACTTTGAAGAGCTTTTAAATATTCAGATTGTTTTTTTGATCGAGCTATTATTGATCTTCTAGGGGTTTTTATAACCTGATCAATCGATCTCACATTATTTCTTTTTTTTTTGTCGTCCAATTCATTAACTCCGTGTTTAATTGAATAAATTATATCATTATTTTCTATTGAATTGGTAACTAGATACTTATTTACTAAAAACATCAACGAATTTGACACGTTAACAACTGATGTTTTGCTCCCTTTTACAGTTATTGAATTTCCTCTAAAAAAAAGGTTGGTTTTAGTTAGTTTTTCTATTTGAATAAGATTTTTATTAAATTCACCAACAATAGCCATTAAAATATTATTATTAAAAATTTTTATATTTGCGGTCTCATTGTCAATTTTTTTTATTGAAATTTCTTTATCAAGATTTTTTGCTTCTAACATTATGCTGCTACCTCTTTATCAATATTTTCTTTAACACCAAATAGGGTATTTTTGTTACAATCTTTTATTCTTACATTTATAATTTTACCAATATCTTTGTAATCAATATTTTCAGTCACAACAGGTGTGAAACTATCTGTTCTACCAAAATATTTTTCTTGGTTTTTCATTTTATTTTCAATCAGAACTTTTTTATTTTTTCCAATCTGATTTATATTATAATTGTTTTGAATACTGTTTAGTAAATTTTGAAGAATTATTAGTCTATTGTGCTGAATTTCCTTTTTTAATGGATTTAATTTAAATGCTGGGGTCCCTGGTCTTGGGTTATAAATAAACGAAAATGAATTTAAAAATTTTACATTGTTGATCAAAGATAAAGTATCCTCAAAATCTTTTTCTGTCTCTCCAGGATAGCCTACGATAAAATCACTTGAAAATTTAATTTCCGGCCTTACGGATACCAAATTTTTAATTATATTTAAATATTCCTCTCTAGTATGTTTGCGATTCATGCTTTTCAAAATTGTGTTTGAACCACTTTGGATTGGTAAGTGAATAAATGGCACTAACTTTTTTGAAATTTTATGACATTTAATTAAATCACTTGTCATATCTTTGGGGTGAGATGTAGTATATCTTATTCTTTTTAATTCATTAATATTTTCTAATTCAAATATTAAATCCGAAAGTTTAAAAACAGATCCATTTTTTTTGTGATTATAAGCGTTAACATTTTGACCTAATAATGTAATCTCAACAACCCCATTTGAAATAAGATCTTTTACTTCTTGTATTATCTCTAAAGGCGATCTTGAATATTCTGGGCCCCTGGTATACGGAACTACACAAAAATTACAAAATTTATCACAGCCCTCTTGAATAGTAACAAAAGATGATATTTTTGTGTCTGTGTTTTTAATTTGATTTAATTTGTCAAATTTTTTTACAACATCAAAATTTGTAAAATTTAATTTATCTTTTCTTTTATTTATCCTTTGTAATATTTTAGGAATACTTTGATACGATTGTGGACCTACTACTGCATCTATGTAAGGTTCCCTATCGAGCATTTCCTCGTTTTCGGCTTGAGCAACACAACCTGTAACAAAAACTGCAGGTTTTTTTTTATTTTTGTAAATTTTTTTTAAACGCCCAATATCATGATATACTTTTTCAGTAGCTTTTTCTCTGATATGACAAGTATTCAGAATATAACAATCTATGTTTTCTAGATCTTTAGTTCTTTGGTAACCAACTTTTTTCACTAAATCTGACAAACGATTACTATCATATTCGTTCATTTGGCATCCGAAAGTTTTAATGAAAATTTTTTTTTGCAATTTATTAATTTTTTTTAATTTTTTGTGCGTATAATTCTAACTTATGATCAACAAGTTTATAACCTAGTTTTTCAGCTACTTTTTTTTGAAGTTCTTCAATATCTTTATCTACGAACTCTATAATTTCACCAGTTTTAACATCAATTAAATGATCATGGTGTTCTTCTGTTAGAGGTTCGTATCTTGATTTTCCTTCTTTAAAATCATGTCTTTCAATTATACCTGCTTCCTCAAAAAGTTTTACCGTTCTATAAACAGTAGCGATACTTATATTTTTATCTATCTCATTTACTCTTTTGTGAAGTTCGTCAACATCAGGATGGTCTTTCGATCCATATGTTACTTTTGAATCAGACATAACTTTTGCTATGATACGTCTCTGGTCTGTTAACCTTACACCTTTGTCTTTGCATTTATCTTCTATTTTACTCATAAATTTATAATTTAACTTATGTAGACCGGTTTAATCAAATTATTTTCTATTAATTTGTTTTTAATTAATATTTCAATATTTTTAGTGTTAAATTCACCTAAATCACGGGCTTTATAACCATATAATTTTGATCCTTTTGCTATTTTTATCCCTTTAGCCACAGCTAGAGAAATTCTTATACCAGAAAAACTACCTGGCCCAATATTCACAATAATAGAAAAGTTTTTATCAATATTAGCTTTTTTTTCTCTTACAAGAACAAAAATTTTGTTCACAAGTGACTCATTGTTTCTTATATTTGTTTGAAGTTTTTTTAAAAAAAAATTATTATTGACTCTTAAAGCTATAATATTGTTTTTACCTGTGCAATTTATTATTAAAAAATTTTTTATCATTTATTTATTTATAATTTTATTTATCGATTTTAACAATTCATATTCTAATGCAAAGAGTATAAAAGATTATGGAATTATCTCAATAATGTACCATCGTTTTGAAGAAAATAAATATCCATCTACTAACATTAGAATTGAAGATTTTAAAACCCATCTAGATATAATTAAAAATAGTAATTTCAATTTTATTTCACATACAGATTTTTTAACTTCTATAAATTCTAGCAGTAATGAAAAAAAAATTCTTCTTACAATTGATGATGGATTCTCCTCTTTTTATGAAAATGCTTGGCCAATATTAAAAAAAAGGGAAATACCATTTATAATATTTATAAATACTGAGACTATTGGGTCTAGCGGCTATATGAATTGGTCTGAAATAAAGGAAATTTTAAAATTTGATTTTGTTCACGTAGGTAACCACAGCCATACACATGACTATTTAGTTGATAAAAGTGACTCTGAGATAGAAGAGGATCTTAAAAAATCAATTAAAATTTTTAAAAACAAACTTAATTATGAAACAAAATTTTTTGCTTATCCATTTGGAGAATATAAAAAATCGTATATTGAAATTGTAAAAAAATTGGGATTTGATTATGGTTTTGGCCAACATTCTGGAGTAATGGATAAAACTAAAAATAAGTTTGAGTTACCAAGGTTCCCAATAAATGAAAAATATGGTGAGGTAAAAAGATTTAAAACGATTTTAAATACATTACCATTACCTTATTTAAAAATATCTCCAGAAGAAAAATATTTAAATCCAAAGAACAATCCGCCAGATGTAAAGGTTACTTTTTTTAAGGATGGTCCAAATATTAAAAATATTAATTGTTACTCAAATGAGGAAGATAAATGGAGAAAATCAAAAATTAATTTTATTTCTGATAATGAAATAAAAATAATTTTGGAGGGTAAGTTTATTACAGAAAGAGGTAGAATAAATTGTTCGTTAAGAGAAAACACAGGTGAATGGAGATGGCTCGGTATACAGTTTGTAATATCTGATTTATAGATTAAAGCGTAAGAGTTGAGGCTTGATTTGAATTCATCAGAATTGCTCCATCAAAATCGGTAAGTTCATTTTGATCGATTATTTTTTTTAAAACTTTTGTATATTCTGAACCTGTTGCTGCATAGTTATGTAAATATTTTACAAGTTCTAAGCCTGATATTTTTTTATTTAGTTTTCTAAGCTCTGCTCTTTTCTCTCTAAATTCTCTATATCCATTGTGGGTATTCAAATTATTTTTATATGCCTGCACAGATGATCTTAGAATTGGAAATTTTAAAATTTTGTGACCTTTGTTTTTTTCTCTATCCAATGGTGCAATACCCTGTTTGCCCCAAGTCCATTGTCCAAACATCGCATTTCCCTCTAGAGCAAATCTAGAAGTTCCCCAACCACTTTCCTTAGCTGCTTGAGCAATTGCAATAGAAACAGGTACTATATCCATTCTTATCTTCAGCTCAGTTACGTCTTCATTTTTTATTGAATAATCTTCAAATCGTCTTTTTAACCAAACTTTCTCACCTCTAGTATTATTTGGTTTGTTTAAAATTTTAAAAAGTTTTTTTCTGTTTTCTAAGATTTTATTATTCTCATCTATAATGAGAGGCATAACAATTTTAATAAATGTATCTTTTTTTGTTTTAGTGCTTTTTATTTTCTTTAGATCTTTTGGTAATTTAGACAAATAAACTGGTTTGACCAAAGCACCAGTCCTAATACTTTTTAGATCATATTTTAAATCCTCAAATAAGTTTAAAGTGACTTTGGTATCTAAGCTTATATCTTCATCATATTCTTTTTTAGTTTTTTCTTTGCCATAATTTTTAGAAAGTTGTTTTTCACCAGTGAAATTTGACTTATATTCTTTCGCAACATGTGTAAATTTTATCTCATCGGTAACAATTTTTATATAAGGTCTAATTGTTATTAGACTTGATATAAATCCTAGTAAAGCGATAGTTAGAATTATATTTGTAATTACTTGTTCTTTAAATTTTATTTCAGCAACGTGTTTTCTACTGTAGCTTTGGGCTGGTAAAGGAATCTTGTTTTTTAATAAAATAAGCTCTAATTGTGATGTAGTTAAATTCTTTTTAGATTTAATATATGATTTTACCTCAGGCACTTTATATAGCCTTGAGAGTTCTAAAAGTTGTTCTCTATATGAAATATCTTTTTTCACTTTATATATATTAGCTAGCTTCTACTGACTTAACTTCTTTTACATAATGACAAAGTAAATTTTGAACACCTTGTTTCAACGTCATTGTAGAACTTGGACAACCTGAACAACTACCTTTTAATTTTACGTTAACTATACCTTTATCAAATGATATAAATTGAATATCCCCACCATCTTTTGCTACTGCTGGTCTTACTTTAGTTTCTAGTACATCTTTTATTTTCAGAATTGTCTCGTCTTCATCATTATCTTTTTCGTTTAAAACTACATTATTTTTTAAGATTATTGGCTCCTTGTTTTTTTCAAAATGATCATTAATTGAGGAAATAATTGAAGGTTTTAGTGTGTCCCAACTAGTTTTATCATCTTTTTTTACGCTCATAAAATTTTTTGAAATTAAAACTAACTCAACTCCTTCGAAATTAAGAATATTTTTTACAAATTCATTTTTGATTTGATTTAAATCTTTTTTTTGAAATTCCTGAGTTTCAACTTCAGACAACTGTTTTTCAGATTGAAATTTTAAAGCATTTGGGTTTGGTGTATTTTCTATTTGTATCATGTTTGTAATTTAACACATTTTTATAAAAATTTAATGTGAAATAAATCCTACAATATCTTTTACTTTATTTATATTTATTTTTGCTATTTCCTTTGCTTTATTTGACCCTTTTTTGAGAATGTCTATCAAGTACTTCTCATCTTTTTTGAGTTCTTTGATTTTTTTTCCAATTGGACAAATTGTAGCTATAAGAACATCAGAAAGTTCTTTTTTTAGTTTAGAAAAATCTTTTCCAGCCATACTAGCTAAAGTATTTTCTAAAGTTTTATCTGTTATAAAAGAATAAATGTTTATCAAATTTAATGCCTCAGGCCTGCTTTTTAAATCTTCAATCTTAGATGGGATAGGCTCAGAGTCAGTTTTTGCTTTTTTTATCTTTTTATATATATCGTCCTCGGTGTCTTGCAAATTAATTCTAGAATATTCAGACTCATCTGATTTACTCATTTTATTTTTTCCATCTCTTAAGCTCATAACCCTTGAAAGTTTTTTTTGAATTAAAGGCTCCGGAATAGGAAAAAAATTATCTGATTTAAAATCGTTATTAAACTTTTGAGCTATATCTCTTACAAGTTCTAAATGTTGTTTTTGATCGTCTCCTACAGGCACGTGAGTAGCTTTGTATAACAAAATATCGGCAGCCATTAAATTTGGATAAACGTAAAGTCCAACACTAGCATTTTCTTTATTTTTTCCTGCCTTTTCTTTAAATTGAGTCATTCTATTCATCCAGCCAATTCTAGAAATGCAATTAAAAATCCACGCAAGTTCAGAATGCTCGCTTACTGAGGATTGATTAAATATAATACTTTTTTTAAAGTCTAAACCACATGCAATGAATGTTGCGGTTGTTTCAAGCATATTTTTTTTTAATTCTTTTGGATCCTGAAAAACAGTAATTGCATGGAGATCTACTACGCAATATATACATTCCATTTTCTTTTGAAGTTCTACAAAGTTTTTTATGGCTCCAAGGTAATTACCTAAGTGCAAATTTCCAGTAGGTTGTACACCTGAAAAAACTGTTTGTTTAAAATTATTACTCATTTTAATTTATAGCTCCTAAATTTTAAAATTCCCAAAATGTTTGTAATTAATAGATAAATAGCTGCTGATAAACCTACCATAATTAAAAGGTAAATTAATTTAAATTTGTGAGTATATTCTAACTTATCCTCAAAATAAACTAAACCAAAATAAAGGAAAAAACACATTAGTGCGGTTGCAAATAAAATTTTATAAATATTCATAAAAGTTTTATTTTCAAAAATTATAAGTTTACTTCTGTTAAAAAAAATAAAATAAATTAGCACTGACAACCAACTTGAAAAGGTTGTAGCAATTGGAATTATTATAAAACCATATTCTTTAAAAAAAACTACACTTATAAATACATTTGTGATCATACTAAAAAAAGATATATAAAAAGGTATTTTTGTATTATCTCTTGCAAAATAAAAACTAGAAAGAACTTTGATTAATGCAAAAGCAGGTACACCTAAAGCAAAATACATTAATGCTATAGATGTGTTAGTTACATCATCTTGCGTAAAAGAACCATATCCAAATAAGCTATTCACAATTTCTTTTGATGCAATAAATAAACCAAATGCTGCGGGAAGTGATAAAGCAAGAGATAATTCTAAAGATTTATTTTGTAAAATATTAATAGAATTTTTATTATTCTCTTTAATTTTTTTTGATAGATTTGGCAAAACCACAGTTCCAACTGCTATCCCTGCAATAGCTAAATTAATTTGATAAATTCTATCAGCATAATAAAGATAAGATACTGCCCCCGTTTGAAAAGAAGCTATAATAGTTCCTACAAGAATGTTAATTTGTGTAATACCAGCAGAAAAAATACTTGGTAAAAGTTTTTGAAAAAAGTCTTTAATATTTTTTTTTAATTTTAATGATATTTTTAAGGATGGAAAATAAAATCTTTTAGTGAAAAAAATTAGTATTAAAAACTGAACAATTCCTGATAAAGTTACACCTACAGATAAACTTTTAGCTATATTCAATTCTAAATTAAATGCTAATAACAATGAAAAAATGAGTACAATGTTTAAAGCAATTGGTGCGGCGGCGGCGGCGGCAAATTTATTATTTGTGTTTAAAATCCCTGCAAGCATAGAGGATAAACTCACAAAAA
Source organism: uncultured Pelagibacteraceae bacterium (assembly GCA_902566975.1). Classification (GTDB taxonomy): domain Bacteria; phylum Pseudomonadota; class Alphaproteobacteria; order Pelagibacterales; family Pelagibacteraceae; genus Anoxypelagibacter. The sequence goes on from CACFLA010000001.1 coordinate 49,504, forward strand.
GTAAAAAGGGGAAAGTTATTCTAGTAAATTCAACAGCTAAACTTAATTTTTCACTATCCGCAAAAAAACCTGGTGCGATAAGATAAACAACTACTGGCGTGAAAATCTCTACTATAATTATAATAAATATTAATATGTAAAGTAGCAAATTAAAAACTTCGTCAGCAAATATTTTTCCTTCTTTTTTATTTTTTAAATTTGCTTTCGCATAACTTGGTATGAATGCAGCATTAAATGTCCCCTCTGCGAACAGTCTTCTAAATGTATTTGGTAATCTAAAGGCTACAAAAAAAGCATCAGCATAGATTGTTGTTCCAAGAAAAATCGCAATCAAAATATCTCTTAAATATCCTAAAACTCTGCTTATTAGAGTATAAAAACCAAATACGGAGGTAGAAGATAATAAATTCATAATTCAGACAAAATTTTTAGTGATTTAATGTCATTTATATTACATACTCAAATTTTAATGACAAAAAAATCAAAAATTGATCACTATACAGATAAAGAAGCATTAGAGTTTCATAATAAAGGAAAGTCTGGCAAAATTGAGATTGTATCTTCTAAATCTTTAACAACAAAAAGAGACCTATCTTTAGCTTATTCACCAGGTGTTGCTGTTCCTGTTATGGAAATTTCAAAAAATCCAGATGCTGCTTACGAATATACCAGCAAAGGAAATTTGGTTGCTGTTATAAGTAATGGTTCAGCAATTTTAGGGCTTGGAAATTTAGGTGCTTTAGCATCCAAACCAGTTATGGAAGGTAAGGCCGTTTTATTTAAAAGGTTCGCAGATATAGACGCCATTGATATTGAGATTGATAATAAAAATTCTGATGAAATTATAAAGTGTATACAAAATATAGGAAATAGTTTTGGTGGAATAAATTTAGAAGACATTGCAGCACCAGATTGTTTCATCATAGAAAGTAAATTAAGAGAAACTTTAGATATTCCTATATTTCACGATGATCAACATGGTACAGCAATAATCACTACTGCGGCTCTGATAAATGCACTTGATATATCAAAAAAAAAAGTTGGTGATGCTAAAATAGTCGTAAATGGAGCAGGAGCCTCTGCAATAGCATGTGCAAATCTTTTTAAAAAAATCGGAATTAAAAGTGAAAATATTTTAATGCTTGATAGAAAAGGTGTAATTTATAAAGGAAGGGATAATATTGATCAATTTAAGTCAGCTTATGCTGTTGAGACAAAACTCAGAACACTTTCAGAAGCTATTAAAGGAGCAGATATTTTTTTAGGTTTATCTGCAAAGAATGTTTTGACAAAGGACATGGTAAAATCTATGTCTGTAAATCCGATAATTTTTGCATGTGCAAATCCGGACCCAGAGATAAAACCTGAATTAGTTGATGAAGTTAGGTCCGATGCAATAGTTGCAACTGGAAGGTCTGATTATCCAAATCAAGTAAATAATCTAATCGGATTTCCATATATTTTTAGAGGTGCTCTAGATGTGAGGGCAAAAGAAATAAATGACGAAATGAAAATTGCAGCGGCAAAAGCAATTGCTACACTTGCAAGAGAGGAAGTGCCTGACGAAGTGGTAAACGCATACGGAGGGGAAAGACCTCACTACGGTAAGAATTATATTATTCCATCAACTTTTGATCCTAGATTAATTAGTAGAATTCCGTCTGCAGTAGCTGAAGCAGCGATGAAGTCTGGTGTGGCAAGAAAAAAAATTGAGGATATTGAAGTTTACAAGGATCAGCTAACAAATAGACTTGATCCATCAATGAGTATTATGCAAGGAATTAACGCTCAAATCAAAAAACAACCAAAAACTGTTGTCTTTGCTGAAGGTGAAGATCAAAGTATGTTAAAAGCTGCTGTCGCGTATAAAAATAGTAGATTAGGAACTCCTATTTTAATTGGGAATGAAAAAAGGGTTAAGGAGCAGTTGAAAGAAATTGGTTTAGACGAAAATTACAAAATTAAAATTGTAAATTCTACAGACAAAGACAAAAGAGAGCTCTATGCAAAAAAACTTTATTCAAAATTACAAAGAAAAGGCTTGTTAGAAAGAGATGTGGATAGACTAATTCGAAACGATAGAATTATCTGGGGAGCCTCTATGGTTGATTGTGGAGATGCTGATGCAATGGTGACAGGAAATATAAGACATTATGCAGCATCTATTGAAAGTCTCAAAAAAGTAGTAGACCCAAGACCAGGTGAAATCTTATTTGGTCTTAATATGATAATAACCCCCAAAAAAACTATTTTTATTGCAGACACTCAAGTGAATGATTTTCCATCTGCAGAAGATTTAGTTAAAATTTCTATTTCTAGTGTAAGAGTTGCTAAGTTATTTGGTTTTGACCCAAAAGTAGCGTTTTTATCACACTCAACATTTGGAAAACCTTCATCTAGAAATACAAAACACGTTAGAGACGCAATAGAACTTCTAAAAAGCAAAAAAGTAGATTTTGATTTCGATGGTGAGATGCAGCCAGACGTTGCTCTTAACCCCAAATATAAAGAAACTTATCCTTTTTCAAAGATAGTGGGTAATGCAAATATCTTAATCATGCCAGCTCTTCACAGTGCTGCGATATCAACTAAACTAATGAAAACAATTGGGGGCGCAAAAATAATAGGTCCTTTACTAATCGGTTTAGGCTTACCAATTGAAATTGCTCCTTTAAGATCGTCTTCGAATGATATATTGAATCTTGCTTCAGTCGCTGCTTATTCTGCTGAAATAATCGATTATAAAAATAAAAAAACTAATTAATTTTTATGTCTGCTTAATTCTTCTACCAAATAAATACTTGCTATAACATCTTTAACACCATGTATTTGATCAGCTTCTGAAAGAACTTTTTCTTTTTCATCTTTTGTCATAGCTATTCCAAAAATATAAATTTTACCCTCTATCGTATCTATTGTGTAGTTTGATGCCTTAGTCAATTTGTTAAATATAAGTGCGGTTTTTAATTGGGAAGTTATTAGAACATCTTTGGCTGTACTTTTAAAATTACTTTTTCCTTTTATTGTAATCGTACTTTGAACTGATCTTGCTCCCTTAGTTTCCCATGCTGTTTTAATAATTTTTAACTTTTCCTCTGGTTCATCAACTTTTCCAGATAAATAAATATTCCCATCTAATACTTTTGGACTAATATTAATTATATATTTTTTATCAGTTAAAGCTAATCTTGCAATTAAATTTTTTTGCATAATTGAGTCATCAATTTGCATACCAACTGTTCTTGGATCATAAGCTACACTTACACCTGAACCGAAAATTCCAACTGAAGATGTGCCAACACAAGAAAATGTTAATAGGGTTAAAAATGATATCAAAAAAAATTTTTTCATGTTTTCTTTATTTTTAAACAAATATCATATATTTTTTTTTTAGATAAATTATTTTTTTGTGAAAATAAGTTAACCACATCTTTTACGCTGTATTTTTTTAAATATTTTTTTATTTCGATGTTTAATTTTTTAGTATCTACAGCAGTATTATTGGTAAAATTTTCACTATTTCCAGATATAACAACTGTAAGTTCTCCTTTTAAATTTTCTTTAAAACCTGAAAATTTATCTAAATTAAATCTATAAAAGGTTTCATGAATTTTTGTCATTTCCCTTGCAATGAAAACTTCTCTTTTTTTCATGAATTTTTTAAAAAGTTTCATATAAAAGTTTATTTTTATTGCGGGAATGAAGAATACCAAGTTAAATTTGTGTTCTTTTAGTTTTTTAAATTCTTTTTCAATAGCTGTCTGTTTTTTTGGTAAAAAACCATAAAAAAAGTATTGATCACTTAAACCAGAAACAGATATTGCTGTTGTTACAGCTGAAACTCCAGGTATTGGAAATATTTTTATATTATTTTTAATACATTCGTTTATTAAGACTAATCCAGGATCTGAAATAGTTGGGGTGCCCGCATCTGAGATGATCGAAACCACCTCTCCATTTTTTATATTTTCTAAAATAATTGAAGCTGCTTTTTTTTCGTTAAACTTGTGATAAGAAATTAGTTTATTGTTGATATTGTAATGATTAAGTAATTTAATTGATCTTCTAGTGTCTTCACAAAGAATTTTATCTGAGTTTTTAAGTACATTTAAAGCTCTTAATGTAATATCATCCAAGTTTCCTATTGGAGTTGAAACAATATATAAACCTGATAAAAAATTATTCATAAAAAATGAAAAAAATCATCATTATATTTTTATCTTATTTGTCACTTACTTTTAATACTTTTGTTTTTGCTGTTGAGAACAATGATGCAAATATTCTAAAAATTGGAATTTTAGCACCTTTCTCTGGAGAATTTAAATTTATGGGTGAAACAATTTTATTTTCTGTGAATTTGGCTTTGCACGATATAAATGATGATTCGATTAAGATATATCCAAAAGACTCTGGTTCAAGTAAAGAAAAAATAATAAGTGCGTGTAAGGAGTTTCAGGATGAGGGTATTAACATTATTATAGGGCCAATAGACTCAAGTTTTACAAACGAGTTAAAAAGATTTGATGATTTAGTATTTTTGTCATTGTCCAATATGAACTCAAGTATTGAAAAAAATATCATGATGATGGGTATAAACTTAGAATCTCAATTATTAGCAATAAAAAATTTTATTGCTAAAAAAAATAAGAAAAAAACTATAATTTTGTATCCAGATGATAACAAATCAAAGCATATTGAAAAAAAAGTAAAAGAATTAGCCTTTAGTAATTCTAGAATTTTTAAATACAGTAATGACTCTGAGGTTTTGACAGGACAGATTGAAAAATTAACAAATTATAAACAAAGAAAAATTAATTTGGAGTCTAGAGTAAAAATTCTAGAAAAATCTGAATTACCTCAAGATACAAGAGAATTAAATAAACTTAAGCAAAAATATACTTTAGGAAAAGTCAACTTTGACTCTGTTGTTATTATTGATTTTGATGATGGATTAAAAAGTGTATTAACTTCTTTAGCTTATACAGATGTATCTGAGAAAGATGTGTTAATTATAACAGCAAATCAATGGTTTGATAATAGTATATTGTCTGAAACTTCTATAAAAAGTTTTTATTTTCCATCAATTAATTTAAAAAATTTCAAATCTTTTAATCAAAAATTTTTTAAAGCTTATGAATATTATCCAAATGAAATTTCAATTATATCGTATGATATAACAGGGTTTATATATTATCTGTGGAAAAATAATAAAAAAATTAAATCTTCAGGCGATTTCAATCTTAAAGAAGAAATTAAGGGTAAAATAGGAAGTTTTTTAATTTCAGAAAATAAAGTGATTCAAAAACTTGAAATTTATAAACTAGAGGAAAATAAATTTATCAAAAATAAACTTTAATTTTTTTGAATAATTTTTGATAAGCTACTTGTCTATGGTCTATTTTTAACTTTTCTATATAGTCCATTTGAGCAAATGTTTTTGAGTAACCCTTGGGTATAAAAATTGGATCATAACCAAAACCATTTTTGCCTTTGATATCCGTTATATCGCCTTTTATTATACCTGTTTCAGTAATTTTTTTCCCGTCAGGCCACCTGATAGTAAGACTGCTAACAAATTGAGCGTTTGTACTTTTGTTTAGTTTTTTTACTTTATCTAATATTTTTATCATTGCATTCTGAAACCCACCCAGCTCATCTGCCCATCTTGATGAAAAAATTCCAGGCTCACCATTTAAGCAATCAACTTCGAGGCCCGAGTCATCTGACAAAGTTACTAAATTAGATTTTTCACAAAAAAAATTAGCCTTAATTTCAGAATTTTCTTCAAAAGTTTTGCCGTTTTCAACTGGACTTTCTATATCAAGATTAATTGGTGATATTTTTTCTATTTTTTTTGGTAGTAGATCGCTAATTTCGATAAATTTGCCTTTATTGTGAGTTCCTACTAATATTTTATCAATTTTTTGCATATACTCTAGAAATAAGATATTTCATGACTATATACTTTTTATGAGCAATTTAAATGACGAAGATAACCAAGAAAAAAAAGTAGATCCTTTAAAAAAGGAAGATGAAAAAGAATTAAGTGCTGAAGAAAAGCTTAAAAACGCAGAGGAAAAGTTGCTCAGAACCTTAGCGGAACTTGAGAATCAAAGAAAAAGATTCGATAAAGAAATTAAAGATGCTATAGACTTTGGCGGTTTTAGTTTTGCAAAAGAGAACTTAGTAATACTGGATAACTTACAAAGAGCATACATTTCGATTAAAGAAGATCCAATTCTAAAAGTTAATAAAGACATTGATAAATTTTTGAATAATATTGAAATAATTGAGAAAGATCTAATTTCAATATTTAAAAAGAATAGAATTGAAAAAATCGATACAGAAAATAAAAAATTTGACCCTAATTTTCATCAGGCAATGACAGAAATGGTGGACGAAAAAGTTGAGCCAGGCACTATTGTTCAAGAAATGCTTCCTGGTTACATGTTTGGAGACAGATTGCTAAGACCATCTTTGGTGGCTGTTTCTAAAAAAAAGGCTCAAAATGAGGTTAAAAAACCTGAAAAGAGCGAAAAAAAATAACAATTTTCGTCTTGTAGTCTAAAAAAAAACACCCATATAACAGTAATTATGAGCAGAGTAATAGGTATAGACTTAGGTACAACAAATTCATGCGTTTCGATCATGGAAGGCAAACAGCCTAAAGTAATTGAAAATGCTGAAGGCCAAAGAACAACGCCTTCTGTAGTTGCCTTTCTTGAAAAAGATGAAAAATTAGTTGGTCAACCCGCAAAAAGACAAGCAGTAACAAATCCAAAAGATACAATTTTTGCTTCTAAAAGGCTAATAGGCAGAACTTTTGATGATCCATCAGTTAAGAAAGATCTAGAAAAAGTTCCTTTTCAAATAGTGAAATCTGATAAAAATGATGCATGGATCGAGGCAAAAGGTAAAAAATACTCTCCTTCACAAATTTCAGCGTTTATTCTTCAGAAGATGAAGGAAACTGCTGAAAAGCATTTGGGGCAACCAGTTACAAAAGCTGTAATTACTGTGCCGGCTTATTTTAATGACGCACAAAGACAAGCGACTAAAGATGCAGGAAAAATTGCAGGTTTAGAAGTTTTAAGAATAATTAATGAACCTACTGCAGCCTCGCTAGCTTACGGGCTTGATAAAAAAGGAGGTAAAAAAATTGCTGTTTACGATCTTGGTGGAGGTACATTTGATGTATCAATTTTAGAAATAGGTGATGGAGTATTTGAAGTTAAATCAACTAACGGTGATACATTTCTAGGTGGAGAAGATTTTGATGATACCATTGTAGATTACTTAGTTTCAGAATTTAAAAAAGATAATGGAATTGATTTAAAAGGTGATAAATTAGCTTTACAAAGACTAAAAGAAGCTGCAGAAAAAGCTAAGATAGAATTATCATCTGCAACACAAACTGAAATCAATCTCCCATTTATTACTGCAGATAAAACTGGTCCGAAGCATATAAATTTAAAATTTACCAGAGCTAAACTAGAGGCATTAGTTGAAAGTTTGGTAGAAAGAACATTAGAGCCTTGCAATACTGCTTTAAAAGACTCTGGTTTTTCTGCTGCAGAGATAGATGAAGTCGTATTAGTTGGTGGTATGACGAGAATGCCGAAGATAGTTGAAACAGTTAAAAACTTTTTTGGAAAAGATCCAAATAAAAGTGTTAATCCGGATGAAGTAGTAGCAATGGGAGCTGCTATTCAAGCTGGTGTATTACAAGGTGACGTAAAAGATGTTTTGTTATTAGATGTTACTCCATTATCTTTAGGTATTGAAACACTTGGTGGTGTATCAACAAAATTAATTGATAAAAACACAACTATCCCAACAAAAAAAAGTCAGGTTTTTTCAACTGCTGAGGATAATCAACCCGCTGTATCTATTAGAGTTCTTCAAGGAGAAAGGGAAATGGCAGCTGATAATAAGATTCTAGGTAATTTTGAACTAGTCGGTATAGCTCCAGCCCCAAGAGGGATACCTCAAATAGAAGTAACTTTTGATATAGATGCAAATGGTATTGTTAATGTATCAGCTAAAGACAAAGGTACTGGAAAAGAGCAAAAAATTCAAATTCAAGCCTCTGGTGGTTTATCAGATGAAGAAATTAAAAATATGGTAAAGGATGCAGAGGCTAACAAAGAAACGGATAAGAAAAAAAGAGATTCTGTTGATACAAGAAACCAGGCTGATACGATAATTCATTCAACTGAAAAAAATCTTAAAGAACATGGTTCAAAAATTTCAGAGTCTGAGAAAAAATCTATAGAAACTGGGATTTCAGATCTAAGAAATACTTTGAAAGGAACCGATACGGAAGAGATTAAGAAAAAAACTCAAGCTTTAATACAGGCCTCGATGAAACTTGGTGAGGCAGTTTATAAAAGTCAACAAAAACCTTCAGGTAAAGATGACAATAATAAGGATAACAAAGAAGGCAAAGATAAAGAGAACGTAGTTGATGCAGAAGTTGTAGACTCAAAAGAAGATAAAGAAAAAAGAGCCTAAGACTAATATACAGGAGAAAATTTTCTCATGGCAAAAAGAGATTATTATGAGGTCTTAGGAGTATCAAAATCAGCTAGTAAAGATGAAATAAAAAAAGCTTACAGAAAACTAGCTCTTAAATATCACCCTGATAAAAATAAAGGCGACAAGGCAGCCGAAGAAAAGTTTAAAGAAGGAAGTGAAGCTTACCATGTACTTTCTGATGACAAAAGAAAAAATAATTATGATCAGTTTGGTCACGCTGCTTTTCAAGGCGGTGGTGGACAGAGTGGTTTTGGAAATTTTGATTTTTCCTCATCTTTTTCAGATATTTTTGAAGATGTTTTTGGTGACTTTGGATTTAGTGGATCGAGCCAATCAAGAAGGGGGAGAAGAAATAATAGAGGAAACGATTTAAGATATGACATCTCAATAGATTTAGATGATGCATTTAAAGGTAAAGAAGAGAAAATAAATTATACTACCTATAAGAAGTGTAAAACTTGTACTGGTAGTGGAGCAAAACCAGGTTCTAAACCTACAGCTTGCAGTTATTGTGGAGGGCAAGGTAGAGTGAGATCTAATCAAGGTTTTTTTACGGTACAACAGACTTGTCCTGAATGTAGTGGCGAAGGAGAGCAAATAAACAATCCTTGCAGTAGCTGTAGCGGAGCAGGTAAAACTCAATCAAATGAAACTGTTTCAGTAAAAATACCAAAAGGTGTTGATGATGGCACTAGAATAAGAATTGCTGGAAAAGGAGAAGCAGGTACTAAAGGAGGTTCAAGTGGGGATTTGTACTTATTTGTATCTGTTGAACCACATGATATTTTTAAAAGATCTGAGGAGAATTTGTTCTACGAGCTACCAATTTCAATTGCTGATGCAGCTTTAGGGACAACTGTAGAAGTGCCATCCATCGATGGAGGTAAGACTAAAATTAAAATTCCTTCTGGAACTCAAAGCGGAAAACAGTTAAGACTTAGAGGCAAAGGTATGCCAGTTCTTAAAAGAAACTTATTTGGTGATTTATATATTAGGGTTGTTACTGAAGTACCTGCGTCTTTAACAAAAAGACAAAAAGAACTACTGAATGAATTTAAAGATCTAGAGGATAATAAATCTAATCCTTATATTAAAAGTTTTTTTGATAAGGCAAAGAAATTTTGGAAACAATAAATGAAAAAAATTAATTTATCAATTACTGGTTGTCTTGGGAGAATGGGTCAACAACTAATTAAATCATCTAAAGAATCAAAAAATTTTAAAATTGTTTCTGTTACTGAGAATAAAAAAATTAACAAAAAGATATCTGGTCTTAGGCCTGTGTTAAACTCAAAACATGCATTCTTAAATACAAATGTTATTATAGATTTCACAATTCCTAAATGCACAATAGAAGTGCTTAAAATTGCATCAAAGTTAAAAAAAAGAGTAGTTATTGGAACAACTGGTTTTTCTAAAAAAGAGGAAAAATTAATAAAAAAATACTCAAAAAAAATACCAATTCTTAAAGCTGGGAATATGAGCCTAGGTGTTAATTTACTAGTTCATTTGACTGAAATTGCATCCAAATCTTTAAGTGATAAATTCCTTAGTAAAGTTTTTGAGATACACCACAAACGTAAAAAAGATCACCCGTCTGGAACTGCTTTAATGCTTGGAAATGGTATTGCTGCTGGAAAAAATAAAGAATTTAATAAAATGATTGGTAAAAAGTATTTAAATAGAAAATCTTTCCCTTTTGGCAAAAAAATTAATTTTAATTCACTAAGGAAAGGACAGGCTATTGGAGAACATGAAGTAAAATTTTCAAGTGGGAAAGAAATTATTACTTTAAATCACGAGTCCTTTGATAGAGCTCTATATTCAGAGGGTGCTTTGACTGCTGCAAAATGGTTAATAAATAAAAAACCAGGTTTATACTCAATGAGAAATGTTTTAAATTTTAAGTAAATTTAAAACAATGAATAAAATACATAGAGCAAAAATAATACTCAAAATATTAAATAAAATTTATCCTAAAACACCGATCCCATTAAAACACAAAAACACTTTTACTCTTTTAGTTTCAGTTGCACTATCTGCTCAGACAACAGACTTGAATGTAAATAATGTAACGAAAAACATCTATAAAAAATATTATAAACCTAAACATTTTGTAAAATTGGGAAGAAAAAAAATTGAGAGACTTATTAAAAGTATAGGACTTTTCAGAAATAAAGCTAAAAGTGTTTATTTATTATCAAAACAATTAATTGAAAAACATAACGGTAAAGTTCCAAAATCTTTTAAAGATTTGGAAGATTTGCATGGTGTTGGTCATAAAACAGCAAGTGTGATTATGTCACAAAAATTTAAAATACCTGCTTTCCCGGTCGATACACATATTCATCGCTTAGCACAAAGATGGGGTTTAACTAATGGTAAAAGTGTTATACAAACTGAAAAAGATCTTAAAAGATTATTCCCAAAAGAGTACTGGAGTAAACTTCATCTTCAAATTATCTATTATGGAAGAGAACATTGCAAAGCTAGAGAGTGCTATGGTGTTGCTTGTAAAATCTGTACTACTTGCTATCCTAATAGAAAAAAACCTGTAAAAACAAAAAAGGCATAATATGAAAATTTTGGGAATTGGTAATGCAATTATAGATGTTATTTGTAAAGTAGACGATAATTTCTTAAAAAAAAATGATTTAACTAAAGGTACAATGAAACTTGTAAATCAAAATGAATTTAAAGCTCTTACTTATGAATTAAAAATTGAGGAAACTATCTCTGGAGGATCAGTTGCTAATTCTATGGTTGGACTTTCACAATTAAATAATGAGGTTGGTTTTATTGGAAAAATAAATAACGATAAATTTGGAAATGAATATGAAAAAGGTCTTAAAAAAGAGAAAGTAAAATTTTTTTATTCTAAAAAGGATGAGGATGCTCCGACTGGAACATGTCTAATTTTAATTACACCTGATTCAGAAAGAACCATGTGTACTTTTTTAGGAATTGCAGGAAAAATTAATGAAAATGATATTAATATTGAAGCAATTAAGAAAAGCGAAATCACCTTTTTTGAGGGATATCTTTGGGATGAAGGACATCCAAAAAAAGCTTTTGAAAAAGCAATTAAAAATTCCAAAAAAACCGCCATGTCCCTTTCGGATAAATTTTGTGTTGATAGGCATAAATCAAACTTTTTAAGTTTAATTAAAAACTCATTGGATATAACATTTGCAAATGAACAGGAAATTTTGTCTTTAGTTGATACAAATAGTTTTGAGGAAGCAATTTCTTTTTCAAAAAATCTTGGAAAATTAATAGTTATTACAAGAGGCGAAAAAGGAAGTATGGCCGTTAAAAATGAAGAGGTTTTTGAATTTGGTGTTCAAAAAAATTTAGAAATTGTTGATTTAACTGGAGCTGGAGATCTTTTTGCAGCTGGATTTTTACATGGTTACGTAAATAATTTTCGGCTCAAGGAATGTTTAGAAAAAGGAACTGAGATGTCGTCTAAGATTATTCAAAAAATTGGAGCTAGACTTTCTTAATTTTTTTTCTGTCATAGCTACCTTTTCCTTTTTTTGGTTTAATAACTCTTTTTCGGTACTTATTTGTCATTAAATCTTTAGCAAATATATTTCTTTTCTTCATAGTGAGTAACCTTTCTTGGAATTTTTGATAAAAGTATTATCTTTAAATTGATTTTTAATTTTTTGCCTAAGTCTGTAAATATGAGTTTCCACAGTATGCGTGTCAGTATCAGTAGAGTAATTCCAAATATTTTTTAATATAAATTTTCTACTTAACGGTTTTGCAGATACATGAAGTTTTTCAATAAAATTAATTTCTTTTTCAGTAATTTTTAAATGTATATTATTTTTTTTAAGAGTTCTCTCATTTTTATCTAAAATATAGTCTTTAATAATTATTAAAGAATTATTTTTAAATTCAAATTTTTTACAAACATTAATTACATCTTGATTAAACTGAGACAGATTTAATGGTAGTTTTATAACTAGTGAGTATGAATCTTTTGATTGGGAAGTTTTTCCATTTTCTTGAATTAAAATTTTTGGTTTATTAAAATTAAAAGATAATAATTTTTTACTATTTTCAACATCAGAAATTATTGCATTAATATTTTTTTGTTTTAAATTATTTAAGTTTTTATGATCCAAATGTAAGTTAAACCCAAAAAAAGATTTTAGTTCTTCTAGTGCGCTTGAGATATTTTTATTGCAAAAACATATTATGTTAATATTGTAATTTTCTTTATGCATTTATATTTAAAAAATAAATTTCTTTATATTAAAGATTATAAGATAAAATGTTCAATAGGTAAAAGGGGTTTAACAAAGGAAAAAACTGAGGGGGATCATAAAACACCAAGGGGTATTTTTAATTTTAAATTTGTTTTGTATAGATCCGATAAAATCAAGTATTTTCGTACTGGGATCAGAAAGATAAAAATTAAGAAAAACTTTGGGTGGTGTGATGATCCAAAATCTAAGTTTTATAATAAGCTTATTAATTTTCCATTTAAAAAGAGTGCTGAAAAATTGTATTTGAGAAAAAATATTTATGACATAATCTTAGTCATAAATTATAATTTAAATCCTGTTAAAAAAAATAAAGGAAGTGCAATTTTTTTACATGTAGCTAAAAAAAGTTTTAGTCCCACTAAAGGGTGTTTAGCAATTAAAAAAAAGGATTTATTAAAAATTTTGCCTTTGATAAATAAAAAAACAAAACTTTTTATTTATTAAGTTCTTTGCCCTAAGATAGCAGAACCTATTCTCAGGTAAGTTGATTTATGTTTTGCCGCAATTTTATAATCTGTAGACATACCCATGCTTAAATCTTTAAGACCAAGTTCAGAATTTAGTTTAGATATATCCTCAAAATATTTTTCTGTATTAGCGTCATTTGGTGGAAGAACCATTAAACCTATTATATTTAATTTATTTTCTACTGAGCAGTATTTTAAAAAACTTTTCACATCTTTCATTAATACCCCAGATTTTTGAGATTCATTTCCAATGTTAACCTGAATAAAATAAGATATTTTTTTGTTTGATTCTTCTTCACTTTTCTTGCAGACATCTGCTAACTTTGGATTGTCCAAAGAGTGGATAAAACTAAAAATATTTATAGCTTTTTTTGCCTTATTTGATTGTAGCTTACCGACCATATGAATTTTTAAATTTGTATTAGTTTGCAAGATTTGGGACCATTTTTTTTCAGCTTCTTGGACTTTATTTTCTCCAAAATGGCAATGACCAGACTTTATTAACGGCTCAAGCTTTGATAGCGGGAAAGTTTTAGAAACGCAAATTATTTTAGGCTCATTTGTATTACTTAAATTTTTTAAATTTTCTTGTATTATTTTTAAGTTATTTATAGTTTCATCAATCATGATTATTAATAAATTTAGTATTTTTTTTATAACCGAAAAATTACATGAACTTAACCTAGATTATGTAAAAAAAATAGGTGCAATTTTAATCCTAAGAAATATAGATAAATATAAAGATGAAGAGTTAAAGAAGTTTAACAATAATTGTACAAGAAGAAATATTACCCTTTTTGTACCAAATAATATTAGAACTTTATTTTTTTTAAATTCTAGTAAGTTTTATATTTCTGCTCATAATAAAAAGCCTTTTAAGCACTTAAAAAAGATCAAGCCAAATATTAAATTTTTGGGTAGCGCTCACAACATTCGTGAAATTAAAGAAAAAATAGAACAAGGGTGTGATTATATTGTTCTATCAAGAATTTTTGAGACCTCCCATAAAAATAAAAAGGGTCATCTAGGTACTTTAAAATTTAACCTTTTAACTAGGCAATTTTCAAAGAAATTTTTAGCCCTAGGAGGGATCAACGAAAAAAGATTTAAATTATTAAGAATGCTTAATATTTTTGGTTGCGTAATGTTGAAAGATAAAAAAAAAGCCGGCAAATATTTGCCGGCTTTTTTAAAAAATAATTTTTAATTACTTAAAACGCTATAGATAATGAAATAGAAGTTTCGTCTTGCGCTCTTCCAGATGTGTAAGAAGAATTAGAAACGTCTGCATCAGCAATACCTATTGTCATTCCACCCATAGTATAAGAAACTGATATTGAATCAAAGTCTTGTTCTATGTCGGTACTATTATTACTTTTTCTTGATTCCATTTCGTTGTAAGAGATCGATAGATCATCACTAACTTTGTATGAAATACCGTAGTATTGGTTCGTGAAATGAGTTTCCTCACCACCACCAGTATAGTCACTTACAGCACCTTTTTGGTAACCAAGAGATACTGGACCAGTTGAGTACTTAATGTATGCAGTACCTTCTTCTTGTCCATATTGCCCTGTATCAATAGTTGAATGAGAGTCTGCTTTGTAATAACCAGCTCCAACACTCAATCCTTCAACAAAAGGAACTGTACCCGTGATAGTAATTTCTTCACCATCATCTAATGTTGCACCTGATTCACCAGATGTACCATTATCAGCTTGAGCATCACCAGATCCTACTGCTGTTGTATACATTGCGTCTATTTTGAAACCAGTTCCCATTACGTCAGCCATAGTAAATCGCAGACCATAAGTCCCGTCCATACCGTTAACGTCATCTATTGAACCGATTAACGCGTTTGCTTCTTCAAAAGCAGTTGGCGTTACGTCATCAATAGCTGAAATCGGAGAACCAGTTGAAGTCATAGCAATTGATGCTGTTGTGCCAAAAACGTTTCCAAATACTAATTCAGAATCATTGAATGCCATAGCATCAGTAATTGTTTGCTTATAACTTACTGTAGTACCGTCTTCTAACTCACCAGAACCAGTTACAGATAATTCTTTATCCATACCTAATGGGTTTCCAGTTGTTAGATAACCACTACCTTTTGTGTAAGATGCCTCCATGCTACCAGTTATCGACATTTCACCTGCGTTAACAGATGTAATAGCCAATGCTCCAGCTAGTGCAGACAAACCTACTTTAGTTATGTTTTTCATGTTTATCTCCTTGTTGTTATTGTTTATTTAAATAAACACTGAAAAATAACTTATTTTACTGATTTTCAGCATATTATTTACTAATAGAGCCAATTTTTCAGATAGATGTTGTATAAATACCACACAATAATTAAGGGTTTTTTGATGTTTATGATAAAACTATGAGATATTAAATGCTCATGTCTAATGTTTTTAAATTTTTGAGGAAACAGCCGATTCTAATTTTACTTTTCATTTTTTTAGTTTCTTGTGGAGACCCCCTAGCAGGTTTACCAGGAGGAAGTCGTGATACCCCAGAAGCTGGAAGAGAAAGAGCAAAAAGAAATTTAGAAGAAGGTAAAGGAATAAGTTTAGGAAAAGCACTTGGTGGTGGAAAAACAACTTACGAATTTAGCTCATCAAATCCTATGTGGAGAGCTACATTTGATGTGATAGATTTTATGCCTTTGGTAACTGTAGATTATTCTGGAGGTATGATTATCACAGACTGGTACACTGATGCAAATACTACTGAAGAGTCTTTAAAATTTACAATTAGATTTTTGTCTAACGAAATTAGATCTGATAGTTTAAAAATTATAATTCATAAAAAATCGTGCAATACAAAGGGTGAGAATTGTATTGTTAAAAAGATTTCGTCTCCCAAACTTGAGCAAACGATTAGAACTGATATTATTAAAAAAGCTACTCTTTTAGTTAAAAGTTCTAAAAAGAAAAAAAAATAAAAAATCTACTAATTAATGAACAAGGTTGATGTAAAAGAAATAGACAAAAAATGGCAGAATTTTTGGCTTAAAATTAAAGATTCACCTAAAATTACCAATAAGAAAAAAAAGTTTTATTGTCTAGAAATGTTTCCCTATCCCTCTGGAAAAATACATATGGGTCATGTGAGAAATTATACAATTGGTGACGTTTTAGCGAGATATAAATCAATGCGTGGTTTTAATGTTCTTCACCCTATGGGATGGGACTCTTTCGGAATGCCAGCTGAAAATGCTGCAAGAGAAAATAAATTAGATCCAAAAGATTGGACTAAAAAAAATATTGCAACAATGAAAAAACAGTTGCAATCTCTTGGTCTATCAATTGATTGGGACTTAGAAATTTCTACTTGCGATGAAGAATATTATAAACATCAACAAGCTCTTTTCATTGATATGTATAATAAAGGATTAGTTATAAGAAAAGAAACATATGTAAATTGGGATCCAGTTGATAAAACAGTTTTGGCAAACGAACAAGTAATAAATGGCAGAGGGTGGAGATCTAACGCAATTGTCGAAAGAAAAAAATTATCACAATGGTTTTTTAATATTTCAAAATTTTCAAACGAACTTTTAGAAGATCTTAAAACACTTAATCAGTGGCCAGACAAGGTAAAGCTTATGCAAAAAAACTGGATTGGAAAATCAGTTGGTTGTGAAATAGATTTTGAAATAGAAGGAAATCAGAAAGTAAAGATTTTTACTACCCGTCCAGATACTATATTTGGCGCCACTTTTTTGGCGTTATCAGTCGATCATCCGCTTTGCAAAAGCTTTAATGAAAAAGAAGATTTTCTAAAATTCAAGAAAACGGTGTCTCAGGTTGGAACTACGGAAGAAGCAATTGCAAATGCAGAAAAGATTGGTTTTGATACTGGTTTTAAAGCTAAGCACCCTTTTATAAAAAATAAAACTATCCCAGTATATGTTGCAAACTTTATTCTAATGGATTACGGAACTGGTGCAATATTTGGGTGTCCGGCTCACGATCAAAGAGACTATGACTTCGCCAAAAAATATAAACTAGAAATTATTCAAGTTATTAAACCTAAAGTTGACACAGATAATTTTAAAAACCAAAATATCAAGGGAGCATATGATGGTGAGGGTAATTTAATTAACTCTGAATTCCTTAACGATTTAAATATTTTAGAAGCAAAAGAAAGAATTATCTACGAAATTGAGAGAAAAAAAATTGGTAAAAAAACAATTTCATTCAGACTAAAGGACTGGGGAATATCAAGACAGAGATACTGGGGTTGTCCAATACCAATGATCTACTTAAAAGACGGTTCAGTCGTCCCGGTTGAAAAAAGTGAGCTTCCTGTAAGATTACCTGAGGATGTTGACTTAAATTCTAAAGGTAATCCACTAGAAAATCATGCAAAGTGGAAAAAAACTACTTACAAAAAAACAGGTGAGAATGCTATAAGAGAAACCGATACTCTTGATACTTTTGTAGACTCATCATGGTATTTTATTAGATTTTGCTCCCCGAAACTTGACGATAAACCTTTTGATGAAAAATCATTAAATTATTGGATGCCGGTTGATCAATATATTGGGGGAGTAGAACATGCTATTTTGCATTTGCTATACTCGAGATTTTTTATGAGAGCTATTAATTTGAATGATGAAAAAATAAATATTAAAGAACCTTTTAAAGGACTTTTTACCCAAGGAATGGTTTGCCATGAAACATATAAAAATCAAAAAGGAACGTGGCTAAGTCCTGAAGAAGCGAGTAAACTTGATAAGTCAAAAATTATTATTGGGCCTCCCGAGGCAATGTCAAAATCAAAGAAGAATGTTATTGATCCAGAAAGTATGATTAATATTTATGGTGCTGATGCCATAAGATGGTTTATGCTTTCAGATAGCCCGCCAGATAGAGATATTCAATGGTCAAATGAGGGGGTCGCAGCTGCACACAAATTTGTTCAAAGAATTTGGTTACTTAATGAAAAAATTTTAAATAGAGGGGATGTGGACTCTTCGCAAGAAGTTGAGAAGGAGTTTTTTTCAAAAGTTAACAAATATTTAGATAGAATTACTAATTTGATTGAAAAATTTCAGCTAAATGTAGCTATAGCCTCGATATACGAAGCTGTAAGGTTTATGGAAGAAAATCTTAAAAAAACAATAAAAAATCAGCATTTTTTAGAGTGTCAGGCAGATTTGATTAAAACAATCATGCCATTCATGCCCCATTTATCTTGTGAGTGCCTATCCAAGCTAGAGGGAGATGATTTTTACTCTAAGATTAAATGGCCAAAAATTAAAAAAACACTTTTAGCGGACAGTAATGTAATAATTGTGATTCAAGTAAATGGAAAGAAAAGAGGACTAATTTCAGTTAAAAAAGATATAGAGGAAAAAGATTTAGTTCAGAAAGCAAAAAAAATTGAAAATATAGACAAAAATTTAAAAAATAAGAAAGTTGTCAGACAAATTTATGTTAGAAATAAAATTATTAATTTTATCACCACATGAGATATTTCAAATTTAGTAAAATTTTAATGTTAATTATAACCAGTTATTTTATTTCGGGATGCGGTTATCAACCAATTTTGAATGAAGAAAATCAAAAATTTTCGATTTCCCAGTTCAATCTTGAAGGCAACAAAAGACTTGGTGGATTATTAAAAAATAATTTAATTGTCGTTAAGAAGAATAAGAATTCTTTAGTTCTAGACGTAAAATCAGAGAAGAAAAATGTAGTTGCCAACAAGAGTGAGACCGGCAAAATTCTATCTTATGCTTTAACTTTAAATTTTGAGATTAGTGCTAGCAAAAATGAAAATATAATTTATTCAAAGGTTTTTACAAAAACTCAAAACTATACTGCAGCTGATTTACATTCAACAACGTTAAACAATGAAAAAAAACTTGTAGAGATCTTGATCGAGTCTATTGCAAACGAGTTATTGATTGAATTAAATTCAATCTTTTAAAAATGATTTTAAAAAGTTATTTAGTAGAAAAAGATATCACTTTATTGAATAAATATTTCATCACACTTATTTATGGTGAAAATATTGGTATGAAAGATGATATTAAAAATGAAATAAAGAAGTTTTTTAACGATTATGAGAAGATAACTTTCACTCAAGATGAAATCTTAAAAGATTATCAAATTCTTAACGAACAAGTCGATAACACATCACTGTTTAGTCAAAAAAAAATTATTTTTATAAGTGAAATTTCTGACAAAATAAAAGATCTTATTTCAGAAATTTTAGAAAATCAAAAATCGGATATAAAAATATTTTTGTTTGCCCAAAATCTAGATAAAAAGTCAACTGTTAGAAAAATTTGTGAGAAAAATAAAGAAGCAGGAATTATTGCCTGCTACCAAGATAATGAAAGGACCCTTTCAGATTATGTAAGAAAAAAACTCGAAGGATATACGGGTGTGAACCAACAGATGATAAATTTTCTCATTAGCAATTCAGGATTAAATCGAAAAACATTGTTTCATGAAATAAACAAAATAAAATCTTTATTTTCAGATAAAAAAATTTATATTCAAAAGCTTCCAGAATTGTTGAACAACAATAATAATTTAGATTTTGATGATGTTAGAGATTACTGTTTGTGTGCTGAAAAAGAGAAACTCAATTATAGTCTTGGTAGTGTAACTTTTCAAAGTGAAAACGCTTATTTTTATCTTGGTATTTTAGGGGCAAGAATAGAAAGACTTTTAAATCTAAATTATTTGCTCAAAAAGGAAAAAAATTTAGAAGCAGCAGTGGATACAATTAAGCCACCCATATTTTGGAAAGATAAACCCATATTTAACAAGCAGATGAAAAAATGGAACATAAAAAAACTAAAAGAGGCTAAAAGAATACTTTTTAAAACAGAACTACAAATAAAGAAAAATGTTAATTTAAATAATAATGTTTTACTAAAAAATTTAATTATTAATTTATACGAAAAAGCTGAAGCTACTTCCTAAGTTTTTTTGAAATAAGTTCAAATTGATCCAAAGATTTATATTTAATTACGACCTTTCCAGAATTATTTTTTTTATTTACTATTTCAATACTTAATCCAAGTTTACTTTCAATTTCATTTTTAATAAATTGAATGTTGGGATCTTCTATATCGGATTTACTTTTTGTTTTTTTATTTTTTACGAAAGACTCAACCTCTCTGGCTGCCACCTTTTTTTTAACAATATTTTCTGCAATTTCTGATGCATTCGGTAAGCCAATTAAAGGTCTTGCTTGACCAGCGGTTAACTTTTCTTCTTCTAAAAGTCCGATAATATCCTCAGGTAAATTAAGCAACCTTAAGGTATTGCTTATGTGGCTTCTGCTTTTTGACATAAATTTTGAAATTTTTTCATGATCATATCCAAATTCTTGAAGAAGTCTCTGGTATCCTTTTGCTTCTTCTATAATATTTAAATCTTCCCTTTGTACATTTTCAATTATTGCTACCTCTAAACTTTTCTGGTCGTCGATATCCAGCACTACAACAGGAACTTTGTTTAATCCTGCGCGTTGAGCTGCAATCCATCTTCGTTCACCTGCAATTATCTCAAATTTACCTTTTTCATACTTATTTGGTCGTACAGCTATAGGTTGAATAATACCATTTTCTTTAATAGATGATGACAATTCATCTAGTTTATCCTCATCAAATGTTGATCTTGGTTGATATTTATTTCTCTCCAGATCTGCTATGGGAAGACTATTTGTGTTTAAATCTAATGAACTTGTCTTGACTTCTATATCGCCAAATAAAGCTGAAAGACCTCTACCAAGACCCTTTTTTGCTGCGTTCATGCTGCGCTCCCTAGTGGTTGATTTTCTTGGCTGATAAATTCTTCTGCTAAGTTTATATACGATTTGCTACCTGAACATTTTTTATCATATATTAAACAAGGCATACCATGGGATGGGGCCTCGGATAATCGAACATTCCTTGGTACCACTGTTTTGTAAACTTTATTTTTGAAATGCTTTCTTGCTTCAATGTCAACTTGTGATGACAATTTGTTTCTTTTATCGAACATAGTCAATAAAACTCCCCTGATTCCTAGGTCGGGATTTAAATTAACTTTTATTCTATCAATTGTTCTGATCAGTTGTGTTATACCTTCTAACGCAAAAAACTCAGTCTGAAGAGGTATTAACAATTCATTAGCGGAAACCAAAGACATTACTGTCAGCAAGCTTAAAGAGGGTGGACAGTCTATAAAAATATTTTCGTATCTTTTTAGATGTACATCCTCTTCTTTATTTAAAATCTCTTTTAATAAAAAAGCTCGATTAGCATCATTCGCAGTTTCAACTTCTAAACCTGAAAGATTAACGTTCGATCCAATGAGATCTAGGCCTGGAACACTGCTTTGTTGAATTACCTCCTTAACGGAAGTTTTACCTATAAGTAAATTATATATACTTTTTTTCTCATCATTATTTGATTTTCCCAAGCCAGTAGTGGCGTTACCTTGTGGATCTAGGTCGAGAACGAGGACTTTTTTTCCTTTAATCGCTAATGCAGTCGCGAGATTTATTACGGTAGTAGTTTTACCAACCCCACCTTTTTGATTTATTACAGATATTATCGATCTAGCCACAGTTTATTTTTTAGCATCAACTATTATTATTTTTGAATCACTTGCCGTGATGCTTGGTACTAGTTTATACTTATAAATTAGGTCCTTTGAAGCTTTTTTTAGTTCTTCCTGTGCACTCTTTCCAAGCATTACAATGAGCTTATGAGATTTCTTAGAGGTTTCACGTGAAATTCTTAATACTTCAGGCAATTTCTTAAAAGCTCTACATGTAATATAGTCTGTATCTAATATATGAGATTGATAATCATTATCATATACATATGTCTTTGTAAGTTTTAGTTTTTGGATAATACGTTTAATAAAATCGACTTTTACTCTAGATTTTTCATAAAGTTTCACGTGAAACGTGAGAATATCACTATAAAAAATGGAAAGAATAATACCTGGAAAGCCTGCTCCAGTACCTAGATCGGCTAAACTATTAAAATTTTTATGATCAATATGCTTAACAAGTTGAGCTGAATCAACAACATGTCGGTTCCAAATCTCTTTTTCAGAGTGTTTAGAAATTAAATTATGCTTTTGATTGTAATTTAAAACCTCTTGTACAAATAATTCAGTAAGTTCAAGTTTTTTTTTGTTAAAATTTAGATCTTTAGTTAAAATAAGCTTTGATTTAACCTTAGATTCACTAAGATTCATAGGGATTTTAGGCTGAAACCCTATTTTTTACCTTTTTTATAGCTCCCAATAAAATTATTGCTGCAGCTGGGGTCACTCCATCAATCCTAAGAGCCTGTCCTAAAGTTTTTGGTCTTATCAATTTTAATTTGGACTTAACTTCGTTAGAAAGCCCACTAAAAGAATCATAATCAATCTCTTTAGGTATCACTAGACCTTCATCTTTTTTGAAAGTTTTAATATCGCTCTCTTGTTTAGGCAAGTAGCCTGAGTAGTGAGCGTTTATTTCAACCTGTTCATCAATTGATCGTCCATAATGGGGTATATCAGCCCAAATATTTCTAACTTGATTTAACTTAACGTTTTTTATACCTAAAATATCTAATCCAGATCTTTTAACACCATCCATCGCGATCTTGATTGAGTGTTTTGAGGCGGCATTTGGCGTAATAAATTTGTTTAATAAAGAAGTTTCCAAACTGTTTATTTTTTTTTGTTTCTCATTAAATAATTTTTTTCTATCATCTTTTACTAAATTAATTTTAATACCAATTGGTGTGAGTCTTTTGTCTGCATTATCTGCTCTTAGTGACAATCGGTATTCAGCTCTGGAAGTAAACATTCTGTAGGGTTCAGAAACACCCTTTGTGATAAGGTCGTCAATCATCACACCAATGTATGAGCTAGCTCTGTCTAAAATAAACTCACCTTCTTTTTTGACTTTTAAAGCAGCGTTAATTCCAGCTATCAATCCTTGAGCTGCTGCCTCCTCGTAGCCTGTCGTCCCATTAATTTGACCAGCTAAAAAAAGAGACTCTATTTTCTTGGCTTCTAGACTCGCTTTTAACTCTCTTGGATCAACATAATCATACTCTATTGCATACCCTGCTCTTACCATTTTGACCTCTTCCAGGCCCTTAATTTTGGCTAGTATTTTGAGCTGAACATCCTCTGGTAACGAGGTCGAAATACCATTAGGGTAAACTATGTGATCATCTAATCCTTCCGGCTCTAAAAAAATTTGATGCTCTTGCTTTTCTTTAAACTTAACAACTTTATCCTCTATGGATGGACAGTATCTTGGACCCACACCTTTAATGTTGCCAGAGTACATTGCACTTCTTAAAATATTATCGCTTATAATTTTATGCACGCTATCATTAGTATGAGTCATTCCACAACTAATTTGTTTATTAATCGCTTTAGTAGTTAGGAATGAAAAAAAGTAAGGTTCATTATCTGCTGGTTGCATATCAAGATTATCATAATTAATAGTTCTTCCATCTAATCGTGGAGGTGTACCCGTTTTGAGCCTTCCAATTTTGATATTAAATTTTGCTAATTGTTCACTCAGCCCTGTAGATGGTTTTTCATCATATCTTCCTGCTGGTATCTGTTTTTCCCCTATGTGTATTAAACCATTTAAAAAAGTTCCTGTGGTAAGAATTAGCTGACTACACTCTACCTCTTTTCCGCTTTGACAAATGAAACCTTTAATTTTGTCTTTCTCAAAAATGAATTTCACAACAGGATCAGCTATCACCTCTAAATTTTCGTAGTTCAGCAATAACTCTTGCATATATTTCTTGTAAAGCTTTCTGTCTGATTGAGTTCGTGGTCCTCTGACTGCAGGGCCTCTACTTCTATTCAACAATCTAAACTGAATACCTGATTTGTCAGCTACATCACCCATAACACCATCCAAGGCATCAATTTCTCGAACCAAGTGACCTTTGCCTAGTCCTCCGATTGCCGGGTTGCACGACATTTCACCTATAGTCTCTATTTTATGTGTAAAAAGACCAGTATTTACACCCATTCTGGCCGATGCTGCTGCAGCCTCACATCCAGCGTGTCCACCGCCTATTACAGCCACATCAAAGGTCATTTTATTGTTCATTTAGAGAATGTATCGATGAAATATAATTTTACAAGCTCAAAGATGAGTTATTTACCGATACAAAAGTCCTGAAATATAGATCCCAGTATTTCTTCAACATCAACGTTACCTACTATGCTCCCAAGATGTCTTGTGGCAAGTCTAAGATCTTCTGCGGCTGTCTCTATCTCTTTTTTTTGATCTTTCTTTAAAAATTTTTCTATTTCTTTTAACGCTGCATTAAGTTTTGCTCGATGCCTCTCTCTAGTAACCAGAATATTATTGGTATTCATAAATTTCTTGCTTAGCTTCTCTTTAATTGTCTTTATGAGCCTGTCGATGTTTTTACTATTTTTTACCGATATTAAAATTTGATCATTCTCCTCAAATTCATTACTTGGAGTTTTTTTGCTTAAATCAGATTTATTAAAAACTAATATACAGTCTTTATTAATTAATTTTTTAACATCTTTGTTAATTGTTTTTTTTGATACATCAATAATGACTAAAGTTAAATCAGCCTCTTTTGCTTTTTTAATAGCTCTTTTAATACCCTCTTTTTCGACCTTATTTTTAGCTTTTCTTATACCCGCAGTATCAGCCAAAATAACAGGATATCCATCTATATTTAAATAGGTTTCAACCACATCTCTTGTGGTACCTTCCTCCTCCGAGACGATTGCAGCATCTCTTTTTGCAAGAAGATTTAATAAAGATGACTTCCCAGCGTTAACTTCTCCTATGATAGATATTCTAAAACCATCTCTAATTTTTTCCCCAACTTTTTGGTCCTCTAAAATTTGTTTAATATCAGTGTGGACTTGTTTAATTGATTTCTGAACTTCCTTTAAAACATTTCCAGGAAGATCATCTTCTGCAAAGTCTATTTTAGCCTCTATATACGATAATGATTTAACCAATTTTTCTCTTAAGTTTGCATAATATTTGGATGCATGTCCTTGAACTAAATTTGCTGCTTGTTCCCTTTGAAGCTCAGTTTCAGCGTGTATTAAATCTCCGATACTTTCTGCTTTAATAAGATCTATCTTATTGTTCTGAAAGGCAATTTTAGTGAATTCTCCTGGTTCAGCTAATCTACAATTTTTTTGGTTTGATAGAACCTTTAAAAGGTAACTTATTACAGCATTACTTCCATGAATATGAAGTTCGGCTAAATCATCCCCTGTGAAGCTATGGGGTTTTGGAAACCACAAAAGTAGTGCTTCAGGATCAATAATTTTTTTATTTTTTGGGTCTACAAATTTACATAAATTTATCTCATTAGATTTAATATTTTTTTCATTAGTTAAAGACTTACAAATATTGAGTGTCTGCGGACCTGATATTCTTACTATAGCTATGCCGCTTGGGCCTTTTCCTGAGGATAATGCAAATATATTCATTTATTAAATTTTGTTTTTTATTAACATAGAATATATGCAAAATGCCATTTGTTTTAGTACTAAGTTTGGCTGGATTACAGCTACAGAGCAAAAAAACAAAGTAACTTCTATTCGTTTTAAAAAGTCATCAAAACAAGGGAAAACTTCATTTTTATTAAATAAACTTAAAAGTGATACTAATTTATTTTTTAAAGGTGAGACGAAACTTATAAATCTTCCATTAAAAATTGAGGGTAGCTCGATCCAAAAAAAAGTGTGGAACGAACTTAGAAAAATTAAAAAAGGGAAAACCAAAAGTTATGGAGAGATTGCTAAAAAATTTAGATTATCACCAAGACATGTTGGAAAGATTTGTGGTCAAAATCAACATATTTTAGCTATTCCATGTCATAGGGTCATAAGATCTGATGGATCTTTGGCTGGATTTTCTGCAATAGGCGGTAGAAATCTTAAAAAAAAGCTTTTAGAGTTTGAAAAAAAATAAATAATTTTTTTATTTTAAGGATTGAAAAATCCCTTTATCAGAAATTTTAATACTCATTTCCTTTAAAAAATTAAACTTATTAATATCTTTCAAAATGAAGTCCTTTATCGGTGAAATAATTTTATTTTGTTTAAAAAAACTATTTGTTAAATTAATTCCTAAACCAAAAAGTAAGTTTTCTGGTTTTCTTGAACTTACAAACTTCTTAATAATCTCAGAGTCTCTTATTGGCAAACCTAAAGACTGGTTATATTCAATAAATTGAAATAATTTCATAATATCTCTTATTATCAAGTTGAAACCTTGGCCTGCTACTGGATGAACATTATAAGAGCCATCGCCAAGAACTAGTGAGTTATTTTTCGAAAAAATAGAATTGAATTTAAAAGAAATTGGGAAATTAAAAATTTTATTCAAATTAATATTTATTTTGCTACCTAATATTTTTTTTAATTTATTATAAACAATATCATTTATATTTTTATTTTTAAATTTATTTGAAACACTCCAAACAAAAGAAAAATTTTTTTCATTAATTGGTAAAATCGCAAGTGGGCCCTCTTTTAAAAAGTACTGTCTTGGGTCACTAATATTAATATTATGGCTAACCATGGATGTTAAGGCAATTTCTTTATCATCTTTTTGGATATATCTTTTTCCAATAAAATCAGAAATTATTTTTGAATTTCTTCCAATACATAATAATATCAAATCATAGGCATAACTTTTTTTTCCAAATAGAATACAGGTATTCTTAGTATCAACTTTTTTTACTTCTTTATTAATAATTTTAATATTTTTTTTACTTTTAATTTTTTTTAAAAAAACTTTTTTAAGATCATTATTTTTTATTATATATAAAAGATTTTTGTGACCCTCTGAAAAATTAATAAAATTATAAAGATGATTTATTTTTTCATAAAACAAATTAATTTTTTTACATGGCCAAAATAATTTGGCATCTTTTTTATCTAAATATTTAATCAGAAATTTGAAATTACTTTGGGAAATTGCAGTAATTCTTGGATCACTTGATTTTTTTTCTTGTATATTTTTAATAATAAAATCTACTTCAATATCCAAATTACTAAGAGCCAAAGCTGCGGTTAAACCTGATAATCCATCTCCAATGATACAAATTTTTTGTTTTTTCATATTTTTATGAATTTTATCAATTTTATATAAATGATACAAAGTAAACTAGGTGATTCGAGAAATGCAATTAAATAGTTTATTAAGCAGTGTCGCAAGTTTTATGAAAAGGCGTCTAATTGAGTTATTTGGAGTGATTTTAATTGGCTTATGTTTCCTATTCACATTTACTTTGGCCCTTTATTCCCCAGAAAACACAACATTGATATACAGAGCAGAAGGTGACGAGGTTATTAATATTTTCTACTATTATTCAAATGCAACAGCAGACTTTTTTCTTCAAAGTTTTGGATTAATGTCGTTTGCAATTGGTATTTGTATTTTATCTTGGGGAATAAATTTAATTATAAATAAAAAAATAGAAAATTTATTAGCTAAATCATTTTACCTTTGTGCAAGTCTATTCTTTGGCTGCTTATTCATTTATTCAAGTTTTAATAATTCATTTTGGTTAATCGATAATGGTAATTCTGGATTTGTTGGTGAAAGAAGCTATAGTTTCTTTAGCAGTTTTTTTCCAATAGTTGAAAGTGAATACTTTAAAATCGGTTTTCTTTTTTTAACCTTAACTTTTTTTGTTTTAAGTTCATCAATTAATTTTTTAAAAATTTTTAGATTTTTCATAAAAAATAATCAAAATAATGACGGTAAGATAATTACTCAGGATGAGTTAGAAGATAAAATACAGGACGATGTATATTTAGGTCAAGAAAAACAACAATCCTTTAGTTTTAAAATTAAAAATTCAGAAACAAAAACTAATAAATATAAATTACCTTCTCTTTCTCTTTTGGAAAAAAATAAAAGTTTATCAATTACAAAGTCGGGCACCAAAAATATTGAGCCAGATTTTTTAGAAAAAATACTTCTTGATTTTGGTGTTCAAGGTAAAATTAAAAAAATTAGTAATGGTCCAGTAGTGACTTTATATGAATTTGAACCTGCTCCAGGGGTAAAGGTTTCTAAAATCATTAATTTATCTGATGATATTGCCCGTCATACAAGTTCTGTATCTACAAGAGTGTCTGTGATACCTGGAAAAAACACTGTTGGTATAGAAATCCCAAACACTAAAAGAGACGATGTATATCTTTCAGAAATAATATCCTCCGATAATTTCAGCAAAAAAGAAAATAGTTTACCAATTGCTCTTGGAAAAACCATTTCAGGAATTCCTATTACAGTTGATCTAACGTCAATGCCACATCTTTTAGTGGCTGGTACCACTGGATCAGGTAAATCCGTTTGTATCAATAGTATAATTATGTCGCTATTATATAAGCATGGTCCTGATAATTGTAAATTTATTCTTATTGATCCAAAAATGTTGGAGCTGTCGTCTTACGAGGGAATTCCTCACTTATTAACCTCTGTAATTACAGATGCAAAAAAAGCTACATCGGCGTTAAGCTGGACTGTTAAAGAAATGGAAAGCAGATACAGATTAATGAGTTCGGATGGAGTTAAAAATATTGATGGATACAACCAAAAACACAGGCTCAAAATGCCTTATATTGTTGTTGTTGTAGATGAAATGTCAGATTTAATGCTGGTGTCTGGTAAAGAAATCGAGGGATATGTTCAGAAGTTATCAGCAATGGCAAGAGCAGCTGGTATTCATATTATAATGGCCACTCAACGACCTAGTGTAGATGTGATAACAGGAACAATTAAAGCAAATTTTCCTACTAGAGTATCTTTTCAAGTAAGTTCAAAAATTGATAGTAAAACAATTTTAGGAGAGCAAGGAGCTGAGCAACTTTTAGGAAAAGGCGATATGCTGTTCATGTCGTCAGCCAATAAAATTTTTAGAATTCATGGTCCATATGTTTCTGAAAGTGAAATAGAAAAAGTTAATAGTTTTTTAAGATCACAGGGTGAACCAGATTATATTGACGAGATAACTGCAATTAACGTAGGTGAGAAAACTGATAGTTTGTCATTAGATGGAAATGATGAATTATATGACTCTGCAATCAAAATTGTACAAACTGAAAAAAAAGCCTCAACAAGTTTTTTACAAAGAAAACTTCAAATAGGTTATAACCGTGCAGCTAGAATAATTGATCAAATGGAAGATAATGGGGTAGTTAGCAAAGCAAACCATGTTGGTAAAAGAGAGGTTTTATAGTTTTTTGCTAAAAAAAAATATAACTATAATTTTTATTACAATCATTTTTATAGGCTACTTCGGTTCATTAAAAGCTATTGAAAAAATAAGTATTATTAATAATTTTAATTCATCAGAAACTCTTAAATTTGATTTTACTCAAAAATCATTTGATAAAAATGAAAAAGGAGTTTGTTTTTTAAAAAGGCCTTATTTCTTAAGATGTCTATATAAAGACAAAAATCAAAAAGAACTTATTATAAACAATAGAGTTTTAGTAATTTATCACAAAAGATATAATAAGATTTATAGATATCCGGTATCCAAATCTTTTTTTATGGATATTCTAAATAAAGAAAAATTCTCTGAATTAATTTCAAGTGGGGAGAACTTTCCAAATAAAAATTTTATTGAAATTAAATATTTGAATAAAAATAAAGGGGAGATAACATTATTCTTCAATAAAAAAAACTATAATTTAAATGGTTGGAGATTAGTTGATATTAATAACAATATCACATTATTAAAAATTGAAAATTTAATTAAAAATTCTGATATTAAAAAAAATTTTTTTTTAATCCCAGAGGAAAATCAATAAGTTAAGAAACCATTTTACCTATTTTTTCACCTGCGAATATGTGAAAATGTAAGTGGGGAACTTCTTGACCCCCATCACTTCCTATATTTGTTAAAGCTCTATAACCTTTTTTATTTGCACCTACCAAGCTTGATACGTGAGTTATCGCTTTGTTTAATTCAATTATTTCTTTGTCTGAAGCCTTCTTATTGAAATCATCTAAATCAATATATTCGCCTTTTGGAATTACAAGAACATGTACTTTTTTTTTAGGATTAATGTCGTGAAAAGCTAAGACGTGATCATTTTCATAAACTTTATTACAAGGTATTTCTCCTCTAAGGATTTTTGCAAATATATTGTTATTATCGTACGTCATTGGATAACCTCTAATTCTTCAATTACTTCAATAATTTTACCTTCGGTAATTTTAGCATTTACTCTCGCGCATTTATAAAACGCTGATGAACTACTCTCAGCGTTTTCTTTTAAATTTAAACATTCAGTTCTAGATGAAGTGTATAAGTGTTCTTTTAACTTTAATGGTTGTCCAAAATACATCATAAGCGCAATTACTTCCTCTTCTACATCTCTACCAGATTTTACTTTGATATCTACAGCTCTATTTGCAACTCCAATTTCAAAATCTCTGAACGCTGTATATCCTTTATAAAGCACAAAAAGCCCAAAAAGAATGAAAAAAATTTTAATTTTACTCATTTAGATTATTTCTTTTTTCTACTATCAAGCTCTTTCATTACATCTTCAATTTTTATTTTATTAGCCTCTAAATAAACCATCAAATGATAAAGCACATCAGCGGCCTCATGTATTTTGTTTGAATTTTTCTCTACAGACTCGATTAGTTCTCCTATCTCTTCTTTTACTTTAGAAACACTTAAACTCTTATTATTAAGAAGTTTATTTGTATAAGATTTATCAAGAGGGGAGTTTTTTCTTTCTCTTATTGTTTTTATCAATTGTTCTAAGTTTTCAAACATTTTATAACCTTACTGATACATTCTTAGAATTCAAATATTCTTTAGCATCTTTAATTTTAAATTCACCGTAGTGAAAAATAGAGGCAGCTAGAACTGCGCTTGCACCACCTTTAACAATACCATCATACAAATGGTCTAAAGTTCCAACTCCTCCTGAAGCAATGACGGGTATATTTGTATTTTGAGTGATGGCTTTTAAAAGTTCAATATCATAACCAGATCTTGTGCCATCTCTGTCCATTGAAGTTAATAAAATTTCGCCTGCTCCTTTAGCTTCTACTTGCTTGGCAAATTCAACAGCATCGATTCCCGTCTTATTTTTTCCACCATGAGTAAAAATTTCCCATATATTATCTGAAACTTTTTTTGCATCAATTGCAACAACGATACATTGAGATCCAAATTTTAGAGATGCCTCTTTTACAAAATCAGTATTTTTTACTGCTGCTGTATTTACCGAAACTTTATCTGCGCCTGCTAGCAATAAGTCTCTAATATTTTTTATATTTTTGACTCCGCCACCAACGGTCAATGGCACAAAACATTCTTTGGCAGTTTTTTTTACTATATCAATTAAAGTGTCCCGATTTTCATTTGAAGCAGTAATATCTAAAAAGCATATTTCATCTGCTCCACTTTCACTATATATTTTAGCTTGTTCGACTGGATCGCCAGCATCTTTTAATTCAACGAAGTTAATTCCCTTAACTACTCTTCCGTTTTTTACATCAAGACAGGGAATAATTCTATTTTTTAACATTTTTTTTTTTATTTAGTCTGCTTTTAAGCAGTCCTTTATTTATAGCTCTTGCTCTCTCTGAAAATCCTAATTTTTTACCAAGTCTAATTTTTCTTCTTATCGTAGATAATTTTGCTACCATTTTAAATATCTATTTCTTTTGCGAGCTCCTCGAGCCTAATATCTCCATCATATATAGCTTTACCAACAATTATTCCCTCTATTTTTTTATTATTAAAAGTTTTTGCTTTTTTAATGTCATTAATTGTAGAAACACCTCCAGAAATAATTAATGGACAATCTATTAACTCAGTAATTTTTTTTGTTTGCTCGAAATTTGGACCTAACTTTGTTCCATCTCTATTAATATCCGTAAAAATTAATCTACTTACACCAAAATCTTTAATTTGTATTAAATAATCTTCACTTTTAACATTTAAGTCTTCTGTCCAACCTGAAATAGATAGCATTCCATTTCTTGAATCTAAACCTAAAGCAATTTTGTTTTGAAATTTTTTACAAGCTTCTCTTAAAAATTCTTTATTCTTTATTGCGGCGCTTCCTAAAATTACTTTTTCAACACCAGAATCTATATATTTTTTAATACTTTCGAAAGTTCTTACACCGCCGCCTATTTCTACCTTAAGATCATATTTAACAATTATTTTTTTAATAACTTCTAAATTAGTGGTTGTTCCTGTCAATGCACCATCTAAATCTACGATATGTAAATTTTTAAAACCATGATCTTTAAATTTACCAGCTTGATCAAAAGGGGACATTTCGTATACGGTCTTATTTTCAAAACTTCCCTTAATTAGTCTTACACATTTCTTGTCTTTAATATCGATTGCTGGAAAAATTTTCACTATTTCAAATTTTTAAAAAATTGTTTAATATTTTCAAGCCTGTATCTTGACTTTTTTCAGGATGAAATTGAGATCCATGAATGTTCTGCGAAGATACTGCTGCTATAATATCTTTTCCATAATTAGTTGTTATACATATTGTATTCTTATCATTTGGGACAAACTCGTAGCTATGTATAAAGTATGCATGACTTTTGCTATCAACTCCATCAAAAATTTTGTTTTTATTTTTAATCTTTAACTCATTCCAACCCATATGAGGAATTTTTAAATCTGATGAATTAAGTTTTAACTTAATCACTTCGCCGGGTATCCAATTAAGTCCTTCTGTTTTTTCTTCCTCAAAACCTGTTGAGGCAAATAACTGCATTCCTACGCAAATTCCATAAATTGGTTTCTTTTTTAATAATACACCCTCATTTAACTCATCTTCTAATCCTTTAACATTTTCAATTCCTTTTTTACAAGTCTTAAAAGAACCTTGCCCAGGTAAAACTAATTTATCAGCTTTTTTTATATCCGTAATTGTTGAGCTTACTTTGATCGAACAATTTAGGTTGCTGTCGCTACTTGCTTTTTCTAAGGATTTAGATATTGATCTTAAATTGCCAACTCCATAGTCAACTACAATTATTAACATTTAATTTTACAATTTACCTTTTGTTGAAGGTAGAATTTTTTTTACCCTCTTATCAATTTCTAAAGCTCCTTTTAATGATCTGGCTAAAGCTTTAAAACAAGACTCGATCTTATGGTGACTATTGTCACCATAAATATTTTCAACGTGTAAAGTAATACCTGCTGATTGAGAGAATGCTTGAAACCATTCTTTAAATAATTCTGTGTCCATCTCACCAAGTTTTTCTACTTTTAATTCAACATTCCAAATTAAGTAAGGCCTATTTGATATATCCAAAGAGATACGAGTAAGGGTTTCATCCATTGGAATGTAAGTAGTCGCATATCTTCTAACTCCTTTCAAATTTCCAGCAGCCTTTCTAATAGCTTCTCCAATTGCTATACCGGTGTCCTCTGTTGTATGGTGCAAGTCTATGTGTGTATCTCCCTTAGCATTTATTTTCATATCTATTAATGAATGTTTGGAGAGTTGTTCGAGCATGTGATCTAAAAAACCTATTTTGGTCTTTATCTGATATTTGCCCTTTCCATCTAAATTTACCTCAACGGAAATATTTGTTTCTTTAGTTTTTCTTTGAATTTTAGCTTTTCTACTCATAAATTTGAATTCTTCTAAAGATATATAGTTAATTTTATCATTTATCAATAAATGAGCGCAGGGTCTTGAAGATTCAAAATCAGTCTCTACATTAATTAAGTATGAATACAAACCAAATATGGCATGGAACTACTATAGTCCTAATTAGGAAGGGAAATCAAACTATTGTAGCTGGTGACGGACAGGTTAGCTTAGGAAATACAGTCCTTAAAAGTAAAGCCAAAAAAGTGAGAAAGATTGAGAAAAGAAATGTAATTGCAGGTTTTGCTGGATCAACTGCAGATGCATTAACTCTTTTTGAAAGACTAGAAGCAAAGTTGGAAAAACACGCTGGCAATCTTACAAGAGCAGCTGTTGAATTGGCGAAAGATTGGAGAACAGACAAGTATCTTAGAAGATTAGAAGCTCTTATGGCTGTAGCTGACAAAGAAAAAAGTTTTATTATTTCAGGAACAGGGGATGTTTTAGAACCAGAAGATGGTATAATTGGAATAGGTTCTGGCGGTAATTATGCTCTTGCTGCTGCAAAAGTTTTAATGGATAGTGACATGTCAGCAGAAGAAATTGCAAAAAAATCATTGAAAGTAGCATCAGAGATTTGTGTATTTACAAATGGTAATGTTACAACAGAAAAAGTTTAATTATGACACAAAAAGCACCAAATCTAAAAATTGTAAAAGAATCTTTAAATAAGGATGGTTCTAAAGTAAGTGCATTATCTCCACGAGAAATAGTTTCAGAATTAGATAGATATGTTATTGGACAACATCAAGCTAAAAGAGCGGTTGCGGTTGCATTAAGAAATAGATGGAGAAGACAAGCTCTATCAGAAGATATGAAAGATGAAGTTTTACCAAAAAATATTTTGATGATTGGACCAACAGGTGTCGGTAAAACAGAGATATCTAGAAGATTATCAAAGCTAGCCCAAGCACCTTTTATTAAAGTTGAAGCAACTCGTTTTACTGAAGTAGGCTATGTTGGTAAAGATGTAGAACAAATTATTAGAGATTTGATTGAAATAGCAATTGCTATGGAAAAGGAGAAAAGGAGAAAGGAAGTCCACGCAAAAGCTCAATTAGCTGCAGAGGAAAAAGTATTGGATGCCCTGGTAGGTAAAAAAGCTAGCTTGGCAACACGAGAAAGTTTTAGGAAAAGATTAAGATCTGGTGATTTGGATAAAAATGAAATTGAGATCGAAGTTAGCGACACTTCAACTGGAATGCCTAGTTTTGAAATTCCAGGTATGCCTGGTGCCAACATTGGTATGGTAAATATTGGTGAAATACTCGGTAAATCTGGAAGTCCAAAAGGTAAGAAGAAGAAGATGACCGTAAAAGAGTCACATGAAATATTAATTGCGCAAGAATCTGACAAGATGATAGAGCAAGATAAAATTATTAAGCAAGCAAAAGACTCAACTGAGAATAACGGTATCGTATTTTTAGATGAAATTGATAAAGTTTCAGCAAGAGGAGATAGAATTGGGGGAGATGTATCTAGAGAGGGTGTACAAAGAGATTTACTTCCACTAATAGAAGGAACAACCGTTAATACAAAATACGGCCCAGTCAAAACAGATCATATATTATTTATTGCATCTGGAGCTTTTCAATTAGCTAAGCCATCTGATTTACTTCCAGAATTACAAGGGCGTTTACCAATAAGAGTAGAGCTAAGTGCTTTAACAGAAGATGATTTTAAACGAATACTTAAAGAGCCAGATAATAGTTTAATTAAACAATATAAGGCTTTATTGAAAACCGAGGACGTTGAACTTGATTTCTCTGACGACGGCATAGATATGCTTGCAAAACTTTCTACCGAAATTAACACAACTGTAGAAAATATTGGAGCAAGAAGATTACACACAATTATAGAAAAGGTTTTAGATGAGGTTAGCTTTACTGCCTCTGATAAAGCTGGACAAACTATCAAAGTTAATAAAGAATTTGTTAGTAAAAACTTGGGTGATCTTGTTAAAAATACAGATTTATCAAAATTTATACTTTAAAATTTTTTAATCGGATAACTAAAGCGCCTTTACCACCCTCTTTTGGTAATGCATTATCTATTTTAGCAATTTTTGAATATAGTGATGAGGTATTTTTAATAAACTGAGGTATTGTTCCTTTTAATGTACTATGGTCCTTTGAAACGTAGACATTTTTTTCCAAGTTTGAATGATGTCCCTGACCAGTGATAAGTAATATTTCTGAAATACCTTTGTCATAACAATTTTCAATAATTTCTGTAACTTTTTTGGTTGCTTCTTCTATAGATAGTCCATGAAGATCAAATTTATATCTTATAAATTTCTTTTTTTCACTTTCCTTATCTTCTTTGTCTTGGATATCTGAAGAATTTTTTAGAAAATCTTCCCAACTTTTTTTATCTTTCTCAGATAATGTTGGTTTTTTTTTCAACTATTTTTAATTTCAGCAAGATACCAATTTGGGCTCATGCTTGAAGTTGGACGAGTAAACTTCCACTTATCGATAACTGTTTTAATTTTATCTGGATCCCCTTCAATAACATTATTATCTTTATCTCGTTTTACTGAAATTATTTCACTTACAAATTTTACAGTAAAAAATAACGCTGTAGCCGTTTTTTCAAAATTTTCTACAACAGATGATTTTACACCTATAAACGTTAACTCAGATTTAATATTATTTTTATTTCTTTCTTCTATTGCAGATTCAAAATTTTGTCTCATTTCCTTTGTAAGTAAATCTTTTAAGCTTTTTTTGTCCCCTTTAGCGAATGAATTAATGATAGTTTCGTATGCTATCTCTGCTCCTTTTAAAAATTCTTTTCTTTGTTCTTTGTCAAATTCTGTTTGAGGTTTTTTTGTTTTTGATTTTATTTTGTCTTTAAACTTATCAAAATCTTTTTCGGAAAAGCCCCCATAGACTTTATCCTGATGGCCAGTCCTTCTTCCAAGAATGTTCCTTAATCTAAGTATAATAAAGCCAGCGATCATAGCTAAAAGTATTATATCTAAATATCCAAATTCATTACTCATTGTTTGATAAATATACATTATTAATATAATTTGGAAACGGACAAATGAACACAATATTATTATTTTTAATTGGAATTCCAGCAATTGAAATATTTGTGATGATTAAAATTGGCCAAAACATTGGTGCATTTAATACAATTTTATTAATATTCCTAACAGCTATAGTTGGAATATATTTTGCCAAAGCACAGGGTCTGAGTACTCTTAGATCAGGAATCCTCAACATGTATAAGAATGAAATACCCTTATTCGAGATTGTTTCTGGTGCGTCAATAGCTTTAGCAGCATGCTTATTAATATTCCCAGGATTTGTTACAGATACTTTAGGATTTTTTCTTTTAATACCTTGGACAAGAAAGATTATTATAGGCTCTTTTTTAAAAAAAAAAAGTATGAGTAAAAAAAATGAAAACTACATTGAAGGTGAAATAATCAAAGAGGATAAAAAAAGAGGCAATGATGACGTATAAAATTGTTTCAAAGTATATAAAAGATTTATCGTTTGAAATAGTAGGAGCAAAAGCTTATTTTCTTTTGGAAAAAAATATAAAAAATTTTCTTGTAAATTTTGACATTAAAAGTCAAAAGATAAATCAAAATGTCATTGAGGTAGATACCACATTATATTTATCATCTAAAAAAGATACAAATTTAACTCCAATCTCTATTTGCTTTTCTTCTCTAGTGAATTTTGAAAAAGAATTTGAAAAAAAGGAGATGGAAAAAATTATATTAGTTGAGGTACCAAAAATAGTTTACCCTGAAATTAGACAAACATTATGTTATTTATTTGAAAAGTCAGGATTTAAAAACGTAGATCTTCAAAAAGAAATTAACTTTGAAAAACTTTACGAAAATAAAAAATCTTAAAAAAAATTCTTTTTAAAATTGAATTTCAAAAAATTATTATGCTTCCTTATCTCTTCGGGATCTATTTCAATTACAATTTTTTCTCGATTTATTATACTTTTCACTGAAGTCTTATTTTCTTCGAGATTATCATTTACACTGAATGACAACGATGGTTCTTTTTGTCCAACAAGATTTATATAAACTTTTCTTAGTAATTCACAATCTAAGAGAGCATTATGTTTAGTTCTTCTTGAAAGATCAATATTAAAACGTTTACAAAGGTTATCGAGTGAGTTCGAGGAAGCGGGAAACTTCGATCGAGCCAAACTCAAAGTATCGTCAACTTTTTTTATGTCTAGAGCTTTCTTATTAATTTTTTTTAGTTCAATATTTAAAAATCCTATGTCGAAAGGAGCATTATGTATTATTAACTTTTTTCCATCGATGAATTCTAATAATTCCTCAGCTATATCCTTAAATTTTTGTTTGTCTTGCAAAAAGTCATTGGATAAACCATGAACCTTAAAAGCCTCTTGGGAAACCTTTCTTTCTGGGTTTATAAGTTTGTGGAAAATTTTGTTTGTTGGAATCAAATCTTTTGTCTCAATACAAGCTATCTCTAAAATTCTATCACCATCTTGAGAAAACAAACCAGTAGTTTCTGTATCTAAAAAGATTTCACTCATATCTTAATCATTATATTTTTAATATTTTTTTTTAAAAGTTTTAAAGATCCATTGTTGTTGATAACATAATCACAAAATTTAATTTTTTTTGTAGGTGAGAGTTGTCTTTTGTTTAAAAGGTTAAAGATCTTCTTATTATTACCTCTTTTTAGATATCTTTTTAATCTTATATCTCTCCTTGAGTTAACGAGTATAATCTTATCATAATTTTTCATTAATTTGCTTTCAATAAGAAGTGGTATTTCAAAAATTATGAATTTTTTTTTCTTGTTACTTTTTGAAAAACTTCTTATTTGCCTTCTTACAATAGGATGAATTATTTTTTCTATATCTTTAAGAAACTTTTCATTCTTTGATATAATTTTTTTTATATTATTTTTTATGTTTTTTTTACTTTTAAGTTTAAATTTTTTAAAAATTTTTGTTTTAAAAATATTTGTTTGATAAATTTTCTTTACAGCTTTATCAGCGTCAAAAAGTGGATATTTCTTAGATGCAATTATTTTAGCTACTGTCGACTTTCCAGATGCCAATGAACCGGTAATTCCTATTTTTATCATTTGATTAAATCCCTGACCTCTGCATTAATTTCTGGTCTGATCCCGTGCCATATTTCAAATGCCTTTAATGCTTGATAAATAAACATACTTTTACCATTTTCTATTTTCTTTCCGATTTTTTTTGCTTTTTCTAAGAATTTTGTTTCGGGAGGATTGTAAATTACATCATAAAATAACTGACCATTTAGTTTGGTATAATCTAACTTAATTTCCTCGTTTTTCTTTATGCCTATACTTGTAGCATTAATTATTAAATCAGATTTTATTGTCTCTCCCCAATTTATCACTTTTAAAAAGGGGAAACTTTTTTCTAGATCCTCTGCCTTTGCTTTTGTTCTGTTAGATAAAACTATTTCTATAATTCCCATATTTTTTAATGCTAATATGATTGAGGGAACTACGCCCCCAGCACCTAAAATTAGTGCTTTTTTATTTTTTAGATTGAAGTTGGTTAATTTTATTGCTTCCGAAAAACCATAAACATCAGTGTTATCACCAACCAACTTGTTCTGTCTTTTGAAAATTGTATTTACTGATTGAGACTTTTGAGCAGTATCTGACAAATGATCTAAAAAAGGAATTACCTGTTTTTTGAAAGGCACTGTAACATTTATACCTTCTGTCTTGTTTTCTCTTATATCATTTAGAGTTTTTTCAATATCATTTTTTTCTAAGAACTTTTTTTCATAGATAGCATTTAAGCCATACTTTTTAATCCAGAAATTGTGTAATAATGGTGATAATGAATGCTCTATTGGATTTCCTATTACCAGATATTTTTTCATTTTTTTTCTTTTCTGCTTAATCTATTAATAAAAAAAAGCGCTAGTGCTGTTAATAAAGCAAAAAGCTCCAGTGCGTGGCCAGAGTCACCAAGGATTTTTTGCACTAAATAAAAAATAACACAGACTACTAGCCAAATTAAAATTACCATTTTAAATTATTTAAATACTCCTTTATTTTTTTAATTGGAAGTCCCATAATCGAGTCTTCTTCTCCATCAATTTTTAAAAATAAATCTTTTCCACCAGATTCGATTTGATAAACTCCATAGGCATATAATTTTTTATCATCTACTTTTTTTAAATAAGATCGAATTTGGTCTAAATTAAGTTCTTTCATAGTAAGAGAAGAAGCGTCTGTATAGTTCCAAATCATTGCCCCATTTTTAGATATACAAACTGAGCTTATTAGCTGATGTTTTTTTCCATTTAGTTTTATAAGTATTTCAAGTGCTTCTTGTCTTGATTTTGGTTTAGATATTAACTCTCCTTGAAAATCAATAACACTGTCAGCTCCCAAAACTATTCTGTCAGGATTTTTATTGCTTACTTTGTTGGCTTTTAATTCTGCCAAA
The DNA here is from genome assembly GCA_902566975.1 of uncultured Pelagibacteraceae bacterium. Classification (GTDB taxonomy): domain Bacteria; phylum Pseudomonadota; class Alphaproteobacteria; order Pelagibacterales; family Pelagibacteraceae; genus Anoxypelagibacter. The sequence goes on from CACFLA010000001.1 coordinate 89,926, forward strand.
TTTTTTGAAATAAGTGTAGGTGTTGCATTCTCATTTAACATCGCAGCCTTGACCTCTTGCTCATCAACGTTGGATGGTTCAACATCACAATCTATGTTGTTTTTCTTTAAGATTTCTTTTCTTACACCGCTTTTAGAAGCTAGTACTATTCTCATTTGTTTTTTTGTATTTCATAAATTTTAATTATGGAAGCAGCGGTCTCTTCAACAGATCTTCGTGTTACGTCTATAATAGGCCAACTAAATTTTTTGAACATTGATTTAGAATTATCTACTTCTTCTCTTATTTTTTCGACACTTGTGTAAAGTTTTAAATCAATGTTGGTATTAGTATTAGCTCTGGTCTTCCTTATCTCTGACAGCCTTACCGGATCTGCAGTTAGTCCAATGACGCAAAACTTGTTTTCATTTTTTTTTAGAAGCTCTGGGATTTTTTGATCTAAAACTAAAGGAATATTTAATGTTTTGTAACCTCTGTTAGCAAGATAGATTGAGGTTGGCGTTTTACTGGTTCTGCTAACGCCTAATAAAATTATATCTGCTTTACTTATATCCTCATTTTTCTTTCCATCATCATGTGTCATTGTGAATTGAATAGCTTCAATTCTTTTATAGTAATCTTCGTCGAGCACATGTTGGGCACTTGGTTTGTGTGTAGCCTTTTGATTAAGTAATTTAGAAAAACTTAATATTAGATTTCCTAAAACACCAAAACATGGAATATTGTTTTTTAAACTCTCAGCTGCGAGATGTTTAGCGAGATTGGTGTCCACAATTGTGTATAAAATAATAGAGTTATTTTTTTCCTTACATTCTTTTAAAATTTTTGCAATCTGTTGCTCTGTTCTTATAAAAACAAATTCTTTTTTATCATAATCAAAATTTGTAAATTGTGATTGTAAAGCCAAAAAAATTCTATCTAAGGTTTCACCCGTTGAGTCAGATATAAGAAATATTTGATATTTGTTATTCATTATGTACTGTGAATAATATTAGTATAAATAGATGATATTAACAGTAATTTAGAAAAAAAATTAATTTAATAACAACAACTAACAAATTCTAAACATCCATTTTTATGTTAATAATTTAATAACTAATAATTAACAATGTTAATAATATGTCAATAATTGACCTATAGCCTATTTTTTTATCAAATATCAGTGTAAACAAAATGAGAAATATCCTTATTTTACTAACTAACATGACCTATTACATTAAATATATTTTATATCTATATTATTAATTATTATGAACAGACTACTGAACTGTATAAATAACAAGAATTCTAGCGATACACCAGTATGGTTTATGAGACAAGCCGGAAGATATTTACCTGAATTTATGGAAATAAGAAAACAAAATACTGATTTTGTGAAGCTTTGTTTAAACAGTGAATTAGCTAAAGAAATTACAATACAACCAATTAAAAGATTTGATTTGGACGCGGCGATAATTTTCTCCGATATTCTCATGATCCCTTATGGTTTAGGCCAAAATGTGAATTTTAAAAAAGGGTACGGTCCACAATTAGACGAACCCCACATAGATATTTTAATTAAAGTAAATAACGAAACTTTTACTAACAATCTTAAACCAGTCTACGAAGCAATAAAAAAAGTAAGAATAGAAATAGAAAAAAAAAGCCTAATAGGTTTTGTAGGCGCCCCTTGGACACTATTTTTATACATGATTAATAAACAATCCCCAAAAAAAAATTTCAATTTCAAAGAAATTATTAAAAACAATGCTCTTACAAGAAAATTATATAAAAAATTAGAAGAAATTATATGTATTCATATTAAAAACCAGGTAGATGCTGGCGCCAATATAATACAAATTTTCGATTCTTGGGCAGGTCTACTTCCACAAAGTCAACTAAAGGACTATTGTTATGAGCCAACTAAAAAAATTGTAGAATTTGTTAAAGCACTTAATATTCCAGTCATTTGTTTTCCTAGAGGCATTGGTAAAAACTATAAAGATTTTTGTTCTTCGGTAAAACCAGATTGTATAAGTATTGATTATGAGGTTGACCCAAATTGGATAAAAAAAAAAATTAAAACATCTGTAATACAAGGAGGATTAGATCCTAAAGTCTTATTAAGAAATAAAAAGGATATAGAAGTAGAAGTAAAAAAATATTTAGATATATTCCGCGATCAACCATACATTTTTAACCTTGGCCACGGGGTTCTGCCCGAAACCAAACCTGAAACAATAAAATTTGTAACAAGCTTGGTGAGAGAATATAAATGATCAAAGACCATCCAGATATAAAATTTGGTAAAACAGGATTATTATTGGTAAATCTTGGAACTCCGGATTCAACTAAATGGTCTGATATAAGGAAATATCTCAAGGAATTCTTGTCCGACAGAAGAGTTATAGAGGTAAACCCTATTCTATGGCAAATCATACTAAATTTATTTATTCTAAATTTTCGTCCATCAAAAACAGCAAAGGCATATAAAGAAATTTGGATGAAAAAAGAGAATATGTCTCCGCTTAGATACTATACAATTATGCAAACAAAAAAATTATCTGAGAAAATGAAGAAAAAAAATATTATTATAGATTTTGCTATGAGATATGGAAATCCAAGTATAAAAAGTAAAATGAAAAGCCTGCAAAAATCAGGATGTGAAAATATAGTTATCTTGCCTTTATACCCTCAGTATGCTGCGGCTACTACAGCAACTGTGTGTGATGAAGTTTATAGAACTTTAATGGATATGAGATGGCAACCAAGTCTACAAATAATACCACATTATGAGTCCGAACCTTTATATATAGAAGCTTTAAAAAACAGTCTTGAAAAGAAATTATCAGAATTAAATTGGAAGCCCGATGCTATTGTCGCTTCTTATCATGGAATACCTAAAAAATATTTTGATAAAGGAGATCCTTACCACTGTTATTGTCAGAAAACTACGAGATTGCTATCTGAGGAATTTAAACAAATACCTATACAAACTACGTTCCAGTCAAGATTTGGACCTCAAGAATGGTTGCAACCTTATACTGATAAAACTTTAGAAAATTTGCCGGCTGAGGGAAAAAAAAATGTTTTAGTAATTTGTCCCGGCTTTTCTTCAGATTGTGTAGAAACATTAGAAGAAATTTCGATGCAAGGTAAAGAGAGTTTTATAAAAAGCGGTGGCTTAAATTTTGATGTTGTACCTTGTTTAAATGATAATGATGATCATATAAATTTACTACAACATTTAGCTAAGAAATTTATTTTAAAATGAATTTTTATTTATTTTTTAAAGCATTACACCTTATTGCGATCATTTCTTGGATGGCTGGTTTATTGTATTTACCAAGAATATTTGTATATCATGCAGAGACCAAAAATGATGACGTTAAAAGCACCTTTAAAGTAATGGAAAGAAGATTGTTCGTTTATATTATGAATCCTGCTATGATTTTATCTTGGTTATTCGGTCTTATCTTAATACACTCGATTGGAATTCAGTCTTTCAGCGAATTTTGGCTTATTGCTAAAATCGTATTAGTTATATTGCTAACATTTTACCATTTCTTTTTATTTAATTGCCTTAATAACTTTAGTTTAGACAGAAATGAGCGCTCATCTAAATTCTTCAGAGTAATTAATGAGGTTCCTACTGTTCTGCTTATTGTTATTATATTTTTAGTTGTTTTTAAGCCTATTTAGACTTGAAATAATTATCATTATTTAATATATTAGAAATACTTACCTAATCAAACAATCATTATGAATTTACAAGAACTAAAAAAGAAAACGCCTTCAGAGCTCATTTCCCAAGCTGAAAAACTTGGTATTGAAAATCCAAGCACATTAAGAAAACAAGAAATTTTATTTTCTATATTAAAAAAGCTTGCTGAAAAAAATGAACAAATAACAGGAGGTGGTGTACTAGAAGTTCTCCAAGATGGTTTTGGTTTTTTAAGAGCAATTGAGTCAAATTATCTTCCAGGACCAGACGATATATATGTTAGTCCAAGCCAAATTAGAAGATTTGGACTACGTACCGGTGACTCAGTAGTAGGAGAAATACGAGCACCTAAGGATTCAGAAAGATATTTTGCTCTACTAAAAGTTAATCAAATAAATTTTGAAGATCCGGACAAGGGAAGAAATAAAATAGCATTTGATAACTTAACCCCACTTTATCCTAATCAACAATTAAAAATGGAAGTAGAAAAAAATATAGTCGAAAAGAAACCAGACCAAACTGCAAGATTGATTGATCTAGTGAGTCCTATCGGTAAAGGACAAAGATCACTTATAATATCACCCCCCAAAGCAGGTAAAACAATAATATTACAAAACATTGCGCACTCTTTAGCTGCCAATCACCCAGAATGTTATCTAATGGTCTTGTTAATTGATGAAAGACCCGAGGAAGTTACAGATATGCAGAGAACAGTTAAAGGAGAAGTTATAAGCTCAACATTTGATGAACCAGCTTCCAGGCACGTTGCTGTTGCTGAAATGGTTATAGAAAAGGCCAAAAGATTAGTGGAACACAAAAAGGATGTGGTTATACTTCTTGATTCTATCACAAGATTAGGCAGAGCTTATAATGCTGTAGTTCCTAGTTCAGGAAAAGTTTTAACGGGTGGTGTTGATGCAAATGCTCTACAGAGACCCAAAAGATTTTTTGGTGCTGCAAGAAATGTGGAGCAAGGCGGTTCTTTAACAATCATTTCAACGGCTCTTGTTGATACAGGAAGCAGAATGGACGAAGTAATATTTGAAGAGTTTAAAGGTACTGGTAATTCTGAATTAATATTAGATAGAAAGGTTGCAGACAAAAGAATTTATCCTGCTGTAGATATAACTAGATCAGGTACTCGAAGGGAAGAATTATTATTTAAGAAAGAGGACCTTACAAAAATGAATGTCTTACGAAGAATTATCAGTCCGATGGGAACAATGGATGGAATAGAATTTTTAATCGCAAAACTAAAAAATACTAAAAACAATGCTGATTTTTTTATATCAATGAACAAGCCCAACTAGTTTAAATGGATGCTGGAATTCAATATTATAAAGCACAATTAAAAAGTAATAAAAGTTTCTGGCCAAGATTCCCCATAAAACCTAATATAGAGGGCAAAACAATTCTTGAATTTGGATGTGGGAAAGGAGCTTTTTGTATTGATTTAGCGAGAGAAAACCCAAAAAAAATTATTGGTATAGATCTGCATCAACAGGGTATCGAATTTGCTAAAATGAATTTAGATAAAAATTTTCCAGAATTTAAAGATAAAGTAAGTTTTGTCTATGATGATATTAACAAATGGCAAACACAGTTAAAATTTGATTACATTGTTAGCAAACAAACTTTTGAACATACATTTCACTTAGATAAAGTTTTAAATTCAATGTACAATCTTATGAACTCAAATGGTAAAATATATACAGGCTTCGGACCTTTGTACAATTTTTTTAATGGAGACCATGGATTAACCAAAGCTTTTCTGCCTTGGTTTCATTTAATCTTGCCAGAGAAATTTTTGATACAAAGAGCAAATAGAAAAAGAGATGATAAAATAAAGTCAATCCAAGATTTAGGCTTGAACATGTACTCATTAAAGGAATATAAGTCTTTTTTTTATAACTCAAAATTTGAAGTAAATTTTTTTAAAACTAATTGCACATCTAATAAGCTTTCTATACCTTTTAAAATCTTAAGTAAGATAAATTTTCTTGAAGAGTATTGCTCATTCAATATATTTGCCATTCTCAATAAAAAAAAATAAACTTGTTGTTGACCTTATTTAAAATCTTATAATATAATAGATATTTAAAGCGGGAGTAGCTCAGTGGTAGAGCGAAACGTTGCCAACGTTTAGGCCGAGGGTTCAATTCCCTTCTCCCGCTCCATGTGGAATATTATGAGTGATTTAGCAGATAAAAAATGTATACCATGCGAGGGAGGCATACCAAGTTTCAATATCAATGAAATACACAAATATCTTAAGAAGGTTGATGGATGGGATGTGAAATCTGACGACCATAAGACCTATTATTTATTAAAAGAGTTTAAGTTTAAAAACTTTTTAGAAAGTCAAAATTTTGTAAATAAAGTAGGTCAAATAGCTGAAAAAGAAGGACATCACCCAGATATTTGGTTTGGATGGGGTTATGCAAAAATTAAAATATTTACTCATGCTATCAAAGGATTACATGAAAGCGATTTTGTTCTTGCAGCAAAAGTTGATAGAATTTCCTAATGATTAAAGTGTCTAGTTCCAGTAAAAATCATTTTAACTTTAGCTTTATCAGCAACTCTAATTGACTCTTTATCTCTTATTGACCCACCAGGTTGAATAATCAATTTAACACCAGACTTAATTAATTTTTTTATACCATCGGGGAAAGGAAAAAAAGCATCCGATGCAGCTATTGAATTTTTTATTTTTTTTGGCTGAAATGTTTTAGCTTTCCCTACTGCAATTTTACAGCTATCAACTCTACTTGGTTGTCCTGCTCCAATACCTATTGTTGAAAAATCTTTAGTAACAACAATAGAATTCGATTTAACAAATTTGCAAATATTCATCGCAAATTCTGCTAGTTTTATTTCTCTTTTAGAAGGTTTTAATTTTGTCACAAATTTTAACTTTTTATAATCAAATATCTCTAAATTCTGGTCTTGAATTAACAAAGAATTGTTAAAATATTTGATTTGAATATCAGAATTTAATTTAAATTTCGATATGTCGATTAAAATCAAATTTTTTTTTGATCGAAAAATTTTTAAGGCTTCTTTATCAAAACCTTTTGCTAAAATTACTTCAAAAAAAGTTTTAGAGATCTCCCGTGCAATTTTCTTATTTATCTTAAAATTGCACGCCACTACCCCTCCAAACGCACTCACAGGGTCGCATAACAAAGCATGTTTGAAAGATTTAAGCGGTGATGAATTTACTGATACCCCGGATGGATTTGCGTGTTTGATAATAACTGTGCCCGTTCCTTTTAGTGAATTCAAAATTTCTAGACCTGAAAACATATCATTGTAATTATTATAACTTAAATTCTTACCTGCTATTTTTTTAAAACCAATTTCTTTTTCACTTAGTTTATTAGAATAAACACTACTTTTCTGATGAGGATTTTCTCCATACCTTAATTCTGTTAATTTTTTTCCAGACACAGTTATTTTATCTGGAAATTTTATATTCAATTCTTTATTCAACCAATTCGAAATTATTGAGTCGTAATAAGCAGTTAATCCAAAAGCTTTACTCGCCATATATTCTCTAAATCTTAAATCTGTAGAGCCTTTGTTTTTTTCTAATTGATTAATCAAAAATTTATAATCACTTTTATCAGTAACTATCGTTACGTCCTTAAAATTTTTAGCAGCAGCTCTCACCATTGTGGGTCCACCAATATCAATATTTTCAATAACACTATTTTTATTTTTATTTTTTGTAATAGTCTCTTGAAATGGATAAAAATTCACAACAATTAAATCTATATTTTTAAATTTATTTTTACTCATCTGGCTTTGATGTTTTTTATTTGACCTATTGTTCAGTATTCCAGCATGAATTTTAGGGTGAAGAGTTTTAACTCTTCCATCAAGCATCTCTTTAAACTTTGTAAATTTTGAAACTTCTGTACAATTATACTTAAGTTTAATGATTTCTTTGAATGTTCCTCCAGAGCTAATAATATTAATTTTGTTTTTTTTTAAATAGAACAATATTTTCTCTAAATCAGATTTATCAGATACAGAAATCAATGCATTTTTTATTTTTCGCAGCATATTTTTTTAAATTGATCTTTTAAGTTCCCATTTTATACATGTATCTTGTTGATTAGTATTACCATAAATAACCGCACAATCATTATTTACTATTCTATTTCTACCCATAAATAATCCTCTCTCTATTTCTAAATTATGTCTTTCAGAAACCAGTACCCAAGATTTTTTTTGATTCATCTGCAAAAGTATACTTTGTCCACTTATAGTTTTGATTGCTGATATGCCCGGATATATATGGAATCTTATACTAAATCTCAAACCTTGGGGAAGGTTCTTTTTTTTTATTAGAGTATCTACCCCATTCACATCACCATTTTTTTTTAAAACTTTAATTTCTCTTCTATGCAAATATCCATATTTGCTTAAGTAAGCATTGTGTGTTGCTGCAACGAATGTATCATTTTTATTTTCCTCGCGTGCGATATCATAAATTTTAAAACCATCACTTATAGTTGATCCAAAAGTTTTATTTATTAAATTATTCCTTTGAAATTTAACTACAGATGTATCATTTAAGCACAAAGTCGACTGTGCTGAGGTAAATTTACTTATAAGCTGAGTTTTTTTTGATATCTTTCTTCCGTATCCACAATTGGTTATTATTTTGTTGCCCTCATAAAAATATTCGAAAGAAAGCGGGCCTGATTGATAATCTTTTGAATATTCATAAACTGGAGGTTCGCCAGAGTCAAAATATAGTGTATTTTTCTTATTTTTTATAATTTGAATTTGACCAACAAATTTTAATTTTTTATTAAAAACATAATTTAATTTTGATAAATATGTTAAAAAGCCGTCTAGATTTTTCTCAGTTACACCGTTAAAGAGAGGCAAGTTTTTGCTTTCATTTTTTAATGAATTTAAACAAATTAGATTTTTATCAATAATATCATTTAAATATTCAGGTACATCTTCCTGTGCATTTTGTATCCATTCTTTTATTATTATAAAATATTGTAAAAAAAATATAAGATTTTCTGAATTCCTATTTTTTGGGAAACCATTCTTATCAAAAAAATTATCTATAATTTTTTTTAACTCTTTTATGCCAAAATTATAATTTATATAATATTCTTTAAAAACTAAACCTGACAATATAATTGAAGCTAAGCACGATATTCTGGTTGTATCGTATGAAATTATATTTAAGTTTTTTTTTAAAAAGTTAACTTGTTTTACTAGATACAGTGTAAAAAATTTATGAAACTTGTCTTCCTTTTTATCTAAAAATAAATCTGCATTTGAAATCCATGCAATAATTCTTTTACTTAAGACATTCTCATCCCATACTTCTTTTTTATAATTTCCATAGTTTTTTATCCAATCATTTAAAATTTTTTTCATTGACTCTTTATCATTCTTTCTATCAACAAGATTTAACCATAAAAAGCTATGCAAATTTTTTATATCACTTTTATTTTTTGAATTACTCCAGAAATAATTAGCCTCAAATTTTGAAATTTTCAAAAGGGACTCTCTATGATTCAAGAAAGGCGACAAAAGATATGGGTTAGGGTAGAAAAAAAATCTTGATGGACTTTCCGTCAACAAACGCTTGTTGTAAAAAGAAGTTGAAAAAAAAAATCTTCTTATTGATTTTATTGTAATCTTTTTAGCAGATAAGAAGTAAAGATAGATACTTTTAAGATCTAACATTAATTAACTAGAACGAAGTAATCCAATATTCTTTTTTAAGTCCCCATTATTTTCATTAAAAATAGTAGAACCCGAAACTAATATGTTAGCCCCCGCATCTTTTACTTGTTTTGAATTATTGAAATTTATCCCACCATCAATTTCAATATCAATTTTTAAATTTCTTTCTGATATGATTTTTCTCAAGCTTTTTACTTTATCGAGAACTTCTGGCATAAATTTCTGTCCTCCAAAGCCTGGTTCTACACTCATAATTAAAATCAAATCAATTTCATTAATATACTTTTCAATTAAGTTTATACTAGATTTGGGTTTTAAGGATACTCCAACTTTCTTTTTATATTTTTTAATTAAACCAATTGTGTTAGGTGTATTATCTGTAGCTTCTGGATGAAAAGTAATTATATCTGAACCAGCCTCTGAAAATGATTTTATATAGTTATCAACTGGAGATATCATTAGATGAACATCGAAAGTTTTTTTTGTAAAAGGCCTTAGTTTTTTTACAACCTCAGGACCAATAGTAAGATTAGGTACAAAATGTCCATCCATAACATCTACATGAATATAATCCGCACCTGCTTTATCTAAAGAAACAATTTCCTCACCCAATTTACTAAAATCTGCAGAGAGTATAGATGGGGAAATTTTGATTGAACTGGTCATTATTATTTATTTATAGTTTTAATTTTTTTTATGTCAAAAAAAATTTCTCTTTTTCAACTTCTACTACCAATATCCTCAGACTGGGAAACAATGTTTTTATCTGGAGCGGCAGACATACCCATTTTGAAAGCTAAAAACCATACTAATATTATACCAAGTAACCAAAAGATAATTTGCCATACCCATATTGATGGTATTCCAAAAGCCCAACTTTCAACATTGTTTGGGTTTCCAAACATGTTGTTTCCTATTATCAAACCAGGGCCTAATGAAAAAAATATCCAAGTTACAGTTACAATCCATGCACTTGGTTTAAGACTTCTCCTGCTTATTGAAAAATTCTTATGATCATTAAAAAACTCATGAACTTTATTTTTATAATTATTCTCTTTATTCTCTTGAGTTATAAATGAAATAGAGATGGCTGAAATAAAATTAAATAAAATTCCCCAGAAACCAGAATGAATTGTAAGGGGCCATTTTTCCCAACTAATTAAATTACCAAACATTACTTGTCCAATATGTTCAGTAAAAAAAACAGTAATAATTCCAACCACTATTCCAAAAGCTACACCATTTTTTGTTAACCAGGGAAAATAACATATTGCTATTAGTGGCACAAACATTTGGCATGCAATACTTAAAGCAAAACTACCTAGGTCTAAAATCGATCCTGAACTCTGTATTGATAATGTTAATGCAAAAATAAATACAATCATTAAAATTATTCTAAACGCAAAAATCTGTTCATTATTATTCATGTTTGGTATGAAAAATTTCTTTAATATATCTCTAGTTAAAAGAGCTCCTGTACTTAAGTAAATTATACTTGCAGATTGTACTGCTGCAATTCCACAAACCAATAATAGTCCAAAAAATAAAGGAGAATATTCCCCTATCACGTTTAATAAATGTGGCACCAGCCCCTCAAGATTGTTTGGTGAAATATTATTTGGAAGAATGTTTGAAATATTATTTCCCGTTTGGTTAATAATATCATTTGATCCTAAAAATATTGATCCGACACCAATTGCTACTGTGAAAAAAATTAAAATGAAACCAATTAAAAAAGATGAAAACCAAACCTGTTGTGTGCCAAAGGATTTTGCTTCTCTATTTGAAAAAACAAGCATAGAAAAACCTGGTGACATAACTATCCCAGAAATAGCTATGGTAAAAGTTAGAATCATCGAGCTAGTCCAAATCCCACTATATGAGGAACTTCCTTTTATTATTTCAACCGTTTTGATAGTTCCAGGAACTGATAAGTAAGCATTATAACTTTCACTAACATTAAATAATGTCTCTTTTACATTTGAAATTCTTGACAAACTTTCGTTCAATAAATTCCAGCCACCAACTAAATCGTAAGCAACAAAACCTAAAGCTATAATCCCAAAAATAGTTAATAGGAAATTGAATGTATCAATATAAATTAATGATCTAATTCCACTTAAACTTAAGTAAACTATTATAACTGAACCAAGCAATAAAGACGCAGAACCTGAACCTATAATATTATCAGTGACTATACTTAATAATACCCCCGCCAAAGAAAGTTGCATTGCAATAAATGGTATTGCGAAGCCCAAACCCAAAACTACTATTAGTATTCTTATTAAATCACTTCTAAAATAAGTTGCCATCATTTCTGCTGGAGTAATAAATCCAAATTTTTTTGATAACATCCATTGTTTTCTTAAAAAAAGTAAACTAATTAAGGAAACGCCTATTGCAGAAAGAGAAGATGCAGCATAGGGAAACCCATTAAGTAAAATTTGACCAGGATGAACAAAGAATATCCAACAAGAAAATATTGTACCTGTCGCAACAATTACAAAGACCCATGGAGGTAAATTTCTTCCAAAAACAAAAAAGTCTACAGGGGCGATGGTTTTTTTATGATTCTTAAAACCAACATATAAACAGTATACCCAAAAAAGAGTTAAAAAGATTATAAGTGAGTAAATTTTACCAGGCATATTTAGTTTTTAAATTCTGTTTTTAGACAATTTTATTTAAATTATCTATTAAATAAACGATAAATTTCTTTAGCGATATCGCTTTCTAATGGAAATGACAACATGCCCATTACATCGTATCCAAGGATATATGGCATTGCGTAAAAACGAAACATATAAAAAAACCATGCAACGTATAATGGAACAAAAAGAGGTATTATAAAACTTGGAGTGATGAATCTAAATAATTTTATTATAGGATTGGTTAGTTTAACAAATGCTTTCATAAAGAAGAAGTTTGAGTCTTCTCTTTGGAAAATATTCATTGCTGATCTACCAATTAAGGTCCACATAATTATTCCAAGAATATAATCTAATATTAGTATCCAAAGTGGCATGATCTAAAGTAGCATGTGGAAATATTACCTTAAAGCAAAAAAAAGGGGCGAACAAGTCGCCCCTTTTATAATAAATAATTTTATTTAGTGTTGTTTTCCAAGAATAGTTCTTCCGCTTGGTACTCTAACGTCATCAACCATCTTCTGAACGGCACTGCTAGGCTCTTTAGTCATTAAGCTTACTACAACCATTGCAACTAAGCTTACTGATGCTCCTATAATACCGAATCTTAAGTGGTCAATTCCAAGCCATGGAGTGTTAGCCATAAACTTAGGTCCAACATAAATTAGATATGCTGTACCAGAGATTAGACCTCCAAGTATTCCTGCAACTGCACCTTCTTTAGTAGCTCTCTTCCACCATACACCAAGTACAAGTGGGAAGAACAAGCCTGACATCGCAAAGTCGAATGCCCAAGCTACTGCTCCCAGAATGCTTGTTAATCTCATTGAAGAGATATAAGCAGCGGCAGCACCAATTACTACTAGAAGTACACGAGCTACGATTAGTCGTTTTCTAACGTCAGCTTTCGGATCGATTATTTTGTAGTAGATATCATGTGATAAACAGTTTGATATCGCTAAAACTAATCCATCGGCAGTTGACATGGCAGCAGCCATACCACCTGCAGCAACTAATCCAGAAATAACGTAAGGTAAACCAGCAACTTCAGGAGTCGCTAATACTACTACGTCACCTCTCATAAACCATTCGTTCAACTGTAATATTCCATCACCGTTGAAGTCAGCAATAAATACTTGTTTTACTGCAGACCAGTTTTGAACCCACGGTATACTTTGAACCTCTGAGATCGATTTACCAATGATCGCAGTAGGCAAGTTTGGATCCATCAACTGAAGTTTAGATAGTGTTGCTAGCATAGGCGCAGAGAAATAAAGCAAGAAGATAAAGAACAGTGACCAAGCCACTGATTTTCTCGCTGATTTAACAGAAGGAGTTGTAAAGTATCTCATTAAAATATGAGGTAACGATGCAGTTCCAACCATCATACAGATCGCAAGCGATAAGTATTTCCATACAGCCATTCCACCCGCAGGTACAGCAGAGTGAGGATTAGAAATATATTTTAATCCACCAGGAACACCGGCTTCTTTAATAGCAGCCCCTGTGTTCTTAGTTAACCCAAACTGACCTTCAAGTTCAGCTAAACGTTGTACTTCATCACCAAGCATAAAGTGTGGGAAAGGATTACCTAATTTACTTCCCATCCAAAATACTGGTATCAAGTATGCTGTTATAAGTACTATGTACTGGGCTACTTGTGTCCAAGTAACAGCTCTCATACCACCTAACATTGAACACATTAAAATACTAACTAGACCAACCCAAACTCCAAGTTCAAATGGAATTTGTAAAGCTCTTGAAGCAATTGTTCCAGTAGCATTAATTTGTGCCGTCACGTAAGTGAATGAAGCCAATACTAAAACTAAAGTTGCGCAAAATCTTGGAAGATTTCCGCCGTATCTAGTTCCAATAAAGTCCGGTACAGTATAACAACCAAATTTTCTTAGATATGGTGCTAGAAGAGTCGATACTAATACGTATCCACCAGTCCATCCAACTAAGAATGCCATGTAAGTATAGCCACCAAAGTAAATACCTCCAGCCATTGCAACGAACGATGCACCTGACATCCAGTCAGCCGCTGTCGCCATTCCATTAAATACTGTTGGTACTTGTCTTCCCGCTACGTAATAAGCATCAACTTGAATAGTTCTAGATAAGTAACCAATCAATGCGTATATAAGCACTGTAAAGGCTACAAACATAATTCCTATACTTGCTGCGCTAACACCAGCTGACTCTAGTACTGCCATCAATAAGATGAATACTAGGAAACCTCCAGTGTACAAACCGTAGATCTTGGGAAGGTTTGATATAAAACCACCTTTAAACATTAGTCATCCTCCCTTTCACCGCCATATCCGTGTTCGTCGTCGATTTTCTCCTGTTTGTTAGCAAACCAAAAGATTAAAATTACGAAAGCAGCAAGTGATCCTTGTGCTGACATATAGTAAGCTAGTGGGTATCCAAGAAACGATCCTTGATTCACCGACTCACCGAACATAAATATTACTATTGAGAAAAAGAACCAAATAGCCAATGTTACAAGCATATGGTTTTTGGTCTTTTGCCAATGTGATTCTTTGTTTGACATGTCTTTCCTCCCTTTTTTTGTTAAGAGTATTTGGCGAAGCATACTTAAATCGCCATTAATTAAAAGACAAAAAATGGTTATAAAAGGCCAAAATGTTACTCTTTTACAAAGGAAAATAGTCTGATATTTTAATTATACAACGTGAAATTGAATCTTAAAGATCTTGAAAAATACCTGTTTCCTATCAAAAGGATATTCTCAAAATACAAGCAAATAAAAACTGTAGAACAAGTAAAAGTATTTATACAAGAACAATCAGCACAGGTTACACAAATGACACTGTATGGTTATTTAAAAACTAGGATGGGAGCAAAACATGTAATTATGTTTGAGGATAAAGATTTTTTAAAATCAATTAATATTGCTAAATGGCAAATTTATGGAGTGTCGTTAATTGATTGCACCTTTTTTTGCTTTTCTTTTTTATATAAAGAAAAAAAGTTTTTAAAAACAGACCAAGCTAATCGAATATTTTTTGAAATTTTAAACACTGAAAAAGCTAGTGGCATGGATATAGAGGCCTATGATAATGCAACTAACGAATTTAATTTAAGATTTCCTCAAATAGACTGGGAAACCTATTGTAATACAAATCCATTTAATAGTAGTAGTCGAGCACTTTATAAATGGGCACCAATAGCTGATGAATTAAAAAAATTTGACAAACAAATAGTACTAAATTCTATGATATTAAAGTGGAATAATATTCAAAAAGATTTTAAAAAATTAGTTGATAACTTTGATCAAAACTAAAATTATTTTTCTTTTCTATTTTCAATTAAAGAGTTTACTACAGATGGATCAGCCAAAGTTGTAGTATCACCAAGATTGTGATGTTCATTAGCTGCAATTTTTCTAAGAATACGTCTCATAATTTTTCCTGATCTAGTCTTTGGTAATCCTGATGCAAACTGAATATAATCTGGCGTTGCAATTGGACCAATCTGCTTTCTAACCCAAAGTTTAAGTTCTCTCTCCAAATCCCCGCTTGCATTTTCACCTGCATTTAAAGTTATATAACAATAAAGACCATTACCTTTAATTTCATGAGGAAAACCAACAACCGCAGCTTCTGCTACTTTACTATGAGCTACAAAAGCACTCTCTATCTCAGCTGTACCTAAATTATGGCCAGAAACAATTATCACATCATCAACTCGTCCAGTGATCCAATAATAACCATCTTTATCCCTTCGGCATCCATCTCCAGTAAAATATTTCCCATCAAATTGAGAAAAATAAGTTTCAATAAATCTTTTATGATCTCCATATACTGTTCTCATTTGTCCCGGCCAAGATTGTGTCATACAAAGCCTACCTTTGCATGCTCCTTTCAAAACTTTTCCTGTCTCATCAACAATTGCAGGTTTGATACCATAGAAAGGTTTGGTTGCTGAACCAGGTTTTAGATTAATAGCTCCAGGCTGTGGTGCAATTAAAATACCGCCTGTTTCAGTTTGCCACCAAGTATCAACAATTGGACACTTCTTTTCACCAACTGTCCTATAGTACCACATCCATGCCTCAGGGTTTATAGGCTCTCCAACTGTTCCAAGAAGTTTAAGTGATTTTCTACTTGTTTTTTTGACTGGACCATCTCCTTCACGCATCAGCGCACGAATAGCAGTTGGAGCAGTATAAAAAATATTTACTTTGTATTTATCAACTATCTGCCACCATCTTGAACTATCAGGATAATTAGGAGTTCCCTCAAACATAATTGTTGTTGCTCCATTAGCTAGGGGTCCATAAATAATATAACTGTGTCCTGTAACCCACCCAATATCAGCCGTGCACCAATAAATATCTTTATTTTTATAATCAAAAATATACTGATGAGTCATCGAGGCATAAACCATATAGCCTCCAGTTGTATGCAAAACACCTTTTGGTTTTCCTGTTGATCCCGATGTATAGAGAATAAATAATGGGTCTTCTGCATTCATTTCTTCTGCTAAACATTTATCAGAAACATCTTTTGTAATCTTATCATAAGAAACATCCCGACCATCTACCCAATCAACAGTATTTCCAGTTCTTGTAACTACTACACATTTCTTTACATTTGGACATTGCATCATGGCTTCATCAGCAATTTTTTTTAGTGGTATTATTTTGCCACCTCTAACCCCTTCATCTGCAGTAATAACATAATCAGACTCGCAATCATTTATCCTTGTGGCGATTGAGTCTGGTGAAAATCCTCCAAATATTATTGAGTGAACAGCACCAATTCTTGCACAAGCTAACATTGTGTAGGCAAGCTCAGGTATCATGGTGAGATAAATTGTTACCCGGTCTCCTTTTTGGATTCCTAAACTTTTTAATCCATTAGCTGCTTTACAAACATTTTTATGCAGTTCTTTATAAGATATTTTTTTAGAATCACTAGGGTCATCCCCAACCCAAATAATTGCAGTCTTATTTCCTTTTTTATCTAAATGTCTATCAATACAATTTGCTGATGCGTTTAGTGTACCATCGTAGTACCACTTGATACTAACGTCTTCTTTACTATATTTTACATCTTTAATTTTAGTATAAGGTTTCATCCAGGTAATTCTTTTCCCTTCTTTCGCCCAAAAACTTTCATTATCCTTAATTGACAATTTATATTTCTTTGCATATTGGGATTGATTAGCATAAGCTCTTTTTTCCCAAGCTGGCGGCACTTTAAAAACTATATTTCCATCAGCGTCTTCTGTTTGTTTAGAGTTATTTATTTTAGAGGAAAGTTTTTTCTTTTTAAGAGTTTTTATTTTTTTTCTTTTGAATCTTTTCTTTCTTTTAGATTTTGATTTTCTTTTTTTTTTCTTACTTCTTTTAGCCATAATTCCTCAAAATATAATAGTTAGTTTATCTTACCCATCTTACAAATAATTTTCCAGCTTTTATAGTCAATAGGCATTACTGATAATCTGCTTTGTTTTATCAATGCTAAGTGAGAAATAGCCTTAGTTTTTTTAATTTTTTTCAAGGAAACAGCTGATTTTAATTTTTTAACAAACCTGACTTGAACAGCTACAAATTTCTTTTCTTTATCTGTTTTGTCAACAAAAGCCTCTTTTATAACTTCAACAATTCCAACAATCTCTTTTCCGATATTAGAATGATAAAAAAAGCAAAGATCTCCTAATCTCATAGATTTTAAATTTTTCGCAGCCTGATAATTTCTTACGCCATCCCACGCAACACCCTTATCTCCAGCTTTTTTTTGTTGATCTATTGACCAAACATTGGGTTCTGATTTAAGTAAAAAATAGGATTTCACCATCTTTAATAAGATAAATTTTATATAAAAAAAAACAACATTGAATAAAAAACTAGTTAAATTTTTCAAATAATACGTGGATAAATTTAGTGTTCAATTAAGTAATAAAATAACTAATATGCTGAATTAATGAATTTTTTTAGAAGCTTAGTATTTATAATATTATTATTTTTTCCAGCAGCAAACTGTTTTGCAGGCATGGTAACTAGTGTGCAAAACGAAACATTTGCTGATAACAGCTCTCGTATGATAAATGGTATTGCATTTAATGAAGATGGAACCAAATTGTTTACTAGTTACGCACAGGTAGCTAATCCTGGAGGTGAAGAGGAGGCCACTTTTAAGTTAAATGAATATAATTTATCTACTCCATACGATATCTCTACCAGAACTTATGCTGGAAATGATGAAAGATGTGAATTGAATAGTGAGTCTGATGGTAGTGGTAATGGTCCAAGTTCTGGTGTATTTGATATAGAATTTAGTAACGACGGAATGAAAGTATTTGTAGTAACGAGTACATCTTCTAACACTATGGATGCTGATAAAGTATTTAGATTTGATTTAACTTCACCTTATGATATTTCAACCTGTTCTTATGTAAGTGAAACTACGAATCTTGACCACATGAAACTTCAAAACGGAAGTAATGCTGGGTCAAGAGGTAGTGGAGATACTCCAGCGAATAAGGGAAAAAACCGTGTTCAAGGTATTAAATTTAATGAGACTGGTACAAAACTTTTTTTAATTTTCCATGGTCAAAGCACTCTTCCAGACGATGATGGAGGTGGACCCAGACTAACTAGACTTTTAGAGTATACACTCTCAACCCCCTATGACATAACTGATTTATCACTTGTTACCACAGCGGGAATTGAATTAGAAGATGAGGTTGCTAACCCAAATACAATGACATTTAGCCCAAATGGAAAAAGAATTTTTATTATTGACCATACTGATAATGCGGCAGGTAATGAAGTTCATCAAATTTCACTTTCAAATCCATATGATACATCTTCATACACAATAGATGGACGAGTCAGAACGGAAGATCTAGATGGTGATCATGATCAACCAAGAGGTATTGCATTTAACAAATCTGGATTAAAAATGTATGTGGGTCAGGACTCAACTAGTTCGATTTATGAATTTGATTTAGTTTGTCCTTTTAATATAATTGAAGGTAAATGCCCTCCAATTACAGAAAATAAAGACAGAACTGGTATGGCCGAGGCTCAAATTGAGATGGCTAAAAGGACTATTCAATATTCGACAGATGGTGCTTTGAACCGTCTTAAATGGATTAGAAGAAATAAAGAAAGACAAAATTTAACAAACCATAATATAAATTTTGATTTTTCAAATCCTAGAATGGCCTCACTTGTTAAAAAAATTAGCAATTCAGAAATTAAAGATAACAAAAGTGATGAGCAAAAAGATATATTTTACTGGAGTGAGGGAAGTATCTCAGTAGGTAAAGTTGGTGAAACAGGCATCTCATCGGCAAAAAAAATTGGAACAAATGCACTAACATTTGGTGCAGATAAATTTACTGATAATAAAGGAATTAAAGGTTTGGCATTAAGGTTAGGGAAAGACGATACTGATGTAGGGTCTGCTGGAAGTAATTTAGATACGGAAACATTTAATTTAACTTATTATTCAACCTCTCCAATTGAAAATGATACAAAATTACTCGATACTGTTCTAGGTTTTGGAAGGTTAAACTCAGATATTTTAACAGTATTAGATGGTAAAAGCACAGATGCTGATAGGACAGGAAATCAATTGTACGGAACAATTAAATTAAAAGATGAAATTAAGAAAGATAATCTTACTATAATTCCATCCGGACAATTTGATTTTGGTCACACTATATTAAATGCGTATAGAGAATTTGGTGCTGGAGCTATTAATGTTGAAAAGCAACATATTAGAACAAAAAAATTAAGAGCAGCAATGGCGATTGTACAAAATCATTCTCAAGAGGATTATACTTTTAAAACACACGGTAAATTGGAATATTTAGCTGACATCGATCGTACATCTAATTTTACGTATAATTATATCTCTGATGACTCTTCAAGAAATACAGACAGGCTAAGTACTGGCTCATTACATAACCTAAATGGTGAGGTTGGTATAGATTTTGTATTGCCTAATAGTTTTAGCTTATTTTTAATATATGAACGTAATCAGGCAATAAAAAATGGACATTCAGATAGGCTTCATATTGCTTTAGGATATTTGCCTAACCAAAACTTAAATTATGCATTTAAAGTAGATGCAAGTGAAAATTTAAGATCAAACCTTTTAGTCAGTAAAAAACTTGGGGACTATAAACTTAGCTTTGATCATTCTCATGATTTCTTAGGTGAAGAAGACAATTATTTAAGCTCAATTAATTTAATTAAAGATTTTTAAATGAAAAAAAAAATAATAATTTCATTATCTTTAGCGTGGCTTTTAATAGTGGGTTATCTTACATGGTATAATGGCTTAAAAGCTTCTGGAAGATACAAAGGTTTTAATTGGGAGGAATGGTTTTGGTTTGGTTTTATTCCTCTTTTATCAATTTATTTATTTTATTTTATTTGGAAACCTGAGGCTTTTAAAACTTTAATTAAAGATATAAAATCATTATTAAACTAATATGGAATTTATAATTTACACACCCAATTTAGAAATAGTCTACCAGGAGGGTGTAATTTTTTTAAACTATATAATCGAGCAGATATTAGAAATTACTGCTCAGATAAAAACTTAATTTGTTCTTAGAAAATTATTTTTTCATTTTTATTATTGGAGCTATAATAGGCAGTTTTATTAATGTCTGTATTTACCGTCTACCCAAAAATTTAAATATTGTTTGGGATAGATCTTCCTGTCCACGATGTAAAAAAAAAATTAAATGGTTCGATAATATTCCGATATTTTCATTTATTATTTTAAAACTGAAATGCCGATACTGTAAAAAACCTATTTCGTTACAATATTTCTTAATTGAATTTATCTCAGCTTTATTTCTTTGTAGTGTTTTTGCAATAGTATCTAATTATATCGATATTTTTTTACTCAGTATCGTTTTTTATATTTTTATTATAATTTTTATGATTGATATAAAGCATTATATAATACCTGATAGTTTAAATTTTTCTTTAATATTAATTGGTATTTTTAAAAACTTTTTACCCGAAACTACATTAAACTTAAATCAGGACATGCTCCAATCTTTTATAGGCGGTGCATTAGGTTATCTTATCATTTGGTTTATAATAATTTTATATAAGAAAATAAGAAATGTTGAGGCTATGGGCTTTGGAGATGCAAAACTTTTATCAGGTCTAGGGTTTCTATTTGGTATCCAGTCAATTTTTTTTATAATTTTTATTGCAGCTATTTTAGGTTTAGTATTTTCAGTTCCTAAATTATTGACTAAAAAAAGCTCTCTTAAATCAGAGATACCTTTTGGACCATTTTTAATTGCCGCTTCAGTGATTTATTTTTTTTATTTTTGATAGATCTTAATCTATCTCTCTCCAATACTGAGTTTGAACTGTGCCTCCAGTAGCTTGTGCCCCAGATTTTCCAGTTATCAAATTACCAGAAGATGTAAATCCATCAATATTTTCTTTAGCTTCTCCAGCGATACCAATATATAGATTGTCTCCTTGAACAACAACTTTTGATAAAACTCCAGTTCCAAGTGTAACATTTAAAACTGAGTTTCCACATTTGGTGTCGTACCCAGTTAAAATTGCTTTTCCAGTCTTACAAGCGTTAGTTCCAGTAGTTGGTTCATAGATTGGAAAGTAAACTCTATTTTTATCTACCGTTGGTTCAGCACTTAATTTTTGATAATTTGGTAAATTTACATACCACCCTAAATCGCCAGCATTTGGACAGTTGGGTGCAGTTTTACATTTCGAAATATCTCCCGGTGGAGATACTAAAGCAAAATTTGGAAAATCTTTATCTTTTATTCCATAAAGTCTATTTTGAATTTGACTAGACTGTTCTTGGAGTTTTTGTGTATTACCAGTTCCAAAGTATAACCACAAATTACTATCATTATTAATTGTTGCACTTGGCCTTGTATAAATGAATCTTCCGTTATCTGAAGTTGCCTCAGTAATGAATAGAGTAGTCTGCCCTATGTCTTCTTTGATAGTTTTAAAACCACTACTAGATGAATCAGTATCTATTGTAAATTGTTTAGTTAAGTCTATCTTCGTCACTTTACCTTCAAGATCAGTAGCATAAACTAAAGCACCCTCATAATTTGCTTTACCAGTTCCGTCTGCAGTTATCACTGTTAAATCTGCTGGTACTGAATTCACTATGTCATTTGACATTTTTTTAAACTTTACATCGCCTGTAGAACTAGAGCCTGGTATGCCAGGCCATTGACTGTCAAAGTCTACAGTATCAACACATTCTAAAGTACCTACTGTTTTATAGTTCACTACATGACCTACGTTAGGAGTAAATTCTGAGATTATGGACTCGTTTTTATTTGGATCAACACAAACGCTGGAACCAAACATCGCACTTACGTTAAAAATCATATTTTCTACACCAGTATTTGGATCTGGAAGCAAGATACCTCCCATTCTACTACCAAGTGTACTGTTCCATGAGTAGACTTGGCCTGTTTGGTCCTCAATATCTATTACTTTTAACAATTTACCCTCGTTTTCCATATCAACTACAAAAACAGCTGAACCATAATTAGGGTTTACTGCTTGGTTATAACCGCCCCCGAAAACAGCAACCCATTTGTCTTTACCGTCAACTTTAATTCTTATCACTCTTGGACTTGACCAAGTTTCTCCTAATTTTCGAAAGTCAAATTCAGGAAGAATACTTCCACCTGCATAACTATAATCACTGCTTAATCCAGTACTATCCCAGTGAGTAATTACTTGATTTACTGGATCGTTCTTAATTGAAAAAATTTGTTTTGGACTATTAACATTAGTTACATCTAAGGCAAAAAAACCATTTCCTCCTGCACCTAAACCACTAATTAAAATTGTTCTCCATCTTGGATTTGAAATATTATCATTTGGTGTATCATCGTAATATATATCTTTGACAATAGGCGATCCATCTACTCCATAAATAGGATTAGTTGCATTTGCTTTAGTAGATGGAATACGTTCTAAGTTTCCAGCCACCGCAGGAGGAATAAATCCCCACAGTTCTTCACCATCAGATGTTTTGAAGGCATGTAGAATACCATTATTTGCCCCTGCATAAATAACTTCTTCTCGGTTAGTGCATGTCACTCCACAGGAATTATTAATTTTAAAATTATCGTAATTATTATCAATTCTATATTTTGTGTCTGTCTTATCAAAATTTGATGTATTTGATGCTGTAGAAGAAGCCTCAGGAGCTCCGACTACAACAAGGTTAGAATGGTAGACATCTGCAAGTTTATGTATGTTATCAGTAGTTCTACCATCTCCATTTTGATCGTAAGTATCAATACCCCTTATAAAATTTATTAAATTATCTAATTGAGTATCTGTTGGTGTAGATGTCGGGAATATTAAGCTTGCTAATTCATCTCTATTATTAGTTACAAAATTATTTAATCCAGAAGATGCAATACCAGTTGTCCATATATTTCTTTCAGATGTTCTGTTATTAAGTTTTTCTGCTGCATCCCAGGTTACAGCACCAAGAGACCCATTATTATTTAATTTATGTTTTTTAATACTGCCCTCCCATTGCTTATTATTTGAGTATTCAAAAGTTGCCTGGTAAACAAAATCTCCTTTTTGCACATCAGACATAACTGCTGGGGTTGTGAACGTAAGCCTTCCTGATATAGCCTGCTTAATAGCATCAGTTAATGTTGCTAATAATTGAGTTTCATTATCTGCATAAAGTGGAGTAGTAGTGCCTCCAGCCGTTGCTAAAGTTGCGTATCTAGAATTTGCTCCACTTAAAGCAAACCCAACAGCAAAAGTTTTTACTTTGTGTTGGTCTTTTAAGGCAGTAGCTTGAGTTATTACACCTGGATGATTCATCCAAATACCATCACTTATCACAATTATATAATTTTGAGCACAGTCTTGACCATAATTAGGAACAGAGCCATATCGCGTTTGACCAGTATAGTATCGTCTAGCAAAGTTTAAAGCATAGTTGAGATCAGTCCCACCTCTTGCTGATACTCTACCAACAGTTCTATATATTCTTGATGCTCCAGTATCACTAATAGGTACAAGAAGTCTCATTCTATTAGGAGATCCCCATTCCATTAGACCAAAATTTGCTCCTGAAGTAAGATCAGTATTAGAAACTATTTGTTTGATAACTTTTTTTGCGGCTGATATTCTTGTAGCAGAGCGACCACCACCTATTTGCATTAATTGGTTTAAATTTGTGTCATATTTTACCACACGGTGTCCACGATAATCTGAAACAAAAATATTATCACTTGAATCAGTGTGCATTCCATAAGGATTTCGAAAACCTGTTTTTTGTGATAGATAAGTTAAACTAGAGTTATATTTACGGAGCCTGCTTATTTCTGTAGCGTAAATATTACCGCTGCTATCAAAACCACTGTCAGTAATATTTCGAGATCTACTTAACTTTCGTTGTAAAGTTAAAAGGCTGCCATCACCACTAGTAGCATATTCAGAAATTATTCCACGAATACTTGAAATAATCAATCTATTACCTGCGCTATTAAAAGACATTCCCCATGCATAATTAATATCCCCAGTTCCGTGTGATTGAAAATTATATTGACTGTTATTACTTCTTCTAAATGTTTCGATAGTTGATCCAGTGTTACCCACAAAAATAAAATCATTATTTACTGCTATTCCATTCGGTCTTGAAAACCTTGTTGAAGTAGTTGCAACGCAACCCCCATTTAAATCTAAGACTACTAATCTGTTACCTGTGTGGTCAGCTATATAAATTCGATCACCGTATACTTGAAATTGTCTTGCGTCTCGCCATTGATCACATCTAGTTCCGTATCTTCCAAAAGATCTTAAAAAATTTCCAGAACTATCAAATTTTTTAATTCTGTCATAGGCATATTCCAAAACATAAATATTTCCTGAGCTATCAGTTTCAACGTCTACCGGATAATAGAGATTATTTGCAGTAGACAGTCTCGTTCTCATACTTCCAGAATTATCCAACATGATTAAAATATTTGCAGGAACATCAGAGGTACCTGTACCAGGAGGAGGATTTTTTGCTAACAGTTCTAATGGAACAACTAGTAAAAATATAAAAAATATTATTCTTGTGTATCTAACCATTTTCCAACTTCGTCTAAGTATTTATTTAATTCTGAAGAGTATAATTTGCTACTTACCTCTAAAATTTCTGCATTGCCTTCATGTATATCTGATCGAATATAATTAATGATATCATTTCCCATCTCCCAGACGTAACTACCTCTCCAGTTTTTTTTTTCAATTCCAATAGGAAGATTAAATGATCCATACTTAAGCATAGCAAAATCTAACAAGGTCGTATCATCCATATTTCCTCTCAAAAATGTTATTAAAACCAATTTATTATCCATAAATAGATAATCTAATTTTGTACCTTGTAGTTTTTTATTGTTTTTACAAACGTCCGTTATTGGGGTTATTACATTTTCGCCACCAAACTGGTTTTCAAATACCAGGGAGCTAGGACTTATTGAAACAAGTTTATCTTTTTTATCTCCAAAATTTAGTACTTTAAAATCACATGCGATCGTGGGTTGTGAACTTAAAATAAAAATAAATAATATTAAAAATATTTTTTTCATTTAATTTACTACTGTAATTGTTGATTGTAATACAGTGATTACATTACTTTCTGAGTTACAGGATGTTTTGTTTGCATCACAACCACAAGAGTAAATGTTGTAAAAGGTTGCAGTTGAGGCCCCTGTATTTTTGTAAGTTGTACCTTGTGAAACATCACCTCCTGTGGCACCAGATACAGTAGAAGTTTTTGCTGTTTGTGTATTTCCATTCTGATCTGGAGTATAAGTTATAAAATACTCGTAACTATAATCAGATAGTTTTGTTTCACCACTTATCAATTCACTTAAATCTTTTTTTTCAATTTTGTCTTTTATCAATTTTGGATTAGACAATTCAGGAAAAAAAGAAGTTTTACAAAAACTTAATTTATTTCCTGGTCCGCTACCAGGAGCAAGAGATGTTTCACTTGCTAACCATTTCTTTGCTTCAGTTATTCCTGTTTCAGCTGCATAGAAAGTTTGTTGTTTTATATTAAGGTTTCCATTTCTTTTATGGTCGCCTGCTGCCACAACCATCAGAGTTGCACCCATTAAAGACATTGCAACAAGCATTAATAATGCTAAAGCAATAGCAAAGCCTTTCTCATTTTTTCTTTTTTTACAATTTAACAACATTTCTTAAATAAACACTTATATAAAAAGTTTCCCTTAAATACTTATCGCTTTTAGTAAAATTACCTGCGGTACCGCCGTTTAACATTTCAAAAGAAATTGGGTTTTTTAATAATTCATTTGGCGATCTTACTGTTATATACACCTCGGCAGTATGAACTTTTGATTGATTAGCAGACCCAATAGTAACATTATTAACTCTATTTCCATTTTGATCATTAAAGAATACTTGAAAATCAGTAGCTTTTGATACGATTGTCTTTGGCTGAAATTTTACTGGATTTCGGACAGGATTTTCTATCAACTCCCTAACTAAGTAAGTTTCACCTGAACTATCTTTTTTAAGATAATAACTTACTTCCAATCTATCCATAGCTGAAGTGTTATACCAAATTCTAAGTTTATCACCTTTCTCAACATGAGCATCTATTTTTTCAATCCATCTATCCCAAGTCTGCCCAGTAGCTGCTTCATAATTTATATTTTTATAACCTGCATTTCTTAGATCTTTAGCAATTAATTGTAAGGATGATCTACCTGCCTGGCTCATCTTGGCTTTATCAGTAATTTTTTGATAGGTATTATTAAAGAAAATATAGGAGTACGAAATTGCAGCAACTGAGATAGCTCCTATTACGATTGCAACTAAAGTTTCAATAAGAGTAAATCCTTTTATTTTTTTCATTTTACAACAACTCCAATGAATTTTTCTTTTTTTCCTTTATTTGATTTAAACTTAAATTTAACCGAGGTTCTGTCAGAAGCTGATGTAATAGTAGCTTTTTTTGTATCTAATTGATCACAAGGTAATTTTTTAAACTTATTATTAATTTTAAGTTGATTTTCTTGCATAAAATGTTTCGACCATTTAGCTTTTGCTTTTTCTGCCAATGAACCTGTGGAGCTATAGTTCTTACTACATTGCTGCGAGAAACTATAATTAGAAGCATTGTTTGGATCTCCCATGATATCTTCCACAGCAGTTTCAGATAAAAAGTTAATTTTATTGGCATCAATTGATCTATCGATAGATGAGGTCGCATAAGTTATCATCTGGTTAACACCAATAAATCCAATACCAACAATTACTAAACAGACTAGAGACTCAATTAGACTAACCCCTTTAATATTTAATTTTGAACTAGCCATGAAGTATTTTTTTCATTAAATTTTAAAACTTCAAAATCTAAATTTCTATTTATTCTAATTGCGTATAAATATTTTAATTTTTTGTTTGGACTTTGTACCCAGTGACATCTATTACCACCCGATCTATCTGTATTTTTATTTGAACATAATAAAAAAAGTGCTTTTCCACTTAATCCAGGAAAAGTTTCACCTCCATTACCGTACGGAGTAAAAAAAGCGTTTTTTGATAAGCATACATGCACATTTGGCGACCAATTAAGCTCTGATGGCCAACTAAATGCATCTGAAGTATCTTTAGACATTCTCATTTTATCTTCTTGTATAAAACCACTAAATGAACCTGGGCATAATCGATCGCTAGTTCCATCACTGTAAGTTTTGGGAGTATTAAGAAAACTCTTTGGAGCTGAATTTGAGTGATGAGTTCTATTAGCTGCAGGGACTCTCATGTGTTCAGACCATTCTTCATGAGTCATCGTCCATAAAGCTGGACTTGGAACAAAGTGAACAATTGCAAACGGATATTTCCCTGCATCAATATTATCTCTTATTTTTTCTAGATATTCTTTAACTTCAAAAGCATTTTTTTTTGCTTCTCTTTCTGTTACCCATTCATCTACCTTTGGATATCCAAAGAGTGATATGACCGCGATAATAGCTATTACAACCAATAATTCCAAAATAGTGAATGCTTTATTGTTTTGCATCAGCGCTACTAATCTTTCCTGATTGAATTAAATTTTCAACCGATTTTTCCATAGACATCATTCCATCTCGAGTTCCTGTTTGCATTACACTTGGTATTTGATGAATTTTTTTTTCACGAATTAAATTTTTTACAGGTGAGTTACAAACCATTATTTCAAAAGCACCAACTCTTCCTTTACCATCTTTAGTTTTGAATAATTTTTGTGTAATAACCATTTTTAACGAGTCAGCAAGCTGAGCTTGAATTTGAGCTTGTTGTTCTGATGGAAATACATCGATTATTCTATTAATTGTATTTGGCGCACCACTAGTATGTAATGTCCCAAAAACTAAATGTCCCGTTTCAGCCGCAGTAAGAGCCATCCCAATTGTTTCTATGTCTCTAAGCTCACCAACTAAAATTACATCCGGATCTTCTCTCAAGGCACTTTTTAAAGCTGTAGAAAAACTTTCAGTTTGTTTACCTACTTCCCTATGTGAAATAATGCTTTTTTTATCTTTATGTATAAACTCAACCGGATCTTCGATTGTTATTATGTTTGCTTGTCTGGTTTCATTTATTTGATTAATTATTGACGCCAATGTTGTTGATTTCCCCGAACCTGTTGGGCCAGTAACTAGAACAAGACCCTTATGCATGTCCACAATACTGTACATAACAGGTGGTAAATTGAGAGATTCCATATTTAATATTGTAGTTTCAACTTTACGTAGGACTACAGCAGATCCTTTGAGGGTTTTGTAGAAGTTGGCTCTAAACCTCATATTCTCAAGCATAAAACCACTATCTAGCTCATTTTTAGATTTAAACAGTTCCACGTCTGATTTTGTGCAATATTTGCTTAAAAGGTTCTCAATATCCTCATTTTTAACGATTTCTCCCTCTAAAATGACAATTTCACCGAGTAATCTATAAGAAAATGGACAATTCGCTCTTAGATGGAAATCTGACACTTTTGGGTTGTCTTTAACAATACTTACAATTTTTCCTATCATTTCAAAAAACCTAATAAATTAGGGTTTTTTAAGTTTTTAATAAATATTTTAACCCTATTCTTTTAATGTTTTGTGTTAGAGTTTTAAATTTTTATACTCTAACACAAAATTTATAGACTATTTCCACTTTTTAATCAATATTAAAAAAAACACTGATTTTATTGACTTTTTTAAGAATAAAAGTAGTTTAGGTTTTGTTTTTATAAATTATTTAACTCTAACACAAATATTATTTAGCTCTAACACAATGAAATATGAGTCTAACACAAAATATATTCTTAAATTGATTTATAACACAAAGAAATAATTTGGAAAAAAGGCTCTTTTAATCTAAATTTAAATTATAACACAAATTAATTGACAAATTTGTGTTAGAATTATATTATAACACAAAAAATAGGGAGAGATTCGATTATGTCGAATATTATTTCAACTAAGGATGGTAGATTACATATCTATGTAAGACAGGATAAATACAAGGGTAAGTTGAAATCTGAGAATTGGGTAGGCAGAACCTTTCATAATGGCAAGCAAAAAGTTATTTCTTCAGGAACCACGGATCTAGAAGAGGCAAAAAAAATACTGGAAAAATGGTACGAAGATTTAATTGCAGGAAAGTTAGAGGACAGTTCTTCAAACGATATTGCTAAACAGGAACCACAAAGCAGTACAATAGATAATAATTCTGTTTCTGAAGATTCAAATAAAACAGAGGTTAAAGAGCCAAATTTAGAAAATGCTGTTAAAGAAAAAGAGGAAACCAAGGCTGAAAAACAAAAAGAAGATGTTTCCCCTGTTATTACAAAAGAAGTAAAAAAGAAAAAATTATTTAATTTTGATCTTTCTTCTCTTAAAAATTTATCATCGTTAAAAGATAAGTTTTCATTAAAGAAAGATAAAAAAAGCGGAAAAAATAATTTTTCAAATATTAAGAAATTATTTTCAGAAAAAATTAGTAAAGCAAATGTAGCAGGCGAAGAAATTGCTGGTTTAGATATAAGTGAAGATTCCATAAAAATAGCACAATTAAGTAAAAAAAACGAAGATTGGATTTTAGAAAAAATTTCATTGAGGCTGCTTGATAAAAATAAAACAGCTGATGGAGTAATTAATTCTAAAGATTACGTATCAGAGGAGGTTAAGCTTGCAATGGCTAATTCAAAAATTTCAACAACAAATGTGGCCATTTCTGTCCCTGTTACAAGTGCAATTATTAGAGTCGTAACAAGTCCCTTAATGTCTGATGAAGAGCTTCAAAAAGCCATTGAGACTGACTCTTTATGGGAAAATTTAGTTCAGCTTACTGATGATTTAAATGAATACTCAATATTCCATCAGGTTATTAGCAGAAATAATAAAACTAATACTATGGAGATACTTTTCGTAGCCTCAAAGCTAAGTGATGTTAACGCTTATTCCTCTATAGTAAAAAAAGCTGGCTTAAATCCAGTAATTATGGATGTTAAATGTTTTACACTTAAAAATGCGTTTGATAATTCATTTAAAATTGAAAATAAAGCAAACAATGCTTTACTTGAAATAGGTTCAGAGGATAACTATTTAATTATCATTCATGATAATATTCCAATAATCACCGACATTTTTTTAAGACCTAACGAAAAAGAACTCTTAGCTCAATATAAGGGAGGTGGTATCCAAGACACGGATACCGAAAGTGTCATTAGACGTTATTCTATGCAACTTAAGCAAGCTTTAAGTGATTATGAGAGTAAATATTCTACAAAAATAAATAATATAAAAATAGTAAGTTCATTAAACAATATTGATAATTTAATACCTCTTTACAGAAAAAATCTTCTAAATACTGGTCTTCAGGTTTTTGATCCTTTACATGAAGTTAAAATTCCAGAATATAACAAAGAGAAAACTAATTTAATAAACAGGTCTATTTACACAACAGTTCTTGGCTTAGCTTATAGGAAGTTAGACGTTTTTGGTTATTATAAATTTGTAACAGCCGTTAAAAATATAAATCTTTTACCTAATAGAGATTCATTGAAAAGACAGACCAAAATGAAATTCCTATCTGGTTTTGCAATGAAAGGTTTAGTTGGAGGTATCGCAGCTTTATACATTTTCTTAATAGGATTTTCTTTTATCCAAATTGGTTCAAACAAAAGTAAACTTGCAAATGAAAACAGCATACAGCAGGAATTTAATACAGTTAGTGCTGAGCATAAAAAATTAACCAAAACAGTTAGTGATATGCAAAAAGCTCTCAAACTTGGAGCAATGGTCAACTCAAATCAGACAGCGTCTTATAGAGCGTTAGCTCAAATTACTAGAAGTGTTCCACAGAGAGTACAATTTACTGATCTTAATTATAATGGCGGAAGCGAGGTGATTGTTACTGGTTTAGCTTTTTCAGATCAAGACATAATTAATTTTATTTCAAATTTAAATAAAAAAGATCTAATCGAGCAAGCTTCTTTAAAAGCAATGAATGTCCCCAAAGGTAAAAATGATTTACAATCTGCAAATAACAAGAAAGGGTTTACGATACTCTGTAAATTGAAAATATGAATCTTAGTGAACTAAAAAATATTGATCTTAAAAACCTTGATATTAAGGATCTGCTAGAAAAAGTAAAAAATAGTGAGCTACTTAAAGATAAAAAATTTCTTACCAAGTTTGGTATTTATTTTAGTTCAATTCTTCTTTTCTTGATAATTTATTATGCATTTATCAACCCAAAAGTAGAGGCACAAAAACAAAGAATCAGTGTTATGTTACAAAATGAGGAACAGACAAGGGTCTTCAAGGGAGAAATTACTGGATTAAAAGCCAAAATAAAAAAACTTCAACCAGATTATGATAAAAAAAGTAAACTTTTTCATAGCCAAAAAGAAGTTGAGGGTCTTTATCAAAACATAAGTGATTTCGCATCTACTAATAGTTTAAATATAATAAACTTGAATAAAGAAAACCCAGTACCAATAACTTCAGGTAAAAAGAAAAAAAATGTTGCTTATTTTAAAATACCAGTATCTTATGAAATATCAGGCAATTATCTTGGGTATTTAAAATTCAGGAGAGCACTTGCTAAATCAAATAAAGTTATAAATTTTGATAGAGAGCAGATAACAGTTGTACAAGGAACCGGAATTAAATCGGTTGGGACACTTTCAATTGTAGGATTACCAGATGAATATAAAAAATAAACTTTTTAATTTAATACTTATTTCTTTCTTAATAGTTAGCTCAGCATTAGCAGATGACAAAAAAGAAAAAGAGGATTTACTAGAGGAGGAATTGCCCGCAGTTAATCCTTTTTTAAGCGGAGCAGGAACCACGGGGTCTAGTACGGATGGATTAGGTTCTGGGGCGAAATCATCAAATTCTATATCAATTAAAAATCTAAAGTTAAGTGGAGTGATTTTGAGTGAAAACAAAAAATTTGCAATTTTCAGTTATCCAGATGGTAGAACTACAAAATATGAGGAAAATTCAATATTATCAAATAATTTGATGATTTTGGATATTTTTCAAAACGGTATTTATTTAAAGATGAATGAGGAAGAATACTCGTTAGATCTAAATAATAATTTAATTAAAGTAGAGTGATGAAATTATATATATTAAAAATTTTAGTTTTATTAAGTTGTTTAATTTTAACAACTAATTGTGCATCAACTAAAAAAAAATCAGTCCACGGGGAAGAACCTTTAATTGACCCTTCCAAAGTTATTGTACAAGGCACTAAGGAGATGAAAGACAAAGTTAAATATGGTCCAAACCCTTACGATACAGAATTCGATCCTTCAGCTAACAAAAGAAAAACTATTACAACTGAACAGGTTAGAAATTATGTTTCTATCTCAAACGAATATTCGAATTTAAAACAAAATGTTAGTTTTAATTTTAATGGAGTTGACTTCAGAGATGCCATGGACTCATTGGCTGCAATAGGCGATATTAATATTATAGTTGGAGAAGAAGTTAGTGGCACTGTTACGGCTAAACTTGAAGATGTAAGTTGGGACGTTGCATTCCAAACTTTATTAGATATGAAAACATTAGGAGCTGATATTGATGTAGCAAGAGCTATAATCCGAGTACATACGCCAGAAAAATTAACCGCCCAGGAAAGTTTGAAATCTGCTAGAGCAGAAGTTCTAAAAAAGAAAATTCAGTTAGAAGATACAGTAGAACCTATATTAGCTGATATATTTAGATTATATTATATCAGTCCAGCTGAAGCTAAAACAACATTAGAAAACCTTTTTAAATCTCAAGGACCTGAAGGAACAAGCACGCTGAGTACAATACAAATTACCGAGGAAAGTATGACTAGATCAATAATTGTGAGGGGAAGGAAAGCTGATTTAGACGTGATCGATGCAGTACTAAAAGAAATAGATATTAAAACACAACAGGTTCTTATCGAAGCATTTATTGTTACCGCAACATCTGACTTTCAAAAAGCTTTGGGAACTAGAATAGGAGCGATGACTGAAAAAGGAGTATCAGGAGAAACAGGTTCTGAAATTATATCGGGAACTATAGGTGGAGCAGCAACAACTGGAGCTGGTATCAGTTTAGGAGCTGCAGCGGGAACAGTCACAAATAACTCTATTACGGGAGGTACTAGCGGCATAGGAATAATTAAGACTTTAGGAACGGCGGCACTAAAACTTGAAATAGAGGCACTACAATCTTTAGGAAAAACTAAAATTATTTCAAGTCCTAGTGTTTTTACACTGAACAACCAGGAAGCAAAGATTACTCAAGGAACACAAATTGCTTATACAGTCACAACAGATGGATCTACATCGACACAATTTAAAGACGCTGCCTTATCTTTAACAGCCACACCTAGTATTATCGGTGACGGAAATGTATTATTAGATATTTTAGTTAACAATGACACTCCAGTCGAGGTCGCGGGTTCTGATGAGCCAGGAATAACCAAAAGAGAAATAGACACAAAATTATTAGTTAGTGATGGTGATATTGTAGTTATAGGGGGTATAAAAATAAACACTGATACAGGTACGAATACAAAAACTCCAGGCTTAGGGAGTGTACCAGTTGTTGGAAACTTATTTAAGGGAAGAAGCAGTCAAAATAAATTAGAAGAGATGTTAATATTTTTGGCACCTAGAGTTATTAATTAATTATGATTAGACTAGATAACACAAGTGAACAAAGTATTATTAATATGTTGAGGGAAAATAATGCTCTCAGTGGCCAACAAATTAAACAGATTGAAAGTTTAAGTAAAGAGTCAGGCAAGTCTCAAATTGAAACAGCTTTTGAATTAAATATTACAAATGATGCTAAAGTAGCCACACTTTTATCAGAAAGCTTCTCAATTCCTTTGATTAAACTTAATGAAATTCAAGTTAAAAAAGAATTAAAAAAATACAGTCAGATCAGGTTTTTAAAAGAAAATCTCATCATTCCTTTCGATTTTGATACAAAAGTTATTAAAGTTGCCATTGCTGATGCATCAAAATTTGGTTTAATTAAAAATATTGAAAGCCTAACAAAATTACAGCCAGAACTATATGCAGCATCAATAAAAGAAATTTCTGAATTTATTGCAAGATTAGAGCAAGGAGAAACACAGCTTGATAAACCAAAAAATAAAAAAATAGAACAGGTCAAAAAGAAACAAGCAAACGTTCCTTTGGAGGTCGAGTCCGAAGTAATTGTTTTTGTAGACAAAATTCTCAATGAGGCAATTAGATTAGAATCTAGCGATATTCATATTGAACCTTTTAAAGATAGTGCGCACGTGAGATTTAGAGTTGACGGGGTTTTAAGGGTAATGGATCAGTTTACTGAATTTTTAAATAAAGATCCTCTAAACTACAACTCAGTTGTAACAAGAATTAAAATTTTAAGTAAACTAGATATTGCTGAGAGAAGAATACCTCAGGATGGTGGTTCAACATTTAAATATGCAGATAAAGAAATGGATCTACGAATATCTATCATGCCGACAAAGAATAACGAGAGAATTGTAATGCGTCTTTTAAATAAAGAAGCTGGAGATAAATCTTTAGACAAACTCGGTTTTGCAGATCAGGATCTTAAAATTCTTAAAGAGGCTATAAACTCACCACAAGGGATGGTGCTTGTTACTGGGCCAACTGGAAGTGGTAAGACAACTACTCTTTACAGTATTTTAAAAACAATTAATAAGCCCTCAATGAACATCTTAACAGC
Organism: uncultured Pelagibacteraceae bacterium; assembly: GCA_902566975.1. Classification (GTDB taxonomy): domain Bacteria; phylum Pseudomonadota; class Alphaproteobacteria; order Pelagibacterales; family Pelagibacteraceae; genus Anoxypelagibacter. The sequence goes on from CACFLA010000001.1 coordinate 125,290, forward strand.
CGAGGATCCGGTGGAGTATGAGCTTGAGGGAGTAGGTCAGGTTCAAGTAAGAGAGGACATAGGTTATACATTTGAAACTGCTTTAAGATCTTTTTTAAGGCAAGACCCGGAAGTGATATTGGTTGGAGAGATTAGGGATAAAGCTACAGTTGATATCGCACTTAAAGCTGCACTGACTGGTCACTTAGTTTTTAGTACTCTCCACACTAACGATGCGCCAAGTACGATTACTAGACTTCAAAATATGGGAACACCCGATTATTTAATTTCTGCCGCCTGCACTTTAGTTATGGCCCAAAGGTTAGCAAGAAAAACCTGCTTAGATTGCAGAGTACCTGATGATAGACTTAACCCTAAAGTTCTCAGTTCAATCGGTTTTACTCCTGAAGAGGCTTCTAGAATAAAACCTGTTTTTGGAAAAGGTTGCAAATCTTGTGCTAGTGGCGACTCTGGAGTTGGTAACGGATACAAAGGTAGAATGGGGATTTATGAAATTTTAAAAGTAACAAAAAATATAAAAGATGCAATTCTTAGAAAGGCAACCACTATAGAATTAAAAGAAGCTGCAAAAAAAGATAATTTCAGGACCATGCAGGATATGGGTAGAGAATTACTTTTAACAGGCGACCTATCTTTTAGCGAATACCAGAGGGTCTTAAGTTTAGAATAATATGCTTAATTTTCAATATAAGGGAATTTCGCAAGGAAAGTACGTTGAAGGCGAAATAGAAGCCCTAAATAATTCTGAAGCTGCTTTTAAGTTAAAAGAGCAGAAAGTTATAATTACAAAGCTTACCCAAGCTAAAAAAAAGAAAGTAATAACTAAAAAAAAAACTGGTAGCAGTTTTAGTTTTAGAAAAGGTGTAAAAGCTAGAGATATTTTAATATTTTCCAAACAATTTTCAACAATGTTGAAATCGGGCTTGCCGGTTCTAAATGCTCTGAACCTACTAATCGAGCAAACTACATCCCCAAATATGAAGGCAATTATAGAAAAGATAAAAAAAGATTTAGAGGCTGGTAATGCTTTGTCAAAATGTTTTGAGAACCACCCAAAAACTTTTGATACCGTTACTGTAAACTTAATTAAAGCAGGAGAGGCAAGCGGTAAATTAGATATTTTTTTAGAAAGAATAGTTATGTCTCTTGAAAAAAGGGAAAAAATTAAATCGCAAATAAAAAGTGCATTGTTTTATCCTGCTGTTCTTTTTACAGTTGCAATAAGTGTAACAGTTTTTATGTTAATAAAAGTTGTCCCAATTTTTACCGAAATGTATGACGGTATGGGCGTTCCTATTCCAGGTCCAACAGCTGCGATTATGGGAGCAAGCAAATTTTTAAGTGGAGGAGGAGGAATTACAACACTTATAATTATTGTTGCCTCTGTTACCTCGTTTAGGTTTGCTGTTAATAAGAGTTATAAATTTAGAAAAAATTGGCACGCTTTTATTTTTAAAATACCTATATTTGGAAATATTATTAAGAAATCCTTACTAGCAAGAATATCTTTAGTAATGGGAAATTTAAACCAAGCAGGCGTAGATATATTAGAAAGTTTAGATATCGCAAAATCGGTAAGTACTAACACTGTTGTTACCGAAGCTTTAGAAAATATTAAGAAAGGAGTTTTTTCAGGTGAAACATTAACAGCGCTTTTTGCTAAAGAGACAAAAATATTTCCACCAACCTTTAGCCAATTAATTTCTGTTGGAGAGCAAACTGGAAGTTTAGATGCTATGTTTGCATCTGTAGCACAATACTACGAAGCAGAATTTGATGAAGCTGTAAAAAATCTATCCGGTTTGATCGAGCCTATTATGATCGTTTTTATGGGTATTACTATCGGTGGTTTAATGTTGGCTTTATACTCTCCGATATTCAATGTGGGAGCAATAATTGGCAATTAATGTTAAAATTAATAAAAAACTACTTATTGACAAAAACTTCATAATATGGAGAATAAAAATCATATGAACAAAGGCTTCACACTTATAGAACTTTTAGTAGTTGTAGCAATCATAGGAATTCTTGCGGCTGTTGGGGTAACGGCTTTTCAAGGATTTACAGAGTCAGCTAATTTAAATGCTACTAAATCGATGCATCAGAATATAATGAAGTCAGTTGCAGCTGAGGCAAAAAAGTGTGAATTAGACGATAGCGCCAATCCTTTCAATATCGCAGGTAAGACTTGTGCAAATGTTACAGTTGCCAATGTTGTGGATGAGTTGAAGAAACAAAACAAAAATCCAGTAGCCAAAACAACAGATGTGATAATTACAAGCGGCAATCCAGGACCAGGGCAAGTAAAATTAACTTCTAGTAGTGGAACCCTAACCATTGTATCTTGTGCTGCTAAGAAAACAAAAGGAGATGCGTGTCCAACTGCTGTAGGAACTTCATCTGATAAAAGTAAAGAATTTTTATCAAACCAAGTTGACGTAAATGGTTTCGAAGACTCGTCTTGGTAAAAAATCATAGATTTGAAAGAGCATTTACATTAATCGAACTATTAGTTGTCGTTGCCTTAATTGGAATTTTATCTTCAATTGGAATTGTTTCGTTTCAAGGATTTACTCAAAGTGCTAAACAAAAAAATGCTGAATTAAGTTTAAATACATTAAATCTAGGACTTCAGGAGTATAAATCTAGTTTTGGCTCTTATTACACCGGTGCTGCTACTTGTAACGCTGGCTCAAACGCCTTACTAGTGAGCAATATTTTAGATGGACAGGATAATTTATCAGATCAAGATTTTCAATTTTGTATAAATGCTAGTGGTTCTAATTATACAATTAAAGCTAAAAACCCTAAAACAGGTTGTGAGATTAGTCTCAATCAGACTTTAAAAGTTTCAAGAAATAGCAGTTGCTAACCTAGTCAAGGTTACAATAAAATCTAATAAAATATTATTATGAAAAAATTTTTTATACTAACAATCATAACAAGTACTATTTCGTTTATATTATTATTTTTTTTTGGTGATTTTATAATTAAAAAATCTTTCGAAAGTATTTTATCTAACGGTTTAAATCGAGAAGTTAAAATTAACAACTTTGATGTAGGTTATTTTAGTGAGGAAATAAAAATTGAAAAGATCGAGATAAGTAACAAAAATTTTCCTGGAAAACTTTTAGTAGTAGACAATGCATTTTTCAAATTAAAAGCTTTATCATTTTATGAAAAAAATATTATTATTGAAAAAATTGTACTTGATGGAGTAAATATAAATTATTTCTTCGATATTACTAATCGTTCTAGGAGTAATTTTACTTCATTAAAAAGAAGATTTGAGGGTAATAAAAGCCCAGGTAAAAAAACAAATGATACAGACAAAAAGTTTTTGATAAAACAGCTTGATATAAAAAATATTAATGTATCTGCTAATTCGTCTGAATTAAATCTTAATCAAAAAGTGAAATTGAGTGATATGAAATTTAATAATTTAGGCAATTCTGAAGAAAGTCAAGATTACAAGGTTTTATTAAGAGAAACAATAGATAATGCCTACGATGAAATTAAAGGAAAAATAGCTTCCGGAAATATAAACCAAAATGTTATAAAGGATCAAATAAAAGATAAATTAAAAAATAAACTTAAAAAATTATTTTAATGAAAAAAGGTTTTACTTTAATAGAATTATTAGTTGGGTTAGCGATTTTAGGAATATTAGTTGCGATAGCTATTCAAATTTATGCTGGTATAACTAAAAGTGCAAAAAGGTCAGCGGTAGAAAAAAATTTTAATGCAGTAGTGAAGTGGATAAAAGCAGACGCTGCACTGTGTAAAATGAATGGAAGTTCATCAACAGTTTTTAGACAATATAATTCTAGCGGTGGCGGTCAAGATAGAGAGTGTGGAAACGTAACTGATTACAATCGAACACCTTTTCATGAAAATGTTTTACAGACACATATAGGTTATATTGGGGTAGCCGGCAAAAATCCTTATGGTAGCGTTGGAAACGATAGAACATGTGATCTTGCAAAATCTTGGGCAGACATGACATCTATACACTCATCACATACTGGAAAAAAAATGTGTGGTGGTCAAATAGGACTCTACTCCGAAACAGTAGAACAAAATGGTTGCAATAGAGAAATGATTGTGCAGGCCGGATTAGCTAATGATTATTGGACTTTTTCAACTACTGGATCTGATGATGTAAAAAGTATAAAAATTTGTATTGTGCATAAATAAATTTTTATCTAAAATATTCTTATGGTAGAAACAGTTGTAGCTTTATTACTATTTTTAAACGGTAACATGATCGAACATGTTCACAAAGAGAGCCTTGCTCAATGCAACGAATCTAAAAAAATTGCTGAAAGTGTTGTAAATACGAGAAACGTTGTTTTTATTTGTAAAGAAGTTAAAGCAAAAACAATAATTGATGACAATAAGAAAAAAATAGTAAAAGTTTTAGATAATAATATTTTTACAGGTTCAGGTTCAGGTTTTTTTATCTCAGATGAAGGTCATTTAGTAACCAATCACCATGTAGTGAATTATTGTAATATTACCCAGGTTAACTACTTTGGTAAAACTGGAAAAGCAAAAGTAGTAGCTTATGATAGGATAAATGATCTTGCATTATTAGAAACTGATATTACACCAAAAGATAAATTTGATATTTCAACCCAAGACGCTAAACTTTTGGATGATATTTATGTAGCTGGTTATCCTTTTGGCAAAGCAGTCAGTTCATCTGTTAAAGTTACTAAAGGAGTAGTAAGTGCACTAGCTGGATTAGAAAATAATTATGCTTTGGTTCAAATTGATGCAGCAATACAACCAGGTAATAGCGGCGGTCCAATTGTAAATACAAATGGAGATGTGGTTGGAGTAGCAGTTGCAAAATTAGACTATAAAGATGCACTAGAGTCTTATGGTGTCATTCCTGAAAATACCAATTTTGGAATTAAATCATCAATTTTAAAAAACTTTACCTCAGCGAATAGAATGAAAAATTCTAATAAAGAACCAAAAGAAATTCCAAAAGATCAAGTAGGAGAAAAAATTCAAAACGCAACAGCCTATGTTGGTTGTTATACTGCTGAAACTAAAATTGCTGCTATGAAAACTGTAGAAACTGCTTTTGGACAACCAAAATTAGCATTTGATTTTCTTTGCTACAATAACTGTAAACAAAGAAATAGTGACAGTGTTTGTCAAACACAATGTTCATTGAAATAAATTAAATCAGTTGGAGACTACAAGTATTTAGAAGAATTTAAAATGCACTTATACTTTAAGACATTTAATAGATTAATTTTAAAAAGTTTTATTTTTATTTTACTATATATATTTCAGATTTCTAACTCGTTTGCTGCAATGGTTTCTTACAATCAAATAGTAGAAGTTAATCCGTCGAGTGGTGGCACCATATCCGGAGTTGCGTTAAACAACGATGGAACTAAAATGTTTACATCTTATTTTCAAAAGGATGGAGGCGATTATTATATAAGAGAATATAATTTATCTACACCTTATGATATCTCCACAAGAGTTTATGCAGGAGATAGTGAACGATGTTTGATAGATGCAAGTGGAGGAGATGCTGATGTTTATACTAGTGGAGGTATGCACGACCTAGAATTCAGCAGTGATGGAATGAAGTTATTTTTTGTAATAGGAAATAATAGTACAAATTTTTTTTCCGGTGACAATGTCTATGGATATGATTTAGATGCACCTTATAATCTTGAAAATTGTGAAAAAGCTTCACATAGAACTAGTTTTGACGCTTCTGCTTTACAACAGGCAGCCAGTCAGGCTGGAAATTTTCCAAGTGGGGGACAAAACAAACATCATACGATTCAAGGTGTAGAAATAAGTGATGATGGTAAAAAGTTATTTTTAATTTTTTTTGACAATGTTTCAGACGGCGTAGGTGCTAGGTTATATGAGTATGATCTTTCAACTCCTTATGATGTATCGACATTATCAATAGTATCTACTGCGGGGATTGAGCTACCTGATACAATAAGTGGTGCACACAACCCATCTGGAATTAAATTTAGTTCAGATGGAAAAAGAATTTTTATAATTAGTCATGTCACGTCAGCAGCTATATCTCAAATTTCACTAGACAACGCTTTCGACACTTCATCTTATACTTTTGATGGTGGTTTAAATCTTGAGTCAGGAATAAGTCCTGCTAATAATCAGCCGCGAGGAATATCATTTAGTGCAAGTGGCTTAAAACTGTATATAGGAAATGATAAAAATGAAAATGATGATGATCAAATAACGGAATATGATTTAGCTTGTCCTTTTAACATTATTGAGGGCAGCTGTCCTGCGATTGCAAACAAGGATAGAATTGGGATAGCAGAAGCACAAATAATGGTTGCTAAAAGAACAATTGAGCATTCAACAGACAGCGTTTTGAACAGATTACAATGGATTAGAAGAAATAAAGATAATCAAAATTTAACAAATCTTAATATTGATTATAATCTTAATATTCCTCAACTTGATAACCAATTGTTAAAACCCTTTGTGAAAAAAATTCCAGAAAAAATTACTGCACATCAAGTATCTACTCAAAAAAAGATTAACGATAAAAATCAGGATGTATTTTACTGGAGTGAGGGAAGTATTTCATTTGGAAGAGTAGGAGATACAAATATTTCTTCATCAAAAATAATTGAAACAGATGCAATTACTTTTGGTTCTGATAAATTTAAAGATAACAAAGGAATATATGGAACAGCTTTTAGGTTTGGTAAAAATAACGTTGATGTTGGAAATTTAGGCAGCAATTTAGATACCGATACATATAATCTTACATTTTACTCAACCTCTCCAATTGAAGGAGATACAAATTTTTTAGATACCGTTTTTGGTATTGGTAACTTAAGATCAAAGATATTGAGTGTTGTAGATGGTGAAAATTTGGCTGCAGATCGTGATGGGCATCAAATATATGGAACAATTAAAATAAAAGATGAAATAAAAAAAAATAATTTTACTCTAATTCCTTCTGGCAGATTTGATATTGGTCATACCATTTTAGATCCTTACGAAGAGTCTGGTACTGGAGCTATTAAAGTAAAAAAACAAATAGTTAGAACTAAAAATTTAAGTTTAGGGCTTGCAGTCGAAGAAGATTTGTCTAATGGTAAGTATTATTTTAAAAGACATGGTAAATTGGAGTATGTTGCTGATATTGATCGCTCTTCTAATTTTAAGTATTATTATGTTAGTGACAATAGTGTTACCTTTAATGAAAAATTGCACTCAGGGTCTTTACATAATTTAAATGGTGAATTTGGTATAGATATAGTTTCACCTAATGGTTTTAGTATCTTCATGATCTATGAAAGAAATCAAGCTCTAAAAAATTCTCACACTGATAAAATACATTTAGCATTAGGGTACTTACCAAATAATAAAACTAACTATACCTTTAAGTTAGCTGGCACAGAAAATCTTGGATCAGAGTATAAGATAAGTAAAAATATAAATGATTTTGAAATTGATTTTAAATTAAATAATCAAGATGTGTTAAAACCAAATAGCGTCGATCAAGCATCAATAAGCCTTATACGCAAATTTTAATCTTGAAAAATCCCTAAAACCGGTCTTTTTAACATTTCAAAATGAATATAAAAAGTTAAAATACATAAAAAATATTTGTAAGAAAAAAATATTATAGTAGGTTAACCTTTACATGAGGTTTTTTTTAATAGCAGCTATTATATTCATTGTCAAAAGTAACAATGCTGAAGCCAATTGTGATGTCACATATTCTTCAGATACTGCTTTTAACACAATTGTATGTGCCGATGATCAGACGATGACAGTTAACGAGGGTGTAACCTTAAGCCAATCTTCAGGACAATCTAATTGGATTAATATTATTGGTGAAGAAAATTTTACTTTAGTAAATAATGGCACAATAGATCCTGGTCAAACCAATGCTTGGCAAGCAATTTCTTTGCAAGATGCAACTAGCTTCGATATTACAAATAACGGTACAATTAATGGTCCAGGTCAAATGATTGAGTTTATTGGAAATAAAGGAACTTCAACTATTACAAATACTGGTACAATTTCTACAACTTCGCATGCACCAATTACTAATTACGGATTAGGATTTACAGGAAGTCTTACTATTAATAATAGCGGAACTATAAGTGCTTATGGAGTTAATAGCAGTAACCAAGAGACCCATAACCCAACCCACCAAGGAGCGATAAGTCTTGGACAATGCTCTTCAACAAGTAGACATCCATCATGTTTAGACGAGGAAGACGCGGGATCAGCCGGTGGTTATACTATTATTAATTCAGGAACAATAGAAGTGACTGATAAAGGGGCGAATGCAATTAGATTAAATAATAAAGTAAATAATACAATTACTAATACAGGATCAATACTAGGCGGACCCGAACAAGCTTATAGCGTACCAGGCTCCTCTGGTAGTTCGTTTAGAATTGGTATGGATATTATGGTTGTTGAATGTCACGAAACTGCAGACGCTAATGATCCTTTTGGTTCTTGTGGAGCATCAGGAAGTGGTACAACAACTGTAAACATCGGAAAAGGTGCAAAATTTAGAAACGGTATAGACTTTAATTCAACTACAAGTGAAATTGTTATCAGTAGCGATATCAACAGAGATCACGAAATAAGAATATTTGATTATTCTGATGGAGTGGGAGGAAGCGATAAGATAACTATTACAAATAATTCTGACCATGAAGTTACTTTTAAAAGGCAACAAACATTAACTTTTTCAGATGGCAGCACTAATAGCTGGGGGAGTATTACCCCAGGAAGAGAGGCAAGTACTGGAGGAAACTACACATATCAGCATTCAGGTCAGGGTGAAGAAGGATTAAATGTTAAAGCCGAATATTTTAATGCTGGAGACGATGGAATTCTAATTATCAAAGGTGAGAGACTTGAAGTAAATCAAAACAACCGTAAATACCAAGCAGAAAATACATTGAGCAAATTTAGAAATTTTTATAATGCTGCAGATAATATAGGACATCACGCTCAAAGATGCTCAACATTAGATGAAAATAGAGAGGATGAAGATCAAAAAGATTGTCACGAAGGTTTTGTAAAACTATTTAATAGTTTTCAAGAAAGAGACTCAGTTTATGAAGGCCGACATTATGGAGGTATTGGAATGAATTCTCCAATTTTTTTAAACGATAATATTGTTAGTAATACTTTTGTGGGAATATCTACCCAAGAAAATGAATTTGATGACAGAACAAGTTCTTGGAATAATAATTTAACTTTTGGATTAAAGAACTCCTACCAAAACTCAGGTTTTCAAGCATCCTTAACACCATTGATTGGTTTAAGTTTTCAAAAAAATTTAGATTTTGATACTGATAAAAGCGAGACAAGAAAAAAAAGTAATACCAGCCAATTTGCGGGCGTAAATGCAAAAATTTCAAATGATTTTGGAAGTAACAAAAAAAGTTTTTTTACACTAGGCTTACGAAGTTCCTTTAGCGCAGAACGACGTCCAGAATATACGTCGCATTTTACCGATGGTGCCTTAGTAGTTAAAGAAAACATTGATCAGCTATTAAGCAATACACTTGAAGCTTCTTATACAAGTATCCTAAGCGAAAAAAACTTTTTGGGAAAAATTTATGCAGGTGGGAGCACATTTAAAAACTATAATAACAAGGTAAAAGTTAATGCCAGAGGCTTTAATTCAGATGTTAGCAATCATGGAAACCAAGTTTGGTCTGGTTATCATGCTGGTGTTTCTTTGGTAAAAGAAAACCCAATTTTTAATTTTGAGTTTGATGCAAGGTATGAAAATCAAGAAGGATTAGAAGATAAAGCAGTTGCATTAACTTTAAACAGAAAATTTTAATTTTTCTAAAGTTTTAAACCTGGCCCTTTTAGAAAAGGTGCTTTAGGATCTAGTGGCCACCTTGATCGAACTATTTCGTTTTTCCTTTCAAATAATTTTTTTCTGTATCTTTGTATTCCTGCCCAAGCAATCATTGCAGCATTATCACCGCAAAATTCTTTAGAAGGAAAAATATGCTTAAAATTCATTTTATTTGAAATTTCTTTTAAACTTTCTCTAATTGTTTTGTTTGCAGCTACTCCACCAGCAATTACAAAAGAATTCATAGACTTATCGTTAGTCTCGTCCCTAAATTGTTTCATCGCTACTTCTGTTTTTTTTCTTAAAATTTTATTCACTGTCTCTTGAAATGATGAAGCTAAATCATATCTCTCTTTTTTTGTTTTGATATTTTTGGATTTTCTTAAAACATCTGTCTTTAAACCCGCTAATGATAAATTACATCCCCCTCTATTTATAATTGGCAACGGTAAAATAAAACTGTTTTTATTTCCTAACCTTGAAAATTTTTCAACGTTAGGTCCACCTGGATAACCTAAATTTAAAATTTTAGCCGTTTTATCAAAAGCTTCACCCACAGCATCATCAATGGTGGTACCTATCTGCTTATAATTATTTACTCCTTTAACAATTAAAAATTGGGAGTGACCACCTGAAACCAAAAGTAACAGGTAAGGAAAGGATATTTTATTTTCTATGCTAGGACTAAGAGCATGCCCTTCTAAATGATTTATAGGAAAAAATAATTTATTACCAAAAGTAGCAATACTTTTTCCCACATTAAAACCTACATGAAGGCACACGACTAATCCTGGTCCAGCTGTTGCTGCGATACCATCTAAATCTCTGATTTTTTTTCTACTTTTCTGAAGAGCTTTTGTAATTATAAAATCGATATTCTCTATATGTGATCTAGCTGCTATTTCTGGAACGACTCCTCCAAATTTCTTATGCTCCTGAATCTGACTGGAAACGATATTTGACAATACATCTGCGGTTCCATCACCTTTTTCCTTTACAACAGATGCAGCAGTTTCGTCACAGCTTGTTTCGATTCCTAAAAAAGTAAGTTTTTTTTTCATTAAATTAGTTATTATAAAATATAAATCTTTATTTATAAATGAACAATAAAATTACAATAGGCGCTAGAGGTAGCAAACTTTCATTGGCTTATGCCAATAAAGTAAAAAGCACTATACTTAAGCATGAACCTAAAATTGGTAAAGACATAAAAATTAAAACTATTAAAACTTCAGGGGACTTATTTCAAAATAAAAAAATTTCTGAAATTGGTGGAAAAGATTTATTCTGTAAAGAAATTGAAGAAAAATTAATTAAAAAAGAAATTGATATTGCTGTTCATTCTCTCAAAGACATGGACTCAGAAGAAACGAAAGGTCTTGTTATTATTGCTTATCTTGAAAGAAACGATCCAAGAGAAACATTTATTTCAAAAAATTTTAATAAACTATCTGATATCAAAAAAGGTAAAATTGGTTCAAGTTCAAAAAGGCGAGAACTACAACTGAAGCTTTTAAATAAAAATATTAAAATAGAAAATATAAGAGGAAATGTTGATACAAGAATTGAAAAGATAGAGAGGGGAGAATATGATGGTGCAATTTTGGCTTTGGCAGGTTTAAAAACATTAAATTTAGAAAACCACATTAAGCAAATATTTTCTCTAAAAGAATTTATACCAACTGCTGGACAGGGAATAATAGCTGTGCAATGTAGAGAAAACGACGAGAATATCAAAAAAATCTTAAGGAAAATTAATCATAATAAAACAGAAATATGCGCATTAGCTGAGAGGAGCTTTTTAAAAACATTAGGTGGTGACTGCTACACAGCGGTTGGTTGTTCTGCAACTCTAAAAGGAAGTGATATTCAATTGAAAACTCAACTTTTTTCTGATGATGAAAAAGAAGTTTTTAATTTAAGTAAATCAGGAAATCTAAGTGAACCTGAAAATCTTGGTAGGTTAGCAGGTGAAGAAATTCTTAAAAAGGCTGGAAATAAATTTATTAAAAAAAGATGAATATTATTTTTACAAGACCATTAATCGATGCTGAAGATTTGATGACAAGTTTTTTTTCATCAAAACATAAAGTTATTCATTTACCAACTTTAAATATTACTTCCGCAAACATGGAACCAATAAATACAAAAGATTTTGATGGTTTAATATTTACTAGCGCTAACGCAGTTAGATTTTTGAGTCTAAAAAATGATGAAAAAAATATAAAATGTTTTTGTGTTGGCAATATTACAGAGAGATCTTTAAGGTTAAAAGGATTTAATAATACAGTTGCAGCTTCTGGAACTGTTAATGCTCTTAAAAATATAATTTTAAACTCTGATCAAAAAATAAAAAATCTGGCGTACTTATGTGGAGATGTAGTCTCTTATGATTTAGATAAGGATTTATCACTTTCTGGGTTTAAAGTTAAAAAAATAGTTAATTATACTTCTAACAAAATCACAGACCTAAATAATGAAAGTTTGGATTTAATTAAAAAAAATCCACCCAATGTTACACTCATTTATTCTAAAAGAAGTGCAGAAAGTTTTGATGAGATAGTGAGGAAATACTCTCTTTTAGAATTGATGACACAATGCACAGTTATGTGTATAAGTAAAAAAATTAAAGAGTTTTTAAAATCAAAAGGTTGGAAAAATATAGAAATTTTTAATCCTGGAGAAGAACTGATAAAAATAGCTCAAATTAAAAATGGATAAAACAGCGGAATTTATAGAATTGTTTGTTGAAGTGTGGAAAAACGGAATTTCTGGAATTAATATTTCAGAAATTATAATAGCTCTCCTTATATTTTTTGCATTTCTTTTATTAAGAGGACTGTTTGCAAAATTTATCATTAAACGTTTAGAAAAGTATGTTTCTAAAACATCAAATAAATTTGATAATACTTTAGTGGAATCCTTGAAAGGTCCAACAAAATTCTTTCCTATTGTAATAGGATTCTTTATAGCAACTAGCTATGTATCTTTAGGAGATAGCACAGAAAGTTTTATAGACAATGCAAATAGAACACTAATTACAATTTTAATTTTCTGGTCGTTGCACCAAATTATTGGTCCAATATCTGTTTTAATAAAAACTGTAGAAGATCTTCTATCAAAGGATCTATTAAATTGGATTATAAAAGCATTTAAGATTTTAATTTTAATTCTTGGAGCAGCAGCAGTTTTAGAGCTATGGGGAATTAAGATAGGACCCATTATTGCTGGATTAGGTTTATTCGGTGTAGCTGTAGCTTTGGGTGCCCAAGATTTATTTAAAAATTTAATCTCAGGTATTTTAGTTCTGGTTGAAAAAAGATTTAAAGTTGGAGATTGGATTTTAGTTGAAAATATTATTGAGGGAATTGTAGAAAAGATTGGATTTAGATCAACAGTGGTTAGAAAATTTGATAAATCAGTTGCGGTGATACCAAATTTTCAATTTGCTGAAAATGCAGTAATTAATATAAGTGAGACAACCAACTGGCGTATTAATTGGATAATTACTTTACAGTATGACACTACGGTTGACCAACTAAAAAAAATTCGTGATGAGATTGATAAATACATTACTACTTCAAAAGATTACAAGATAAGCGATAATACTACCCACGCAGTTAGAATAGATAAGTTTTCTGATAGTTCTATAGATATGTACGTCAGATGTTTTACAAACACGAACAAGTGGTCCGAATGGTTAAAAGTTAAGGAGAGATTGGCTATAGCTATAAAAGAAATTGTTGAAAGAAACAAAGCCTCTTTTGCTTTCCCTAGTCAATCAATTTACGTAGAGAAAAAATAAAGCATGAAATCAGTTTTAATCTTAATTGATAGCGTAGTAAGTATTTATATTTGGATTTTAATTATAAACGCCTTGTTTAGCTGGTTAGTTACATTTAATATTCTTAATACCTCTAATCGCTTAGTCTTTTCTCTTCTTAATATCAGTTACAAAATGACAGATCCATTATTGAGACCTATAAGAAATTTTTTGCCTAATCTTGGTGGAATAGATATTTCACCTATAATTCTAATTCTACTCTTAATGTTTTTGAGGAATTTAGTTTTTGAGTTTTTTGCACCTTCAATGTTTTAAATTATGATAATAAATGGAAAAAAAATAGCTGAAACGTTTAGACAAAAATTAAAAAAACAGATTATTGAAATTAAATCTAACTTTAAAACTGTACCAGGTTTAACAGTAATTTTGATCGGAGAAGATCCAGCAAGTAAGATTTATGTGAAAAATAAAGAAAAATTTTCAAAAGAAATTGGAATTGACTCTAAAGTTATAAGGTATCCTGAAAATATTGAAGAAAAAGTAGTTTTAGAAAAAATTGTAGAATTAAATAAAAACAAAAAAGTTTCAGGTATTCTTGTGCAATTACCATTACCTAAGCATATTAATAAACAAAAAGTTATTGAAACCATTCTTCCAGAAAAAGATGTTGATGGTTTCCACCCTATAAATGTTGGAAATTTATCTTCTGGATATGATAGCAAAATACCATGCACTCCGCAGGGATGCTTTCTTTTACTAAAAGAAGTAGAAAAAAACTTAAGCGGTAAACATGCTGTAGTTATTGGGAGATCTAATTTAAATGGCAAACCAATGGCACAACTTCTGTTAAAAGAAAATTGCACTGTAACAATCACACACTCAAAGACAAAAGACTTAAAATCTGAATGTAATAGAGCTGATATAATTATCGCGGCTGTTGGAAAACCTAAACTTGTGAAAGGCGATTGGGTAAAAAAAAATGCAATAGTAATTGATGTGGGTATCAATAAAACTACAGATGGCATTGTAGGTGATGTAGATTTTAATGAGGTCTCAAAAGTTGCTAAAGCAATAACACCCGTTCCTGGAGGTGTTGGACCAATGACTATAGCTTGTTTATTGAGGAATACAGTCGAGTGCTTCAAAAGAGCTAATTCTTAATAATTAATAAATTATATATTTTGCGTTCATGAAATTGTTTTTAATTCTTGGAAATCAACTATTCAATCCAAAGTATTTAAAAGAATTTTCTGAGCACACATTTTATATGGCAGAAGATTTTGGATTATGTACGTTCCAAAAGCATCACAAATTAAAGATATTACTTTTTTTATCATCAATGCGATCTTACAGAGATGAACTCAAATCTAAAAAGTTTAAAATTGTCTATAATGATTCCAACAAAGACTTCAAACTTTCTTATGAGAAAAAACTTGAAAAAATAATTAAAGACAAAAAAGTTACAGAGATAAGTTTTTTTGAAATAGAAGACATTTTTTTTGAAAAACGATTAAAAACTTTATTTAAAAAGAAAAATATAAAATTTAATGAATTTAAGTCTCCTATGTTTCTTACTTCTAGAGATGAGTTCAAAAAATACTTAAATGGCACGAAAAAACCGTTCATGGCAAACTTCTATAAAATAAATAGATCAAAATTTAATATATTAATGAATAAAGATGGAACACCAAAAGGAGGAAAATGGAGTTTTGATGAAGATAATAGGAAAAAGTTACCAGATAAAGTTGATGTACCTAAACAATTAAAATTTCAAAATACTTCTCATACAGAAGAATTAAAAAAATTTATTGAATTAAATTTTAAAACTCATCCTGGAACAACAAGAAATTTCTGGTTTCCAACGACTAGAGATCAAACACAGAAACTTTTTGATCAATTTCTTAAATCAAAAATTAATTTGTTTGGAGATTATGAGGATGCTGTAAGTAAAAAATCAAATATTTTATTTCACAGCGCATTAAGCCCGTTAATAAATATTGGTTTAATAACACCTGCTGAGATATTAGAAAAAGTAAAAAAAGTAGAAAATAAAACAAGAATTAATTCTTTAGAGGGTTACGTTAGACAAATCATTGGTTGGAGGGAGTTTATGAGAGGTATTTATCAAAATTATGAGAAACGACTTGAAAGTACAAACTTTTTTAATCACAAAAATAAAATGAAATCTTCTTGGTACAGCGGAACAACTGGTCTTGATCCTCTAGATTTTTCAATTAAAAATGCTGTGAGTTATGGTTGGTCTCACCATATCGAGAGGTTAATGATATTAGCAAACATTATGAACCTTTGTCAGATACATCCAAAGCAAGTTTATAAATGGTTTATGGAAATGTTTGTTGACTCATCTGACTGGGTAATGGCACCAAATGTTTACGGAATGGGACTTTTTAGTGATGGTGGGATATTTGCTACAAAGCCATACATTTGCGGCTCTAGCTACTTTTTAAAAATGATGGATTTTAAAAAAGGTGAATGGTGCAACATAATGGACGGGCTTTATTGGAACTTTATAAACAAAAATAGAAAATTCTTTTTAAAAAATCCAAGACTTTCTATGATGGTCAGAGTTTTTGATAAAATGAAATCAGATAGAAAAAAATTAATTCTTACTGCTGCTCAAAGATTTGTAAAACAAAATACTATTTAAGTGATTAAAAAAGAAAATTTACCTTCTAAAATTTGCATAGTTTGTAGAAGACCATTTTCTTGGAGGAAGAAGTGGAGATTTAATTGGGATCAAGTTAAATATTGTTCAAAAAAATGTTCTAAAACTAAGATAACTTGAAATTTGAAATTATTTTAGGAATATTTGACTTGAAGTTAAAATACCCCTTATTAGAAAATTTCCAACAAAATAAATCCTTATAATTTTTTATAAATCTAAAATTAATATTTTTTGTCTTTCTTAAATGCTTAATAAAAGAGGTATTTTCTCCTATTGAGGGGTAGATAACATCAAATTCTTTTGTTTGATCAAATAAATTTAAACTTTTAGAATTTTCTAAAAATTTAATCTCCTTAGAAATAGATTTTATGTAATTTCTTATTATTTTTCTCTTAAAATCAAGAACTTTTTCATCCAGTTTAATTTTTCTCTTATCATTGTCTAATAATAAGCAATAAACATTTTTATAACTATCTACATTATAACTTTCTAAGTTTAAATCATTCTCAAAAAAAATTAAATTATTCTTTTTTGGATCTTCACTAATATTTTCAATTTCAGTTAATTTATATTCACGTTTATCTATTAATGGTAATGCATTTTCAATTAGTTTCACATTTGAGTATTTTTTATTAGTAAATTTTTCAATATTCCAAGATTGTGCAGAGTAATTTTTACCCTTAGTTTGAAGTCCACCGACCCATCTCCAACTGAGTGTATTAGATGCAGCATCACCATCTAAAAGATATTTTAAAAAAAATTCAGCCCCTTTTTGCCACGGCAATTTTAATGTAAATATCCAAATACTGGCAAACCACATTCTTGTATGGTTATGAAGATAATTAAATTCTTTTAATTCTTTTACCCAGTCATTAAAACATGCAATCTCAGTTTTCCCATTGATAGCTTCCAGTATTTTTTCATCATCGTTTATATTTTTTAAATCCTCTAGAAAATCTGTCCAAACTTTTGGTCTTAGTTCCAACCATCCTTTCCAGTACACCCGCCAAAATATTTCCTGGATATACTTCTCAACCTTTTGATAGGGTCTTTTTTTTAAAACTTTTTCAACAGTTTCAAATTCAGTTATAAGCCGATGCGTTATGTAAGGAGACAAACATGAAACATTTTTTCTCTCAGCAGGACCAAAATCAAAATTTCTTTTAGAATTGTAGTTGATGATTTCATTTTCAATGAAATCATCTAATCTTTTTAGCGCACCCTCTCGTGTTACTTCAAATTTCATAAACTGATAAAACTTTAATTAATACTTTTAATAGTTATTTGATATTATGTATTTAAGCACATGTATAAAAATTTTATAATAATTTTGTCTGTTTTTACCTTTTTTTTAACAGGTGCAAAATCTGAAGAGGCTATAGTTAAAGAGTTAAAAAAAGGAGGGAATATAGTATTTATAAGACATGCAATTGCACCTGGTGGTGGAGATCCAGAAAATTTTAAATTAAATGACTGTTCAACCCAGAGAAATTTAGACAGCCAAGGTATTAAACAATCAAAAAGAATAGGATTATTTTTTAAAAATCATAATATTCCTATAGACCAAGTATTATCTAGTGAATGGTGCCGCTGTAAGGATACCGCTAAATTTGCTTTTAAAGAATATAAAACTTTTAAAGCCTTAAATTCTTTTTTTTCATCAAAATTTGAAAAAAATAAAGAAAAACAGATGAGAGAATTAAGAAAATTTTTTAACAAATGGGATAGTAAAAAAAATTTAATTTTGATTACTCACTATGTGGTGATTTTGGAAAGCTTAAACAAAGCAGTTTCTTCTGGTGAGATTGTAGTTGTTGATAAAAATTTAAATTACATTGGTAGTATTCGAAAATATTAACCAACGTTTGATCTTCCGCCGTCAACACCAATAATTTGTCCTGTAATCCAAGAACTTTCATTTGATAGAAGAAATTTTGCGAGGGCCGCTGAATCTTTTCCTTCACCAAGTCTTTTGAGTGGATGCATTTTTGCTATACCCTCTGCAATTTTTGGATTTTTTAAAATTTTGCTAGCCATTTTTGAATTACTCATACTTGGAGCAATACAATTAACTCTCACGTTCGGAGAAAATTCTGCTGCTAAAGAAATAGTAAGACCTTCCAAAGATGCTTTTACTGGTGAGATTATTCCATGATTTGGGAAACCTTGTTTAGCGGCAACTGTGGAGAACAACACTATTGATCCTTTATTTTTTTTTAAACTTTGATGAAATTTTTTTACAATGTCATAAACTGGAAATAAGTTTAAAGAGAAAGATTTCATTACATCTTTTTTAGCAATCAAATTTATTGGTTTTAGATCTATAGATCCTACGCAATAGGCAATTCCAGAAACTTCAGTATCAGCAAGATCACTCTCAATTTTATCTAAAAAATCTTCCTCTAATACATCAGCAACACTAAAGCTATGACCAGTTTCATCTGCCAGTCTTGAAACATCCTCCTGGTTTTTTCCTATAATATGACACCCTGTAGGTCCGTTTCGCATTAATTTAGCTAGAGAACTTCCAACAGCTCCAGTTGCACCAAATATTAAAATTTTATTGGTCATAAAATTAATTTTTTTTAGATAATTCTAATTTCTTTGCTATCGCAAAGCTTAAAAATGTTAAATAAGTTCCCGTAATAAATAAACCATTAGCAATTATCATTGTCACATGTGTGATCTCTAAATAGGAGAATAATAAATAAGCAAATCCAATCATTAAGTCCCAAACACCAAATAATAAAATATAAAGAGGCCACTTTGAACTCGGATCTAATGATTTATAATCAGCAATCCGTCTTTTAATAAATTCTGTTCCAAGAGCAATAAGAAAAAGTGGGATTATAAAAAAGAAAACCCATAAATAAATTGCTATACCAAAATTATCTTGTACCCAAACTTTTGGAAATAAGTCTGTCTCATGAAGAAAAGTCCAGAAAATTAAATATCCGAACATATAGTATGCAACAATTGCAGCTAGCTGTCTCATTTTAATTAAGCTTCCTCACCAGGATTTTTTTTATCCATCCCGAGTTTTTTGCTGTATCTCAGTGTTAAGAAAAATACTGCTAAAGCTAATAGAAGTATCGCCGCTCCCTGATAAATTAAATTTACTGATGCGCTATCTTTGTCTTGTAATATTATTAGTCTGGCAAGTGCTGTAATTGCAATCAAAACTGGATAAGTAATTCTTATTGTCTTACTAGCCCAAAAAACACCGATCATTCCTATAACCTCAATGTAGATAAACATTAAAAGAAGGTCTGCTAAAGTTACACGACCAACTTTATACATTTCATTTATTTCAAAGCCAAATGCAAGGACGGTACCTACAAGAATAAATATTACAGCCACTAGCTGAATATTTCTGATTATAACGTTCATTGACATAGAAGTTTTTTATATTTTTAATTGTACTTAAACCCTAAGCTTTCTTGCCGCACCCAATATAAATCTCTCAACTTTTGACTTTTTGAAACTTTTATTTTCCTCAAAAGACACTTTATCAATAGAATAAGCTTTACTATTACTTTGTCTTGATAAAATTGTAACATTACCTTTGTACAGCTTAAGTTTAACACTTCCATTAACTTGGTTTCTTTTAAGGTCAACTTTTTTCTGTAATTTAAGTCTTGATTTTGAGAACCAAAAACCATTATAGATCAGTTTAGCATATTTTGGCATAATCTCGTCTTTTAGATGCATAGTTTCTTTATCTAAAGTTACAGATTCTATCGCTCTATGTGCAATCATTAAAAGAGTTCCTCCAGGTGTTTCATATACTCCTCTTGATTTTATTCCTATAAATCTATTTTCAACAAGATCAACTCTTCCAATCCCATTTTTACCAGCAACAATATTTAATTTTTGAAGTAATTTAGCTGGAGATAATTTTTTATTATTTATGGAAACAGGGTCACCTCTTTTAAATCCTATAGTTACAAAAGATGGTTTATTAGGTGCTTTTTCAGGAGAAACTGTTCTTTGAAAAATATATTCAGGTGCTTGCTTTTTTGGGTCTTCTAAAATCTTACCTTCTGTCGAAGTGTGATAAAGATTATCATCAACAGAAAACGGTGGTGCCCCCTTTTTATCTTTTGGTATTGGTATGTTATGTTTTTTTGCATACTTAATTAGATCAGTTCTCGATTTTAATTTCCAAATTCTCCAAGGAGCAATGACCTTTATTTTTGGTCCAAAATAATAATACCCTAGTTCAAATCTAATTTGATCATTCCCTTTTCCTGTTGAACCATGTGATACAGCAAATGCATTAAACTTTTTAGCAATAGCAACTTGTCTTTTAGCAATTAGGGGTCTTGCGATTGATGTTCCTAATAAATAAACACCCTCATACAAGGCATGGCCTCTAATCATTGGAAAAACATATTCTTTAACAAAAATATTTTGCAAATTTTCTATAATTATATTTTTTACACCTAATCTTTTTGCGTTCTTTATTATTTTCGTTTTATTCATTTCTTGCCCAATGTCAGCTGTATAGGCTATGATCTCTGAATTATAATTTTCTTGAAGCCATTTCAGAATTATAGAAGTATCTAGCCCTCCGGAGTAAGCTAAAACGATTTTATTTTTTTTTTTAGGCACAACTTTTTCTAGCGGTATTGTAAGCTTTAGTGAAGCCCATCATAGAATACATATCTTTTGTTTCTGTACCGGTGCTCGTTCTTGCTGTCACAGAAAGTTTAGAGGCTTTTTTCATAGTTTTAATTAAATTAAATTCCTCTTCTCCATCAATTAACCAAGCAAAATTTCCCTGTGAAAAAAATAAAAATTCATTTTTTCCTGATTTTGCAATTACAGAAGATTTTTTATACATATGACCGCTTGTAACACTAAGCTCATTTTTAATTTTTTCGTTTTTTCTAAAAGTCACAAATAATCTAGATGGATCCCTTTTTAAATTTTTTGGAGCTCTTTCTAAAGGTACAGTTTGAGCAAAACAAATTTTCCCTTTATTGCCACTGTAAATGAAAGCTTCCCAACTCTTATATTTACCAATACTTTTTGGTTGATTACCAAAAGCATTGGAAGAGTATACGAAAATAAATAATACAAATGTGATTAAAAATTTTTTCATTTCAAATTTTCCATGATAAATTCAATTTATACAAATTTCAGATCTTTTCAATAGTTGTTTGATCAAGGTGCAGGATTTGGAATCTTTTCATGTATTAAGTTTATTTCATTCAAAATACTTTCTTCCAACGTTATATCTACACTATCAATGTTTTCTTTAAGCTGTTCCATAGTTGTTGCTCCGATAATGTTACTTGTCACGAAGTCTCTTGAATTAACAAATGCTAGAGAAAGCTGTGATAAAGATATCTTATATTTTTCTGCAATTTTATAGTATTCATCTACTGCATCAAAAGTTCTTTGATTATGGTATCTGGGATAGTTTTCATAAAATAAATCTAGTCTTGAATTTTTAGGGATATTTTTATTTCGATATTTTCCTGTTAGATAACCTACTGCCAAGGGTGAATATGCCAATAATCCAGCTTTTTCTCTCATTGAAATTTCAGACATTCCAACTTCATAAGATCTATTTACTAAACTATATGGATTTTGAACAGAAACTACTCTAGGTAAATTTTGTTCTTTAGAAATCTCCAAAAATTTTGCAAATCCCCAAGGAGTTTCATTTGATAAACCTATATATTTTATTTTACCCTGAGAAATAAATTTTTTTAAAGTTTTTAAAATACTCTCAAAACTATTCCAGGATTTTTCATGTATATCGTGTTCATAATCTAAATCACCAAAATAGTTGGTATTTCTTTCAGGCCAATGGAGTTGATATAAATCAATATAATCTGTTTGTAATCTTTCCAGGCTTTTATTTAATGCTTCTTCAATACTCTTCGGCGAATATTGCGATCCTCCACCTCTAATCCATTTTAAACCTGGACCAGCGATTTTACTTGCTAGAATTACTTTTTGCCTATTTTTTCTGAGTTTGAACCAGTTACCAATAATTTTTTCAGTTTTACCATAAGTTTTAGCTTTTGGTGGTATTGCATAAAGTTCAGCAGTGTCAAAAAAATTTACACCTTTTTCTAGAGCATAGTCCATTTGTTTAAATCCTTCTTCTTGGGTATTCTGCTCACCCCAAGTCATTGTGCCTAAGCAAATTAGACTTACTTTCAAATCAGTTCCGCCAAGTTTTTTAAATCTCATTAAATCCTTATTTTATTGATTTTTTTAAAGCAATTATTGTCTATTGAAAAGTGAATAAAAAATCATATATTAAATCCATGGTATTTAATAAACAAACAACTGCAACAAGATCCTCGGCTTCACAAGCTATAATTGACCAAGGTTTAAGAGCTTACATGTTAAGAGTTTATAATTACATGGGATCAGCTCTACTAGTTACAGGTATAGTGGCATTATTAACTTTTAAATTTTCAGTAGTTTCCTTGTCACCTTTAAGCTTAACTCCATTAGGAAATTCACTTTATAATTCTGGCTTAGCCTGGATTGTAATGCTAGCTCCACTTGGTGTTGTTCTATATATGAGTTTTGGAATTAGAAAAATGAGTGTTTCTAAAGCCCAAACAACATTTTGGATTTTCGCAGCATTAATGGGATTATCTTTGTCGTCAATTTTTTTAATATACACAGGAACCTCTATTACAAGAGTATTCTTCATAACCGCGGGAACATTCGGTGCAATGAGTATTTATGGATACACAACAAAAAGAGATTTAACTAAACTAGGATCATTTTTAATGATGGGTTTAATTGGAATAATTATTGCATCAATTGTTAATATATTCATGAAATCTTCAATGATGTATTTTGTGATATCAATCTTAGGTGTTTTAATTTTTGTTGGTCTTACTGCTTATGATACCCAAAAGATTAAAAATATGTATCTTGAAAGTGATAACAGTGAGATCTCAGGAAAAAAAGCAGTAATGGGCGCTCTAACTCTATACTTAGATTTCATTAATCTATTCATTATGCTTCTAAGACTTTTCGGTCAAAGAAGATAACTTTATTTTACTAATTTTAACCTCGTCCACTCAACTCTTTTAATTAGATTTTCTAGGTTGTCAGATTTTTTAACAATCTTTCCATTTCTATCTAAAATATAAAATCTTTCATCTTGTCGTTTGGGACTGAGATTTTTTGATATTCTATAAATAGGTTTTTCAGAAGCTCTTTGATATATATCAAATGAAATTTCTTTTTTATTTATTGACAGTCCGTAATCTTTCCAATCTCCAGCAGAAACTTTTTTTGCGTATAGATTTAAAATTGACCTAAGCTCATTTTTAACAAAAAATTTTTCTTTTTTCTTAAACTTATTATTTACAACTAATTTTAATTTACTTCTCATTTAATTTATAATTTTTTATTAATGGTATCTGGAAAGCTGTAAAAATAAAAGTAATTGGTAATATACCCCAAACTTTAAAATTGATCCAAAATTCCTCTGACTGAGTTCTCCAAACAAATTCATTTAGAACTGCAAGAAAAATAAAAAATAATATCCATCTATACATCAGCTTGTTCCATCCTATTTCTTCTAATTTGATAGAACCTTGTAAAAATAATTGTAAGAAATTTTTTTTAAGTATTATTTTCCCAAAAAGTAATCCAATCGCAAATAAAATGTTAATTATTGTTGGTTTTAAATAAATAAATATTGGGTTTTTGAAAAAAATTGTAAGTCCACCAAAAATAGTAATTAAAATTGCACCTATTAAAGGAACGTACGGTATTTTCTTGTCTAAATAGTATATGATTATAACTGCGAAAATAGTTGCGATAATTAATGGAGGAATTGCAGTTTCTAAATTTTTTCCTCCTTTATAATACACTGTGAAAAAAATAATTAATGGACCAAAGTCTGTAAGCAGCTTGATAAAAGATTTATTCACAAGAAAAAGCTACCATAAAAGAAATTTAATTGAAATTTAATATATTGATTTTAAATAAAATGTTATTATCTTGTTAATTATGAGTTCTAAAAAAGCTAAGTTTTCTATCGGCAATGTTGTTAAACACAGACACTTTAATTTCAGGGGTGTAATTTATGATGTTGATTTTGAATTCAATAATTCAGAAGAATGGTATCAATCGATACCCAAAGATGTAAGACCAAGAAAAGATCAACCCTTTTACCATTTGCTAGCCGAAAATAATGAAATTACTTATGAAGCATATGTCTCAGAGCAAAACTTAATAACTGATACCTCAAAAGAGCCAATCAGACACCCTCTAGTAGATGAGTTTTTTTCTGAAAAAAGAGGATCAGTTTATTATAAACCTTCTAATTAGTTCTTTCTGCCACAAAGTTAACAAGATTCATTCAAAACTCTGTCCAAAACTTAAATTACTTATCTATTGTTAGTGTCTAGTTGAGGTCAATTCTTACTTCCTTATCTCCCTCAGACTTCGACTAGACCAACAAAATGTACCATTCAAAAATTAATCAAAATCATATAAATAAATAGGATGATTAAGTACTTAAATCCAAGCTATGTTTTTAAAATTTCAGGTAAACTTTTAAACCTTTTTAAAACCTTATTAATTCCATTAGTAGCTATTGGTTTAATTTTTTCATTATTTTTATCACCTGAAGATTATATCCAGGGTGACTCTGTTAGAATTATGTATATTCATGTTCCTTCTGCCTGGATTTCTTTATTTGGTTTTGCTGCAATTAGTTTTTTTTGTATTTTAAACTTTTTGTTTAAACTAAAAAATGTGACTTTAATTTATAAAAGTCTTGCGCCAATTGGACTAACTTTCAATATAGTAGCAATTGTTACCGGATCTCTTTGGGGACAACCAACATGGGGTACTTGGTGGGCTTGGGATGCGAGACTTACATCAATGCTAGTTTTAATATTTTTTTATATAGCATTTATATTTTCATACAAATTTATAAAAAGTCCAGATAGATCAATTAAAGCTTGTACACTTATTTCTGTCTTGGGTTTAATAAATATCATTATTATAAAATATTCTGTTGAATGGTGGTCAACTTTACATCAACCTTCAAGTATTAGTCTTGCCAAGGAAACTACAGTACATTTTTCAATGTTAATTCCTTTAGGATTGATGTTATTTGCGCTTTTTATGTATGTTGCGGTAATTTTTCTAATGAAATATAGGATAGAAACAATTAGAATTAAAAAAAAAGGGTTTAAAAAACTATGAACTTTGAATTTTTTATAATGAATGGATTTGGTATCTACGTATGGTCTGCGTTTGCTTTCACATTTATAGTCTGTTTGTTTTTATACATCAGAACAAGAAAAACCCTCAAAAAATTGGAAAAAGATTTCATTAAAGAAGCTAATAATCTTTCTGAAGAACAGTTTGAAGGTATTAAAAAGCAAAAAATTGCTAAGGAAATTTTAATTTCACATTCAAGAAGTTAACCTAGCATTTCTGAAATGCTCTT
>CACFLA010000002.1:0-120515 GCA_902566975.1 uncultured Pelagibacteraceae bacterium
GGCTCTCCGGCAAGAATACAAATTAAATTTTTCATAAAAAATTTATTTGAATTAATCTTTCAAGATTTGAAAAATGCATATTTGAAAACATTTTTAATTTTTTTTCCTTTTCAGAGTTTACAATTTGCTCTTTAATAAGATTTATTTTTTGATCATTAGGACTTTCTAAATTTTCCAGTCTTGATTGAAGTTTATTTTCAATTTCTGCAGCATTCAGCGATATTTTATTTTTATAAATTTGAAAAATCATATAATTCCATTTCAAATCAGTCTCAAACCTTTTTATTAATTCTTCATAACTTAAATTGTTATTTTCAAGTATCATTTTTAATCCATTTTTATTTAAGCCGATTTTTTGAGAAGTACTAGATATTAAAGTTTCTAACTGTTTTTTGTTATATTTAAAAATATTTCTTCTTTTAATTTCATTTTCTTTAATATTTCTTTTTATTAGGGATTTAACAGCTAATCCTTTAATTTGTTCTTTGTTATTTTGATTAATTTCTGTATTTGATAAAATTGCAATTAACTTAATTTCCTTCAATAGGTCTAATCTTGTAATGGGATAATCACCAACTGATATAATTACTGAGTTCTCTATTTGTGAAAAAACAAGTTTATTTTGAAATAAAAAAAAAATAATTACAAAAAAAAATAAATAAATTTTCTTTTTCATCTGTCAATTAGTGGTGATCTAGCTTCGCCAAAAGGGAAAAGTGTAATTCTAAACATTAATGAATCTGATGGTTCTACATCTCTATCGGTATAAAATTCTCTTCTGAATATTAATCCTGCTTTCAAACAATCGTTTATATAATCGTAAGCAAGATCATAAAACTCAGTAGAATCTGTTTCTAGATTTTTTTTAATATTAAAATTTATTTGTCCAGAATTATTAAAATCTACATTTATACCTGATTTAATATAATTACTGGTGCCTATATGATTACTTTCTTCTAAATAATTTAAATTAAAACTTGTATTTCCTAAAATTAAATTTGCCTCAAGATCGTTGTAGTTAATATCATTAAAATTGTGATCAATTGAAAATTCATTCCTTAAATTAAAATTTTCATTTAACTTGATGTACGCCTCACCGACTAAATCTGATGCTTTTTGATCAAGAGAACTTTTTGATGGAATTGATGAATTTTCTTTAAAACTATGAACTTGAGCTAATGAAAGTGAATAATTTTTTTCTCCGGGTACCCCATCTTTAAGTTCATTTCCTGATATTTCAAAACCTGTTGCTATACTTTCCCCTTCTTCAATTATATCTCGATCTGCATTTTTATTTAATGAGAAAGCATTTGAATAAGATAATTTCAAGTCATCATCTTGTATGTTTCTCATGTGTCCCGGAGCATATCTCAATGAAACTTTTGGGGTGAAAAAACTAATCTTACTTGTTGAATTATTTATTTTAGACATTGGTAATTTAGCATCGTAAGCAATTACTCCAGCAACTTCACTATTTAAGCCTTCTGTTTTTAAATCTTTTGCTCCCTCAGCCTCGTAATTTACTACCTTAAATAATCCCTTAAATTTATTTTGAATACCGTTAAAGCTCATAAATGGATTCGATTGCCAATTAATATCATTTACCCAAAACTTAGTAGTTTGATTTACTTTATAATTTTCAACAAATGCATTACTTCTAATATCAAAAACTCCTATTTTGTCCCCTGTAAACAAATTACGCTCAAATAAAATATTTGGAACTGAGTATTCAAACCTTGTTTTGTCTGAGTCGTTAGACGATAAATTTTCATACATTGCTGCGCTTATTCCTAAATAATTTTTATTATCCTGAAACTCATAACTTAGATCTTTAGTAATAATATTATTACCCTTGTCAGCTAGCTCAGTCTTAATATCGTGTACTTTTAAATATGTATCATTAGATACGTGCTGATAATTTATTTCTAAATTACTTGAATAGTCATCTTTAGATAAATCTCGATTAAATTTTGCAAAAAAGTGTGATCTAGATCCATCAGATTTTTTTAATTTGTCAGTTTTTTTATAGCCCGAAGTATAACTTGAGTCTACCAGTAAAAAAGAATCTTTAAACGCATGTCGATATTCATGTAACACTAATAAATTTTCTTTCGTATAAATTTTGGGAGTGATGGTCATGTCTCTATTTTCTGAGATTGCCCAAAAATAGGGTGTAGATGCACTAAAGCCTACCGTGTTGTTATCTTGAAGCGTTGGAAACAAAAAACCAGATTGCCTTTTTACAGTAGGTCCGGGATGGAAAAATTTCGGAAAATAAAAAATTGGGAAATCGTATATTTTTAATACTGCATTATCGTAGTACACTGTTTTTTTAGCTTTATTGTGATTAATTTTTTTAGCTTGTATTGACCAAGGAGGACACTTTTCTCCTTCTCTATTTTTACAAGTTGTAAAAATCCCCTTTTGAAAAGTAACTCCTTTTTCATCGATAAATGCAGAATTTGCAAAAAACCTTGGTTCATTTCTTTCATCTTTCTTAAAGCTGTTATCATTTAAAAATGATTTAACGTCACTTCCTACAATTTTTCTGTTTTTTTCATCGATATAAATTTCCGAAAATAAATACTTATTACTTTTACTATCTAATACCTCAATATTTCCTTGTGAAAAAAACATTTTTTTTTCAATCGAGTAATCAAACATATTTAAATATATTTGATTACCATTTATATCGGTAACTATTGTATTTGTTTCAGAATAAATAACTCCTTTTTTATTGTCATAAAATATATCTTCACCCTGTATTCTAAATTTTTCTGAAGTTATGATGTCAGTAGGACCAAAAGATCTCATTAGCTCTTTACTTTTGTCATATTCAGCTTTTTCGGCAAAAATAATATTTTTTTTTAAGTCAGAAATTTGAACATTACCTTCCGCTAGAATTCTTTTTGTCTCTTTGTTCAAATTTAATTGATTTGCTTTTATATCCAATTCATCTGCAAATAAATTAGAATTGAAAAGAAAAATTAGAGCAATATACAGTATTTTAATAAGATTATTTTTCATTTATTTGAATTATCCCAACTGAACAAAAAAGTGTTAATATAATAATAGGCGACCAAACTGAAACTTCTAATGGTATTCTTTCAGTAGTTCCTAATGCCATAGAAAAGTTTTTAAAATAAAAAATTACCACACACGTTATTATTGATAAAATAATATAGTATATATTCTGTTTCTTTTCGCTAGAATTTAAAGTGAATATACTTGCCAGACATACCATCAAAACTAAAAAAAATGGTAGCGAAAGGTAATAATGTTTTTTCTCATTTAGAAGACGCTCATTATAGCCTTTTTCCTTTAATTTTTTGATATCCGTAATAATCTTATAAAAGGATATTGTATCTAAATTTGAGTAAATCGAATTGAATTTTGCTTTATTAAAAGTGGTATCAAAAGTTAAAGTTTTGAAATCACTTTTTAGCTCATCATTATTTATAGTTACTTTAAATCCATCTTTAATTATCCAGGGCAAATCTATTATTTCAGCACTTTTAGCCTCAATTCTTTCAGTAAGAATATTCTGATCAAAACTGTAAATGCTAACATCTAAAAGTGTATCACCCTCAATTTTTTTTGATCTTATAAAGTTTGTTTTTGTTCCTATATTTTCCTTTATCCAAACCCCATTATTCGTAATTGATGCTAAGTGGGATTTATCAATATCATAACTTCCTTTTACGTCCTCATAATATTTTACCATTACAGAGGTAATTGGATTGAAAGCCAAAAGGATAACTACTCCAATAAAAAATGAGCTGAAACTGAGCAAGTACACAAACTTCGCATTAGAGAAACCAAAGGTTTTTAAAGATAATATTTCACCATTATTTTTCAACTTTAATAATACCCACATCGAAGATATGAAAATTATAAATGGAAATATGCTAATCAAAATACTTGGAACAATCATAAATGATAATGCAATAGGTAACACTATGCCAACATCATAGTCTGTAAAATAAGTAACTTCCTCTCTTAGGTTCATTATTAATCCACCTGCAGAAATAATTAGTGTTGTGTTAAGTGTCGAAATTAAAAATTCTTTTACTATATATGTATTCAAAACAGAATTTTTTATCATTTTTTCCTCAAATTCTCATACAAGAAATTTCTCATAATTTCTAAATATATCAATGGTAAAAGAAAAAAGGGCGTTAAATAATATATCAAAGAATTGTAAAAAGACTTTCCAGAATATTTTACTAAAATTTCAGCGATTACTAAAATCGAAAAAGCAATAATTGTATAAATATATTTAAAATAATTTTTATATTTACTTTCTCCCCTTTGATTTAATAGAAAACAAATAATTAAAGTTATAATGGGTATATAAAGAGGTATACCAAATCGCCTATTAATTTCTGATAAAACATCATTTTTTTTATGATCTTTTGGACAATTTATTATTTCGATTTCTTTTTTATTAAAATAACATTTAATCAAAAGTATTGATGGCGTTTCTTGTATTTTAGTTTGTACTATAGACCTTGTTTGTAAATTATCTAATTTTAAAACTGTTTTTTTAAATTTTATTGTTTGAATATTTTTATTAATCTTTTGTGACTGTATTATACCATCAGATAAAACTAATGCAGGTGAGCTAGGATTTACAACTCTCCCTTTTTTTGCAATTATCGTAATATTTTCTGTATTATTTACATCGTCTATACTTTTTAAAATTTTACTTTCATCACGAATTAAAATATTTTTCATATCGCCATTTGAATTTTTTTCTTCAACAAAAATTGTTAAACCAGGGACAGTATCATTAAATTGATTTGTCTTAATCATACTAGAAATATAATCAAGGTTTGATGATTTGATTAGGGTTCTTGAGTGGTTCAGTATATTTGGGTTTATAATCGACGCAAAGACTATTTGTAAAACCATTACAATAAATGAAATTTTAACAAAAAAGTTAACTAATTTAATTTTGTTTAATCCAGCAGTCCATAAAATTATTAATTCATTCTCATTTTCAAATTTTAAAATTGCTAGCACTAATGATATTAAAAATGAAAGAGGTATGAATTTAGTTAAAATTTTTGGTATGTTTAGTAAAGAATAACTTAAGTAGACCGACAATGCATGTCCATCCTCAACAACTAAATCTAGAAAATTTACTGCCTGAACGGTCCAAACTATCGCAGTAAAAGTGAATAAAGTTATGATAAAATACTTACTAAGTTCTAAAAAAAAGTGTTTATAAATTTTATTACTCAACATTGTTATTATTTTTGTATATAATTAAAGCAAGTTTAAACAAATTTCAATCTTGAGTTGACTAAATGATAAATTTTGTAAAAAAATTAGATGATAAAGGCAAGAATTTAGGTTCTTTTAGAGCTGATGAGA
The DNA here is from genome assembly GCA_902566975.1 of uncultured Pelagibacteraceae bacterium. GTDB lineage: Bacteria > Pseudomonadota > Alphaproteobacteria > Pelagibacterales > Pelagibacteraceae > Anoxypelagibacter. The sequence continues at coordinate 5,380 of CACFLA010000002.1, forward strand.
GATTTGGCAAATATTTTTGAAAGTTATGTCTGTAAAATTAAATTATTTAAAAAACACAAGTAATAAATTATCTTCTAATCTGGTCTTATTTTGTGATGAAAAATTTAGTGTAAAAGGATTTAAAAAATATCTTTCTAATGACGAATTCTCTTACATCAGTGATTTATCAAAAACTATCGATCCCAAAAAAAATCTATTTGTTTTTGACGTAAATTCCAAAAAAAAAATAATATTAATATCAATTAAAAAAAATATTAAAATTTCTGACGTAGAAAATTTAGGGGCAGAATTTTATAAAAAAATTAATTACGGAAAAAATAGTGAGTACTCCATAATTTCTGATAGTGCTGTAACAAAAGTTGATAATTTTTTAGGCTATTTTGTTCATGGTTTAAAGCTTAAATCTTATGAATTTAAAAAATATAAATCCAAAAAAGATACAAGATCTATTTCAATTAATATAATAGGTAATAAAAATATACCTTCAAATCAAAATCAATTAAGATTTAAAGCTTTAGAAGAAGGAACTTTTTACGCAAGAGATTTAGTTTCAGAACCTGGAAATATTTTACATCCCGATGAATATGCAAAAAGATTAAGTTCACTTAGAAAAGATGGATTAAAAATAAACATATACGATGAAAAAAAATTAAAAAAACTTGGTATGTTTTCTTTACTTGGTGTAGGTCAAGGAAGTGTTAGAGGATCATATCTTGTGACAATGGAATGGAATGGGGCAAAAAATAGTTCTAAGCCATTAGCATTTGTTGGAAAAGGAGTTTGTTTTGATACTGGAGGCTATTCATTAAAACCTGCAAAATTTATGGAAGATATGACTTATGATATGGCAGGATCAGCCACAGTTGTCGGTCTAATGAAAAACTTTGCTTTAAGAAAAGCAAAAATCAATGCCGTTGGTGTTGTAGGGCTTGTTGAAAATATGGTTAGCGGAAATGCACAAAGACCTGGTGATATTGTTAAGTCTTATAGTGGAAAAACTATTGAAATCTTAAATACAGATGCAGAGGGACGATTGGTTCTTGCAGACGCATTAACATTTACTGAAAAAAAATTTAAACCAAAATTTATTGTTGATTTAGCTACCTTGACTGGAGCAATTATAGTGAGTTTAGGATCAGAATACGCAGGTCTATTTTCAAATGATGACAAGTTATCACAACAAATTTTTAATGCTGGAGAAAAAGTTCAAGAGAAAGTATGGAGAATGCCTCTTCATAAAAATTATGATAAACTGATGAATTCAAAAAATGCAGATGTACAAAATATAAATTACCTTGGTGGTGCAGGATCTACAACTGCAGCTCAGTTTTTACAAAGATTTATTTTAAATAATACCCCATGGGCTCATTTAGATATTGCTGGTATGGCTTTTTCTAAGTACGGTGGCGCTTTAAACTCAGGCGGTGCAACAGGATTTGGAGTAAGACTATTAAATCAACTCGTTGAAGAAAATTATGAGTAGTATAGAGCGAACTCTATCTATAATAAAACCTGATGCAGTAGAAAGAAATTTAACTGAAAATATTAAACAATATTTTGTGAATAACAAGTTAAGGATAGTTAAAGAAAAAAAAATTCAAGTCACAAAAGATGAAGCTGCTGAGTTTTATAAAGTTCATCAAACTAAACCATTTTACGACAGATTATGTAATTATTTATCATCAGGTCCAATTACAGTAATTATCTTAGAGGGAGATAACGCAATTAAAGAAAATAGACGAATAATGGGTGCGACAGATCCTATAAAAGCTGAAGATGGTACAATTAGAAAAAAATATGGTATTTCTATTGATAAAAACTCAGTACACGGATCAGACTCAATAGAAAATGCCAAAAAGGAAATAGAATTCTTTTTTAAAAACTGATTAAATCTGAAAAATTTTACGTATTGCATTTGAATAAGCCTTATATTCTTCAAACTGAACCTTTTTTTTTAAAGTTGAGGTATTGTCTTTATCATTTATGGGTATTTTTCTTTTAATTATTATTTTTCCACTGTCTAATTTTTCATTAACGTAATGAACAGTACAACCAGTAAATTTTTCTTTAAATTTTAAGACGCGTTGAAATGTATTTAATCCTTTATATTTTGGTAGAAGTGAAGGGTGAATATTAATTATTTTTCCTTTAAAATTTCTTACAAATTTTTTTGATAAAATTTTCATAAATCCAGCTAAACAAATAATATCAATTTTTTTCTCAATTAACTTTTGAAATACAATTTGTTCAAATTTATATCTATTTGTATTCAAACAAATATATGGAATTGAAAATTTTTTAGCAAAAAAAATTCCCTTGGCTTTTTTAATATTTGAAACAACTAAACAAACTTTTATTGGAAAATTATAATCTCTAGAGCTTTTAATTATTGATCGAAGATTGGTACCTGATCCAGATATAAAAACACAAGCTTTTTTTTTTACCATTTTAAACTACTAGCAAAAATCAATTTTTTTTTTGATTGTGAAATATAACCAATTTCGTAGGGCTTAAACTTTTTATTAAAGTAACTCTTGATTTTATTTATGTTTTTTTTATTTACAATTAAGCAAAATCCAACACCACAATTAAATGTTTTAAGCATTTCTAAATCAGTTATATTTTTATTTTTAAGCCATTTAAATATGAAAGGAATTTTTATTTTTGATAAATCTATGTTTACAGTTAAATTATTTGGAACTGACCTAACTATATTTTCGGTTATCCCTCCCCCTGTTATATTAGCAGCTGAATTAATTAAATTATTTTTGACTAACTTCAAAATTTCTTTAGTATAAATCTTGGTAGGTAAAAGCAATTCTTTTTTTATTCGTTTATTAAGCTTCTCTTTTTTAATAATTTTTCTTACAAGCGAGAAGCCATTGGAATGTAATCCTGATGACGGTATTGCTAAAATAATATCATTTTTTTTTACTTTATCTTGATTAATAATTTTTTTTTTCGACACGACCCCTACAGTAAAACCAGCTAAATCAAATTTATTTTTAGAATATACCCCTGGCATTTCAGCTGTTTCTCCACCAACAAGAGCACAATCAGAAATTTTACAACCATAAATTATACCTTTAATAATTTTTTTCATTTTCTTTAAATTAATTTTTCCTACAGCTATGTAATCTAAAAAAAATAATGGCTTTGCACCATGAACGATTAAATCATTCACACACATAGCAACAAGATCTAAACCAATTGTATCAAATTTATTAAAATGATTTGCTATCTCAATTTTTGTACCTACTCCATCAGTGCTTGCTACCAGCAAGGGATTCTTAATTTTTAGTTTACTTAAGTCAAACACTGAAGCAAAATTTCCTATATTATTTTTGTTAAATTTATTAACTTTTTTTTTAAGGACCTGTTTTGAGTATTTTCCAATATATTTTGCAAATTTGTCAGCAGTCTTAATATCTACGCCACTTTTTTTATAACTATTTTTTGTTTTTTTCATTTATAAGGTAGTATTTAGATACTCTATGAATAAATTAATTTTTTTCTTTTTAATAATATTGTTATTTTTTAGTAAAACACAAAATATTTTTGCTTATCAAGAGACTTTTACTGTTGATAATATAATAATTGAAGGAAATATTAACCAAAGTAATTACAAGAATAAATATATTAATATTGGGTTTAGAAAATCGTTTCAGAAATTAGTCGCCAATATACTAAAATCAGAAGATCAAAAAAAAATATTAAGCACAGATATTGAAACAATAAAATCCTTAGTACAAAATTATAGAATTATTGAGGAAAAAGTATCACAAGAAAAGTATAAAATGAAAATTTCAGTATCATTCAAAGAGGTGGCAATAAACGAATTTTTTAATAACAAAGGCATTTCTTACTCGGCAGTTTCAAAGCTTGAAACTTTAATTTATCCAATTTTTATCTTAAATTCAGAATTACAAGCATTTTCTGAAAATAAATTTTTCAATGAATGGAATGATATTCAAGAATTTCAAGATGTTAATTTCATTTTACCTGTAAAAAATCTTGATGATTTAAATTTTATAAAAAAAAATAAAGATAATCTGGAAGAGATAGATCTAGGAGAACTTGTTGATAATTATGAAATTAGCAATAGTGCTATACTAATACTAAGATATGATAAAAACATTTTAAATATTTTTGTAAAGACGAATTTTAAAAATACTAAAAAATTTAAAAAAATTAAAATTACTGTGAAAAATTTAGATGATAAAAAAGTTAGAGAGGCAACAATATCAAAATTAAAATTTATCATTCATGACATATGGAAAGAGCAAAACCTTGTTGATGCATCAGTACCGTCTTATCTTACTTTAAATCTTGTTACTAATGATGTGAAAAATATAGCCCAGATAATAAAAAAAATAGAAAATATAAATTTCATCAAAGACTTTTATGTTAAGGAGTTTGATAAAAATAATGCAAGAATAAAAATTAAATATTTAGGCAAAATTAAACGTCTAAAAAATATTTTTTTAGATAATGGCTTTATTTTAAAAAATGAGGATGATGAATGGAATTTAGTTTTAAAAGGATAAATGTCCGAACAATTAATTTTTAATTTTCCTTTCAAAAAAAACTATTTGAAACAAGATTTTTATGTTTCAAAAAATAATTTTAATGCATATAAACTTATTGAGAGTTGGCCAAAGTGGCCAAGTAGACTAATTAATATATTTGGACCTTCTGGGTGTGGAAAAACACATTTGGTAAATATTTTAAAATCTAAAATTCAGTCAGTAATTATATCTTCTGATAATGTTTCTAATGAAATTTTAAATACATATAAAACAAAAGAGTGTCTTATTATCGATAACTATAATAATGATATTAGTGAAAAAATTTTATATTCGATTATAAATCAAGCTTATCAAGATAATAAATATCTTATTATAAGTTCAACCATTTCAATAAAAAAGTTTGAAATCAAACTTTTAGATTTAAAATCAAGATTTAATAGTTTTATTGATATAGGTATAGAATTGCCAACTGATGAATTGATAAGAGTAATATTAGCAAAAAACTTCTCAGATAAACAAATTCAGGTAAGTCAAAAAAATATTGAATATATATTAAAAAATATTGAAAGATCTTATGAAAAAATAAACACATTTTCAAATTCTATTGACAGTCTATCCCTTACTAAGGCACAACCTATAAAACTAAATTTAATTAAAAAAGTATTAAACGAAATAAGAGTACAATAAATATTTATGAATAAATATAGATCACATAATTGCTCAGAATTGAGTGAAAAAAATATTGGAAAAAAAATTAAACTTTCTGGATGGATACATAGAAAAAGAGACCATGGAAATTTACTATTTATAGATATAAGAGATCATTTTGGAGTCACTCAATGTGTTATTGAAAATAAAGATAAAAATTTTAAAGTTTTAGAAAAATTAAAACCAGAGTCAGTTATTTTAATTGAAGGATCGGTTGTTAGAAGATCAAAAGAAACAGAAAACAAAGAGTTGAAAACTGGAATGATAGAAGTTAAAATTGAAAATATTGAAGTATTATCAGAAGCAAAGGAATTACCATTGCCAGTTTTTGGTGAACAAAATTACCCAGAAGAAATTAGATTAAAGTATAGATTTATTGATCTTCGAAGAAATGAGATGCATAAAAATATAAATTTAAGATCTAAAATTTTGACATATATACGATCAAAGATGTCTGAGAATAACTTTTTAGAATTTCAAACTCCTATTCTTACTGCGTCAAGCCCAGAAGGAGCAAGAGATTTTTTAGTCCCAAGCCGTGTTCATCCTGGTAAATTTTATGCCTTACCACAAGCACCACAACAATTTAAACAAATGATAATGATATCTGGTTTTGATAGATATTTTCAAATTGCACCATGTTTTAGAGACGAGGATGGTAGGGCAGATAGAAGTCCTGGAGAGCACTACCAGTTGGATATGGAGATGTCTTTTGTAGAACAAGATGACGTGTTAAAAACAGTAGAACCTATTTTTTATGACTTATTTAAAGAATTTGGAGAAGGGAAAAAAGTAAACAGTGCGCCATTTCCAAGAATAAAATATAGAGACTCTCTCAATAAATATGGAACAGACAAGCCAGATTTAAGAAATCCTATTGAATTAGTTGATGTTACCGAAATTTTTAAATCAAAAGAAGTTAATTTAAAAATTTTTAAAGATATTATTTCTAAAGGAGGTATTGTAAAAGCCATACCTGCTCCAAATACCCTTTCAAAACCAAGAAGTTTTTTTGACTCATTAAATAATTGGGCAATCAAAGAAGGGGCAAGTGGATTAGCTTACATTACTTTTGAAAAATCAGGAGACAAAATTAATGGAAAGGGACCAATAGCAAAGTTTTTTGCTGAAAAATCCATCTCAGAATTATTAAAAAAGTGTAAAATTTCAGAAAAAGACTCCGTATTTTTTGTGTGTAATAAAGAAAATGAAGCTAATAATTTTGCTGGTATTGCCAGACAAAAGATTGCAGAAGAATTAGAAATAGTAGACACAAATAGCTTTAAATTTTGTTGGATTACTGATTACCCTATGTATGAGTACGATGAAAAAGAGAAAAAAATAGATTTTAGTCACAATCCTTTCTCAATGCCACAATTAGATATGAAAGATTTTGATAAAACTGACCCATTGAAGATTTTAGCATATCAATATGATCTAGTTTGTAACGGTTATGAACTTTCATCAGGTGCCATAAGAAACCATATTCCTGAATATTTATTCAAAGTGTTTTCTAAAGTAGGATATTCAAAAGAAGCTGTAGAAAAAAACTTTTCAGGCATGATAAAGGCATTATCTTACGGTGCTCCACCCCATGGAGGCATGGCACCTGGAATTGATAGAATTGTTATGCTTTTAGCAAACCAAAAAAATATTAGAGAAGTAACTTTATTCCCTCTAAATCAGAATGCTGAAGATCTTTTAATGGAGGCACCATCAGAGGCAACTGATAAACAACTTAAAGAATTAAACATCAAAACTATTAAAAAGATTTAATTTTTACTTTTTAAATTTATTCTAACATCACTTAAATCAACAAGCTTTTCTTCGTAATTGCTTCTTACAAATCCTTTACTTGTTATGTTCTTAACAATTTTTAAGAATTGATCATCTTCTTCGTTTTTATCTTCAACAGACCTATTTAATCCTGGGGTATGAGCTAAATCCTCTTTTCCAAGATATGAAATTGCAAGTTCTCTAAAAATATAATCTAGAATTGAAGTAGCGCTTAGTATTCTATCATTACCATAAACTTTACCAGATGGTTCAAATTTTGTATCTAAAAAGGCATCCACAAACTCTTCCAGAGGTACACCGTATTGAAGACCTAAAGATATAGCTATAGCAAAATTATTTGTTAAGGCTTTGACTAACTCTCCCTCTTTATTAGTATCAATAAAAATTTCACCAATTTTTCCGTCATCATATTCTCCGGTGTGTAAATAAATTTTATGATCACCTATAGTAGCTTTTTGAATATAGCCTTTTCGTCTATCTGGCATCTGAAATCTCTTCTCGTTTTTATCGGATCTCAATTTACCGGTTTTGTTTTGATCCTTATTTAACAACTCATTATTTAATTTTTCAGTGTTGAGACTTTCTTTTTTGTGCGAAATTTCAACATCCTTTAAATCAGATTTTACTGTTTTTTTCCCATCGGATCTTTTAGTTTTTCTATTATTAACAGTGACATTTACGATTTCTACTTTCCCGTCTTTTCTGCTGTCAACTTCTGACAATGCTTTTTCGTTAAGCTCATCTAATTCATGAACTATCTTAAAAGTACAAGTATAATGTGTTTCTACTAAAAACTTTGACATAATTTTTCCTTAATGTTTGTTGAAAGTAATAATGTTTTAGATATATACGATAATGAAATTGTGTCTATTAATATTTATGCAATTTTAAAGTGTGTGGATTTAATTAAAAAATGATCAAACAAATTTTTACTTGGTGGAACTATCAAACAGTTGGTACTTTTTTTTACACCCTTTTTTTTGGGAAATTAATTGGCAAAGATTCTTTTGGAAATAAATATTATATTAGTAAAAAAGGTAAAAGATGGGTGATTTATAATGGTGAAATTAATGCATCTAAAATAGACTCAGATTGGTATTCTTGGATACATTATCAAACAGATACTAACCCAGCAAAAGTTAAACCAAATAAATACTCATGGCAAAAACCTCATTTAGAAAATAAAACTGGAACTGATGAAGCATATCGTCCAAACAAAATAACAAATAAAGGGAAAGATTTTAAAAAGTATGAAAGCTGGAAGCCTTAAATTTTTTTTTATATTAACTATTTTTTTTTTGTTTTCTTTAAACCTTCATTCACAAGAAAAATTGAAATTAGAAAATATTCAACCAACTTTTGAGGAAGATAATGAAATTAAAAATGAGTCTAGTTATAGCAATGAACTTAAATTAAAATCAAAATCTATTAAAAAAAATAAATCAGGAAATATAATTGTGAAATTAAAAGCTTTAGATAAAATTACTGCCAAAACATCTAATATAAACATCCCTTTAGGAACAAAGAAAAAATTTGGTTATTTGGAAATATATCCTCGAAAATGTGCTTTTTCTAATACTGAAAATGAAAAAGGTGTGGTTGCTTATATTCAGGTTAAAGATTTATCTAATAAAAAAGATGATAAAGTTTTTGTTTTTAATGGTTGGACTTTTTCATCAAGTGTAACTTTGAGAACTTTCGATCATCCAGTATACGATTTGTGGGTAACAGGTTGTGAAAATATTTAAATGAAATATTCTGACATAACAAAACTAAAACATTTAGCACAAGACAAAACCTCGAGATCTGCCAATCCTGCAGTAGTAAGAAACTCAACTGTATTTTTTAAAAATATGCAGGAACTTATGAAACAAGAGAATTTAGTAAAAAAAGGATCGAAAGTAGATTTTTATGAATATGGAAGGGCAGGAAGCCAAACAACTATTGCGCTTCAAAATTTTATTTCAGATTTAGAAGGTGCTCACAGAACTTTTTTAACATCAACAGGTTTTGGTGCTGTCGCTCTTGCAATTTTGAGTATATGCAGACCAAAGGATGAAATTATAGTTACAGACGCTGTTTATGCTCCAACAAGGATGATCACAGCCAAATTACTTAAAGAATTTAATGTGAAAACTCATTTTTATAATCCAGAAAATTTAGAAAGTCTTCAAAGTAAAATTAATAAAAAAACAAAAATGATATTTGTTGAAAATCCTGGAAGTAATACATTTGAATTTCAAGACTTATCTAAAATAATTAAAATTGCAAAAAAAAGAAAGATCATAACAGCTATTGATAACACTTGGGGAACTCCATTTTTTATTAAACCTTTAAAAATAGGTTTTGACATGTCAATTTCCTCAGGAACAAAATATCTTTCTGGACATTCGGATGTGATGCTTGGAAGTCTGGCTGTAAACAAAAAAGTTTTTGAAAAAGTTAAATTTTGTAACAAACTTCTAGGATATAGGGCATCACCAGATGATGCCTATTTAGTTCTAAGGGGTTTAAGAACTCTAGATGTAAGATTAAAAAAACATGAAGAAAGTACCAAAAAAATTGTTAATTTTTTAAAAACACAAAAGAAAATAAATGAAGTTCTATATCCATATAAAAAAGGGAGTGAAAATTATGAAAATTGGAAAAAATATTACTCTGGAAGTACTGGTTTATTTTCAGTTGTTATCAGGAGTAAGAATAGGAATTCAATATACAATTTCATAAATTCACTAAAACTTTTTGGAATAGGACAAAGTTGGGGCGGTTTTGAGAGCTTGGTTTTATACCAATCTCACGTTATTCAAAGAGTTTATAAAAAGTATATCAAACCAAATCATCATATTGTAAGGTTCCATATAGGTTTAGAAGACTCAAAAGACTTAATTGAAGATCTAGGAAGAGCTATTAAAAAGATTAAATGACATCAAAATTTTTCCCAAACAAAACAGCTTTAATTACTTTAGTTGCGGCTTGCTTTGTTGTTAATGTGACTATGGGTGTTAGACAAACTTTCGGATTATTTTCTGGCGATTTTGAAATTGATTGTGGAATTTCAAATACGGAGTTTGGTCTTGCTATTGCATTACATGCATTAATATGGGGAATAGTTACTCCAATTTTTGGAAGGTTTGCAGATAAACATGGTGGCAGTAAAATGGTTATACTCACTTTAATTATTTATGGTGTTGGAGTTTTAGCTTTAGGAAATAACTTTAATACAGGAACTTGGTTTCAAATTAATCTTGGTCTTTTAGTTGGAATAGGATTGGGTGGCGCTGCAGGAACTATTTTAGCACCAGTTGTAACAAAACACTTTCCTAATCAAAGCAGAGGTAAAGCAGCTGGTTACGTTACTGCTTTTGGAGGATTAGGAATGTTTATTTTTCCTATTCTTACAAAGTATTTAATGGTTGAAGTTGGTTGGCAAAGTACCTTTACAGTATTTGCAATAATTTTATTTATAATGTGTGTACCTGGATTATTCTTAAAGAAACCTGAAAGTGAAAAAGTAGATGTTAATTTAGCAAAAGAACCAGAAAAAAGTGACAGTGTTTTAAAAGTTTTAAAAGAATCTTTCGCGCATAAAGGTTTTAGGTTGTTAGTTATAGGTTTTTTTGTTTGTGGATTTCAAATTACTCTCGTAGCTACCCATGTGCCAAGGTATGTTCAAGACAGAGGGCTTGATGATTGGACTGGTTTTGCAATCTTATCATTAATAGGTCTATTTAATATTATAGGGGTTTTAATAATGGGCTACTTGAGCGATAAGTATAGTAAAAAAATGCTTTTAGCTGGACTATATTTTTTTAGAGCAATATCTATAATGTTATTTATTTTTTTACCACCTTCCAACATATCAGCTATCGCTTTTGGTATTACCTTTGGACTGTTATGGCTGGCTACTGTGCCTGCAACAAATGGTATTGTCGCTCAAGTGTTTGGTGCAAAAAACCTTTCGATGCTTTTTGGTATCGTATTTTTAAATCATCAAATTGGATCTTTCTTAGGTGCCTATTTAGGTGGGGTGTTCTACGATAATTTTGGAAATTATGATTATGCATGGTACTTAGCAATAGTTTTATCTTTCGTGGCAACATTTCTGCACCTTCCAATTGACGAAAAACCAATACGTAAAGAAGTAACAATCTAAAGTTGTAATCATTTATTTTAATTGTTTAATTTTTTAAATTTATTTAAAGTATTTCTAATGGAGGAAAATATGTTTTCAAAACAATTAAACGAAAAATTAGATAAATACCATTTACTAAAACACCCATTTTATAAAGCATGGAATGAAGGTAAATTAAATAGAGAAGTAATAAAAGATTATGCCGAACAGTATTATCAACACGTGAAGGCTTTTCCGAGATACATTAGCGCGACCCATTCACTTTGCGAAGATATTCAAAAAAGAAAAATTCTTTTGGAAAATCTTCAAGACGAGGAAAATAAAGATGCAGATCACCCTAAACTTTGGAAAAACTTTGCTTTAGCAATGGGATCTGACTCTGAAAAAATTGAAAAAGTTAAACAGGATTGGTTTACTAAAGAAATGATTGATAATTTCTTTAAACAAGCGAGACTGTCATACGCAGAGGGACTAGCATCACTATATACTTATGAAAGACAAATTCCTGAAATAGCTGAGACTAAAATTCAAGGTCTTAAAAAATTTTATGGTGTTAATTCAAAAGAAGGTTTAGAGTTTTTTGAAGCACATAAAGCAGCTGATGTTATTCACAGAGTGGAATGTGAAAAATTATTAGATGGTTTATCTAAAGAAGAGCAGGAAAAAGCCGAGCAAGCTTCTATGTATACAGCAAGATATCTTTGGAACTTTTTAAGTGGAATGGTTTCAAAACATAAATTACAAGTAGCTGCTTAGATTATTTAAAATTTAAAACCGTCATTGGATCTAAACGGGTACCGAACCAATTTAACCTAATATCAAGGTGGGCACCCGTTGATCTTCCAGTTGAACCAACTGTACCAATTATTTCTCCTTGTTTTACCTTTTGTCCTTTTTTTACATAAATTTTTTGCATATGCATGTATAAGGTAGATATTCCATGTCCATGATCAAAAATTAATGTTCCGCCTGTATAAAAAAGATCTGGTTCAACCATTGTTGCTGTACCATCAATCATAGCTTTAATTTTCGTGCCTTCCTTAGCAGCAAAATCTATACCATAGTGGGGCCACTTTGGTTTTCCATTTAAAATTCTCTGACTGCCATAGACACCAGTAATAATTGCTTTATCTAATGGTGGTATAAATTTATTTTTAAAAAAAGTTAAATTACTATCTATTGATCTTGCATTTGATATAATTTTGTTCTCTCTTTTAATTCTGTCATAAAACTCCTTTGGTGGAGTTACTTTCTTTTCAGGAAGCCCATCAATTCTTTGAATTTTGTATTCCCTTTTTTGAATTTTTTTTACAATTTTCTCTTTTTTACCCTCATTCATCTTGGTTATTACAACGTCATATTTTCTATCTCTATCAATACCAAAGACAAAAAAACCATCTGAGGACACTTTTACAGGTTTTTTGTCTATCCAAATTTTTGATTTTGGTTCAGTTTTACCAATAATAAAGTGCCCCTGCCTAAATTTTCCTTCAAAATCTATTGCAAAAGCGCTTGAAGAAATAAAAATTATCAATAGTAACAAAATAGTGTTTCTTATCATTTAATAATATAAATTATATTGCATAATATTAGGAATGGGTATTGGAAAATTTCTTAAAGATCATAAGTCTTCTCACAGAGTATGGATGTACTATGAGCTCTATATTAAAAATTTTCGAAAAAGGATTAGTAAATATCATTCCCAATATGGCGAAGATAGGGAGATAGCTAAATTTTTCAAAAAAAAAAATAAAGGTTATTATTTTGATATAGGCTGTTTTCACCCCATTAGATATAGTAATACTTTTTATTTATTCAAAAAAGGTTGGCAAGGCACGAATATAGACGTTAATAAAACGTCTATTGATCTTTTTAATATAGCTAGACCTAATGATAAAAATATATGTGCTGCAATATCAGACGACACATATGAAGTAGATTTTTTTGAAGATGATATTTTGGGGCCAGTAAACACTATTGACAATAAGATGTATGAGAAATCAAAAGGTACATTTTTTAGAAAAGGATTAGTTAAGAAAATAAAGACATCAAAAATTTTTGATTTAATTTCTGAGAACGTTTTTTATGAAAAAACAGATTTTTTAAATATAGATGCCGAGGGATCTGATTATAAAATAATTAAACAAATAGATCTAAAAAATTCAAATATAAATCTTGTTGCTATTGAAACTCACAGTCCAAACGGTGATACACTTGATGATTTTAACAATATTTCTAAATATTTTGAAAATAATCAATATTTTGTTCACAAAAAAATAGGACCAACTACTCTTTATACAAAAAAATAATTGATTTTTTTCCAATTAAGAGATTTAATACTTACTATGGCTGGTACAAATAGAACTGGTGTTCCAAATTCATTAAACGAACATTGGATGCCTTTTTCTTCAAATAAAGACTTTAAAAGAAATCCTAGATTAATAACAAATGCAAAAGGAATTTATCTTAAAACACACGAAGGAAATACTTTAATCGATGCCAGTTCTGGTCTCTACTGTAACCCTTTAGGGCATGGCAGGAGAGAAATAATAGAAGCAATTAAAAATCAGCTCGAGAAACTAGATTATACTATGCCTTTTCAACAAGGTTATGGCGGATCATTTGAACTAGCAACAAAGATAGCGCAGAAAACACCTGAAGATTTAAATAGAATTTTCTACACGATATGTGGTTCAACTGCAGTAGAAACTGCAATTAAAATTGCTGTTGCGTATTTTAGAGCTAAGGGAGAAACAAAAAGATTTAGATTTATTGGAAGAGAAAGAGGTTATCACGGAATGAATATAGGCTCTCTTACAGTAGGCGGAATAGTTAATAATGCGAAAGTTTTCACTGACATCTTAATGCCAGGAGTGAAACACATGAGACATACATTTCTTTCAGACCACAAGTTTGTTAAAGGCCAACCAGAAACAGGTGCTGATTTAGCTGACGATTTGGAGAACATCGCAATAAAAATTGGTGGCGAAAATATTGCTGCCTGTGTAGTTGAACCAATAGCTGGCTCTACAGGAGTATTAATTCCACCAAAAGGATATTTACAACGATTGAGAAAAATTTGTGATAAGCATGGTATACTTTTAATTTTTGATGAAGTTGTAACTGGGTGGGGAAGAACTGGTTCTGCTTTCGCTGCACAAGAGTTTGGTGTAACTCCAGATATTATTACAATGGCTAAAGCAACTACTAATGGAATTGTTCCAATGGGTGTAGTTGCTGTCAGAGAAAAAATTTATGATCAAGTCATGGATGCCTCCCCAGAAGGAGCCATTGAATTATTTCACGGATATACTTATTCAGGTATTCCTGTGGCAGTATCAGCTGCATTAGCAGTTCAAGAAATTTTTGAAAAAGAAGATATTTTTAATAGAGTTAAAAATATATCAAATTATTTTCAAGAAGGATTACATTCATTGAAAGATATTGAATGTATTGAAAGCATCAGAAATTATGGATTACTAGGGGGTGTAGATATACAGATGAAAGACAAACCGGGAAAAGCTGGTTTTCAAGTTTATAAAGAGTGTTATAAAGCTGGGATAAATATTAAACCAACTGGTGATGCTTTAATCATAGCACCGCCATTTATTTGTGACAAAAAAAATATCGACGAAATCATTGAAAAACTTAGTAAAGGTATTAAAAATTACATCAACATATCTAAATAGCAATTTCTATTTCAAATTGTTTTTTGTTCCTAAAAGCCCATTTTGAACATTCCAAAACCTCTAAAATTAAAAAAATATTTTTTAAATTTATGTATTTTGTGTTTCAATAATTAATAAGAGGAAGTAAATGGAATATAAAGATACTGAATTAGATAAGAATTCTACAACAGATAAAGTTGTAATTAATTCTAGATCTAAAGTTGATCTCAATAACTTAATAAGAAAAGTTAAAGAAGAAGAAAAGAGATCAAAAAGGCAAAATATTGTAATTTCAGCAGCAGCACTTTCTGCAGTAGCAGTTTTTGGAATTATATTTACTTTGTAAATTATCTAAGTACTGCTCTGTAAACAATTGAAGAAAATTCAGCAAATCTTGCTATAGTCCCCTTAGCATTTGTTAGTGGGTGATCCATTAAATTATCTTGATTGAATTCGCTGTTTACTAAGTTATACCTTTTGCTTCGTGGATCTTTTTTAACAAGTTTAGCTCTACTCAACCATTCAAGTTTTCGTATACATGTAGCTCTTGGTATTCCGGTAACTTCAGAAACAGAGGTAGCGCTAATGTCTGAATTATTTAGAGCAGGACTATTATCCAATTTCTTTCTTTTAAAATAATTCATTGATTGAATAAGGCTTTGTAAGCCAATTAATAGTATCTCAAGATCTTTTGTTTTTTTTTGCCAATATTTCATAAAATCAAGTTGAGTACTTAAATAGTGATACCAATAAAAGCAATAATTCTTTTCAATTTCTTTATTAAATTTTAAAAATGGAATATTAATATCTAATAATTTAGATTGTTCATATAAAAATTTAGAGAGTGATTTAATTTGCTCTTGAATAATTTTAATGTAAGTTTCTTTTTCATTTGAAGAAGGTTCCCAATAGAGATTATTTTTACTTGTTTTTTTTAAATGTTTTTGTTTGGTAAGATGTATTATTTTTCTCCTAGCGGTTTCCTTTGGAAGGCCAGTGAATCGTGATACTGAAATTATTTTTTGTTTGTCTTGTGAAGTATTTTGATGATTAAACCAGAATTTTTCTAAGGATAAATCAAAACTTAAATCTTCTTCTCTTTTTCGCATGACATTCAAGTGTAAATTACGTGCAAAATAAATTACAATTTGACCACCCTCTAAATCACCATAACGTTTGTATATTCCTGACAAAAATGTGCTTTGCATTTCAAAAAAAACAGGAAGTATCCTATTTGAATTATTCTCAAAAATTTCCTCAATAGTTTTTTTATTAATTTTATTTTCTAAATTCATATTTGTGCAAAATTTTAATTGTTCATTTTGGGTTAATATGAACAATTTTATAATTTGAAGTCAATAGAAATTTAAAACTTATTTGATTTTTATTGTTTAGTTATGTTTGGTCTAAACCATGACTTATTACCAATAATAGAGTTTAATATTCCACTAAATCTTGCAGAATAAATTTTTCTTTTTTTTTTATTGTTAATAATTGTAAAAAAAAGAATATTTAAAAATGCAGAAAAAAATTTGGGTAAAACTTTTTTGTATGCAGTAATTTTACCAAAATGTTTCTTGTAAAAATAAAAAGTTGACCACATTAAATGCCAATTTCGATTAATTTCAATTTCTTCTTTGAATTCTTCTTTTACTGATGAATTCCCTTTATGATTAATTTTAGAGTTTTCAATAAGAAAAATTGATTTTTCTTTCTTCAAACATCTTTCATAAAAATCATTTTCCTCAAAATATAAAAAAATATTTTCATCAAAAAACCCTATTTCATTAAAAAGTTTTTTCTCAAAAAAAAGTGCACACCCTGTCACAAACCTCATTGGAGAATATTTCCCTTTTTTATTTGAATTTAAATAACAATCATTTTTGTAATCAAAATTATTAATTTTTGGAGCCAGGATTGAAAAACTTTTTATCTCTTTTGCTGCGTTCCTTAAGTTTTTAATTGTATCAGGAAAAACCTCAGTATCTACATCAAGGTAAAATACATATTTCGTATTAATATTTTTTATTCCATGATTTATTCCAGCTCCATTTCCCAGATTTTGATCTGGTATAATTACTTTTATATTTGAATATTTTTTTTCCAGCTTTTCTTTAAAAGTAAAATTTCTTGAATTTTCAATTACTAAAATTGGAATATTATGATTAATTGTCGCAATAGATTTTTCAATTATATCTTCTGAGTGAAAACTTACAAATATTACTGTGATATCATTTTCCATTTAGGAACTAATTTCTCATACAATTAGTACCAAATTTTCAAATTAAGGAAAATTAAAAATTATTTGTATTTTTTTACACTCCATGTTAATCAACATATTAATGTCTTTTAAAGAGCTGCCACTAATGGAACCTAAAGATGGAACAGTGCTCTTTTATCCATATATTTCAAAATCTTCCTTTGCTGAGGTTAAAAGAGTCCTTTCTGGAAGATGGATTGGACAAGGACCTTTAGTTAACAAATTTGAAAAAAAATTTAAAAATATGTTTGCTGGTAAAAACCACTGTATAGCTACCGGATCAGGTACTGACGCACTTCATCTTGCATATATTCTAGCAGGACTCAAAAAGGGTGATGAAGTTATAGCACCAGTTTATACATGCACTGCTACCAACATTCCTTTTTTATATATGGGTATAAATATTAAATTTGCAGATATAGATATTGAAACGATGAACATTAGTGTAGACAGTGTCAAAAAACTTTTAACAAAAAAAACTAAAGCTATAATTTGTATGCACTATGGTGGCCTACCTTGTGATTTAGATGAGCTACAAGTTTTAGCAAATAAATATAAAATTCCACTTATTGAGGATGCAGCCCACGCTATCGGGGCGACTTATAAAAAAAAATTAATTGGAAGCATAAGTGATTTTACGATGTTTAGCTTTCAAGCAATTAAGCATATTACTACCGGAGATGGTGGAATGCTCTGTTTAAAAAATAAAAAGTTAATTGAGAAGGCAAAAAGAATTCGTTGGTTTGGAATAAGTAGAGAGGATAAACAAAAAGGAATTTGGGAAAATGATATCTCGGAAGTAGGCTACAAATACCAGATGACAGATCTCGGTGCCTCCCTTGGTTATACAGCTTTAAAAGAATTTCATAAATTATTAAGCCATAGACAAAAAATTTTTAAAATTTATAAAGACATTCTCTCAAAAAATTCCAATATTTTTTGTGTAGACAAAAGTGATGGCAACAGAACTCACGCGTCATGGCTATTCACTCTAATATCTGAAGAAAAGGATAGAATACAAAAAAAATTAAGAGAAAAAAAAATAGAGTCTAATCAAGTACATTTCAGAAATGATAAGTACTCAATATTTAAAAAGTTTGTAAGAGGTAAATCTTTTCCAAACATGGATTACGTCGAAGATAAATATCTAGTTTTACCTAATCATCACAAAATTACAGAAAAAAAAGCTAAGTATATAGCTCAAACAATTGATAATTTATTATAAAGTATTATAAATTGTATCAAGTTATAAGGCGGGGTAGCTCAGTTGGTTAGAGCGTTGGACTCATAAGCCAAAGGTCGGTGGTTCGATTCCACTCCCCGCTACCAAAATTCTTTTTTAGCAAATGAAAAAAAAAGTACTAATAATTTTTAAAGCTCAGTGGGATTGGAATAAATTTATAATAAACAAGATATCAAAGTTTTATAATGTAAAATATATCTATCTGGACGCAATAAATAAAAACTATTCGAATACTATTGATGAAATTAATAACATAATTAAAGAAGAAAAAATTGATACAGTTTTTTTTGATGTAGATTATCAGAAATTTATAAACTTTTATTTTATTGAGAAAATTATAAATGTAAAAAAAGTTATGATGACATTTGATAATTATGAGCGTCACGTGTTAAATATGATTACAGCTTGTTCTTGTCATTTAGTACTTACTGACATTATTTCAGCTTTAAAATATAAAGAGATTGGTATTTCTGCATTTAATTGGTTTTTGGAGTCTGATGGTTCTTTTTACAAAGATATGAAACTTGATAAAAAGATTGATGTACTCTTTTTTGGAAAAATTAATAAAGATAGAAAAGATTATATTAATTTCTTGGAAAATAATGGTCTTAAAGTCAAAATTGTTGGTAATAACGTCAAAAATTATGTTAACGATGAAAATCTAGTAAGAATGATAAATGAGTCTAAAATTGTTATTAATTTTACTAAAACAACATGGAAAAAATTAAGTAATTTTCAAGGACAAAATATATTTCAAAACCAATATCAATTAAAAGGTAGAGTCATTCAAACTGGTTTATGCAATACAGCCTGTGTTACAGAATATGCCCCACATCATGATTTACTTTATAAAAGTGATGAACTTTTACAATTTACAAACAAAGAAGAATGCTTAGATATATTGAAAAATTTGTTAAATAACGAAGAAGATTTAATTAATTACACAAAGAAATTTAGCGATAAAACACGCAACAATTATGAAGACAGCAAGTCTTTTCAAAAAGTTTATAATTTTTTAGAAAAGACTAGTTTATCTAATCAAACTATAATTAAAAAGAATTTAGAAAAGGTACCGTATTGGTATAAACGAATTTGTGCTAAACAAATTTTACTAAGAGATCTAAAGATATCAACAATACTTCAGTCTTTCTCTAATTTTAGAGAGATTAGTATCATTACAAAAACATCAAATATATTTACAATTTTATTAATTTTTCTTGAAACCGGTATAAACTTTATTTATTACTCAATTTTAAATACTCTAAGAGCCAAAGGATCTGGAAAAAATAGATATACTGATGAATTATAAATATATATAGTTAATTATGTCAAATATAGATGCACTGCTAATAACACCACCATCACGATTAGAAGTTTATCAAGGATTAGCAAATGATTACGCAGCAATTGAACCTCCGGTATGGTCTTCACTTATTGCAAACTACTTAATTAAAAAGGGTTATAGTGCAGAGATATTAGATGCAGAAGCAGAGAATTTAACACACGAACAGACTGCTGAAAAAATTGCAAAAAAAAAACCAAAACTGGCAGTATTTATGGTTTATGGTCAACAACCATCAGCATCAACTCAATGTATGCCAGGTGGAAAAAAAACTTGTTTAAAGCTTAATGAAATTTCTGCAAATGAGATAAAATCAATCGTAATTGGAACCCACGCTTCAGCTTTACCAAAAAAAACTCTTGAAGAAGAACCATATACTTATGTTTGTCAAGGTGAGGGACCAATTACTGTAATTG
Source organism: uncultured Pelagibacteraceae bacterium (assembly GCA_902566975.1). Classification (GTDB taxonomy): domain Bacteria; phylum Pseudomonadota; class Alphaproteobacteria; order Pelagibacterales; family Pelagibacteraceae; genus Anoxypelagibacter. Next base: position 25,475 of record CACFLA010000002.1, read on the forward strand.
AACTTATAAATTTTTTAAAAGGAAAAAATAAAGATTTAAAAAAAATCCCAGGACTTTGGTATTTTGACAAAGATAAAAAAGTTAATTCCAACCCTTCAGCAAAAATGTTTGAAGATTTAGATCATAATTTACCAGGACAAGCTTGGAAGTTGCTTGATATGAAAAAATACAAAGCACACAATTGGCATACTTTTGGAAGGTTAGATACAATAAACACTTATGCATCTTTACAAACAAGTCTTGGATGTCCTTTTAAATGTACTTTTTGTTGTATCAATGCTCCATTTGAGAGAAACACAATAAGATTTTGGTCTCCTAAACACATTATAAAACAAATAAAAATTTTAGTTGAGGACTATAAAATTACTAACATAAAAATACCTGATGAAATGTTTGTGCTTAATCCAAAACAAGTAACTGGTATTTGTGACGAGATAATAAATTCAGGATACGGAAATGTTTTAAATTTTTGGGCGTATGCAAGAATCGATACTCTAAATGATGATGAAATGTTAAAAAAAATGCTTAGAGCAGGAATTAGATGGCTAGCTCTTGGAATAGAATCAAGCTCGAAACATGTAAGAGATGGAGTCGTAAAAGGTAGATTTGATAATTTTGATATTGAGGGTATTGTAAAAAAAGTGAGAGACATGGGCTTTTATGTCGGAGCAAATTATATATTCGGTCTTCCAGATGACAACTTTGACTCCATGAAAGAAACTTTAGATTTATCTATCAGAGTTAATAGCGAATGGTCTAATTTTTATTCTGGCATGGCATATCCAGGATCACAACTGTATCCAATGGCTAAAAATAAAAAATGGGTTCTACCAGATGATAAAAATGGACCAGGTTGGATTGGGTACTCTCAACACTCTTATGAAACATTACCATTGAGAACTGAACATATAAAAGGATCAGAGGTTTTAGAGTTTAGAGATAGGGCATTTGATGCATATTTTAAGAACCAGGACTATCTATCAATGATAGGAAAAACTTTTGGGGAACATACAGTTTCTCATATTGAAAAAATGTCATCACATAAGCTCAAAAGAAAGCATAATTTTGAAAAGGTTGACTATTAGAAATTAAGTTAAAACTTGTAGTTTAAAATTTATTTTATATAATCACCCAATGTTTTCATCCATCATTATAAGTGGCGCTTTAGCTCAGGATCACGAATTTATATATCCTTTTTATCGACTGCTTGAAGAAAAAAGCAAACTTGATGTATGTCTAATTGGTGGAAAACCAGTTCAAGGAATATTGGGAACCACACTTCCACCTATAAAAGATTATCCAGTAAAAGACATATCAGATGTGAAGGTTAATGATTATGATCTTTTAGTTTTGCCAGGAGGTGTAAAAGCTTTGGAAAAGACGAGACAAAATAAACAGTTTATTAAATTTATATCTGATTTTCATAAAGCTGGGAAAGTGATTGCTTGTATCTGCAGTGGTGTTCAATTATTAATTTCAGCTAAAGTTGTAAAGGGAAAAAAGATTGCTGGTTACTATCACTTAGAAGATGATATTACTAACGCAGGTGCAAAATACACAGATTTACCAGCAGTAGTGGATAGCAAAATAATTACTACTGCACATTACAAAGATATGGGTCCATGGATGCGGGCTACGTTAAATTTTTTCAATGAGAAAAAAAAGTAGTTTCTACGATAATAAGGTTGTTTTAAAACCCTGGGGCTATGAATATACAATTTATAGACATTTAAATAAATTATCGGTTACCTTTCTTAAAATTAATAAAAATCACAGAACCTCACTGCATTGCCATCCTAAAAAAAAAACTGGTTTTATAGTTATTGATGGTAAAGCTCAAATCCAACTTGGCTTATGGAAAGACACCACGGAGTATCATTCTGCGCCGTCAAAGTTGATGATTAGAACTGGCTTGTTTCACTCAATTAAAGGCATATCTAAAAATGGAGTAAGTGCTCTTGAGTTTGAAACACCAATGGATAAAAAAGATCTTGTCAGATTTAAAGATGACTATGGAAGAAGATCAAAGCCTTATGAGGGAAAAAATTTTTCAAAAAACTTAAATGAAAACTTTATAAAATTTAAAAGACCAGTTTTTGGTAAAGACCAATACTACAAGATTGGTAAAGTAAAAGTTTTCTTAGAGGTTCACAAGAATTTTAAAAAACTTTTAAACAAAAATAACAAAACTATATTTGCGATTTTAAATGGGAAAATTATAGATAGTAAAGGCAGAAATATTATTTCGTATGGCGATATAATTAGAACAGGTACTTTAAAAAAACTCTCTACTGTATTTAAAATAAAAGATAAATTAACAGTTTTGAGAGTTTCTAAATAAAAAATAAGTTTATGAATGAAAAAGCATTTAGACTAAAAACCTTTGAGAAAGCTGCAAATTGTAGATATTTTGAAGAACAAGTAATTCAAAATTTAAAAGAAAAAAAAATCACTATTCCAACTTATGTCTCAGCTGGTCAAGAATTTATTTCAGCATCGATGGCTACAATATGTGAAGATTTGAAAATTAAACCTTGGATATTTGGTCAGCATAGATGTCATTCGATTTATATTTCATTTGGGGGTGACAAATCTAAACTTATTGATGAATTATTGGGAAAGAAAACTGGCTGCAATAGAGGTATGGGTGGCTCGGCATCAATAAGCAGTAAAGAAATTAATATGTTTGGCCATGATGGTCTTATGGGATCAAACGGACCTATTGGCGTTGGGGCTTGTTTTGCCACTAATCACCCAACAATAGTATTTCTTGGTGATGCAGCAGCAGAAGAAGATTATGTTCTAGGAGGTCTAGGCTGGGCATCGACAAAAAATATACCATTAATAACAATTGTAGAAGATAACAACATGTCAATTCTTACTGAAAAAAAAGTAAGAAGAAATTGGGAGATGTCGGATGTCGCAAAATCATTCAAAATGCAGGGCTATAATATTGAGGATGATCCTGTTGATCTTTTAAAATACTCTGAAGTCTTTTTTAAAAAACCTTGTTTGTTTAATATTAATACAAATCGTATTTATTGGCATGCTGGATCAGGTAAAGATTCTGAAGATACCTTTGATAGGTATGAGGAAGAGAAAAAAAGATTAGGAGAAGATGCTGTAGTAATAGATAAAAAAATTAAAGAAGAAATTAAAAATTTATGGAAAAAACAGTTAGAGAAACTATAAAAGAAACATCGAGAAACCATATCAAAAAAAACAATAGCCTTATTTTTGGTCAATGTCTTTCAGCTGTTGGTTGGGTAGGTGGTACAGTTCCTGAATTAACGGAAAAAGAGGGTTTAGTAGAATTATCAATGGCAGATGTTGCAAACGGAGGTATAGTTGCGGGTGCAGGACTATCAAATAGAAGACCAATTTATGTTATTCGTTATCAAGGATTTAACTGGTTTAATGCTTCAATTATTTTAAATTACGCTTGTAAATCAAAAGAGATTTGGAATGTCCCGTGTCCAATTTTTATAAGAGGTATTGCAATGGAAGGATCTATAGGCCCTGTTGCAGGATCATCACAACACTCAATTTATTATAAAATGCCAGGTATTAAAATTATTTCACCAATGACACCAAAAGAATATTTGATTGCTTATAATGATTTTATGAAAAACGATGAAGTCATGTACGTTTCAGAACATCGTGGAAGTTATACAAACACAAAAGAATTAGACGATTACTTAGATGGTGATTTAGATCTAATATTATTTCCTATATCTATAACAAGATTTGAAGCACATAAAGCCAAAATAGAACTTGAAAAAGAGGGATACAAAATCGGTATTGCAAATATATTATGGATAAAACCATTTTTAATAAAAAAAGATTGGGAGCAAGCAGTTTTAAAAAGTAAATTTGGAGGAATAGTGTTAGATGATGATTACACAGATGGTGTTGCATCAAATTTAGCTTACCAATTGATTAAAAAAACAAAAAAAAATTTTGAGGTTATGGGATTAAAAGACAGATCCGCAGGTTTTTCAAAAACAACTGATAATTTACCTCCATCGTGTAAAGAAATTATTATAAAATGTAAAAAATTGATTAATAAAAATGGAAAATGATGAAAAAAAACGAATTAATAAATTTTGAAGAAGAAATAGCAGATTTGTTTAATAAAGGAAAAATTCGTGCTCCTGTACATTTGTATCAGGGAAATGAGAACAAAATAATTGAATTTTTTAAAAGAGTAAAAAAAAATGATTGGGTTTTTTGTAGTTGGAGGTCACACTATCAATGTTTATTAAAAGGCGTTCCTAAAGAAGAGGTAAAAAAAGAAATTTTATCTGGGCGATCAATATCCTTATGTTTTCCAAAGTATAAAATCTATTCATCAGCATTAGTTGGAGGATCAGTGCCTATCGCTGTTGGAACAGCTTTGTCTCTAAAGTTAAAAAATGAAAAAGAAGCTATGGTTTATTGCTTTATGGGCGAGATGACTTCAGAAACAGGTATAGCTCATGAATGCATAAAGTATAGCAGAAATTATAACCTACCCATTCATTTTATAATCGAAGATAATGAAAAATCTGTTTGTACAGATACAAGGAATACCTGGAAATTAAAAAAACTAAGTTATGAGGGAAAAAATGATAAATTTATTACATTTTATAGTTACAAATCAAAGTGGCCACATGCTGGAGCTGGAAAGAGAATACAATTTTAAATTATGAATTATGCAGATGAATTAACTAAAGCAATGGATTTTCTTGCAAAAGATCCAAAAACAATTTTTCTAGGTCAAGCCGTGGAGTATCCTGGAACAGCTATGTCAAATACTTTAAAAAATGTTCCAAAAAAAAAGTTAATTGAAATTCCAGTGGCAGAAGAAATGCAATTGGGTATCAGCAATGGATTGGCTTTAAATAATTTTATTCCAATTAGTATTTTTCCTCGATGGAACTTTTTATTATTAGCTGCCAACCAACTTATAAACCATTTAGATAAATTTGAAGTTATGTCACAAGGCTATTTTAAGACGAAAGTAATCATAAGAACTTCAATAGGATCTCAGAGACCATTGCACCCCCAACATCAACATGTTGGAGATTTTACTGAAGCATTTAAAAAAGTATTGTCCACGGTAGATATCATAAGACTAGAGGAGCCAAAAGATATCAGACCAGGATATGAGAAAGCTTTACAAAGGGATGATGGAAAAAGTACAATTTTAGTTGAATACGGTGATTACTATAACGAAAAATAAATTATGATAATTACAAAAACTCCTTATAGAATTTCTTTTTTTGGTGGAGGCAGTGATTATCCAGCATGGTATAAAAAAAATGGTGGAGCAGTATTATCGACAACAATAGATAAATATATTTATATCTCATGTAGGTTTTCACCTGATTATTTCAAACAAAAATACAGAATAGTTTGGAGAAAAATTGAAAATGTTAAAAATCTTAAAGAAATAAATCATAAAGCTGTAAGAGAATTACTTAAGTATTTAAAAATTAAACAAGGTCTTGAAATTCATTATCATGGTGATTTACCAGCTAGAAGTGGTATGGGTTCAAGCTCATGTTTTACTGTTGGTCTAATGCAAGCTTTATGCAAAATAAAGAATATAAAATTAAATAAATCAAAATTAGCTAGCCAGAGTATACATTTTGAACAAAATGTAATGAAAGAAATTGTTGGATCACAAGATCAAACTTCAGCTTCTTACGGGGGTTTTAATAAAATTACATTTAACAAAGACAACTCTATTAAAATTAAAAAGATTTCTTCAAAAAAAAATATAAAAAAATTAAATGAGAATCTTATTCTTATTTATACGGGTATAAATAGAACAGCACATAAAATTGCAAACAAGTATGTAAGTAAACTCACAAATGAAAAAAAAGATCATATAAATCGAATATTAGAATACGTAAATCAAGGTGAAAAAATTTTAAACAGTGGTGATATAGATAATTTTGGCAGCTTATTACATAATGCTTGGATGGAAAAAAAAGCCTTGAGTAACTTAATAACTAACTCAAAAATCAATTCAATATACGATCAAGCTATGAATTGTGGGGCACTCGGTGGAAAGCTATTAGGAGCAGGCGGAGGAGGTTTTTTATTAATGTATATGAAAAAAAAGGATAGAGCAGTTTTTCTTAGAAAAAATAAAAAGTTGGTTACAATACCATTTAATTTTACATCACTCGGAAGTCAAATTATACTAAATCAACTATCAAAGGTTTCAAATGAAAATTAATCATCCTTTAATGCATAATAATTTTTTAAAATCAGATATGAGTGCAGTAAGAAAATTAATCAAAAACAAGGATTTAATACTTACACAATCTAAAAAAGTTTCTGAATTCGAGCAAAAATGGTCTAAATGGCTTGGTGTTAGGTATAGTGTGTTTGTAAATTCAGGGTCTTCAGCAAATTTTTTATCTATGTTGATTTTGAAGAGCATGTCCCTGAAAAAAAAAGAAGTTATAGTTCCAACTTTAACGTGGGTTTCAGATATAAATTCAGTTTTAATGAGCGGCTTTAAACCCATATTTGTTGACATTGATCCAAAAAATTTGGCTATGAGCGAGGATCAAATTTTGAGTAAAATTAACAAAAATACCCTTGCCGTATTTTTAACTCATGTTCAGGGTTTTAATGGGTTATCAGAAAAACTTTTAAAAAAATTGAAATCAAAAAATATTTTTTTAATAGAGGACGTGTGTGAGTCACACGGAGCAACATTTAAAGGAAAAAAATTGGGTACTTTTGGATTAATATCAAATTTTTCGTTCTATTACGCTCATCACATGTCCACCATTGAAGGAGGAATGATATGTACTAACAGCAAAGAAATATATGAAAAAGCCAGAATTTTTAGATCTCATGGTATGGCAAGAGAAGTAAAAAATTCAAAATTTCAAAATAAAATGATTAAAAAATATCCGAAATTATCTCCACAATTTATATTCTTATATCCAACTTTTAATTTTAGAAATAATGAAATTGGTGCTGTAATAGGGTTAAATCAAATTAAAAGATTAAATAAAAATAATACATTAAGAACAAAAAATCTTAAACTTTTTTTAAAATTAATTGACTCTAAAAAGTATAGGACAGATTATGATACTAATGGAAGCTCAAATTATGCGTTTCCAGTAATTTTTAAAAACAAAAATTTTAAATTCAGGGAATTATTTGAGAGTACTTTAAAAAAATATAACATTGAATTTAGAAGAGGCAATGCAGGAGGAGGAAATCAACTTAGACAACCTTATTTAAAACCATTTTTAAAAAATATAAATTTAAAAAAATTCCCTGAAGTTGACCACGTACATTTTTTTGGTTATTACATTGGAAATTATCCATCTTTGAATATTTCAAAAATCAAAAAAATTTGTTCAATATTAAATAATATAAGTCTTAAATAAAACAAATGGTAAAATTGAAAGTAATAAAAAATTCAACGTTTAAAGATAATAGAGGGTTTTATTGGACTACATGGAAAAAAGGAACACTTAAAAATTTTAAATTTAATCATGATAAATTCTCCATATCAAAAAAAAAAGTTCTAAGAGGACTTCATTGTGATTTTAAGTCATGGAAACTGGTAACATGTACGTTTGGCAAAGTTTTTTTAGTTGTAGTAAATATGAAAAAAAATTCAAAAAATTATTTAAAACACAAAACTTGGATTTTAACACATGATAAACCTACATTAATTTTAATCCCACCTCATTTTGCTAATGCATATTTATGTTTATCTAACAAATGTGTTTTTCACTACAAATGGTCTTATAAAGGAAATTATGTAGACTCAAATAAACAAAAAAGTTACAGATGGAATGACCCAAAATTAAAAATAAAATGGCCAATAAAAAAACCAATTTTAAGTAAAAGGGATAGAACTTCAAAATATTTGTAAAATGAGTAAAATTTTAATAACTGGTGGGGGAGGATATGTTGGATCAATGCTATCTACAGCTCTAGTAAATTTAGGACACGAAGTTACGGTTCTAGATTTGATGAAATATGATAGAGGATCATTAAATCATCTTTATTATTTTAAAAATTTTAAATTAATAAAAAAAGATGTTCGTGACAAAAAACTATTAAATTCTTTACTAAAAAAAAATGAATTTATAATACCTTTAGCTGCATTAGTAGGGGCTCCTTTATGTGACAAATATAAGAAAGATGCTGTATCAGTAAATCATCATTCAATTAAAAATCTTGTATCTTTGAGTTCAAAAAGAAATAAAATAATATTTTTAACTACTAATTCTGGTTATGGAGTTGGAGAAAAAAATAAGTTTTGTGATGAAAACAGTCCTTTAAACCCAATATCACTTTACGGTAGAACAAAATGTGACGCAGAAGAAGAGGTAAAAAAATCTAAAAATTTTATTTGCTTCAGATTAGCAACAGTTTTTGGATATAGTTATAGAATGAGAACAGATTTATTAGTAAATAACTTTGTTTATAAATCAGTAAAAACAAAAAAACTTACAATTTTCGAACCTCATTTTAGAAGAAACTTTATACATATTAAGGATGTAGTTTTAGGAATAATATTCGCGATAAATAATTTTAATAAATTAAAATCAAATATTTATAATTTGGGACTTTCATCTGCAAACATAAGTAAACTTATGTTAGCAAAAAAAATAAAAAAAAAGATGAATAAACTTCAAATCAAAATTATTACTAACAGAAAAGATCCAGATAAAAGAGATTATTTTGTAAGTAATAAGAAAATAGAAAAAAAAGGTTTCAAAGCAAAAGTGTCTTTAGAGCAAGGTGTTGAAGAACTGATTGATTTATTCAATACAGATAATAAAAAGATAATTAATAATTACTAAATTTTTTCAATATGTTTTTGACTTGAGAAAAAAAATTATTTTTTGCAAATTCAAAATATAAGTTACTTTTTTGCGCACAAATCTTATCAACTATCTGATCTCCAATCATAAAACTTTTATTTCTTTCTGTATGCCATTTATCTCTAAGTTGCTTAATCATTAAGTTACCAGGTTTGCGTAATGCACTAATTTTTCTAAATTTTTTTAATTCTGCATTAGGATGATATGGGCAGAAATTTACATCATCAAAAAAAATATTTTTTTTTTGAAATTTTTCTTTTAAATCATTATGGAGTTTATAAAAATCATTATGGGTATATAAACCCCTAGCTATTCCAGATTGGTTTGTTACAATAAATATATAGTAATTTTTACTTTTTAAATATTTCAGTCCTTTTATTACACCAGGTCTAAGTTTAAAGTTTTTTATTTTATGAACATATCCAGTGTCATAATTAATAACCCCATCTCTATCTAAAAAAGCAGCTGGTCTTGTGCAATTTTTTTTAAGTAAAGCAGCAGCATTATTAAAATTATAAGGAGTACCAATATCTATAAAAAAATTCCTATTAATAATACCAGCTATTTTTTTCTTTTTAATTAAATCTGGCAGTGTATCATTTTCCAAAGATAAGTTCTTATTATTAATAAATTTCAAGATTTTTTTCTTAAAAAAATATACACCACCATTCATTAATTTGCTAAATTTTTTATAAACTATTTTTTTATTTTTTAAACCAATTGCAACTAATTTTCTATTTGATTTGTAATCTTTATTTTTTACAAGTGTCATTGACCCTAAACTCTTTTTATCACAACTCTTTACTAAATTATTCAAATCAACTTCAAGAAAAGTATCACCATTGATTAATATAAAATCATTAATATTTTTTTTTTTAAGATTATTTAAAGCACCTGCAGTGCCCATCAGCTTTTTTTCTTTAATGCAAGTAATTTTATTACAATTGTAATATTTTTTTTCAAATTTGTTAAAAATTTGTCTAAATTTAAAACCACCTAATATATAAACATTTTGAAATCTATATTTACTGTAAGTTTGCAGTATATATTCGATGAATGGTTTTTTATTAAATTTAGCCATTGGCTTGGGTTTACTACCTAATAAATTGCTAATTCTTGTTCCTTTACCACCTGCTAATATAACTAAATCTAGAGATTTCATTTTGATATTCTTAGGTTACTTTTTTTATCATTTTAAGATATTATTAAACAGTCTTTTATTCAAATATTATGAAATTAATTTCTTTTGTTTTTTCATTTAGAAACGAAGAGAAAAATTTAAAGAATCTTGTTGATAGAGTTGATAAAGCAGTAAAAAAAACTGAAAATTGGAATTATGAGTTAATATTTGTAAATGATGACTCAACCGATAACTCTGAAAAAATATTATTAGATTTACAAAAACAATTACCTATAAAAATTATTAATATGTCGAGAAGATTTGGAACCAATCCATGTGTTCTTGCAGGTTTTGAGAATTGCTCTGGTGACTGTATCATCTATATGGACTCAGATCTTCAAGATCCACCTGAATTAATTACTGAATTAGTTAAACAACATGAAAAAGGTTTTGACATTGTTCACACAAAAAGAACAAAAAGGTTGGGTGAACCAAGATCTAAATTATTTTTTACAAATATAGCTTATGCAATAATTGATAAGTTATCAGATATAAATTTAGAAAAAGATGTAGGAGATTTTAAATTAATCTCCAAAAGAGCTTTAAATAAAATTTTAGAACAAAAGGAATATAATCCATATATTCGAGGTCTATCCGTATGGGTTGGTTTCAAGCAAACATATGTTGATTACGTTAGAGAAGCAAGAGAAGCTGGAGAGTCGAAATTTTCATTGTTTGCTGAAGGTCCAGTAACTCAGTTTATTAGGGGTGTAACAAGCTACTCACTTAAGCCACTTTACCTAGGTGTGTTATTAGGTTTTTTTGCTTTTATATTTTCAATAATTTTAATTCTATATGCTCTTTATGCCAAAGTAACTGGAATTGCTGTACCTGGCACAACAGGAATACTAATTGTAATATCTTTTTTTTCTGGAGCATTATTATCTACTATAGGAATTATGGGGATTTACTTAGCAAGAATTTTTGAGCAAACAAAAGGAAGAACAAGATACGTTATAAAAGATATTAAAGACTATAAAAAATAACTTTTAATTAATTAATTTTATAAATAGAGTAAAAATTATTTTTTTTAAATAAGTTCAGGTTGATTTTCCAATTACTAGGAACCACTATATAATTTGCGTTATATTTCTTTTTAATATATTCCCAATCAGATTTTTCTTTTGCTTCAAAAATTTTTTTAATAAATTTGTCTGGAATGCGAGGGTTGTTTTTATTTGGTGGATTATTTATTTCAACCCCATAAATATCTTTAAGTATTTTAAATGTATTTTTTAAAAGATATGGATGATAAGGAAGAAAATCAAATGATTGTGTGTCTAATAAAATAGGCTTCATAGAATATTGATTTATGTAATTAACTGTTTCTGTTGTGGTAATAAAATATCCTTTGTAATTTAAATTAGATATATCTTTAAAAATATTAAAACGAGCATTTTTAAATTCATTAGAAATATTTAGTACAAAATTATCTTTTAAAAAAATAAAATTTTTATAGTGTTGTATTGAGTGAATTATTAAAATTGTAAATACAAAAATTTGAACAAATTTTTCTCTAAAATTAAATCTTAAAAAAATAAAATAAATTATTGAAATAATAATAGGCCAACCAATAAATGAGTGTAATATTAAAAATCTTGTTGGCACCACTCTTATTAAAACATCTGGAAAATATTGAGGAAAAAATTTATAAGTTATATAGGACATTGTAGACAGAACAATCGATAAATTTAAAAAAACTATAAATAAATTATTTTGTTTATTTTTTTTTAAAAAATAATATGTGTTTATTATAATAAATAGAAACAATGTCTTTATTAAATATTCATAATGTACAATACCTAATTGATTCCTATGACCATCCCAAAATTCCATGTAGATTTTCAATAAACTACTGTCAAAGACTGATTTTTCAATACTATTATTATAAAATATCAAAAGGCTTATTAAAGTTATAGCTAAGCCGAAAACTCCTCCTTTACAAAAATCTAAATTTATTATTTTATTATTATTAATTATTAAACTTATTATTAATATTGATAGTATCCATAAACCAATTACTGGATGTACAGAAATTAACAAAAGTGTAAAAAAACCAGAGTATTTAAAATTTTCATTTAAAATTAAACTAAAAATTAAAGATGAAATAGCCAAACTTAACATGCCATAACTTTGATTAGAAAAAATAAGAGAAGGATAATCGGTATCTCCAAAATTTTTTTGTAATATCAACATCAATACACTTACTACAAGAGCTAAATATTTATTAAGCGTTAAACGATTGACAATCAGGAATGAACTTATTCCAAAACATAATGTAGATAATAAAAGAATTATTCTTGAACTATTGTCTACTGAAAATCCAAAAGTTAATAAAATTTGTGCAAATTGATGTAACAATGTCCAACTATTATAATAATAATATTTCATTGGAGACAAAGGCTCAGGATATTTAACTATTTCAGAGATAGTGAGGCCACCATTTATAGCAACCTGGTATAAAGAATGTGAGAAACTCAAAAATATACAAGTTAAAATAATTATAAAATATATTGCTTTATTGTCTTCTTTTAGGTTCAAATCTTTAGTCCAAATCTTTTATTAATATTTTTTTTTGATACTAGTTTAAAAAACTTTTTATTTGTCATGTACCATTTGAAAGTTTTATTTAGACCTTCAGTAAGTGAAGTTTTCTGTTTCCATTTCAATTCTTTTCTAATTCGATTGGAATTTACTGCGTATCTCTTATCATGACCGGGTCTATCTTTTACATATTTAATCTTATTTTTGTTTGAAAATTTAATTTTATTTTTTTTGGCTATATTAAAAATATTTTTTACTATTTCTAAATTTTTTACTCTTTTTCCTGTTCCAATATTATAATTTTTTCCAATCTTTCCTTTTAAAAAAATTTTAAGTAAAGCCTCACAGTTATCTCTAACATAAATCCACTCCCGCACATTTGTACCTTTTCCATATAAAGGTATTGATTTATTTTTTAATATATTGAAAATAATTTTTGGAATAAATTTTTCTGGTAGCTGTCTTGGGCCATAATTATTACAAGCATTTGCTATTACTATTTTAGATGAATAGGTTCTAAAATATGCTTTCAACAATTGATCTGCGGCAGCTTTCGAAGCAGAGTAAGGAGAGCTAGGGTTATAATTATAATCTTCATTTACTTTTTGATGTTTTGGTATATCACCATAAACTTCATCTGTTGAAACATGAACTAATTTTATAACCTTTTTATTTATTTTACTAAAAGATCTTAGTGACTCCAAAATGTTAAATACACCCATGATATTAGTTTTTAAAAATGCGTAAGGACTATCTATTGATCTATCAACATGCGTTTCAGCTGCTAGATTAAAAATACCATCAGGTTTATATTTTTTAATAATTTTTAAAAATTTATTTTTATTATTTATGTCCAATTTATAAAAAATATATTTCTTATTTTTTTTAAAATCCTTCACATTATAAGGATTTGCTGAATAACTTGATTTATCAATATTTATAACAAAGTAGTTTTTTTCTAATAAAAACTCTACCAAGTTACTTCCGATGAAACCTTGACCACCTGTTACAATGATTTTTTTCATATATAAATTTTTAAAAGAAATGATCTATTATATTTAATTTGTAAAAGAATTACCTACTAAAATCAATTGTTGATTTAATCAATTTTTAAAATATAAATCTTGAATGTCAAAAATTAAGAAAATTTTAGTTACTGGTGGTGCTGGATTTGTAGGTACTAATTTAATTAACTTTCTTCTGAAAAAAACTAAATATAAAATTATTAGTATAGATGATTATTCATCTGGAACAAAAAAAAATCACTTAAGAAGCAGTAGAGTAAAATATTACAAAGGTAACACAAAAAATATTTCTGATATAATAAAAAATCCGAGAGAAATTATTGCAGTTTTTCACTTTGGAGAATTTGCAAGAATATATCAAAGCTTTATTAAAATGAATGAATGTATAAATTCTAATTCTGTAGGTACTAATGCTGTTTTTAATTATTGTTTAAAAAATAAAATTAAACTTATTTACTCAGCTACATCTGCTTCTTTAGGCAATAAAGGAAGTGATAAAAACTTATCTCCTTATGCATTTACTAAGGCAAAAAATTTAGAATTACTAGAAAACTTAAAAAAATGGTTCAATTTTAAATACGAAGTAATTTACTTTTATAACGTTTATGGCCCAAATCAGATTTGTGATGGGGATATGGCTACAGTCATAGGAATTTTTGAGAACAATTACAAAAAAAGAAAATCTCTTCCAGTTGTAAAACCTGGAACACAAACTAGAAGATTTACACATATATTTGATACTGTTGAAGTTTGTTATATGGCATGGAAAAAAAATTTGTGTAGACATTATAGTATTGCAAATAAAAAAACATATTCGATTAATGCAGTTGCAAAAATGTTCAAAACAAAAATAAGATATTTGCCTAAACGTAAAGGAGAGCGATATGCTTCTGCTCTTACTAACAAAAATCTTTCAAATAAAGTATATAAGTATTTTGGTAAAATAGAACTCAAAAACTATATTCAAAATTTTTTAATAAAAGCCAATTAATATTTAATGACCAGGAAACTCTATTAAACTTTTTGTAAAATAAGATTTTTCATTCAGTTTTTTATTTCCACCTAAATCAAATAAATTTATAATAAAAATAAATCCTGCAACTTTCCCTTTTGACATCTCTACTAATTTTGCTCCAGCTTCAGCAGTTCCTCCAGTAGCAATTAGGTCATCAATTATTAATATTTTTTCGCCATTATTAATGGAGTCTTTGTGAATTTCTAATGTTGCTTTTCCATATTCTAATTGAAAATCAACTGAAACCTTTTCTGCAGGTAACTTATTTTTTTTTCTCATCAGTATGAAAGGTTTTTTCAACTTGTAGGAGACCGCGGACGCAAAAACAAAGCCTCTTGACTCTATAGCAGCAATTTTATCAAATTCTAATTTCTTTGAAATATCAATAATTTGATCAATGGAGTAATTAAATGCCTTAGAGTCTTTTATTAATGTGGTTATATCTCTAAACAATATACCCTTTTTTGGATAATCTGGAATTGATCTTATATATTCTTTTAAATTCATATTTTACTTCATTATCTAACAAAAAAAGATTAATAATTAAATCATGAAAAATAGAAAGCTTGGGATAATCGGTGGAAGCGGTTTATATAAAATGGAGGGTTTTGAAAAACCGAAGTGGAAAAAAGTAGAGACTCCTTGGGGAAGCCCCTCTGATTCTGTGATGATAGCAAAATTTTATGGAAATGAGATATGTTTTATACCTCGACACTCAAGAGGTCACAAAATAAGCCCCACAAATATAAACTTTAGAGCAAACATTGATGCCATGAAACAACTTGAGGTAACCGATCTAATATCTGTATCCGCTGTAGGTTCATTAAAAGGAAATTTAGACCCTGGAACATTTGTCATTGTTGATCAATTCATAGATAGAACTTTTTCAAGAGTAAAAACCTTCTTTGATAACGAAATTGTTGCTCATGTATCAATGGCGCAGCCAACTAGCAAAATTTTAAGAGAATGTTGTGAAGAGGTTCTAAAAAAACTTGATATAAAATATCAAATGGGAGGAACCTACGTAGTTATGGAAGGTCCTCAGTTTTCAACTTTTGCAGAGTCAAATTTATATAGATCTTGGAAAGCTGACGTAATTGGTATGACAAATATGCCCGAAGCAAAATTAGCAAGAGAAGCTGAAATTAGGTATTGCACGGTAGCGATGGTTACGGATTATGATTGTTGGCACTCTGAGCATGAAGAAGTGGATGTTGCTATGGTTGTTAAAACTTTACAAAATAATGCATCTAATGCACAAAACATGATTAAAGAATTAATTAAAACCTACAAACAGTTCTATGATGAAAAAGATCCTGCAAACAATTGTTTAGATACAGCTATTATTACAGATCCAAAATTAATGACAAAACAAACTAAAGAAAAATTAAAACATATAGCTGGAAGAGTTTTTAAAAAGAAATGAATATAAACGGAAAAGCATTTAGAACTATATGGTACGATAATAATATTCTTAAAATAATTGACCAAACAAAACTTCCGCATCAATTTATTATAAAAGAATTAAAAAGTGTTAAAGACGCAATTCTTGCGATTAAAAATATGGAAGTAAGAGGAGCGCCATTAATTGGAGCAACAGCAGCATACGGATTGGTTTTATCAATAATTGAAAAGAATGATCAGTCTTTTTTAAAAAAATCGAGTGAAGACCTGATTAAATCAAGACCAACTGCAATAAATCTAAAATGGGCAGTTGATAGAATGATGAAAAAATTATCTGGAGTTAATAGTGAGGAAATTTTAAATATCGCTATAAAAGAAGCAAAAAATATTTGTGAAGAAGATGTTGGCTTTTGTAAGAATATAGGGGTTAATGGCTTAAAGATAATTGAAGAAATATCTAAAAAAAAGAAAGATACAATAAATATCTTAACTCATTGTAATGCTGGTTGGTTAGCAACTATTGATTGGGGAACCGCAACTTCTCCAATATATCATGCACATAAAAAAGGTATTAAAGTTCATGTTTGGGTAGACGAAACAAGACCTAGAAACCAAGGGGCCAATCTTACATCATATGAACTAAATGAGGAGGGAATATCAAATACAATAATTACTGATAACGCAGGTGGTATTTTAATGCAAAGGGGACAAGTAGATATGTGTATAGTTGGAACTGACAGAACTTTGTCTAACGGGGATGTTTGCAATAAAATTGGAACTTATCTAAAAGCTCTTGCTGCACATGATAATAAGGTTCCCTTTTATGTAGCATTACCTAGTTCTACAATAGACTGGAATATAAAAAATTCTAAAGATATTCCAATAGAAGAGAGAAATTCCGAAGAACTCTCCCATGTAGAGGGGTTAGATAAAAATAATAAATTAACAAAAGTCCTAATTTATCCAAAAAAAAGTCAATCAATGAATTTAGCATTTGATATTACCCCGGCCAAATACGTAACAGGCTTAATCACAGAAAAAGGCGTTTGTAATGCATCAAAGGAGGGATTAGAAAGTTTATTTAAATGAAAAACAATTCTTATACACTTTTACAAGGATCAAATAGCGGCATAACTAGACTAAAATTAAACGATCCAGGAACATATAATTCTTTATCAACCGATATGCTCAAATCATTAATCAGCAGATTTAAAGAGTTTGATAAAGATCAAAAAACTAGAGTTATAATTATTGAAGGTTCAGGAAAGGGCTTTAGCGCTGGTCATAATTTGAAAGAGGTAAAATCTTTAAAAGGCAAATCAAATTATAAAAAACTATTTGAATTATGCTCAGAACTGATGATGATTATAATAAATTGTAATAAACCAGTTATTGCAAAAGTACATGGCGCAGCATTTGCAGCAGGGTGTCAATTAGTTGCTACCTGTGATTTAGCATTGAGCACTGACGATGCTATTTTTTCAACACCTGGAGTTAATATAGGTCTTTTCTGCAGTACCCCAATGGTTGCTTTAAGCAGAAACATTGCAAGAAAGAAAGCAATGAGAATGCTTTTAACAGGTGAGCCAGTTAGTGCTAATCATGCTAAAGATATCGGTTTAATTAATGATCACTTTAGCAACGATAATTTAGAAGAGGAAGTTGTAAAGTTAGCAGAAAATATTTCTTCAAAGTCTAAAAAGATTGTTAAAATTGGAAAAAAAGCTTTCTATAAGCAATTAGAAATGCCTTTAGATAAAGCTTATAAATATACAAGCCAAGTTATGAGTGAAAATATGATGGCCCTTGATGCAAAAGAGGGAATATCTGCTTTTATTGAAAAAAGAAAACCAAATTGGAAAGATAAATGACATCAGATAATTTAATTAAAGAAATACTTCAGACTTCTAAAATCATAGCAATGGTTGGAGCAAGTGTTCCTAAGGAAAACGAAGCAGTTGCTAAAATGAGACTAAAGCCATCGATCATTGTTATGAAATATCTTTTAGAATTTGGATATAAAGTTATACCTGTAAACCCATTTTCAGTTGGAAAAAAAGTTAATGGAGAAACAATAGTTGAAAAATTAGAGGATATTTCTTCACAAATAGATATTGTAAATGTTTTTAGACCATCTAAAGAAACTCCAGATATAGCAAAAAATGCAATTAAAGTTGGAGCCAAGACACTGTGGTTACAGTTTGGAATCCAAAACAACGAGGCTGAGGAGATCTCCAAATCCGCTGGACTGACTTGCATTATGAATAAATGTATAAAACAAGAATATCAAAGATTATTTTTAAAAATGAAACCAGTTTTTCCAGTTTTATTGAACGATTAATAAAATTTACCTTAAAGAAGCAGCAATATTACCGCCATCAACTGTAAGCACAGCTCCAGTTGTTTTTTTTGAAACTGCAAGATGAAAAAATGCTTTAGCAACATCTTCAGCTTTTACCTCATTAGACAATAAATTCCCTTTCATATATGTGTCCGCACTTACAGATCTAGCTTTTGCTCTTGTCTTAATCATTTTACCAGTCATAAGACCACTTTTTATTCTATCAGCATTCACTCCATTAGATCTTATACCTATAGACCCATAATCAACGGCGTATTGTTTACACAAACTTAATAAAGCTGATTTAGGTAAACCGTATGGTCCAAAATTTTTTCCAGGATTGACAGATTGTTTTGAAATATTGAATAATAAACAACCATTAATATTTTGTTTTTTCATAATTTTAATCGCTTCAGAAGCACAGTTTTGATGGGAGAAAAAATTAATTTCAAAACTTTTTCTTAATATCTCATCACTTACTTCGCCTATTGCTCCTCCTGGTGCAGCTCCTGCATTTGATATTAAAATATCAAATCCACCAAACTTTTCACAAATTATTTTAAAGGCTCTTTTTACACTTTTTTTATTTGTAACATCACAATGTATACAAAGGTCTTTAATTTTTAATTGAACTTCTTTTAGACGATTAAGATCGTTATCTAGCAAAACAACTTCTGCTCCGTAACTTTTAAATATTTTATAGGTTTCAAAGCCAATTGTTCCTGTAGCTCCAGTTATAACAACAATGTTTCCCCCTAAAAGTTTTTTCTTTTTTTTAATTTTAGCTTGCTCCAACGACCAATATTCAACATCAAAAAGATCTTTTTCAGGTATAAATTTATATGTAGAAGTTTCTTCAACAGAACTTATTACTTTTGCATTAGTTTCTGTCAAGTCACCTGCTATATTGGCTGAACTAAGATCTTTACCAACACTAAACATTCCAACATTTTGCACAAGAACTACTCTTGGTGATGTATCTAACATAACTTTTTTACCTTTGACTTTTTTACTATTTACTTTGAAATAATTTACATATTTTTTTCTATAATTTTCAAAAGCTTTTTCTGCAGTCTTTTTAAAATCATCTATAGATGAATTTTTTTTAGGTGTAATAATTAGAGGGAATGGTTTTACCCTTATAACATGATCAGGTGTTGCCGTACCTTTTGATGTATAAGTTCTGACATTCTTACCATTTATGAAATATTTAAGATGTTTATTTAATCTGTAATTAATCACAAATTTTTGATCTTTATTTTCCGACAAGAGACCTCTTATTATCGGCGCAATATCATGTGGGTTAAATTTAATATTATTTTTTTTAATTTGTTTTATTTTTTTTGATTTTAATTTTTTAACAGCTTTTTCTGCCTTAGAAACGTATTTAATCATTAAGTCATAAGCTTTTTTACAATCATTAGAGAAAGTAAAAATTCCATGGTTCATAAGTATTAAACATTCGATATCTGGATTTTCAGAATAAACCTCATTCACTTTTTTTGCTAACATAAAACCAGGCATTACATAAGGAACTATACTAGCTTTTTTTCCAAATATTTTTTTGCTTAAATTTAGTCCTCCTGGTCTATTAGTTACATTCATTACTGCATCAGCATGTGTATGGTCCACATATTTATAAGGTAAAAAAGCATGTAGAAATGTTTCTACCGAAGGATTTGGTGATTTAATATCTATTAAATTTCTTTTTTGAAAAGCAACCATATCTTCGTCTGATAAATATTTTTTCTTTCTGAGGCTTAAAAGGGGATCTAATTTTACAGCTGGAAGACCAGGTGGTTCAATGTCTGCCATATCCCAACCACTTCCTTTAACACATAAAACATTATAATTTTTCCCGTCTATATCGTTAATTGTAGTTTTTACAGATGTATTTCCTCCGCCATGCAGAACAAGCTCAGGGTTTCTTCCAAGAAGACGAGTTGTATAAACTCTTAAGGCCAAATCCTTAGAAAAACCAAGTTTTTTGTACTTTTTTACATAATTATTTGCAATTTTGTTTGACCAACTATTTTTCAAAACCAATCTCCTTTTTTATTAACAAGAATATTTTTAGTTGTAAAAAATTAAATAACAAGTATAAAAAATAAAGAGTCGTTAAAAAAGGTTGATACAATGAAGAAAGTTGGAGAACACGTAACGATAGATTTTTTAGGCGTAAAAAGAGATTACGCTCCCGAATTTTATAATAAAGTTATACATAAAATAGCAAAAAAAGCCAAAATTGAAGTCCTAAACATCGCAGAAAAAATATTTAAACCTCAGGGATATACTTGTTTAGCACTTCTAGCAGAGAGTCATATGAGTTTTCATACTTTTCCTGAAAAAGGTATAATAAGTTTTGATTTCTTTACATGTGGAAAGATCTCACCTACTGCAGCACTGGATATATTAAAAGAAGAGATTAAGCATGAAAGAGCTGTCGTAAGGAGTTTTGATAGAAGTAATAAAGGAATTTATGAGGACATATACAGCACACCCGGACATAAAAAATATTATGTTGTGAGCGATGTATTAGAAAATTTTATATCAAAGGTAGGACAACACATCGAAATTCTAAAATTAGAGGAATTCGGACCTGCTTTATTTATTGATAGTGAATTACAAGTTGCTGAAAAGGATGAAAAAAAATATAGTGGTCAATTTGTTGGGTCTGCATTAAATTTGTCTAAAAACAATTCTAGTGCTGCAATAATAGGTGGTGGCGATGGCGGAGTTGCAAGAGAATTGTCTTCTAAAGGTTTTGATTTAATTGATTGGTATGAGTTAGACCCAGAAGTAGTTAAAGTTTGCCAAAAACATTTAATAAAAGTTTGTGGTGATGTAAAAGCGAACAACAAAGTAAAAAACTTTTGGGGAGACGCTTTTGAAAGTATCAAAAAAGTAAAAGACTCAAAGTATGATAAAATTTTTGTAGATTTAAACGACGATCAGTTTTGTATAGACTTAGCAGCAAAAAATATGAAAGGTCTAAAAAGAATACTTAAACCAGGTGGAGTAATAACAGCTCAAGTAGGATGCATGTCAAAAAAACCTAAACAGATTAAAAATTGGTTAGAGTTATTAAAAAACAATTTTGGGAACGTAACTCTAGATGAGGTTTTTATTCCAAGTTTTGACTGTAGATGGAATTTTGCTTCTTCTTCAAATAAAGATAACTCCTAATATTTAGTATACTCTTTAACCTCTTCAATATTTGATCCAAATGATTGATTAATTTCTTTTTTAATTTTTGCTCTTTTATCATTCATAAAATGAACGTCTCTTGAAACTTTCACAAATTTATCTCCAAAGTCTAAATTTTTTTCTAACAACCTTTTTTCATTTTCTACATCCCAAAGTTTCTCATTTATTGATTTAAGCTCATTAAATAGTTGTTTATATTTTTCCAGATCAATTCCCTTGAGATCCACGTTTTTAAGACTCTGATATTCTTTTTTAATTATATTTAGCGATTCTTTATTAACTATTTTTTTCAGTTTAATCTCTAAAATAGTTATTTTATCCGCTAATTCACCCAAAGAAATTTCAGCTAAAATTTTTTTCATTGAATATTAATAAATTATGTTATTTTAACTTTTAATGTCAAACATATTGATTATCAAGCATGGTTCTTTAGGAGACTTAATTCAAGCAAATGGAGCCATGAAAGATATTAAAGAGTCTTTCCCAAATGATGACGTATTTTTACTTACAACACCTCCTTATGTAAACTTTATGTCAAGCTGTCCTTATTTAAGTGGAGTTCTTATAGATAAAAGAATTCCGAGATGGAATATATTTTATTTGTTTAGATTAAAAAAAATGCTTTCAAGATTTTCCTTTAAAAAGGTTTTCGATTTACAAAATTCTTCAAGAACCAATTTTTATAGAAAATTTTTTTTTAAAGGCATTGATTGGTCTAGTTCCGAAACATTATTAGAAAAAGGTCAAAAAAAATCAGATTTTGATAATGAACCAGTTTTAAAAAGAATGAAAATTCAATTACAAAAAAGTAATGTAAAAATTAATTATACTGAAAATTTAGATTTAAGTTGGGCATTGAGAGATATTCAACCACTAATTAATCAACATATAGATAAGAATTATATTATATTATTTCCTTTTAGTTCAGCAAAACACAAAAAAAAAGTATGGCCTTATTTCAATGAACTTATAAATGAAATGAAAAAGTCTTTTGGTGAAAGATATAATATTGTAATTGTTCCTGGACCAAATGAAATAGAAAAATCAAAAAATTTAAATACAAATATTATTTTAAACAAAGGTAAAGCTTTAAATTTAATTGAACTTATAAGTTTTATCAATGAAGCAAGTTATGTGGTATCAAATGATACAGGACCAGCGCATATATCATCACATTTAAATAAAAAAGGATTAGCATTGTTTGGAAGCCATACATCTTCAAAAAAAGTTAGTATTGGTGAAAATAACATGAATGTTCTTGAAGTTAAAGATTTGAAAGATTTAAAAGTTGAGACAGTTATCGATAAAATAAAAGCAGATTTAAATTAAATTTAAATATTGTCTAATTATTTTTTTCCAGGTAAAATTTTCTGAGAATTTCATCGCATTCGATCCAAATCTTTTATAATTGTCGTTTTTAAAAAATTCTATTATACTATTATATATCGCACTGATATCTTGTCCGTCACATAATAAACCGGTTTCATTATTTTTTATAGCATCTTCAGCTCCACCATCTTTTCCCCCTATTGATCCAACTCCATAACTAGCAGCTTCTATAAATGATATTCCAAAACCTTCCACAGATTTTTTATATGTAATTGATGGCATTAAAAACAGATCAGCTTTTTGCATAAGAGATACTTTTAATTTTTGGTCAATATTTCCTAAAAATAATACTTGGTTTTCTAATTTAAGTTCTTTAGCAAGTGCTAGTAATCTTTTTTTTTCAACACCATCACCAACACTAATATATTTAATTTTCGGAAATTTTTCTTTTAAATTTCTAATACTCATTAAAATATTTTGATGATTTTTTCTACGGTCTAACCTTGCTACAGTTAATATTTTAGGGAAACTATCCCCAAAAAACTTTTCAGAGTCTTTTTCATATCTATCTTCAATATTTAAGGGTTCATCATGACCTGGGTGAATAATATGAATTTTTTTTTCAGGTAATCCAATATTCACAGCCAATCTTTTTGTAAAATTAGAATTAGCAATAATAAATTTTACTTTTTCAAGTGAAGCTAAAATTCTTTTATTTAAACCAGAATTCTTTTCATGATTAATCTCTTTGGAATGCACAAGACAGAAAGTGGGAATATTTTTAAATGTATTTGAACTTATTTTCTCAACACTTTTCCAGTGATCAAAAAAAACAGATCTTATATTTTTATTTTCTTTTATAAATTCTGAAATTCTATTAGCTTTGCGGTATTTTCTGAAAAGTTTAAATCCCCCAAACCTCTCAATTGAAGCTTTTGAAACTTTGTCATATTCTTCATGTTTATCTGTTTTATCTGCGAATACTTTAACCGGACCATGATTTATCAATGCTTTCGCTAAACCACCAATTAAATTTTGCATACCGCCAACTTCAGGTGGAAAATTTCTTGTCGAAATAACGAACATTATTTAACCCATTTAATGTTACAACCCATGCTTGGGATTTGATCTTCAGGTCCTTTTCCTGTTTTAATTATTAAACGCATTGCTTTAAATAAATCGCTCTCACCTAAATTGATGGGTTTTAAATCTTTTAATTCTCTAATTCTTCCTCTGTACTGCAATTCAAGTTTTCTATTATAACCAAAGAAATCTGGCGTACATACGGCACCATAATCTTTAGCTATATTTTGACTTTCATCAAATAGATAAGGAAAAGAAAAATCATATTTTTTACTAAAAATTTTCATATTTTCAAATGAATCTTCGGGATATTCTTTTGTGTCATTTGACATAATCGCAACAGAATTGACTCCTTCGTTTTTTAAATTTTTACAATCTTCAACAATATTTCTTATTACTGCCTTCACGTAGGGACAGTGATTACAAATAAACATGATTAATATTCCATTCTTCCCAGTGTGTTCTTCTAATTTATGCAACTTACCGTCAATTCCTTTAAGTTCAAAAGATTTAATTTTTTCGCCAAAATTACATATAGGTGTTTTAGTTAAAACCATAATGTATTATACATAAAAATATGATTTATGACTTCGAAAAAAATGTACCTGAAGTCCATGCTGATGCTTGGGTAGCATCGAACGCTACACTTATAGGAAAGGTTAAATTAGAAAAAAATTCAAGTATTTGGTTTAATGCTGTACTTCGCGGAGACATTGAATTGATAACAATTGGCGAAAACTCAAATATACAAGATGGAAGTGTGCTTCATACAGATCCGGGATATAAATTAAACGTAGGCAAAGGCGTAACCGTTGGTCATATGGTTATGCTACATGGTTGCCAAATAGCCGATGATACTTTGATAGGGATCGGAAGTATTATATTAAACAATGCTAAAATTGGCAAAAACTGTATTGTTGGTGCTAACAGTTTAATCACAGAAAACAAAATAATTCCTGATAATTCCTTAGTTGTTGGAAGTCCAGGAAGAGTTCTAAGAAAAGTAACAGAAGAAGAAATACAAGCAATCCACGAAAATGCAAAACATTACGTCGAAGGATCTAAAAAGTATAAAAAATAATCAAGGTACTAGCCAAGTAAAATTTTTCAAATTACTTAAATCAATTAATGCTCTTCGATGTCCTTTGGCAGCTAAGTAAAGCCATTCGATACTTTTTATTTTACATTTAATTACACAAAAGTTTTTATATCCAGCTTCACTTTCTTCTTTTGTAAAATCAAAATTATCAAATTTATTATCTAAACCTGAGGTTGGTTTATCAGATTGTGTCCCTGGTCCATTAGTAACCAAATAACATTTTCTACTAATGTGACCTGTATTTTCCCAGGACTCTTTTGTTATTTCATTATTGTAATTTACTTCACAAATAGCTTTTATTCTCAATTGTATTTTTTCTTCTTTTCCATAAAATAATATTGAGCAATTCGGGTTATTTTTAATTTTTGTTATTTTTGAAGATCTTATATCGCTATGGTACTGAATAGTATTGTCATCTTGATCTACTTTTCTCAAAACAACTACCCGTCCATCAAGATCTTCACCATTGCCACATATAAAAACAGGAGTTCTGAATTCAGAAGATCTGTCCTTAACTGCATTTGTTAAAAGGCTCCAAATCTTCTTTTCAATTTCAGTAGAATTTTCGTAATAACTTACTTTTCCAGACACGATCTATTTTCTAAATCTTTTTATTAAACTTGAAGTATCCCATCTTTGTCCACCCATCTTTTGAACTTCAGCATAATATTCATCAATTATTTTTGTTATCGGTAAGGGAGAGTTATTTTTTTTGGCTTCTTCCATAGCTATTTTTAAATCTTTTCTCATCCAATCAACAGCAAATCCATAATCAAATTTATCTTCAATCATAGTCTTGTGTCTATTTTCCATCTGCCATGATTGAGCTGCTCCTTTTGAAATAACCTCAATGACATCTATCATATTCAAACCAGCATTCATTCCAAAATTAATAGCTTCAGATAAACCTTGAACAACACCAGCAATACATATTTGATTTACCATTTTTGTTAATTGACCGCTGCCTGATGGACCTAATAATTTTATTTTTTTACTATAACAATCAATAATTGGTTCAGCTTTTTTATATGGAGATTCATCTCCACCCACCATTACTGTTAAAGTTCCACCCTCAGCACCTGCTTGCCCTCCAGAAATCGGAGCATCTAAAAATTCAAAACCTTTTGATTTTGCCTCTTTATAAAGTTCTCTAGCAATATTTGCAGACGCTGTTGTGTTATCAATATAAATCGAACCCTTTTTCGCAGAAGAAAATAACCCTTTATCTCCAAGAGTTACCTCTCTTAAGTCATTATCATTTCCTACACATGTAAAAATAAAATCACTATCTTTTGCGGCTTCCATGGGAGTATCGGCTAGTTTACCTTTGTATTCTTTAACCCAGCTATCAGCTTTTGTTTTTGTTCTGTTATAAACAGTTACATCGTGACCAGCTTTTGATATATAACCAGCCATGGGATAACCCATTACACCCAAACCTATGAAAGAAATCTTGCTCATAAATGATTAACCTTAGTTTAAATAAAAAAGTTTTACTATTTGGATTTATATTTACATTTTTTTCAAGTTTTGGACAGAGTTTTTTTCTTGGCCTGTTTAATCCAAGTATTAGAAACGATCTTGATATATCACATGGACAATTTGGTACAATTTATGCGTTTGCCACCATTTGTTCTAGCATTGTTTTAGTTTGGTTTGGAAAAAAAATTGATGAGTATAAACTATTAAATTATTCGATAGTTGTTATAGGTATTTTATTTTTTTCTTCGATATTTTTCTCATTAATAAACAATATTTACTTATTAGTCATTGCAATTTTTTTAATGAGATTTTCTGGTCAAGGTTTAATGTCACATACTTCATCAACGACTATATCAAGATATTTTAATAAGAGAAGAGGCAGGGCATTAAGTGGTATTTGGTTTGGACTTTCATCAGCTGAATTTATAATGCCTATACTTATTGTTTTTTTATTAACCTTGTATTCATGGAGAACTATATGGCATTTCATTTCATTTATAATAATAATAGTTTTACCTTTGGTTGTTTTCTATACGATTAAAAATATTACAATAGACTCTAGAGAAGGCGCAAATATAAAAAAAAATACAAATATTACAGATGTAAAAAGTTGGCGAAGATCTGAAGTAATAAAAGATTTTAAATTTTATATTATAGCTTTAAACATGCTTGCTTTACCCTGGATTGCAACAGGTGTATTTATATACCAATCCTTTATAGCAGAGTCTAAATTATGGAATGTTTATGTAATACCAAAGTCATTTATGATTTATTCAATAATTTCAATTTTGACTTTAATATTTTCAGGTTTTTTAGTTGATAAATTTACTAGTAGAAGATTGATACCCTTTGTAAACCTTCCTCTTTTTATTGGACTAATTATCTTATATTTATTTAATAATCCTATTTATGCTTACATTTTTTTTGGATTAATGGGTGTTTCAAATGGTTTCGCAAATGTTTTAGGTTCTTCTTTGTGGGCTGAAATTTATGGTGTTAGATTTCTCGGAGCAATAAGAGCCTTAACAACTGCCTTGATGGTTTTTTCAACTGCTTTTGGTACAGCACTATTTGGCTTTCTAATTGACAGTGGATATTCTATAGAAAATATTGCTATGATTAGTGCTTTATATGTGGGTGTAACACTAATTTTGCTGATTTTAATAAAAGGTTCTATTAGACCAAAAAATATTCAACAAAAAACTTGATTTTGTGAATTGTTTTTAATACTTATTGCACAGAATTATGGCGCGTATCACTGTAGAAGACTGCTTAGAAAAAGTTGACAATCAATACGATTTAGTTCTTTTAGCAAAAGAGAGGACCTCCCAACTAAATTCAGGAGCAGAAATGCTTGTTGAGAAAGATAATGATAAAAATACAGTTGTAGCATTAAGAGAAATAGGAGAAGGCAAAGTTAATCCTGAAGAACTTAAAAAGAATGCCGTTTTAAGATTAAGAAAAGAACCTAACGAAAGTGATGAAGAGGTAGTTGAAGAAGAAATTTCAAATGATGACTTTGAAAAAGAATATAAGGGAGAGGTTTCAAAAAGTGGGGTAGCAATATTACCTTCAAAAAGAATGAGAAAAGTTCCAACTCAAAATACTTCTTCACCTGAAGACAAGAAAGAAGAAACAGAAACAGCGCTTAAGTTAACAGAAGAAGTAAAAACGGAAACAGAAGACAAACCTTTACCTACCGAAGAAGAAAAAAAATAATTCATTTGAATAAATTTTAAAAAATTTTTAAAATTATTTTGAACTTGTAATGAAAAACTCCTATAAGACTGTAAATATTAATGAAATCAAATATGTTATTAAAAATGACAATGATCTCATTCAAAAATTTCTTTTAAATAATAGACAGTGGAATAATAATATTATTCATATAATTGGACAATTAATTAAAAGATTTAACTTAAAACATTTTCTAAATATCGGCTGTCATATTGGAACAGTAGCTCTTCCACTTTCTAAATATATTAAAAAAGTCACAGCGATCGAAGCATATCCAATGACATTTAAACATTTAGAAGAACATATTAAAATTAATAATATAAAAAATATTCAAGTTTTTAATTTAGCAATTGGTGATGAAAATAAAAAAATATATTTTTTAGACGATGAAAATATAAGGGTAAAAAATAATACAGGCGGCATGCATGTTATCACAGAAGAAGATATCGTTAATAAAAGACTTTCTTCTGATATTCATAGTAAAAAATACTCTAACGAGATGAAAAAACTAGATGATTTAAATATTTTAGATTTTGATATCTTGTTAGCTGATGTTGAAGGTAAAGAGTATGAACTTTTAAAAGGGGGAAAAAATAAAATAATAAAGTATAAACCAATTATTATTGTGGAAATTTGGAATAATAATAAGAGAAATCTAGAAAGAATGCAGACCAAAAATGATGAAATAATTAACTATATCATAAATTTAGGATATAGATTAGTTAAGCAACTTGGAGATAATTATATTTTTTTACCTAAAAATAAAACTTAAAAGATTTATTATGAAAATAAATAGAACTGTAAGTGTAGCTCCAATGATGGATTGTACAGATCGTCACGAAAGATTTTTTTTACGTTTGATAAGCAAAAATGTAATGCTTTACACAGAAATGGTTGCAACTAAATCTGCAATTTATGGAGATAGAAAAAAAATTTTAGGTTTCAATAAGATTGAAAAACCTTTAGCACTTCAAGTTGGTGGTTCTAATCAAAAAGAATTAATCGAGGTATGTAAAATAGCAGAAGACATGGGCTACGATGAAATAAATATAAATTTGGGCTGTCCTAGCAAAAAAGTTCAGAAAAATAAGTTTGGAGCGTGTTTAATTAAAGAACCGGAATTAGTTGCAGATTGTATTAACAATATGGTTCATAATTGCAAAATACCTGTAACAGCCAAAACAAGAATAGGTTTTGATAACACTGAGACATTCGAGTACCTAAACTCTTTTGTAAACAAAATTTCAGAGGCTGGATGTAAAACAATAATACTACATGCTAGAAGGGCAATTTTAAAAGGCCTCACACCAAAAGAAAATTTAAAAATACCAAAATTAAATTATCCAATGGTATATGAAATAAAAAATAGCAACAAAGATCTAGAAATAATTTTAAACGGAGGAATTACTAACTCAGATCAAATTATAGAACATTTAAATAAATGCGATGGTGTAATGATAGGAAGGGCTATTTATCAAAATCCCTATTTTTTAGCAGATATTGAAAAGAGAATAT
Organism: uncultured Pelagibacteraceae bacterium; assembly: GCA_902566975.1. Classification (GTDB taxonomy): domain Bacteria; phylum Pseudomonadota; class Alphaproteobacteria; order Pelagibacterales; family Pelagibacteraceae; genus Anoxypelagibacter. The sequence continues at coordinate 55,291 of CACFLA010000002.1, forward strand.
TTGAAAATAACAACGTTCCAACAAGATCTGAAATAGCAGAAAAGTTAGTTGAATATGTTAAAGATGAATTAAAAAAAGGAACTAGAGTAAATCAAATTATGCGACATACAGTTGGTTTATACCACGGTCAAAGTGGAGCAAATAAATGGAAGAGGTATTTAAGTGATAATATGATGGCTAGAGATTCGGATTTTCAAAAAGTTCTTCACATAATGACAATTGCTCAGAATAATGAAAAAGCTAATCAAGTATCTCAATGATTGAAACATTTGGATCTGATCAAATACTATTTTTATTAATTGTAATGGCAATAACTGCAACAGTAGCAGGCTTCTTCGCAGGTTTTTTTGGAATTGGCGGAGGCATTATAACTGTACCTTGTCTTTTTTATATTTTTAGCTCAATAGGTATCGATAAATCACTATTAATGCATTTGTCAGTAGGAACGTCCTTTGCAATAATTGTACCAACAGCCATGATGTCGGTTTACACGCATTATAAACATAAAGCAGTTGATCTAAATATTTTAAAAACTTATGGAATATTCGTGGTAATTGGGGTGGTAATTGGTTCTTTCTCTGCTGCCCTTATGGAAACAAAATCTTTGGTACTATTTTTTAGCTTAATTATTTATCTACTCGCATTAAATTTAATTTTTTTAAAGGATAAGACGAAAATTAAAATTAAGTTTAATTTATTTCAAAGAACTGTTTTTGGTTTCGTTGTTGGATTTATATCTTCCTTAATGGGTATTGGGGGTGCTATTATGAACGTTCCCATATTAAAATTCGTAGGATATACTATAAATAAGGCAATAGGAACCGCAGCATCAATTGGGTTTTTAATATCAATATTTGGTACAATTGGATTTTTAAGCACAGGCATAATAATGCAAAAAAATATACCTTTGAGTTCTGGTTTTATAAATATACCTGCGTTTTTAATATTTATTCCAATTACAATTATAATGGCAAAAATCGGTGCTACCGCAGTTCATAAAATGAGAAGAGAAATAATCGCAAAACTATTCGGTTTTTTCTTAGTAATTATAGCCAGTAGGTTTTTGTATGAATATTTTAATTTTTAAATTTTCTGGTCGTACGCACCAATTTTATTTGTCTTTTTGAGAAGATTATCAATGAAATTAAAAATATTTTTTTTTCTTTTTTCTGATGAAGTGCTTTCAACCACAACAACTAGTGATGGTTTATTAGAAGATGCTCGTACCAAGCCCCATGACCCATCCTCTAAAGTAAATCTAATACCATTAATAGTTAGAATTTCAGATATACTTAGGTCGTCTATTTTGATATTTTTACTTTTAATTTCTTCGATCTTTTTAACTATTTGATTAACAACCTGATATTTATCTTCATCTTTACAAAAAGGGGCCATCGTCGGTGATTGATAAGTTTTTGGCAATTCTTCTACGATTTTACTAATTTTTTTGTTTTTAACATCTATTAAATGACAAATTTGAATTGCTGAATTGATACCATCATCGTAACCGTAACCCAAAGGTTTATTAAAAAAGAAATGACCACTTTTCTCAAAGCCAGCTAATGCTTTTTCTAAATATACTTTCCTTTTGATATGAGAGTGACCAGTTTTCCAATAAATTGTTTTACACTTGTTATCTTGTAGCACTTTATCTTTAGAGTAAAGACCTGTTGATTTCACATCCACAACAAATTTTGAATTTTTATATTTATCCGATAAATTTCTCGCAATTAACAAACCTATTTTGTCTGAAAAAATTTCGTTACCTTCGTCATCGATTACCCCACATCTATCTCCATCTCCATCAAAACCAAACCCAATATCTGCATTATTTTCTTTTACTACTTTTGATATCGCATTAAGCATATCTAAATCCTCTGGGTTTGGATTATATTTTGGGAAAGTCCAATCTAAATTACAATCCAATTCAATTACTTCACATCCAATACCTTTTAAAATCTGTGGAGCAAAAATACCTGCAGTTCCATTACCACATGCAACAACTGCTTTAATTTTTTTTGAAATCTTATTTTTTTTTATTAAATCCTCTATGTAAATTTGTTGAAAATTTTCTATTTTCTTTATTTTTCCATTACCCTCGATAAACTGTTTATTTAAAGTTAAGTTTTTTAATTCCAACATTTCCTCTGGGGCATGAGTTAATCCTTTTTTTATTCCCATTTTTACTCCAGTCCACCCATTTTCATTATGACTAGCTGTAACCATTGCTATTGCATCTGATTTTAAGTTAAATTGCGCGTAGTAAACCATAGGAGACAAAGATAGCCCCACATCCTCAACATAACATCCTGTTGAAATTAACCCTTTAATTAGAGATTGTTTAATTTTTTCACTGTAAGATCTATAATCGTTTCCAACTATTACCCTTGGATTTGCTTTTTTTGTATGTTTAATTATTTGAGAACCTAACCCTTTTCCTAAATTGTTGATTCCATCAATATCGATATCTTTTTCAAATAGCCACCTAGCATCGTATTCTCTAAAACCGTTGGGACTAATTTTCATTAATTATAAATACTATTGAATTAGGGTTTTTTTTATAAATTTTTATTAACAAACTTTAAACTTGCAAAATAAATTAAATGTTCTTATAATGTTCTATTGATTTTACTCCTATATGGTGTATTAATATATTAGTAACACAACATGTAGTTGTTTTGCTTAAAAAGTCAATTAAATAAGGTTATATTATGAATAAAAACGTATCTTTGGCAATAAAAAAAGCTGTCTCAAACCTAAATAGAATAGAAGAAAGTAATTTAAAGGAATTAAATAACAAAAAACCAGATTTATTCTCATTAAACGATCAAACAGAATTATTTCAAAATGACAAAGGTATAACTATAAAAATAGATAGATCCAGAGATAAAAATTTAACAGATTTTGGTAGAGCAACTTTAAGCGATAGATATTTAGGACAAGACGAATCTTACCAAGACCTATTTGCAAGAGTTGCTAGTACTTACGCTGATAATAATCTTCATGCTCAAAGACTTTATAATTACATAAGCAATCTGTGGTTCATGCCAGCTACACCTGTGCTGTCCAATGGAGGCACTGAAAGAGGATTACCAATTTCTTGTTTTTTAAATGAAGCGGGTGACAGTCTCGAAGGGATATTGGGACTTTGGAGTGAAAATGTTTGGTTAGCGGCAAGAGGCGGTGGAATAGGAAGTTACTGGGGTAACTTAAGGTCAATAGGTGAAAAAATTGGAAAAGTTGGAAAGACTTCCGGGATTATTCCATTTATTAAAGTAATGGATTCTCTAACATTAGCCATAAGCCAAGGTTCTTTAAGAAGAGGTTCTGCAGCTTGTTATCTACCAATTGACCATCCTGAAATTGAAGAATTTATTGAAATGAGAAGACCGACAGGTGGAGATACTAACAGACGGTCTTTAAATTTACATCACGGTGTTTTAGTTTCTGACGCGTTTATGAGGGCTGTAGAAACTGATAGCCATTGGGCGCTACGAAGTCCTAAAGACGGTTCTGTCCAAACATCGCTTTCTGCAAGAAATTTATGGATAAGACTACTCACAGCTAGAGTAGAAACAGGCGAGCCATACATTATTTACATTGACACCGTCAACCGTCAAATCCCTCAGCATCATAAATTGGCTGGTCTAACAGTAAAAACATCAAACCTTTGTAGTGAAATTACACTTCCGACTGGTAAAGACAGAGACGGAAAAGAAAGAACAGCTGTTTGTTGTTTGTCATCTTTAAATGTAGAAAAATATGATGAATGGAAGGACGACAAAAACTTTGTCGAGGACGTTATGAGATTTTTAGACAATGTTCTTGAAGATTTTATTAATAAAGCTCCAGACAGTTTTGCGAATGCGAAATACGCTGCAGCAAGAGAGAGAAGTGTGGGTTTAGGTGTTATGGGTTTACACTCATTTTTTCAGAAGAAAGGAATTCCTTTCGGATCTGTTATGAGCAAGGTTTGGAATAAAAAAATATTTAAAAATATAGATGAGAAAGTTAATAAAGCATCAAAAGATTTAGCGGAGGAAAGAGGGCCATGTCCTGATGCTGAAGAGTTTGGAATTAAAGAAAGATTTTCAAACAAGACTGCAATTGCACCAACGGCATCTATATCTATAATTTGTGGTGGAGCTTCACCAGGTATAGAACCTATTGCTGCAAATAGCTACACTCACAAAACATTGTCTGGTTCATATAATGTCAGAAACAAATATTTGACTGAGGTTTTAGAAAAATATAATAAAAATACCGATGAAATTTGGTCAAGTATTACCACCAACCAAGGTTCCGTATCCCATTTAGACTTTTTAACCAAAGAGGAAAAGGAAACTTTTAAGACAGCTTTTGAAATTGATCAAAGATGGATTGTAGAATTAGGTGCAGATAGAACACCACACGTTTCGCAAGCACAATCAGTTAATGTTTTTGTACCAGCAGATGTACACAAAAAAGATCTACACCAACTTCATTTTCAAGCATGGAAAAAAGGACTTAAAAGCCTTTATTATTGTAGATCTAAGTCAATACAAAGAGCAGAAAATATTAATTCAGGTTCATCAACAGATGTGACAAAGAATGTTTATTCAAACAAAAAAGAATCAGATAATGAGGAAAATAAATATGAGGAGTGTTTATCATGTCAGTAATTAAATTAAAAAAAGATCAAGAAGTTTTCAAGGGCGGGTTATTAGTCGAAAATCCAGTTTATAAACCATTTAGATATCCATGGTGTTATGATGCGTGGCTTACACAACAAAGAATACACTGGTTACCGGAAGAGGTACCACTAGGTGATGATGTTAGAGACTGGCAAAAAAACTTATCACAAGAAGAAAAAAATCTATTAACTCAAATTTTTAGATTTTTTACTCAAGCTGACGTTGAGGTTAACAACTGCTACTTAAGGCATTATACAACTGTTTTTAAACCAACAGAAGTTCTGATGATGATGACAGCGTTTGCAGCAATGGAGACAGTTCATATTGCAGCTTATTCTCATCTATTGGATACAATAGGAATGCCAGAGTCAGAGTACTCAGCTTTTATGAAATATAAAGAGATGAAAGATAAATATGACTACATGCAAGGTTTTAATGTTAAATCAAAAGCTGACATAGCTAAAACAGTTGCTGTATTTAGTGCATTCACTGAAGGACTACAACTTTTCGCTAGTTTTGCAATACTCTTAAATTTTCCAAGACATAATAAAATGAAAGGGATGGGTCAAATAGTTACCTGGTCAGTAAGAGACGAAACTCTTCACTGCAACTCTATGATTAGATTATTCAGAGCTTTCATTAAGGAAAATCCTGAGATATGGAACGAAAAATTACAAAATGAGCTTTACGATGCTTGTAAAACTATTATTGCTCACGAGGATGCTTTTATAGATCTAGCTTTCAAGATGGGGCCAATACAAGGTTTAACACCAGATCAGGTAAAAAAATATATTAGATGGATAGGGGATAGAAGACTTATACAGCTTGGTTTACAACCAATCTACAAAGTTAAAGAGAACCCACTTACTTGGTTGGATACAATGCTTAATGCTGTTGAACACATGAATTTCTTTGAAGGTAGAGCAACAGAATATTCTAAGGCATCTACAAAAGGTTCTTGGGCAGAAGCATTTTCTTAATCATTGAGCGTTGATTATAAAACTTACTGGAGAAAATCAGGACTAAAAAAAGATTGGGGAAATGTTTTTTTAAATATTGTTAACCAACATAAACCTAAGGTTTTCCTAGAAGTAGGTGTTTTTTGTGGTGTTACGGCAAGAAATGTTTGTGAACTTTTGAATATTATTCATTCAGGAAAATTTAAATATATTGGCATAGATTTGTTTGGGGATAAAGCAAATGAAGATGAAAAAGTACCCAACTATTTAAAAAAACAAAGTTTTTCTAATCCGATAAAAAACTTATTTTATAATATAATTTTAAGAGAAAATTTAAACTCTTATGAAAGTGTTCAAAAATTTTTAAAAAGCTTTTCAAAAAATATCACTTTAATTAAAGGAAATTCAAATAAGATTTTGAAACATTTGGATATGGAAAACATTGATTTTGCATTTTTAGATGGTGGACATAGTTTTGAAACTGTTTTTAACGATCTAAATTTAGTTTTTAATAAAATATCGTTAAATAAAGACGCAATAATTTTGTGCGATGATTATGAAGACGCAGACTATATTACAGGTGTTAAGAAAGCTGTTGACCAATTTGTAAAAGAAAAGAAATTAAAATTTGAAGTTATCGAAAAAAGATTTGCAAAAATAACAATATAATTATCTTATATTCAAAGCCAGCACCTCTCTGTGCTCACTTCCTTTATATTTGGATAAAGGCCTAATTAGTTTATTAGCAGTATGCTGCTCCATGATATGTGCAGACCACCCAGTAATTCTAGCCATAACAAAAACAGGTGTAAAAAAATCTGTGTCTATTCCCATCAAATGGTAAGTTGGTCCACATGGATAATCAACGTTAGGATGAATATTTTTTCTTTCAAGCATTACTTTTTCCAAAGTATTATACATCTCTGGATATTTAGTATTTTTCACTAATTCTGCTACTTTCAAAAAATATTTCTTCATGGTTGGAACTCTAGAGTCACCGCTTCTATAGACTCTATGACCAAAACCCATAACAACTTTTTTCTTATCTAATGCGTTATTAATCCAAGATTTAGCTTTCTGAGGCGATTTAATTTCTTTAAACATATGCATCACAGCCTCATTAGCACCGCCATGTAAGGGTCCTTTTAGACTAGCTATCGCCCCGGTTATCGCACCGTGCATATCAGATAAACTACTTGTTATTGTCCTCGCTGTGAAAGTAGAAACATTAAAACTATGTTCTGCATAAAGTATCATTGAAACATCAAAAGCTTCTACTATTTCTTTCTTTGGCACTTTACCAAACATCATGTGGAAGAAATTTTCTGAATACGATAATTTTTTATTAGGAGGTATAAATTTTTTACCTTTTCTTGCTCTAAAATAAGCAGCAACAGCTGTAGGTGTTTGTGCAAAAATTCTCATCGCTTTTCTCATATTTGCTTTTGGAGAATTGTCACTTGCGTCTTTGTCTTCAAGACCCATCAAACTGACTGCCGATCTTATCGCATCCATTGGATGTGCTTTCTTTGGCATATTTTTTATATCATTTAAAATTTGTTTAGATAATTTACGATTATTTCTTTCTTCATTAATAAATTTTTTTAATTCTTTCGATCTTGGAAGTTCACCATTTAAAACAAGATACGCAACTTCCTCGAAAATACATTTTTCACAAAGATCCTGAACTTTGTAACCTCTGTATGTAAGAGAATTAATTTCTGGCATAACTTGTGAAATAGTAGTTTCATCGACAACTATACCCATTAAACCTTTTTTGACTTCATCACTCATAATTTATTCATGTCCCTCAGTTTTAAAATCTGTAATTTTCTTGCCAGGAGTATTATATTTTTCATACTCTACAAGTTCATATAATCTTTTACGAGTTTGCATTTTATCTATAATATTATTTTGATGTCCATCCTTAAAAATAGACCTTAATCCATCCTCAACACTCCTCATTGCTAATCTTTGCGTGGTTACAGGATAAATCACAATATTATATCCTAAATTTTCCAATTCTTTTGTTGTTAATAACTTAGATTTTCCAAATTCGGTCATATTTGCAAGCAAATAAACTTTTGAATTTCTTCTAACTTTTTCAAACTCCTTTTCATCTTTCATTGACTCTGGAAATATAATATCTGCGCCAGCTGCCTCATAAGCTTTTATCCTCTCTATTGTTTTTTCTAGACCTTCTACAAGATTGGCATCTGTTCGGATAATTATTGAAAAATTTTTATCTTTTCTTGCTTTTACAGAATCTTTTATTTTCTTCACCATTTGGTTTGTTGAAATAAGTTCTTTATTTTCTAAATGCCCACATCTTTTTTCAGCTATTTGATCCTCAATATGGCATCCAGCGAGACCAGAATTTTCAAAAGTCTCAATAGTGTTTTTGCAATCTAAAAAACCAGTGTCTGCATCAACGATTGAAGGCAAATCACTTACCTTGGCTATTTGGTTTGCTCTATAATTAACATGTTTCAGTGTTGTAAGTCCTATATCTGGAATTCCAAGATCATTAGACATAACGCCACCTGAAATATAAACGCCATCAAAACCAATCTCAGCAATTAATTTTGCACATAAAGGATTGTATGCGCCAGGAAATCTAAGTAATTTTTTTTCTTTAAGATTGTTTACAAAATCTTTTCTTTTCTCCCCAGCATTTTTTTTTGTAAAATGCATTAAGTTTTTATATTAAAACAAAAATATAAAATCAAAGATTATTTTAAAAGTATTGTAATAGCAGTTAAAACCAACAATATAGCTAAGATATATTCAGTAATTTTTTTAGTTTTTTCATTTTTAATAAAAACTCTTAAGCTATTTCCAAATATAGCCCAAATACATATTGATGGAAAACAAACTACAGCAGCAGTAATTGTTATAAACATTACAGCTATTAAAAAATTTTCCTCTGTTGGAAAAAAACCTGAGGCAACTGTGATCGCTATAGTCCAAGCTTTTGGATTAATAAATTGAAACAAAGATGCTTCATAAAATTTTAAAGGTCTTCCTTTTGTATCTTTTTCAGCAAGACTAAATGAACCTATTATTTTCCATCCAAGATAAAGCAAATAAATGAAACACAATATTTTCATATAAAATTGTAAATTGGGAAAAATTAAAAATAAGTTTCCAATACCGAAGCAAACTAGTCCTATTTGAAAAATGTGACCCAGTGGAATACCAATTAAGTGAGGGAGTGTTCTAAGAAACCCAAATTTTAATCCAGATGCTGTTAACATTGCATTATTTGGACCAGGTGTAGCAAACATTATAAAATAATAAGTAACTAGAGCACCAAACAGCTGAAGATCAATCATAAATATTTTTCAACAATTTTTTCAAAATTAGAAAAATCTTTTATAAGAGTTTTGTGTGGAATTTCATTTATATTTTTTTCTGTATACCCTTCCTCAACTAAAATAAATGGAATTTTAGCGTTATATGCCGATTGCGAATCTACTTCGCTATCACCAATCATAATACTTTTATTGATATCTCCACCAATTATATCGATAACATTCGTTAAATGTCGTGGGTCGGGTTTATTAAAATCAAAAGTATCACACCCTGCTATATATTCGAAATATTGTGATAGATTAATTTTTTTGAGCAGATCAACCGCAAGTCTTTCTTGCTTGTTTGTACAAACAGCCATTAAAATTTGTTTTGATTTTGCCCAATCAAGAAATTTAACTATACCTTTAATTGGTTTGCTTCCCCTATCAATATTTTTTGCATAATAATTTATGAATTCTTTAACCATTTCTTTTTTTAATTTTTCATCTTTTATTTCATCTCTAAATGTTCTTTGCATCATTATCCAGGCTCCACGACCCGCAATATGTTTAATGTCATCTAGGCTCTTTTGAGGATAACCAAATTTTTTCATAACATGATTATGCGCACCCATTAAGTCTGGCGCTGTATCAACAAGCGTTCCGTCTAAATCAAATAAAATTGTTAATTTTTGAGTCATTTTTAATAAGTATTATAAAGAAATATTTTGTGACTTATTACCATATTAAATCTAATGTAAATACAAATTTTTATGAAAACAAAATCAAATCTAAAAAAAATTGATAACTATAGATCAAATCAAGAGTTGCTGAGAAAAAAAGCAATTAAATATGGTGTAAATTTAATTGCACCAGAAACTATATTTTTATCGAAAGATACTAAATTTGGAAAAAATGTAACTATAAATCCTTATGTAGTTATTGGAAAAAAAGTAAAAATCGGAAACAATGTTGAAATTTTATCATTTAGTCATATTGAGGGTACAAAAATAGAAAATAAAGTTAAAGTTGGACCTTACGCAAGATTAAGAGAAGGAACACATCTAATGTCTGGTGTTAAAATTGGTAATTTTGTTGAGACAAAAAAATCAAAAATTAAAAAGAATTCTAAAGTAAACCACCTTTCTTACATTGGTGATACCCAAATAGGCAAAAATTCTAATATAGGCGCTGGTACAATTACCTGTAACTATGATGGGGTAAAAAAAAATAAAACAACAATTTCCGATAATGTTTTTATAGGATCAAATAGCTCGCTAGTAGCACCAATTAAAATAAATAAAAATTCTGTAGTTGGAGCAGGATCAGTAATTACAAAAGATGTAAAAGAAAATTCCTTATCTATTGAAAGATCAGAACAAGAAGAAATTGAAAACTATAAAAGAAAAAAATAATGTGTGGAATTATAGGTATTGCTAGCAATAAATCTGTTTCAGTAAATATCATAAATGCTCTTAAAAAATTAGAGTATAGAGGATATGACTCAGCTGGATTGGCAACAATTAACAAGGGAAGGATAGATGAAAAAAAATGTCCAGGAAGAGTTGAAAAATTAGAAAAAATTTTGTTTCAAAACCCTAGTGAGGGAAATCTTGGCATAGGCCATGTTAGATGGGCTACACACGGTGTACCCAACGAAGCAAATGCTCATCCACACTCAACTGAAATAGTTTCGGTAGTACACAACGGTATTATTGAAAACTCAAGTGAATTAAAAAAGATTTTGGAGAAAGAGGGAAAAACTTTTAAATCGCAGACAGATACTGAAGTAATCACAGTGTTGCTGACAGAAAAATTGAAAAACACAGAACCTTTGGAAGCAGTTTTTAAAACTCTAGGCCTTTTAAAAGGCAGTTTTGCACTAGGAATAATATTTAAAAATTATAAAGATTTTGTTATTGGCGCAAGAAGAGGTAGTCCTTTAGCTGTTGGATACTCAAATGATGAGAATTATCTAGGATCCGACTCTTATGCTTTAAAATCTATGACAAACAAAATTTCATATTTAGATGACGGGGATGTTTGTATTTTATCAAAAGATGAAGTGAGATTTTATAATTCTAATAAAGAAAAAATAAATAAAGAGATATTTACTCTTTCTGAAAATAAGTCTGAAGTGAGCAAGGGAAATTATAAAAACTTTATGATCAAAGAGATTTTTGAGCAGCCAATAACATTAAAAACTTGTTTAAAAGAATATATTGATAAAATTAGAGAGGAAATAAATTTTTATAATCTTCCAATTGAACCAAAAAAAATTAAAAAAATTGTGCTTATAGGATGTGGAACCGCTTATCACTCTTGTTTAGTTACAAAATATTGGCTTGAGGAGTTTACTAATTTAGTTATTGAGACAGATATAGCTTCTGAATTTAGGTATAGAAATAATAGGTTTGACAAAAATAACCTTTATATTTTCGTTTCACAATCAGGTGAAACAGCAGATACTTTTGCAGCATTAGATCTTTGTAAAAAAGAAAATTTAAAGACATGTTCTGTAGTAAATGTTGTAGAGAGCTCGATAGCTAGACAATCAGATTGTGTATTACCAATTCATGCGGGACCCGAAATCGGTGTAGCTTCTACAAAAGCTTTTTTAGGTCAAATGCTTGTTTTGTATTTATTTTCATTAAAAATTGGAGAATTGAGAGGAGATTTAGATAATAAAAAATATAAAAAATTAATAAGTAATTTAAAAAATTTACCACAATTAATTAAAGAAACACTAAAAGAGGAACAAAAAATTCAACTTATAGCAAAAGATATTTACAACTCTAAGGGCTCAATGTTTTTGGGTAGAGGTTCATCTTATCCAATAGCTATGGAAGGAGCGTTAAAACTAAAAGAGCTTTCATATCTACATGCCGAGGGATATCCTGCAGGTGAAATGAAACATGGACCTTTAGCATTAATTGAGGATGGATTACCAGTTGTTGTGATTGCACCAAAAGATAAATATTTTGAAAAGACTTTGTCAAATATGCAAGAAGTTATTGCAAGAGGAGGAAAAGTTTTACTACTAACAAACTCTGATGGAAAAGTAATAAGTGAAAATATTAGATTTCAGATTGATTTACCTTCTTCAGATTTATCTCTTACACCTTTTATATTTACAATACCTCTTCAACTTCTTTCTTATCATGTAGCTTTATTTAAAAAGTGCGATATAGATAAGCCAAGAAATTTAGCTAAATCAGTTACTGTAGAATAAAAAATTATTTTTTGATTTTAAATAAGATGCAGGATATGAAAATTTTTTATCTTTTATAATACTTTTAATAATCTTTTTTTTATTTCGCCCTGGAGCCCAAAGAAAAATATTTTTTGAATTATTTATACATTTAATTGTTAAAGTTACTCTTTTAAAATCTTCTCTAATTACAAAATCTACATTTTTTTTATTAATTTTATTTATATTATTTTTAAAAAGTGACGCAATATGTCCGTCATTTCCAACTCCTAAAAGAGTTAAATCAAAAGAAATTTTTTTTCCATTAAAATATTTTTTAATTTTTTTTTCGTATTCTCCAGCAATTTTTTTAGGTTTTGTGTTTTTAATATTTATCTCATAAATTTGACTTTTAAGAATAGGTATTTTTCTTAATAAATTTTTTTTACACATATTGATGTTTGAATATTTAGAATTTTTATTCACACATCTTTCGTCACCAAAAAAAAAGTCTATATTTTTCCATGGTATATTTTTTTCTTTTGCCAAATTTTTATAAAGTTTTATTGGACTGCTCCCCCCAGTCAGAACAAAAGAAAATCGTTCTGTCCCTTTATTTTTAATTTTTCTTTTAAATTGGGTAATAAATTTTTTAATTAAAAAATTTTCACTATTTTCAACGATTTTCTTTGTAAATTTAGTCATCTTAATACTTAACTTTTTTAACTGTATACCTTATATAGACTGTAGGTTGAATATGAAAAAATGGAAATTAGATAGTTGGAAAAATTACCCTGTCAAGCATATCCCAAAATATGATGATATGGATGAGCTTAATCTCGTTCTAAATAAGATTAAACGTTTTCCACCATTAGTATTTGCTGGAGAGTCTAGATCTCTTATAAAACAACTGTCAGATGTTTGTGATGGAAAAGCTTTTTTATTACAAGGCGGTGACTGTGCGGAAAGTTTTGCTGAATTTCATCCTGATAATATAAAGGATACTTTTAAAGTTATTTTACAAATGGCTTTGGTTTTGTCATCCTCTGCATCTCTACCTGTAGTTAAAGTAGGAAGAATAGCTGGACAGTTTTCAAAACCAAGAAGTTCTCCCATCGAAAATAAGAATGGTAAGGAATTACCAACTTATTTAGGAGACAACATAAATGGTATTGAATTTACCGAGGAGGCTCGTAAACCTGACGCAAAGAGATTATTTAGAGCATACTCACAATCTGCCTCAACTTTAAATTTATTAAGGGCATTTTCACAAGGAGGTTTTGCAGATTTACGTCAAGTACATTTGTGGAATCTTGGTTTTGTAAAAGGAAGTCCTCAAGGAAAAAAATATAAAGAAGTAGAGGATAAAATTAGTGATGCATTATCGTTTATGGAAGCGTGTGGTATAAACGCTGACAATAATAGAAGATTAAGAACGGTAAATTTTTATACTTCCCACGAAGCTCTTCTTTTACCTTTCGAGCAAGCGATGACAAGAGTTGACTCAACAACTGGAGAGTATCATGATACCTCAGCACACTTTGTCTGGATTGGAGACAGAACAAGACAATTAGATGGAGGCCATGTTGAATTTTGTAGAGGTATAAAAAATCCAATAGGTTTAAAATGTGGGCCTACGCTTAAGCCTGAAGAATTAATAAAATTGTGTAATAAACTTAATCCACAAAATGAACCTGGAAGATTAACTTTAATTTCTAGATTCGGAGCTGATAATGTCGATAAATTTTTACCAAAATTGATTAGATCGGTTAAGAAAGAGGGATTAAATGTGATTTGGTCCTGTGATCCAATGCATGGAAATACTTTGGTATCTACCACAGGTTTTAAAACAAGACCTTTTAACAACATAGTTAAGGAAATCAAAAAAGTTTTTGCCGTTCATCAATCAGAAGGTTCTTATGCAGGTGGCTTACATATAGAAATGACAGGACAAGATGTGACAGAATGCACTGGTGGAGCTCAAAAAATATCTGAAAAAGATTTATCTCACAGATATCACACACATTGTGACCCTAGATTGAATGCAAATCAAGCTTTGGAGCTTGCATTCTTAATCTCAGATGAGATTAAGAAAAATTCTCAATATTCAAAAAATATTATTCAAGCGGCATCTTAGTAATTGAAAAACAATTACTAGGGTCTATAGATTAGATGATAGTAACATTATGCAAACTACTGAAAGAATAAATCGTATAAAAAACTGGATTATTGATTACTGTAAAAATATGCCTATGGAGGCAAAAACTTTAGTAATTGGTGTTTCAGGAGGTATAGATTCCTCAGTGACAAGCACACTTTGTGCTCTTACAGGAAAAAAAACGATTATACTTTCAATGCCTATCAACCAAATAAAAGACCAACATAGTCTAAGTCTTAAGCATCAGGAATGGTTAAAAAATAAGTTTAAAAATGTAGAAGGATACATAATTAAACTTGATAATGTCTTTGATAGTTTTAAAAATAGTTTATCAAACTTTAAAAATAATCATGGACTAGCTAATTCCAGAGCTAGATTAAGAATGACAACACTTTATCAAGTTGCTGCATCCAACAATGGTATAGTTGTGGGAACTGGAAATAAAGTAGAGGATTTTGGAGTTGGTTTTTATACAAAATACGGTGATGGAGGAGTTGATATTTCTCCAATAGCTGACTGCACAAAAACACAAGTTTGGGAGATGGGAAAATCACTAGGCATCATAAAAGAAATAATTGAGGCAGAACCAACCGATGGTTTGTGGGATGATGGAAGAACCGATACAAATCAGTTAGGTATGTCCTATGATGAGCTTGAAAAAGCTATGATGGACAAAACTAGTGAAGGTTATAGTAAGTATCTTGAAATTAGAAAAAAAAATCTACACAAGATGAATCCTATACCTGTTTGTATGATGGAAGATGAATAAACAATTAAATATATTTAATACTCTTTCAGGAAAAAAAGAAAAATTTATACCTATTAACACAGGTAAGGTTGGGATGTATGTTTGTGGACCAACCGTTTACGATTTTCCACATATTGGAAACGCAAGACCACTTGTTGTTTTTGATGTTCTGTTTAGATTGCTAAAAAAACTAAATGGCAACGATAAAGTTATTTATGTAAGAAATATTACTGATATTGATGATAAAATTATTGAAGCCTCTAAAAACAAAAAAATTCCAATAGATAAGCTTACAAATGATATTACAAAAAACTTTCACGAAGATTGTAAATATTTAAATTGTTTAAAACCAAATTTTGAACCAAGAGCTACCGAACATATTAAAGGCATGATTAGTATGACAGAAAATTTATTGAATAATAAACATGCCTATGAAAAAGATAAACATGTCTATTTCTCAGTAAATTCTTTTAAAAATTATGGAAAGTTATCTAATAAGAAACCTGGTGAGCTTGAGGCAGGTTCAAGAGTAGAGATTTCAAAATTAAAAAACAATCCATTAGATTTTGTTCTTTGGAAACCATCTTCTACAGATGATCCTGGCTGGGATTCTCCATGGGGAAGGGGTAGACCAGGTTGGCATCTCGAATGTTCAGTCATGAGTGAAAAATATTTAGGAAAAAATTTTGACATTCATGGAGGCGGGTTAGATCTTGTATTTCCTCATCACGAAAATGAAATAGCTCAGTCTTGTTGTGCAAACAAAACAGATAAATTTGCAAACTATTGGTTACACAATGGTTATGTTACTTATAATAAAGAGAAGATGTCTAAATCATTAGGTAATATAGTCACTATGCAAAAAATGAAAAATAAAATTAATGGTCAAGTTATTCGTTTGGCATTATTGAGCTCTCATTACAAACAACCATTAGATTGGAACGAAAAGTTAGTTTATGAAAGTCAGAGCACACTTGATAAATGGTATAGCTTATACGAACCAGTTAAAGAAAGTAATTTAGATGAAAATTTAGTAGGTCCACTCCTAGAGGATTTAAATACACCGGGGTTTATTTCAAAACTACATTTATTATACGAAAAAGCTTCAAAAGGCGACAAGTCTTCTAAAAAACTTTTTCTTGAGGGTTGTAAGTTAATTGGATTAATGGAGGAAAATCAGGAGTCTTGGAAAAATTTTAAAAAAACAAAAATAAATATTGATGAAAATATAATTGAACTAAAAATTAAGGAAAGAGAAAATGCTAGAAAAAAAGGTAATTATAAATTGGCTGATGATATAAGAAAAGAGTTAGAAGAGAACGGGATTTCAATTGAAGATAAAAACAACAAAACGATATGGAAATATAAATGAGTAAGGAAAAAATATATATTTTTGATACAACTTTAAGAGATGGAGCCCAGACAGAGGGTGTAAATTTTTCTATAGATGAAAAAACTAAAATCGCTAAATCACTCTCAGAACTTGGTGTAGATTATTTAGAGGGCGGGTGGCCAGGAGCAAATACATTAGACACTACTTTTTTTAATAAACCTCCAAGTCTCGGCAATACAGTCTTGACTGCTTTCGGAATGACAAAAAAAAGTGGAAGAAGTGCACAAAATGATCCAGGTTTATCTGCTATTTTAAACTCTAATACACCCGCTGTATGTTTAGTAGGAAAATCTTGGGATTTCCATGTGGATATAGCTTTAGGCATTAGCAATAAAGAAAATTTAGAAAACATAAAAGAGTCAGCAAAATTATTTGTCAAAAATAAAAAAGAATTCATGTTTGATGCTGAGCATTTTTTTGATGGTTATAAAAATAATCCAGAATATGCAATAAATTGTTTAAAAACCGCTTATGACGAAGGGGCAAGATGGATTGTTCTTTGTGACACAAATGGAGGTACTCTTCCACATGAAGTAGGAGAAATTGTTTCAAAAGTTTCTAAAGTTATACCGGGTAAAAATTTAGGAATCCATGCACATAACGATACTGAAAATGCAGTAGCAAACTCTTTAATTGCAATTTTATCTGGCGCAAGACAAGTACAAGGAACAATTAATGGTCTTGGCGAAAGATGTGGTAATGCAAACTTAATGTCAGTTATTCCTACATTAGTCCTAAAAGAAACATTTTCAAAAAAATTTGAGATAGGTATTAAAAAAGAAAAAATAAAAAAATTAACTGAATGTTCTAGATTACTTGATGAAATATTAAATAGAAAATCAAATAGACATGCAGCATATGTTGGTGCATCAGCTTTTTCTCATAAGGGCGGTCTTCATGTATCTGCGGTTACTAAAGATCCTAAAACCTATGAACATATAACTCCCAATTCAGTTGGAAATTTTAGGAATATAGTTGTCTCTGATCAGTCAGGTAAGTCTAATATAATTTCTAGATTAGAAAAATATGGAATTAAAATAGATAAAAATGATCCAAAGGTTCAAAGTTTACTTGATGAAGTAAAAGAGAGAGAATTTGCTGGTTATTCATATGATGGTGCAGATGCTTCATTTGAATTGTTAGCAAGACGTCTTCTCGGCGAAATACCAAAATACCTAACAATTTCTAAATACGATGTCTCTGTGAAAAGAGATTCGAAAGATAAAATAAATTCTTTTGCAAAAGCACACTTAGTAGTTGATGGTAAAGAAATTATTTGTGAGGGATCAGGTAACGGACCAGTCAATGCATTAGACAATGCGATTAGATCAAATGTTGATAAAGTTGGTAAATATTCAAAATATTTAAAAGATTTGAAACTTGTCGATTATAAAGTTAGAATTTTAAATACCGGTACAAATGCAACTACGAGAGTCTCAATTGAAAGTACTGATAAAGAGGGAAAAAACTGGTTCACAATTGGTGTGTCACCAAATATTATTGATGCATCTTTTAAAGCATTAATTGATAGTTTAGATTATAAACTTTATAAGGAAAAAGCTCCTGCAAATGATTAAAAGCGTTGGCTTTTTACTTGTTAATCCTCAGCTTCCAGAAAATATAGGTTTTTGTGCAAGAGCATTAAAGAACTTTGGATTTAAAAAATTGGATATAATTAATCCAAAAGAAAAGTGGCCAAACAAAAAAGCTATTGCTACTTCAGTAGGAGCAAGTGATATTCTCAAAAAAACTAAAATATATCCCTCTTTAAAAGTTGCATCAAACAAATATGATATTGTGTATGCCTCAACAGCAAGGAAAAGAGACATAAATAAAAAACATCTTTCATTTAAACAATTTATTGAAAGTATAAAAAAGAATAGAAATAAAAAGATTGGCATTTTATTTGGTCCAGAAGCATCAGGTTTATCTAATGAGGATATAGGATACTCTAATTATATATTTAAGATTCCAGTAAATAAAAAATTTGAATCATTAAATTTATCGCATAGTTTAATCATTGTATGTTTTGAAATTTTTAAATTGCTTAAACCAAGTTTCTTTAAAAAAGAAAAGCATTTGGGCGATATTGCAAGCAAAAAAAAACTTAATGTATTTTTAGATTTCCTAGAAACAAGATTGGATAGAAAGGGTTTTTTTGTTCCAAAAGAAAAGAAAAAAACTATGCTTATAAATCTAAGAAATATTTTTGGTAGAATTGAGTTAAGCAACAAAGAATTAAGGATTTTATCAAGTGTTTTTAGCAAATTATAAGAGTAATTGACAAATTTACAGGAACGATTATAACAATTTTTTTTATGACAAAACGTATTAATGCAAAACACAAAGTTGATAGGAGGCTCAAGGTTAATCTATGGGGTCGTCCTAAGAGCCCATTTAATACTAGAAATTATCCTCCAGGGCAACATGGACAAAATAAAAAAGGTAAACCAACTGATTATGGTATTCAGCTAAATGCAAAACAAAAGTTAAAATCTTATTATGGAAATATAAACGAAAGACAATTTAGAAATGTTTATAGAAAAGCATTAAAGAAAAAAGGTGATACAACAGAAAATTTAGTTGGTCTTTTGGAAACCAGACTGGATACTGTTATTTATAGAGCAAAATTTGCACCAACTGTTTTTTCAGCAAGACAATTAATTAACCATGGTCACTTTAGAGTAAATAAAAAGAAAGTTAATATTTCAAGTTATACTGTTAAAGAAAACGATTTGATCGAAGTAAAAGATAAATCAAAAAGTCTTACAATTATTGAAGGGTGTCTTAGCAGTAAAGAGAGAGATGTACCGGAATATATTCAATACGATACAAAAAATAAAACAGCAAAATTAGTAAGAGTACCAAAGTTTGCTGACATTCCTTATCCTACTGTGATGGAGCCGAAATTAGTAATTGAATATTACTCAAGATAATAAAGATTTATCTTCAAAAAGTTTTTTTAACTCACCCTTTTCAAACATCTCTTTTACAATGTCACAACCACCAACAAATTCACCTTTTACGTATAGCTGAGGTATAGTTGGCCAATCAGTAAAGTCTTTAATACCTTGTCTTAGTTCATCACTAGATAAAACATTTACACCCTCAAATTTAACATTGAGGTTTTTTAAAATGTTTGAAACCGCCATAGAGAAACCACACTGAGGAGCATCAGGTGTACCTTTCATAAAAAGGACAATATCTTTTGACGATATAATATCTTTAATTTTTTGATTTATCTCACTCATTTATCCTCCTCGGTTGTTAAAGCAAGAGCATGTAACTCGTTTCCCATTTTACCCTTTAATGCTTTATATACCATTTTATGCTGTTCGACTCTAGATTTTCCATTAAAAATTTTTGAAATAATCTTTGCAGAATAATGGTTATTGTCACCCATAGTATCTTTTAATTCTAGAGTTGCGTCTGGGAAGGCACTCATTATCATTTTTGATATTTCATCTTTAGTTAACGGCATTAAATTTTTTAAACCATTGATTATTACATTTAAAAAGTTCTTCAGTTTTTATACTTAAAGTTTTGTCTATTTCAAATATGTCATTTTGTACTTCGGCAACTACTTCGTAGAAAGTATTGCTTTTTTTTAACATTTTTTCAATTTTTTCAAGATTATTTTTTTCAATTTCTAATAGATAGCGGCCTTGGTCTTCTGCAAAAAAATACTCATTCAAATCAGAAAATTTTTTTGGTTTATTTATTTTTAATCCTAACATTGATGAAATAGACATTTCTGCTAAAGCAACCAAGATTCCACCTGATGAAACATCATGACAAGATAATATTAAATTATTTTTAATTAAATTTAAAACCGATAAACCATTATTTTTTTCATTTGTTAAGTTTATTTCAGGAGGTGAACCATCATTAATTGAATAAATTTCTTTTAAAAAGGAACTTCTTGTCAAATGGCCAAAAGTTTTTCCTACTACAATAATTATATTACCGGCCTTTTTGGTTTTCATGTCAATAATTCTATTTAAATTATCAAAAATTCCAACTCCACCAATTACTGGGGTCGGATAAATACTTTTTGAATTGGTCTCGTTATAAAAAGAAACATTTCCAGAAACAACAGGATAATCTAAAAACTCACATGCTTCCTTCATACCCTCAATACATTCAACAAATTCTCCCATGACCTCAGGTTTTTCGGGATTTCCAAAATTAAGACAATTTGTTATAGCCAATGGTTTTGAACCAACTGAAATTAAATTTCTCCAATTCTCACAAACAATTTGTTTTCCGCCAGTTCTAGGATCCGCTACACAATAATTTGCCGAGGAGTCTACAGATATAGATATCGCCTTTTCTTTTTTATGCACTCTTACAACCGCAGCATCTCCACCAGATTTTTGTATTGTGTCACACATAACAACTTGATCGTATTGATCTGTAATCCAGCTTTTGTTTGAATGGTCTGGAGAGGATAAAATTTTGAATAAAGCTTTATCTGTTTTTATTTTTTTTAACTCTTTTATTTTAAAATCATTCTTTTTTACTTTAAATTTATTCCACTTCCTATCATATTGAGGTGCTTCATCTGCCAATGCAGTGATTGGTATATCCGCAACCTTTTTGTTATTAAAATTTAAAACTAATTTATTTGTGTCTGTGGTTTTTCCAATAACTACAAAATCTAGATCCCATTTATCAAATATTTTTTTTGCTTCATTTTCTTTTTTATCGTCTAGTATAATAAGCATTCTCTCTTGACTTTCTGATAACATCATTTCGTAAGGCGTCATATTTTTTTCTCTACAAGGCACTTTATCTAAATCTAATTCAATACCAAGTTTTCCTTTTGAGGCCATTTCAATACTCGAAGAAGTTAATCCTGCTGCTCCCATATCTTGTATTGAAATAATTGAGTTTTTTTTCATTAATTCTAAACAAGCTTCTAATAATAATTTTTCCGTAAAGGGGTCTCCGACTTGGACTGTTGGTTTCTTTTCTTCAGAGTTTTCATCAAATTCTGCTGAAGCCATAGTTGCTCCGTGTATTCCATCCCTACCAGTTTTTGAACCAACATAAACTACAGGTTTATTTATTCCTTTGGCCTTAGAATAAAATATTTTATTCTTTTTTGCGTGGCCAATTGCCATTGCATTGACTAAAATATTTTCATTATAAGTGCTATTAAATTTAGTTTCACCCCCAACTGTTGGAATGCCAACAGAGTTACCGTAACCACCAATACCGGAAACAACTCCATTTAATAAATTTTGTGTCTTTTTATTATCAGGAGAACCAAAGTGAATCGAATTCATTAAAGCAATCGGTCTAGCTCCCATAGTGAAAACATCTCTTAAAATGCCCCCAACCCCAGTTGCTGCGCCCTGATAAGGTTCAATAAATGAGGGGTGATTATGACTTTCTATTTTAAAAATAATGGCATCATCATCTCCGATATCAATAACACCAGCGTTTTCCCCTGGACCCTGGATTACAATTTTATTTTTTGTTGGTAATTTTTTAAGATGTATTTTAGAAGACTTGTAGGAGCAATGTTCATTCCACATAGCAGAAAAAATTCCCAGTTCTAATAAATTTGCTTCTCTACCTAAAAAATTTTTAATTTTTTTATACTCATCGAGTTTTAAACCATGTGACTGAATTTGTTCTTTCGTAATTTTCATATTAGTTCATCAAGCTTAAAAAAAGAGGTAGTCCACTATCATCAGAACAAATTTTATCCGACATTCTTTCCGGGTGTGGCATCATTCCTAATATATTTTTATTTTTATTAAAAATGCCAGCAATATTGTTTAATGATCCATTTGGATTAGATGCTCTAGTGATATTACCTTTTTCATCACAGTATTTTATTGGTATTAAATCATTATCTTCTAATTCTTTTAAATGTTTTTTATCAGTAAAAAAATTACCTTCATTATGTGCAATATTTAATTTAACAACCTCATCTTTTTTGTACTTGTTAAAAAACTTATTTTTATTTGACTGAATCTTTATAAAAATATCTTTTGAAATAAATTTTAATCCAAAATTTCTTAAAAGCGCTCCTTGAAGAAGTCCACATTCAATAAGAATTTGAAAACCATTGCAAATTCCTATAATTAAAGATCCATCATTTCCTGCCTTGATAACTTCATTAAGTATATTCGATTTGGCAGCGATTGCACCAGATCTTAGATAATCTCCATATGAAAAACCTCCAGGAATAACAATCAAGTCTGACTTTGGCAATTTTGTTTCTTTGTGCCAAACCATAGTATTCTTAAACTGTAATTTTTCTAATGTTACGGCAATATCTCTATCACAATTTGACCCAGGAAAAACTACAACAGATGATTTCATTCTTTTTGTTTTATTTTAAAATCTTCAATAATTTGATTTGATAATAATTTTTCGCACATTTCTTTAACTTGATCTTGTGCTTTTGAGGGATTTTTTTCGTCTAAATCTATCTCAAAAAATTTTCCCTGTCTTATCTGAATTAAGTTAGTCATGCCCATATTTTTCAATGTCTGACCTACCACTTTACCTTGAGGGTCTAGTACATCTTTTTTCAAAGTGACTGTTACTGAAAATTTCAATTTATTTTTTTTTAATATTTATCGAAGTAGGTTTTTTAAAATTAACTTTACTGACGTTTGTTGTTTCAGGAACTATACCCAATCTCCTAGCAACCTCTTGATATGCTTGGATTATATTTCCTAAATCTTTTCTAAATCTATCCTTGTCTAATTTTTTTTCACTTTTTATATCCCATAGTCTACACGTATCTGGACTGATCTCATCAGCAAGGATGACTTCCTTATTGTTATCAATCCATATTCGACCAAACTCTAATTTAAAATCCACTAATTTAATTCCTATTCCTCTGAACATACCGGACATAAAGTCGTTTATTCTAAAAGTCATTTCCTCAATAGCTTCTATCTCTTCTTTTGTTGCCCAATTAAAAGCAAATATATGTTCCTTTGCAATTAAAGGGTCATCTAGTTCATCTTTTTTATAACAAAATTCTAACAAAGGCTTATCTAAGACTGTTCCGTCTGTTATACCGAGTCTTTTTGTTAAAGATCCAGTTGCAATGTTTCTCACAATTACTTCTATTGGAATAATTTCAACAAGTTTAATTAATTGCTCACGCATATTTAACCTTTTTACCAGGTGCGTTTTAATACCAACTTGGTTTAAGTTATTTAATATATGTTCTGAAATTCGATTGTTTAGTACACCTTTACCTTCGACAGTAGCTTTTTTTTTATTGTTAAAAGCTGTGGCGTCGTCCTTAAAGTGCTGAATAGCCAAACCTTTTTCTTTTGTTTCGTATATTATTTTGGCTTTTCCTTCGTAAAGTTTTTTTCCTTTATTCATTTGAGTAATCTGTTGAAAATTACATTAATTTTCTTTGTATGATAACCAAAATCAAATAAATTATTTAAATTATTAACAGTTATTATGCCTCTAATTTTTTTGTCTTCGAGTAGACTATCGTAAAAAGATATATCTTTATCTAAAGCTCTTAACGCACATTTTTGAACAATCCTATAAGCAACCTCTCTTTTTAAGCCTTTTTCTGTAAGATGTAGCAATACTCTTTGAGAAAAAAATAATCCTTTTGTTAAATCCAAATTTTTTTTCATATTATACTTGTTTACTTTCATTGATTTAACTATTTCATTCATTCTGCTTATAGCAAAATCTAAAGTTACAGTTGCATCTGGTCCAATATTTCTTTCAACACTGGAGTGCGAAATATCTCTTTCATGCCACAAAGCAACATTTTCCATCGCAGGGATTACTGTTGCTCTTATCAATCTTGCTAAACCTGTAAGGTTTTCACTAAGAACTGGATTTTTTTTATGTGGCATCGCTGATGATCCCATTTGTTTCTTATTAAAAAATTCATATACTTCAGCTACTTCAGTTCTTTGTAAATTACGTATTTCAACAGCAAATCTTTCTATTGAGCTTGCAATAATTCCTAAAATTGAAAAAAAATAAGCATGTCTATCTCTTGGTATGATCTGTGTAGATATAGGTTCTATTCTTAGCTTTAATTTTTTAGCAACATATTTTTCTATTCTTGGATCAATGTTAGCAAATGTTCCAACCGCTCCCGAAATTGCACAGGTTGATATTTCATCTATAGCTTGCTGAAGTCTTTTTTTATTTCTAGAAAATTCTGCATAAAAAGTCAGAAGTTTAAGTCCAAAAGTTGTAGGTTCAGCATGTATACCATGACTTCTTCCAATACAGAGAGTAAATTTATGCTTTACAGATTGTTTTTTAATGGAACTTAATAAATCCTCTATACCTTTTAAAATTATTTCTCCTGATTGTTTGAGTTGTAAATTAAAACAAGTATCTAATACATCAGAGGATGTCATACCCTTATGTAAAAATCTTCCCTCTTTTCCTGATCTTTCCATTATTGAACTTAAAAAAGCAATTACATCATGTCTCACTTTGCCCTCAATTTTTAAAATTTTATTCACATCAATTTTTGATTTTGATTTAACTTTTTTATAAACTCCTTTTGGTATTATTTTAAATTTTTCCATAGCTTGAGCGGCAGCAAGTTCAATCTCTAACCAGATTTTATATCTGTTTTGATCTTGCCAAATTTTTTTTATTTCTTCCCTTGAATATCTTTCAATCATTTTAAGCTTTCAGGAAGATCCAAGCCTTTTTTAGATAAAGTAAAAATTTCATAACCGTTATTTGTTATACCAACTGTGTGTTCAAATTGTGCAGATAACAATTTGTCTTTTGTTACTGCTGTCCACCCATCACTTAATACTTTAGTATTGTAACCACCTTCATTAATCATTGGCTCAATAGTAAACAACATACCAGCAACTAATTTTTCACCAGTTTTCTCCTCTCCGTAATGCAATATATTTGGTGATTGATGAAATTTTCTACCAAGTCCATGACCACAAAAATCTCGCACTACTGAAAAACCCTGTTGTTCAACATGAGTTTGTATTGCATTACCTATATCACCAGTAAATGATCCTTCTTTTAATATTTCTATACCCTTGAGCATCGATTCATATGTAACCTTAATTAATTTTTTTGCTTTCACAGAAACGTCTCCAACTAAATACATTCTACTTGTATCACCATGCCAACCATTCTTAATTGCTGTGACATCTACGTTTAATATATCTCCATCCCTTAAAATTTTATTCTGTGGTATTCCATGACACACAATATGATTTGCAGAAGTACAACATGATTTTGGAAAACCTCTATAATATAACGGGGCAGAGTAGGCATCATGATCATTAATATACTCATAACATACTTTATCTATCTTCTCAGTGGTTACACCTGGTTTTATAATGGTATTCAATTCATCAAGTGCACCGGACGCGATAGCACCTGCTTCTCTTGTTCCATCAAATGATTTTAAAAATTCTTCATTCATTCAATAAATCTATTTTTTTATTTATTTCTATTCCTTTGTTTGAAAATTTACAATCATAACAAAGAACATTAACGTTTTTTTTTAACGCATTGTTAAAAACTTCATAATATTTTGGATCTATATCTGAAGCTATACTAAATGACTTGCATTTTTCTATTTGAATTAGAAACATTAAGTAGCTCTCATACCCTTGTTCATAGGCGCTTATCAAATTTTCTAAATGTTTTTTTCCTCGGCTAGTTACAGAGTCTGGGAATTCGGCATGTTTTGTTTTTCTTTGTAACGATACACTCTTAACCTCTAAAAATGCTTTTTTTTCAGTTTCATTATTATATAAGAAAAAATCAAATCTAGTATCTTTACCAAACTTTTTTTCAGGTCTAATTATTTGAAAACTTTTTAACTCTTTAATAAGCCCTTTATTAATAGACTCTTGAACTATTTTGTTTGTAATATGTGTATTCACACAAATTTTAACATTATCAACCTCAATAATTTGGAGTGTGTATTTTAACTTTCTTTCCTTGTTTTTTGATTTTGTTATCCAAACCGGGTTTCCTTTATCTAACAATTTTATCATTGAGCCAGGGTTAGGACAGTGAGCTGTTACAGTTTTATTTTTTAATTTAATATCAACAAAAAATCGCTTATATCTTTTTATAAGAACACCTGGTATTAATTCATTCTCAAAATCCATTTTTTAATATTAACAAAATATGAAAAAAAGAAATAAAAAAATTACTGCAGGCATATTAGTTATTGGTAATGAAATTTTATCTGGAAGAACAATTGATCAAAATATTTCATTTTTAGCTTTATGGTTGAATAATAACTTGGGCATAAAAGTAAGTGAAGTAAGAATTGTTCCTGATATTGAAAGCAAAATAGTAACGAATGTTTTATCCTTAAGTAAAAAAAATAATTATGTTTTAACAACAGGTGGAATAGGCCCCACCCATGATGATATTACAGCAAAATCAATATCTAAGGCATTTAAAAAAAAATATACTTATCACAAAGAAGCTTATAATATTTTATTAAAATATTATGGTCACAAAAACTTTAATGACCCAAGAAAGAAGATGGCAAAAATGCCAACTGGCTCAAAATTAATATATAATCCATCAAGTGCAGCACCAGGTTTTATGATTAAAAATGTTATTTGTCTTCCAGGTGTCCCATCAATATTAAAGTCTATGGTCGACAATTTAAAACAATATTTAGTTCCAGGTTCTAAGATTTACAGTTTAAGTATATCTACACAAACAATTGAAAGTAATATTGCAAACGGTTTAGAAATTGCGCAAAAAAAATATAGAAAATTTGTTGATATAGGTAGCTATCCTTTTTTTAGACTAGGTAAAATTGGTGTTTCAATAGTTATTAGATCATCGAACAAGACTCGATTACAATCTTGCCACAAAACTATTGTTAAATTTTTAAAGAAAAAAAAATTAAAAATTTTTAAAGGTATCTAATGTTATATTTTGCTTTTGGAAGTAATCTGAATCAAAAACAAATGAAAAAAAGATGTAAGGACTCTAAATACATTGGTTGTTATAGTTTAAAAAATTATAAATTAGTTTTCAGGAACTTTTATCTTGGAGGTGGAGTGGCTGATGTTCAAAAACAAAAAAAAAGCACAGTATTAGGAGCAATATATCAAATTTCTAAAAGCGATGAAAAAAAATTAGATATATATGAAGATTTTCCAAACACCTATATCAAGAAGTATTTTAAACTGTTAGGAAAAAAAGTAATGTTTTATTATATGCCAAAGAAAACAATACAAACGCCCCCGAGTAGAAGATATTTAAATTTAATAATACAAGGCTACAAAGATTGTGGTTATAAAAATAATTATATTATCATATCAAGAAATAAAAAAATAAAAGTTAGATGAGAATATTTGACTGTTTTATGTTTTACGACGAAGAGATGTTGTTAGATATTAGATTGAATATTTTAAATAAATTTATTGATCAATTTATTATTATTGAAAGTACATTTTCACATAATGGAAAGAAAAGAGAGTTAATATTTGATATTGAAAAATATAAAAAATTTAAGAATAAAATAAAATATTTCGTAGTTGATAAAAAGCCAAGTGAAATTGAAACTATTAATTCTTATGATACTGACCATATTAAAGAGAATAAAACTATTATGAATGCAGTATGGTTTGAAAATTCTCAACGTAATGCAATAAACACTCTTTTAACCTCTGCTGATGCTAATGATCAAATAATAATATCTGATTTAGATGAAATACCAAATTTAGAAAATATAAATTTCAAAAATATCAAGAATAAGTTGATTTTATTCAAACAGAAAATGTTTTACTACAAATTTAACTTGTTTTTAGACAATATGGATTGGTGTGGATCTAAATCTTGTAAGAAAAAAGATCTTTTAACTCCTCAATGGTTAAGAGAAATAAAGGATAAAAAATATCCTTTATGGAGAATTGATACTTTATTTTCAAAAAAAAAATACAATGATATTTTTTTTGTTGAACAAGGTGGTTGGCATTTTACAAATATAAAATCGCCTGAGGATATAGATAGAAAGCTAAGATCTTACCTGCACCACCCAGATTATGTAAAAAGTAAAATTGGTCCTAGAGAAATAAGTGAAATGATAAGAAAAAAACAACCTGTCTATGATTTGACTGTAAACTCATCGGAAACTAAGGACAGAAGTAAATCAAAACTAAAAATATCAAGTTTAAGTGAGTTACCGTTATATATTCAACAAAATAAAGATAAATTTAGCGAATGGATAATAAATAACTAAAATGAATTCTAATGCAATCGTAACACTGGCTGATTCAAATTATTTTGAATTATTAGAGGAATTGATTAAATCAATAAAAGTACATGATCAAAGTAATAGTATATCAATATGTGTACTAGATGCAGGTTTAACTGAACAGCAAGTAAAAATTTTAAAAGACAAAGTTTATTCAGTAAAAAAAGCTGAGTGGGACATCAAAGTACCTGGATATAAAGTTCTTAAAAAAGAATGGTTAAAAAGTCAGGTATCAAGAGCTTTCATTCCAAAATATTTTCCAGAATTTGAAAAATATCTTTGGATAGATTGTGACGCTTGGGTTAATTCTTGGTCAGCTGTTGAACTTTATTTTAAGGCTTGTGAAGATGGAAAACTTGGTATTACTCAAAGTATTGGTCCAGGTTATAGAATAATGTCAAAAGTTAAATGGTTATTAGGGAAAGTAGCAATAATTAAGTCTCAAAATTACAAACATGCTAAAGCTTCAGGAATTGACGATGAAATCTCTAGAAAATTAGCTTTCGCTCCTCACATAAATATTGGAGTTTTCTCTTTGGAAAAAAATTCTAAATGTTGGAGTATATGGCAAAAAAATTTAGAAAAAACTTTGTCAAAGGGAAAAGTTTTTGGTTCTGAGGGTCTTGCAATTAATATTGCAGTTTATCACGACAATGTTGATGTAGAATTTTTACCATTAAAATGCAATTGGATTACAAGTCATTTATTACCCAAATACGATACCAGTAAGAATACTTTTGTTGAGCCATATTTACCTAATGAAACCATTGGTATTATACATTTAGCTGCTGGACTCTGGAAAAATAATAAAGATATGAGATTAAACAAAGATGTAAAAGTAGAGATCAAAACGCTTGAAGGTAAAAAAATTGATAAAAGTTTAAGATACGGAATTAAATAAATATGAATAAAATTAAGAATATTTTATTTATAATGGCAGATCAACTTAGATGGGATTATCTATCTTGCTATGGTCACCCTCACATTCAAACAAAAAATATAGATAAACTAGCAAATAAAGGCGTCTTATTTGAATCTGCATATGTTCAATCACCAGTTTGTGGTCCATCAAGGGCTTCTTATTATACTGGCCGAACAGTTTTCAGTCACGGCTCGACATGGAACCAAGTTCCATTACCAATAGGAGAATTAACTATAGGTGACTATTTAAGAAAATCTGGAATAAGAACAGGCATTGTTGGTAAGACACATATGAAACCTGATACAGAGGGTATGGCGCGTTTAGGAATTAATAAAGATACTGAAATTGGTTTAATAATAAGCGAACCAGGTTTTGAACCTTACGAAAGAGACGATGGTCTTCATCCAAATAATCATGTTAAAAAATATAAAAAAAAATTATCTTACAATGATTGGCTAAATAAACTTGGATATGAAGGAGATAATCCATGGGACAGTTGGGCTAATTCTGCTGAAGGTAAAAATGGAGAAATGCTCAGTGGTTGGAAGCTAAGAAATTCAAATAAGCCAGCCAGAATCCCTGAAAAGCATTCCGAAACTGCTTTTATGACAAATAGAGCGATGGAATTTATAGATGAAAGCTCTGATAAGCCATGGTTTTTACATTTGTCCTACATCAAACCGCATTGGCCTTATATTGCCCCAGCTCCATATCACAAAATGTTTTCTCAAAATCAGTTTAATCAAGTTCAAAGGAATGAGAAACAAAAAGAAAATATGAATCCAGTTTATAAAGCTTTTGTAGAAACGAGAGTCTCAAAAACTTTTTCAAAAGACGAGGTTAGAAATACGGTTATGTCAGGCTATATGGGATTAATTAAACAAATTGATGATAATCTTGGTAGACTTTTTGATTTTCTTGAAAAAAAAGGAAATATGAAAGATACAATGATAATTTTTACATCTGATCATGGTGACTATCTTGGAGACCATTGGTTAGGAGACAAAGAATTATTTCATGAACAAATAGTAAAAGTTCCAATGATTATTTATGATCCAAGGGAAATGGCTAACAAAACTAGAGGGCACAAAGAAAAACGTTTTGTTGAAGCGATTGATCTTCTTCCAACTTTTTTAGATGCGGTAGAAAGCAAAGAGAGCAAACACAGACTAGAGGGTAATTCTTTGATGCCTTTAATAAATGCTAATAAAATCACCAATTGGAAAGATGCGGTATTTAGTGAGATTGATTATTCATTCAACGAAGCTAGAAAGATACTAAATTTAGGTGCTTCAGATGCAAGAGGTTATATGATTAGAAACAATGAATGGAAATATATTTATTTTAAAGGCTTTCCTCCTCAACTGTTTAATCTAAAAAATGATCCTGATGAATTTAAAGATTTAGGCCAGTCAAAAGATCATTCTAAAATTAGAAACGAAATGAAAGAGCTTTTATTAAAAAAATTAGTTAGTAGAAAAAACAGAGTCGCAGCATCAGACGAGTTTGTTCTTGAAGATAGAGATTATACAAAAGAAGATGATATAATGATTGGAGTTTGGTAATTTTTTATGAGCAATATAGAGGTAGATAAAATTATTGTTCCAACACCTGCTTCAGATGGAGCTGGTGTTAAATTAAAAAGAAGTATTGGCGTTGAACCAAATTATTTTGATCCCTTTTTAATGTTAGATGAATTTGGATCAGAAAATAAAGACGATTACGTTGCAGGATTTCCTGCTCATCCACATAGAGGTATTGAAACAGTAACATATATGTTAGCCGGTGAGTTTGAACACAAAGATAGCACCGGTGGCAAAGGACGTATGACTGCAGGTGATGTTCAATGGATGAAAACGGGTAGCGGAATAATTCACTCAGAAATGCCCGCAATGAAAGAAGGTAGACTACATGGCTTTCAACTTTGGATAAATATGCCGGCAAAATATAAAATGAATAAACCTGAATACATTTATATAGACTCAAAAAAAAATGAGCGTCCACAAAGATGAAGATAAAAAAATAAAAGTTATTGCGGGTAAATTTGAAAAAGCAGAAGGACCAGTTAAAAAACACAATGTTGAACCAATTTATTTTGATATTGAAATAAATGAAAATAAATATTTTAAATTTAAATTACCTAAAAAACATAATTCATTAATTTATTTGATAGACGGAGAGATTAAAATTGGTGATAAACAACACAAACAAGCTAAGGACTCCACTTTAATTTTACTTACCAAAGGTGAGGAATTAAAAATATTAGCAACATCCAAAGCAAAATTTTTATTAATATCAGGAAAACCAATTGGTGAGCAAATTGCTAGAGGTGGACCATTTGTAATGAATACTAAAGCTGAAATTCAGCAAGCTATCGAAGATTATCATAGCGGAACTTTTGTAAAATAAATTATGTGCCCAATTTGTTGGATTAGTGGTTTTATTGCTGCTTTACTTGGCGGATCCATGATAGCTGTCGTAAATCACCCAATTTCATGGATAATAAGTGTTATTTTAATAGCATACGCAGTTTATAAATTCTATGAGTCGAGAAAAAGAGGTTTAAAAATGAATGACGAAACTAAAGCTAGAAATAGAAAAACTATTTTTAGATTTGTTCAAGGTGTTGTGCTTGGATCTTTCGTTACCGCTGCTGTTTTTTATAGTTTAACTTATAAAGAACATGAAAGAATGCACGATTTATTAGAACAACACGGTTTAGAAAAACACGAACACTAAGACATCATCAAACTTGGAAGAAACAAACATATTGCAGGAAATGCAATAATAAGTGCAAGTCTAATCATATCAGTAAGTAAAAAGGGAAGAGTTCCAAACCAAATTGTTTGAAGAGGAGTTCTTTGCATTACACCTTTTATAACAAATAAATTCATCCCAACTGGGGGAGAAATTAAACCAAATTCAACCACTATAACAGCGAATATACCAAACCAAATTGGATCTATACCCGCATCAGCAATTACAGGGTAAAAAACTGGTATTGTTAAAAATAACATAGCAAGCGAATCCATTACTGTTCCAAGTACTAAGTAAATAGCACAGATAACAAGAATTATTCCAACCTGAGTTAATTGTAAGTCGTTAATGAAATCAACAACAGTAAAAGGCAACTGCGTAACAGTTATTAAAACATTAAATACTGCAGCACCTATCACTATAAGATAAAGTGCACCAACAGTTTTGATTGTATCCCATACTGAATTTTTCAACATTTCCAAAGTTAATTGTCTTCTAAAGAAAATAAAGATTAAAACCAAAATTACCCCAACCGCTGCACTCTCAGTTGCGGTAAAAAAACCTAAATAAAGTCCACCCATGATAATTGCAAAAATTAAAAATATGGGAAACACTTTCCATAAAGCAGCCATTCTCTCTTTAAATGGCATTTTGTTTCCGTACCCACCTTGGTCAGGATAAATTAAAAGATAAACTCTGATAGCAACCATATAAAGAACAACTGCTATTAAACCTGGTATCAAAGCAGCGAAGAAAAGTTTCTGAACAGATTGCTCAGTAAGATAAGCATATATAACTAAAATGACACTTGGTGGAATTATTATTCCTAAAGTTCCACCAGATGCAATCGATCCACTAATTAAAGCGTCACTGTAACCATGTCTTCTCATTTCTGGAGCTGCCATTTGTGACATCGTTGCTGCAGTTGCAATTGAAGAACCACAAATCATCCCAAAACCAGCACAGGCACCAACTGTTGACATCGCAAGACCACCTTTATAATGACCTACAATTGCATAAGCTGCATCGTACAAATTTCTTGAAAGGTTAGCTCTATTTGCAAGATTACCCATTAAAACAAAGAAAGGTAAAACTGATAAACTATACTTTGATACAGCTTCATAGGGTGCAGTACCCAAAATAAAAAAAGCTTGTTCAAACCCAACTATAAATCCAAATCCAGCGAAACCCACTATTAGCATTGAAATTCCAATAGGAATATTAAGTGCCATTAAAATTAGAACTGCTAAAAAAGCCAATGCTCCATTAACTATCGGATCAAAACTCATTTCTATTACTTTCTTTTATAGATTGAATAAACCAAAGTATTATTGCTAAAACACTTAACCACATTGCTATAGCTGTCGCGAAATAAAATGGATAAAAACTTAACTCTAGATCGATAGTAACTCTCTTGTTTTCAAAAAAAGCAAAAGCCTCCTTTGTAGTACCATAGGCAACAAATGACATTATTACTAACATCAAAATAAATCTTAAAATTATAATAAAAGTTTGTAATTTTGAAATAGCTATATTTTTAATAAAATCTGCTGACACATGGGCATTTAAAAAAAAGGCTCGAGGCATCGCAAGAAAAGCGACTAATGCAATTCCAAATTCTACAATTTCAATAGTACCTGCAACAGGAGAATTTAAAAAGCGTCTTCCAAAAACATCACAAAAAGTAAGTATAGCTAAAGAAAATAAAATCAATCCAGATGCCATTGCGGCATAGTCAAAAATTTTATTTATTTTAATTTGCATAAGAATATTGTAGCCTAGCAGAGATTAATAGATAAAGGCATACATAATAATTTATGAAATTTGTTTCTTTTTTGCTTAAAGGTCAGCCAAAATTCGGTATTTCTGATGGAAATAATATCACAGATCTTACAGGAAAAATTAAAGGCGCAGAGACTTTAAAAGAGCTTATATCAAATAAATCGATACAAGAGGCTAAAGATTTTTCAAAAAAAAATCCAGGAAAAATAAATCATGATGAAATCGAGTATCTCCCAGTAATTCCAAATCCTGGAAAAATAGTTTGTGTTGGCCTTAATTATAGTGAACACGTTAAAGAAACGGGAAGAACTGTAGAACAAAATCCTGTAATCTTTTTAAGAGTTCCTGAAAGTCAAACCGCACACAAACAACCAATTCAAAGACCAAAGGTATCAGAAAGCTTAGATTATGAATGTGAGATGGCTGTAATAATGGGTAATGCTGGCAAACATATAAAACCTGAAGATGCTCTTAAACATATAGTGGGTTATTCTTGTTATAATGAATGTACTGTTAGAGAGTGGCAACAACATACAAGACAATTTGGAATGGGTAAAAATTTTGAAAGAACAGGAAGCTTCGGACCCCATATGATTTTAGCAGAAAACATCCCAGACTACACAAAATTATCAATCCAAACTCGCTTGAATGGAACAGTCATGCAAAGTGCAAAGTTGAGCCAATTAATTTTTGATATACCTAGCTTAATTACTTACGTTTCGAAGGCTATACCTTGGAGAGCAGGCGATGTTCTAGTAACAGGAACACCTGGCGGAGTAGGATTTAAGAGAAAACCACCTATTTTCATGAAAGATGGAGACAAAGTTGAGGTAGAGATCTCTGAAATTGGTATACTTTCGAACATAATTAAGGATGAAAAAATCTAAAATTAAAGTTAAGCTTTAAAATAAATTAATTTATTTGGGGGAAAAATGATTAAGAAAAAACTAATTGGTTTTTTGTTTGGAGTTTTCTCTTTAAGTTTATTTAGCTCAGCATCTGCTACTGAACTTAAATTGGCAACTTTCGAACCACCAAAAGCCTTCATCGCTAGTAAAATACTAGGAGCGTGGGCTGAAAAAGTTAATACGTGTGCAAATGGTAAACTGAATGTAAAAATGTATGCTGGTGGAGTTTTAGGTAGCCCACCTAAACAATATGACATTGTTACAAAAGGTGTTGCTGATATTTCATGGACTGTTTTAGGTTACATTGGAGGTCAGTTCCCTTTAAGTTCAGTAATAGAACTTCCATTTTTAACAAGAACATCTGCAGCAGGATCAACCGCTTTAAATACATTATATGACGAAGGGTATCTTGATAAAGAAATGTCAGGAATTCACTTGATCGGATTACATTCAAATCCTGGTTATCAAATTCATATGAAAAATACTAAAGTTATGGATCCATCAGACTTTAAAGGAAAAAAAATGAGAGTTCCTAGTAAAATCGCAGGAACTATTCTTAAGACTTTAGGTGCTACTGGAGTAAAAGTTCCAGCGCCCGGTACTTATGAAGCTCTTAATAAAGGTGTCTTAGACGGAACACCTTTTCCTTATACAGCTGTAGGTTCATTTAAATTATTTGAAGTTACGAAATATCACACAGAAGTGAATATCACTAACGCTACTTTTGGATTAATAATGAATAAAGATAAATACAAAAGCTTAGACTCGGTACAAAAAAAATGTATTGATAAGTTTAGTGGTCATGCCTTCAGTGGTTGGGCTTCAAATTTAATTGATAGACAAAATGAAAAAATGAAAGAAGTTGTTGCAAATACTCCAGGTCATGAGATTGCAGTTGCTTCTCCAGCTGTTATTGCCAAGTATAAAAAAATACTTAAACCTATCGAAAAAGATTGGTTAGCAGAAATGAAAGGCAAAGGTCTTGATGGAGCTGGTGTGCTAAAAAGAGCCAGACAAATCATTAAGAAAATAGACGGCTAATAATAAAAAATCTAATGAGCCCGCGTTATCTATAGCGGGCTCATGTTTTTTCTAGTATAATAATAATATGGCAGTTTCGGCATTAAGTTATATAGGCGTTAACTCAGATAAACTTGAGGATTGGTCAGACTACTCTGAAAAATGTTTAGGGATGCAGAAAGTTGACAGAGGTAAGGGCACCTTGTCTTTTCGAATGGATGACCACAAGCAAAGATTAGCCATTACAGGCGACACTGGAGATAG
Source organism: uncultured Pelagibacteraceae bacterium (assembly GCA_902566975.1). Classification (GTDB taxonomy): domain Bacteria; phylum Pseudomonadota; class Alphaproteobacteria; order Pelagibacterales; family Pelagibacteraceae; genus Anoxypelagibacter. The sequence continues at coordinate 91,596 of CACFLA010000002.1, forward strand.
TTTAGCTTTTGTTGGCTTTGAAGTTGATAAAAAAGAAGATCTCCAAACTTATGCAGCTAAATTAGAATCTAAAAATATAAAAGTTACTTTAGGTAATTCTTCTTATTCAGATAAAAGATTTGTTCAAGAATTAATTCATTTTAACGATCCACAAGGTAACAGAGTCGAAATGGTTTATAATCCAATGAAAGACACTGAACCATTTAAACCCTCAAGACCAATCTCTGGATTTAAAACTGGAGCATTGGGTATGGGCCATGTAGTTTTGCATGTAAAAGATTTCAATAAAGTTGTACCATTTTATAGAGACATACTTGGTTTTAAAATTAGCGATTATAGTAATACACCAATCTCATTATGTTTTTTTCATATTAACGGTCGTCACCATAGTTTAGCATTATTTGGTTCAGGAAAGGTTGGGTTTCACCATTTTATGGTTGAATATAATAGTCTCGACGATGTGGGTCAGGGTTATGATTTAGTTCAGTACAAAGATAATGCTATAGCATACACCATGGGTCGTCACACCAATGATTATATGACATCATTTTATTCTATTACTCCTTCTGGATTTTTTGTCGAGAACGGATGGGGAGGAAGAATAATTGATCCAAGCTCATGGAAATCGCATGAAACATTTGAGGGACCAAGTTTTTGGGGGCATGAAAGACTTTATTTACCTGATGATGAGAGAATGAAATTTAGAAATAAACGTTTAGATACTGCTGCCAAAGGAAAACAAGCACCATTATTAGTAGATTGTCCATGGCTTTATTCAAAAATTAATAATAAAAACTAAAAATATTTAATTCAAAAAATGAAACATTACGATGTTATAATTGTAGGTTTAGGACCAACCGGTGGTACTTTAGCAAATTTATTAGCATTAAATGGTTTTTCAATTTTAATCTTAGAAAGAGAAAAAAATTTATATGCTTTACCTAGAGCTGTTCACTTTGATGATGAAATCATGAGAGTTTTTCAAACAATTGGTATTACTAAAAAGTTTTTAAAAAACACCATAATTAATAAAGGTACTAAATTTGTGAATTCTAATGGTAAAGTATTGCTTGATTGGCCACGTCCAAAGTCAATAACTGAAAATGGATGGTATCCTAGCTACAGATTTCATCAACCTGACTTAGAGAAAAATCTTCGAAATCGTTTAAAAACTTTTAAAAAAGTTAAACTCATGCAAAATACTGAGGTAACCAAAATCAAAAATAATAAAAATTCTGTTGATTTATTTTTTAAAAGTAAAAATAAAATACATAAAGCTTCCTCAAAATACGTAATTGGCTGTGATGGTGCACGTTCTACCACAAGAGAACAGATGGGTTCAGTTTTAGATAACTTAGGTTTTACACAAAAGTGGGCTGTTGTTGATTTGATATTAAAGAAAAATAAAAATAAATTACCAGATAGAACAATTCAATACTCAAACTCTGAAAGACCAGCCACATATTGTAGAAATGTTGGTAAAAGAAGACGATGGGAGTTTGCTATCCAGAACAATGAAAATGAAAAAGAAATATTATCTGATAAATATATTTGGAATTTCCTTAAACCCTGGCTTAGCCCAAAAGAAGCTTACTTAGAAAGAAAAGCAATTTATATTTTTCAATCAGCAATAGCAAGAAAGTGGAGAAAGGGTAGAATTTTTATTGCTGGAGATGCCGCACACCTTATGCCACCGTTTATGGGCCAAGGAATGTGTGCGGGTATAAGAGACGCATCAAATTTAGCTTGGAAAATTAGTTTATGTATTAAAAACAAACATGATGGAAAATTTTTAGACACTTATCAAACCGAAAGATTTTCAAATGCAAAAGAATATATCGAGACAACAATGCGAATGGGAGAATTCGTAAACGCAGTAGGTTCAGAGAATATCACTGACAATATTTCTTCTGGACCAGATGGTACTAAAAGTATGCAATCAATAAAGCCTAAATTAGGAATTGGTCTTGGAAGTAATAAAGATAAAAATAGAGGTAAAATTTTTCCACAACTTAAAATGAAAAATGGCAAAAGGTTAGATGAAAAATTTTCAAAATCGCCATTATTACTCACATCATCTAAATTAGCTAAAAAAGTTTCTTTAAAAATTCAGTCAATTACAGATAAAGATATAAAAGGTCTGAGCAACTTATTAAAAACCTATAAAGCAAAAGCAATTATTGTTCGACCAGACAGGTTCATTCTAAAAACATATAAATCAGTAAATGATTTTAACCGAATAAATTATTTGCCGCTTTAACCTTTGTTTCGTTATTAGGAGCCACACTTCCATCTGGCATTAAAAAGGAATTTTCAAAACCAACTCTTATTTTACCACCAAGTTTAATTGCAGTTTTAAGACATGAAATTTCTTCTTTTGCAAACGCACATACTGCCCAATCTGCATTAAATTCATTTTCCTTTAGTTTTTGAGTAAATAAAGAAATTTTTTTTGGGTCGCTTATTTTTCCAGTGTAATGTCCTATTACAAACATACACCATACTCCATTCTTTGAAATCTTTGATTTATTCAAAAGATGTGACAGTAGATCTATATCTTCTGGTTCATAACAAATATGTTGAATTTTAGTACCTGCCTCAATTAATTTTTGATAAATTTTAATATCTTCACTTGCAGGTTCTCTTGATGGAATCATTTCTCTTACACCAATTGAAATTCCTGGAGGCATAACTTCATAAGCAAGTTTTCGCATTTCTTCAGGTGAATATTTTCCAATTGCCTCAGTTGTTATTTGTAAATGCATCTTTGGAACTTTTTTTTGAAGCTCAATCAATGTCTCTTTACACAAACCGCTATCTAAAACATGTTGACCTTTATTATTTCTTGTATGAAAATGAATTGCTTCCGCTCCAGCCTCGAAACAGGCTTTTGCTGTTTCAACAATTTCATTCATAGTTATTGGAACTGCTGGATGATCTTTTTTCATAGGTCTAGCCCCATTTGGAGCCACCATAAGGCCCGGAAGTTTTACAGGTCTATAAAAAATCACTATCTTGAAATTATAAGTTAAAAAACCTAAGATTGCACTAAGTTATGAAAAAAATAATATTAACTATTTTAATATTGTTTTCATTTACACAGTTAAAAGCCGATGCGTATGTGGCCGTAATTAAAGAAATTTTGGGAAACTGTTTTTATGGAAAAGATATGCAAATGACAAAATTTGTAGACAATATTATTTCAAAGAAAAATATTGGTGGAGTTCCTGTTAATTCTCAAAGTGGTATGGAAAAAGTTGTGGCAGCTATAGAGGCTAAATATCCAACTTATGACTTTAGCAAATGTCAACCGACAGAAGCACAAGCACCCAGTAAAAAAGCCTCAAGATGGCAGGAGAAAAATCTTTGGTTTGGGGTAAATGAAGAAATGACAAATTATGCAGTTAAAATGCATGAAAGACTTGTGAGAGCCGGTGTAGATCCTGAAAGTAATAAATATTATAAAGAAATTGATAAACAAATGAGAATGAAGTTTCCTAATTACGAATGGAAATAATTTCCTTAATAATATTTTTAGGAATTTTTGTATATTGGATTTTTTTAAATAAAAATAAAGAATTGATAATAAAAAAGAAAATGAAAGCCTTCACCCTAATGGAGCTCCTAGTTGTTGTAGCTATCATAGGAATTTTAGCTTCAGTAGGAGCTATTACTTATAATGGTTTTATAAATAGTGCAAAACAAAATGCAGCAAAAAATAACCATAATTTAGTAGTTAATTTTGTTAACGCAACTATGTCACAGACTCTTTTAAATAATGGTTATTTTAAGGGAATGTATGAAAATGACGAATGTAAAAATCCAATAAATAAAAAAATTACCCCGGATGCACTGGATGGTGTTTCAAAAAAATTCATGACACATTTACGTTGTTTAATTAAAAAACATCCATTTAATGATCCATCGTATCCAGCAGTTAATTGGGGCCCAAGAAAAATATTAGGATCTGTTGAATTTCATAATGAATGTATAAACTCTAAACCAGTGCTTACAATAGAAACTGTCTGGAATGATAAAAATGAGCAACTTAAAAATGAGATTAACATGTCAATTTACGATGTTACGTGTTAAAAAATTATGAAATTATATAGATTATTTTTTTTTCTATTAGGTTTGATTATTTGTATTGAGACAAACACTAAAGCTCAAGCAACTATAAATTCTTGTGATCCTGACAATAAATACAATTTTTATACAGACGTACCATTTGATAGTACTTCTTTAAAGGTAGGACCTGATAATTTTTTTTACAGCAAAGTTTTGTTTAAAAAATTTTCATTCCTAGGAACTTCACTTCAAAATAAAAAAGAAATAGTAGAATATAAATTTGATGCTGATGGTACTTTGACTGCAAAAAACCTCAATCAATGTAAGTCAGCAAAGTTTTCTTGGGAATATGGTTCACGTCCTAGACCAGGAGATAGCGGAGGTTATTTGATACATTTTAGACAAGGTGACAATAAAAGATTTACACTTAGATTTCGTTTAAATTTTAATGATTATCGAAGATATAGCATGCAAATTTACCAAAGAGGTTCCGCAGATTGCTGGAATGAAATGAACCCAGCTTGCAACAAACTAATAGGTACAAGTGAAATATTAGGATTTAGAGATCTGGAAAAAAATCTTTCTTTTGCTGAATTAAGACAAAATTATATTGATGAATTAGAGAAAAAAAGAAATGAGGAAAAAAAGAAAAAACAATTAGCTGAGCAAAAAAAGAAAGATGAAGAAGATAGAAAAAGGAAAGAATTAGCTGAATTACCATATAAAAATTGGGAAACTAAATCACAAATGTTTGGTATTAAATTACTAAGTAAACCAGATGATTACGAAATATTAAGTAAATGTAAATCTTGTAAAGATTTTTTAATTTTGAATCTTGAAAATAATGAAAAACACTGGAAAGAAAAATACGATTTAGATATTAAGGAAAATATTTATAAAATAAAATCTCCAACATACACTGAGGATGATTTGCGTTTTTATATTTCAACACATAAATATAAGGAAAAAGAAATTACGACAGCAATTACTTTAATAATGAAAAAAGAATTTGCTATGGGTATATTAGGTTGTATGGAGGAAACTAATAATTTATCTAATGCATTAAAACGTAAATATGGCTTTTTTACAAATGAACCTTGGAATGTCATTCATAAAAATATAAATTTTAATATAAATCTTGTTACCAAATGCCTGAAAGGAAATATGATCGTTCCCCCAAGAAACAAACATGATACATTTTTTTTAAGACTTTTAATTCATAAATTTAAAGATGAAACATTATTTAAATTACTGGAAATCCCAAAATCTGAGATTCAGAAAAAAGGGCCGAAATATTCAGATGATAAGATTTAATTATTTCCAACATTTACGTTTTTGCATAAATCAATTTGTACAAACTAGTAGACAAACTCGAAAATAGAGAGGTAAATTTTATTATGATTAATAAAAAAGCCTTCACCCTAATAGAGCTCATGGTAGTAGTAATAATTTTGGGTATTTTAAGTTCTGTTGGTTTTTCAATTTACAAAGGTTTCGTAAATTCAACAGAATCAACTGCTACAAAATCTAACTGCTCCTCTGTAAAAAAGTATATCAAAAATGAATTAGCTTTATGTAAATTGGGAAAACAGAAAGTTATGAATAGCAAACTTAATTGTCAGAATTATATTGCAAATGATGTTGCCGTTGCTTGCATGGATTCTTTGGCTCCATCTTTTCCAAATGATTTTGATCCAAAAAAAGATCAAAGAGCAGGCGTATATACTGCTTTTTTTGCTAACAGCTTATCTAATCCATGTAATTCGTCAGATAAAGGCCGTATAAGTGTAAGACAAAATAATAACCCAGACAAAATGATTATTGAATGTTGTGGAGACACAAATAGCGATAAAATAACTGAATTATTTACTATAAATATAAATTAATATTGTAAATATAGATTGGAGACCAAGCTTAAATATAAATAGGATAATATAGGAGAACTAGGAGCAGACTAGAAGATAGAGACGGAAAATAAATTATTTTTGTTACTTCAAAATTCTAGTGTATTAATATACTAACAATAACAACAAAAAAAACGGAATGCCCTCGTGGTGAAATGGTAGACACAAAGGACTTAAAACCCTAGGGATTCACAATCTTCATTGTCTCATACAGTCTCAGGTAGTCTCAAAACATTATCAATCCTAACTTTCTTATTTAGCCCTTCTATTAACATTAGAAATCAAGGCAAATTTATTTGTGCAAACTAGTGGACAAACTAGAAGACAGTGACGGAAAATTTGTTAAGATAATAATATGCAAAGTATTATAACATTCTTTTTTGAAAGAGGTTCTTTCGGTGCTTTTGTAATCTGCTTAATCCTTTTTGGCTTAGCTGTTTACTTAACTTATTTTAAAAAGTGAATAAATTATATCTTGTTTTAATCCTTATATTACAAATTGTTTACTACTTTGTAATTAGCTTAGCCCTACCTTTAAACTTATTTATTTTAATTTGGTTTCCAGTGTGGGCTTGTAATTATTATCTCTTGTATAATTTATTCACTTTATGGAAAAATTATATGAAATCTAAAAGTAAATCTATTCGTGTACTTTACTATATCGGGCTTTTCATCTTAGCTGGCGTACTTACAAATGGTCCAACAGAATTCATGCTCGATATGCATGGACTTAAATAAGATATGAACAGAACAATTATAATAATAACACTTATATTTTTGCATTTACCCTTTACTACGGGTTGGTACTTTATTGAAGTTGGGGAAATTACAACTGAAAAAAATTTACCTTTAAGTCTATTGATAATATTTTTGATGATTTCATTAACTTGTTGTTATGCTTATCTTTTGTTTAGATTATTTCCACTATTTAGAAATTATGTTAAGAGTAAAAATTTACTCTTTAGAGGTTTTATTTATTTCGTACTTTACGTTATAGCCACTTGGATGTTAGATTTACCAGCATATTTTTTAACAACTTTAATTACTAGTTAAATGAAAAAATACAAAAAATCAAAATCCCAGGAACAACAAGATTTTAATAGAAGTGCAGATTCTTTTTTTAGTGGTACTGGCTGGTTACTTTTAATAGGATTAATTTTATTTGGTTGGATTTCAATTGGAATAAGCTTTTTTGGCTGGGTAGGGGATAAAATGGATGATCGTGATTCAAAAAAAGAAAGATGTATTAATGAAACCTATAATATCAAAAATGAATTTACAGCAAAAAAAAAGTACAAAGCTTGCATGAAAAGATAAATGAAAAATTTAATTCCTATAATTGCAGGTGCAGTTCTTGGAATAGTTACTTGGAAGTTTTCAGCTTATAGCGCTGACTTCGGTCTTGGTCCATTAATTTGGATTTTAATTTGCACAGTAGGTGGTTGGTATACTTGGGGAAAATGATCCTATAAAATATGGGAAGACTAGAAGCAGACTAGAAGATAGAGACGGAAAATAAATTATTTTTACTTATTTAAAACACTTGTGTATTAATATATTAACAATAACAATAAAAATAACACAGTGCCCTCGTGGTGAAATGGTAGACACAAAGGACTTAAAATCCTTGCCCGCAAGGGAGTGCCAGTTCGAGTCTGGCCGAGGGCACCATAAATAATTAAAATGTTAAAAAAAAAAGACTCTATATTAATTTTGTTTAGTGAAAGAAAAAAAGAAACTCCTAATACATTCTTTTTTGAAAAAAAATTTTCTTTAGAATATGAAACAAAGCTAATATATTTGACAGATTTGTATCATAAAAGCGATTTTTCAATTGCAAAACACATAAATGAAATCATTCAAAAAGAAAATATAACAGTAGTTTTATTTCAAGGAGATGGTTTATCAGTGATAGATATTAATTTTATAAATTTGATAAATAATAAAGTTAAAAAAGGGTTATTAACTTGGGATGATAAAATGTATCACTACACAAATCGTATAACTGCTTCCGCATGTGATTTTGTTCTTTCTGGATGCCCACTTTCCGTAATGAAATTTTTAGAGCTAGGGTATAAAGCTTTTTTTTTACCAGTCGAGACAAATAGTGCTATTTTTAAAGATCTAAAAGAAAAAAAAATTTACGATGTTTTATTTTTTGGAAGACAAAAAAATAATAGAACAGAAGTAATTAATTATTTGAAAGATAATAATATAAAAGTTCTTCAATGCGGACCCTATGATGAAATATCTAATACATTTGAAAAGTTAAATAAGATAATAAATCAATCAAAAATTGTTATTAATTTTACACAGCAAGACAATACAAAATATAAATACAATCTACTTTCATACTTCAAATTCCATTTTGATTTAAAAGGTAGATCTTATTTTACTGGTTTATGTGGAACACTTTGTATTTCAGAATATAATCCCTCAGCTGAACTAATATTTAAAAATAAAGAGATACCTATATTTGAAAGTAAAGAAGAATGTTTAGAAATAATCAAAGATTTTTTATCTGATAATACAAAATTAGAAGAAGCTACAAATAAATATAAAAGAAAATGCTTAGAGTTTGAAGATACTGTTTATATGAATAAAACAAAAAAATTTATTGATGATATACATAAACACAGTAAAAATATAAAGATTCAAATACCATTTTGGTATGAGTATATTTATTTTAAAAAAACCAATCTAATAAGGTTTAAAAAAAATATATTTTTTACCTTTTTTATTCAAGCATATGAGACTTTATTTATTAATAGGTACAAAAATAAAGGTATATTTCCAGTCATTTTTTTATTAACCTTATTGAGTTCAATGTTATTTTTACTTAAATTCCCATTTTCAAATAAAAAATATGAAAAAATTTAATTTTGTTTTCGATAAAAGCAAAAAAGCAATAACTTTAAAAAAAATAATCTTTAAAAGATTTAGAAACTCTTCGGTTAAAAATTCAGACGCTATAGTTGTGGGAGGTGGGGACGGTTTTATGCTTAAAACAATTAAAAATCTTTACAAGTTTAAAAAACCTTTTTACGGAATTAATTGTGGATCTGTTGGTTTTCTATTGAATAAATATGATACAAATAAGATACAAGAAAAAATAAGCAAAGCTAAAATTACCATTATTAATCCATTACAGATACAAACTATTAACAAACTTAGAAGAAGAAGTTCTTTTTTAGCTATAAATGAATTATCTTTATTTAGACAAAGTAAGCAAACTTCTCTTTTAAAATTAACAATTAATAATAAAACTTTAATTAAAAAACTTATAGGTGACGGTATATTGCTTTCTACTCCTGCTGGAAGTACTGCTTATAATCTCTCGGTAAATGGACCGATTTTATCTCTTAACTCGAAAAAAATTGCAATAACACCCATAAGCCCCTTTAGGCCTAGAAGATGGAAGGGTAAAATTATTTCTGAGAGTAAGTCAATTTATATATCAAACCTAGATCCCAAAAAAAGACCAGTAGCTGCAGTTGCTGATAATAATGAAGTTAGAAACATTGTAAGAGTAAAAGTATCCATAAATAAAGCAATCAAATTTAAGCTTTTGTTCAATTCAAGTGAGAGTTTATATAAAAAGATTAAATCTGAACAGAGAAGGAAAATTAATTAACTATTTTGTGACCATTCTGGTTTAAATTACTTTAAATAAATTTAAATATCTGGTTAAATTTAGAATATGAAAATTCTTTGTATTTTATATGACGATCCTAAAACTGGAATGCCAAAAAATTATCCTGTAAATACCCTGCCAAAGCTAGATAAATATCCAGATGGTATGAAATTACCATCTCCTAGTGCAATAGACTTTAAACCTGGTCAACTGTTAGGCTGTGTTTCAGGTGAATTAGGTTTGAGAAAATTTTTAGAGTCAAAAGGACATAAATTAGTAGTTACTTCAGATAAAGATGCAAAAGGATGTAGAGCTGACAAAGAGTTAGTTGATGCAGATATAGTAATTTCCCAACCATTTTGGCCGTACTATTTAACTAAAGAGCGAATCCAATCAGCAAAAAATTTAAAAATGGCAATTACTGCTGGAATAGGTTCGGATCATGTTGATTTGCAGGCTGCTATGGATAATAAAATTGATGTTGTAGAGGTAACATACTGTAATTCAAGATCAGTCGCAGAACATATTGTAATGATGATTTTATCTTTAGTTAGAGATTATCATAACCAACATAGAATTGTTAATGAAGGAGGTTGGAATATAGCTGATGCAGTTAAAAGATCCTATGATGTTGAAGGAATGCATGTAGGAACAGTTGCTGCAGGACGTATTGGCTTAGATGCGTTAAGAAAGATGAAACCATTTGATGTCCATCTTCATTATTTTGATAGGCACAAGCTCCCAGACTCAGTTGAGAAAGAATTGAGTCTTACATTTCATGACTCAGTTGAGTCTCTTGTCAAAGTTTGTGACGTCGTAACAATTAATTGTCCACTCCATCCAGAAACAGAAAATTTATTTGATGACAAACTAATTAGTAAAATGAAAAAAGGTGCCTATATTGTTAACACAGCAAGAGGAAAAATTTGCAATAGAGAGGCAATTGCTAAAGCTCTTAAATCAGGTCAATTAAGTGGTTATGCGGGAGATGTTTGGTTTCCACAACCCGCACCAAATGACCACATTTGGAGATCAATGCCCAATCACGGTATGACACCACATACTTCGGGAACATCGTTGTCAGCACAAGCTAGGTACGCGGCTGGTGTTAGAGAAATATTAGAATGTTTCTTTAATAAAAAACCAATAAGAGATCCTTACTTAATAATCAAAGATGGAAAACTTGCTGGAATGGGTGCTCACTCATATAGCAAAGGTAGTGCCACTAGCGGTTCTGAAGAAGCAACAAAATATAAAAAAAATAATTGATTTAGACTTAAGTTTTTGGTGCCCCCACACGGACTCGAACCGCGAACCTACTGATTACAAATCAGTTGCTCTACCAATTGAGCTATGAGGGCCTGATCGCAGTATTAAATAAAAGTTTAATATATATCAAGATTTTTCTTTGACAATATTCAAATAATGAAAAACTATTGATGCACTATTTGATATATTAAGGCTCTCAACTCTTTTATCAATATTAATTCGAAATAGAAAATCAGAATTTTTTTTAATTTGATAACTTAATCCGAACCCCTCAGAACCAAATAAAAGTACATTGTTACCTTTCCAGTCATGTTTTATAAAATCTTTATTACTTTCACCATCGAAACCACATATCCAAAAATTTTTAGACTTCAAGTATTTAAGTGCTGTATTAACATTAGAGACTTGGAAAATATTAATAAGATCTACACAACCGCTTGCACTTTTATATAACAATTTACTTTCACTTGGATATGATCTTTCCTTAACAATTATACCATCAATATTAAAAGAAACCGCACTTCTGATAATAGAACCTATATTTCTCGGATCCGTAACCTCATCTAAAGCTACTAAATTCATATCATTTCTATTAGCATTTTTGTTTATGTAATCCTTAAGAGTTATTTCGTCTAAATGTTCAATCTCTGCGACCATACCTTGATGAGTGATACCTTCTTTAAAACAGTATTTGTCAAGTTCTTTTTTAGTTTTATAAAATATAGTTATATTTTTAAGAATGTTTATATTAGGACTTTTTTTATGAATTTGCTTTTTAGAGTCTTCAGTTAAAAAGACCCTTACAACCCTTCTTAATGGATTTTTCAAAGCCTCGATGACAGCATGTCTACCAACTATGTAAAAAGTACTTTTTTTCACTAATTTTCCAAGTTTTTTTTCAATAAATAGCATATTTATGAGCAAAATGATTTATTGCATTTATCAATCAAGATGCTTATAAAACCCTTGTTGTTAAATACTTTTTAAGTTATTGGGTATCCCTTAACGACGTTTGGAGGGGTACCAAAGCGGTCAAATGGGGCGGGCTGTAAACCCGTTGACTTCGGTCTTCGAAAGTTCGAATCTTTCCCCCTCCACCAAACTTAATAAGTGTTTTACAATGTGAGTGTAAAATGGTTTGGATCGTGCGGGTGTCGTATAATGGTAATACCTCAGATTTCCAATCTGATGCTAGGAGTTCGATTCTCCTCATCCGCTCCAAATAAAGTTTAAAAATTTATAAAGAAGAGGAAAAAATGGCAGATAAGAAAAAATTTGAAAGAAACAAACCTCATTGTAACATTGGTACAATTGGACACGTGGATCATGGAAAAACAACTTTAACAGCTGCTATAACTAAAGTGTTAGCTGAAAAAGGTGGTGCAGAATTTATTGCATACGATCAAATTGATAAAGCGCCAGAAGAAAAGGAAAGAGGAATTACAATTTCAACAGCTCACGTTGAGTATGAAACTGACAAAAGACATTATGCCCACGTAGACTGCCCAGGTCACGCTGACTATGTAAAAAATATGATCACTGGTGCAGCTCAAATGGACGGTGCAATTTTAGTTGTTAACGCAGCTGATGGTCCGATGCCTCAAACTCGAGAACATATCCTTTTAGCAAGACAAGTAGGTGTTCCTGCCATTGTTGTCTTCTTAAATAAAATTGATCAAGTTAAAGACAAAGAACTTGTTGAACTAGTAGAAACAGAAATTCGTGAACTTTTAACTTCATACAAATTTCCTGGAGATAAAATTCCAATAATTAAGGGATCTGCACTAAATGCCGTTGAAGGAAAAGATGAAGCAACTGGTAAAAATGCAATTATGGAATTAATGAAAGCAGTTGACGATACAATACCTCAACCAGCAAGGCCAAAAGACAAACCTTTTTTAATGCCAGTAGAGGATGTTTTCTCTATTTCAGGGCGTGGAACTGTTGCCACTGGGAGAGTTGAACAAGGCGTTGTCAAAACTGGTGAAGAGCTTGAGATAGTAGGTATTAAAGATACTAAAAAAACTGTGATAACTGGTGTTGAGATGTTTAGAAAAATTTTAGATACAGGTGAAGCAGGAGATAACATTGGAGCTCTACTTAGAGGTGTGGAAAGAACAGATATAGAGAGAGGACAAGTTCTTGCAAAACCAGGTTCTGTTAAGCCACATACAGAATTTGAAGCACAAGCTTATGTCTTAAAAAAAGAAGAGGGAGGACGACACACTCCATTTTTTACAAAATATAGGCCTCAATTTTACTTTAGAACTACTGATGTTACAGGTGAAGTTACACTACCATCTGGAACAGAAATGATTATGCCGGGAGATGATGCTAAGTTTAATGTTAAGCTTATTACCCCGATAGCTATGAGTGAAAAACTAAATTTTGCTATTAGAGAAGGCGGAAAAACAGTTGGAGCTGGGGTGGTAACCAAAATTATTAAGTAAGCTACTAGGAGTGTAGCTCAATTGGTAGAGCGCCGGTCTCCAAAACCGGAGGTTGGGGGTTCGATTCCCTCCGCTCCTGCCAAAAGAGACTAAAGAATTTTATGAGAAATCCACTAAGATTTTTACAAGAAGTCAAACAAGAAGCTTTTAAGATAACTTGGCCTACTAAAAAAGACACAGTAACTGGAGCCTTAATGGTGTTTGGTCTTGCAACTTTGGCAGCAGTTTTCTTTTTATTACTGGATCAAGTTTTGAGATTTTTTTTAAATCTAATTTTAAATATAAATTTTTAAATGAATTGGTACATTGTGCAAGCATATTCTGGTTTTGAAAATAAAGTAGCTGATAGCATCAAAGATATTTTGATTAAAAACTCATTAGAAAGTAATTTAGGTGAAATACTTGTTCCAACACAAAAGGTTGTAGAGGTAAAAAAAGGAAAAAGAACTCAAAAAGAAAAGAAATACTTTCCTGGTTATGTCCTTGTTAAATTAGATTTAGATAAAAATATTTACCATAAAATTAAAAACATACAAAAAGTAAGTGGCTTTCTTGGACCAGAGGGAAGTCCAGTACCTGTTTCAGAAAGTGAAATAAAAAAAATAATGGGTCAAATAGATGAAACAGAAACTAATCCAACAGCTGGTATTACATTTGAAATAGGAGAAAAAGTTAAAGTGTCAGACGGACCTTTCGCTTCATTTACAGGTTTAATAGAAGAAATAGATGAAGAAAAATTAAGGTTAAAAGTATCAGTTTCTATTTTTGGTAGACCTACACCTGTGGATCTTGAATATACTCAAGTGGAGAAAATATAAATGCCTAAAGAAATTGCAGGATATGTTAAACTTCAAATTAAAGGCGGTCAGGCTAATCCAGCTCCACCTGTTGGACCTGCATTAGGTCAAAGAGGAATTAATATTATGGAATTTTGTAAAGCTTTCAATGCTAAAACAAAAGGCATGATGGGAAAACCTGTTCCAGTAGTAATAACAGTTTATAAAGATAAAAAATTTGATTTTATTATAAAGTCTCCACCAGCATCACACTTTATAAGAGAGGCAGCTAAACTTCAAAGTGGATCAAAAGAACCTGGTAGAGTTATTGCAGGTTCAATCACCATGAAACAGGCAGAGAAGATTGCACAAGAAAAAATGAAAGATCTTAATGCGCATGATTTAGAGGAGGCGACAAAAATTATTTGTGGATCTGCGAGATCTATGGGTATAGAGGTTAAAAAATGAGAAGTAGATCAAAAAGATATAAAAATTTAAAAGAAACCTTAAAGAAAAAAGAATATAAAAATCTTGGTCAAATCATTAAAGAGTTAAAAAATGGATCTGGAGTTAAATTTGTTGAGTCTATTGATTTATCACTTAAAATAAATCTCAAGAAAATAAAAGGACCCGAAAATAGCTTAAGAACTTTGGTTGAACTACCACATGGTAATGGAAAAAAAATTAAAGTTGCAGTCTTATGTGACGAAAACAAACTTGAAGATGCAAAAAAGAGCGGTGCAGATGTAGTAGGTTCAGATGATTTACTAAAAAAAATATCTGATAAAGATATAAATTTTGATAAATTAATTTGCACACCTTCAATGATGTCAAAAATAGGCAAACTTGGAAAAATTCTTGGTCCAAAAGGACTAATGCCAAATCCTAAAATGGGTACTGTGTCTGATGACATTATTTCTTCTGTAGAAAAAATTAAAAATAAATTTATTGAAATTAAAAATGATAAAGATGGAAATTTATCTTTTTCTATCGGAAGAAAAAGTTTTCAAGATAGTAAATTATTAGAAAATTTAAAAAATGCTTTTGAGTTTTTAAAAAAAGAAAAGCCCGCGATATTTAATTCAGAAAATATAAAAAAAGTTTATTTAACTTCAACCATGGGAGTATCTTTCAAACTTAATTTTAAGGATATTTAATTTATGATGAGTAAGGAACAAAAAAAAAGTTATGTAGAGGAGATGAAAAAAGTTTTTTCATCTAACGAAGCAATTATGATAGCTCATTACAAAGGTTTAAATGTTAAAGAGCTGGATAAAATTAGAAATGAAATGAGGGAAAACGGAATATTTTTTAAAGTTACGAAAAATAGAATTACAAAATTGGCACTTAAAGAAACAAAATGTAAAGATTTAGAAAAATTTTTTACAGGACCAACTGCTGCGGCTATTTCGTCTGACCCGATAACATCTGCAAAAATCTTAGCTAAATATGCCAAGGGTGGTTCACATTTAAAAATTGTTGCAGGATTTATGGATGGTAAAGTTTTAGAGGCAAAAGATGTGGCCCAAATCGCCACACTGCCAACACTAGATGAGGCAAGGGCCAATATTGTTGGTATTTTGTCTTCCCCAGCCCAAAAAATTCTAAGTATTTTACTTGCACCTGGCTCAAAAATTGCTATTTTGGCGCACGAGAAAAGTAAAAAAGGCTAATTAAAATCTTATTCAAATGGCAGACTTAAACAAAATTATTGAAGAATTATCAAAGCTTACAGTAGTTGAAGCAGCAGATTTATCAAAACAACTTGAAGAAAAATGGGGCGTTACAGCAGCTGCACCTGTAGCGGCAGCACCAGCAGCTGGAGCAGCAGCACCAGCCGAAGAAAAAAGTGATTTTACAATTTTCTTAAGTTCAGCAGGAGATAAAAAAATTAACGTAATCAAAGAAGTCAGAGCCATTACTGGATTAGGTCTAAAAGAAGCAAAAGATTTAGTAGAGGCAGCACCTAAAGAAATAAAAAAAGCAGTTCCTAAAAAAGATGCAGAAGAAGCAAAGAAAAAATTAGAAGCTGCAGGCGCTAAAGTAGAATTAAAATAATATCGGTACCTTTTCGAAAGTACCTACAACTAGTTATTGAATGGAATTAACTTTTACTCAAAAAAAAAGTATCAGAAAAAATTTTGGAAAATTAAAGGAAACTCTTTCAATACCCAATTTAATTGAAGTACAAAAAAATTCATACAGACAGTTCATCGAATCTAAGAGTAAAAAAGATAAAAATTTAACAATAGACAAGGGATTGACCAAAGTTTTTAAAAGTGTTTTTCCAATTAACGATTCATCAGAAAAGTCTTCACTTGAATTTATTTCTTGTAGTTTAGACAAACCTAAATTTGACGTTAATGAATGTAGACAGAGAAGCTTAACGTATTCATCTGCTTTAAAAGCAAATTTACGTTTAGTTGTTTATGAGATTGACCAAGAAAACAACACAAAACAAATCTTATCTGCAAAAGAACAGGAAGTTTTTATGGGCGATCTTCCGTTAATGACTTCAAGCGGTACGTTTGTAGTTAATGGCGTCGAAAGAGTCGTGGTTAACCAAATGCACAGAAGTCCAGGTGTTTTCTTTGACCATGATAAAGGGAAAACACATAGTAGTGGAAAGCTTTTATTTAACTGTAGAATTATTCCTGGTAGAGGATCTTGGCTAGACTTTGAATTTGATCCAAAAGATATTTTACATTTTAGAATAGATAGGAAAAAAAAGTTACCCATAACAACTTTACTATATGCAATGGGAATGACACGTCAAAATATTTTAGAGCAATTTTATACTTATGAAAATTATAATTTTGACTCAGAAAACAAATCATGGTCTACAAATTTTAATCCAGAAAAATATAAGAGACCTGTTAAACTGCAATTTGATTTAATAGATAAGAAAAATGATAAAAAAATCTTAAAAAAAGGTGAAAAATTAAATTTTGTATTAGCTCAAAAAATAAAAGAAAAAGGTTTAGATCGTATAATCGTTTCTGAGAATGAATTAATTGGAAAATACACCAATGAAGATCTTAAAGATACTGACAATACTTTGATTTTAAAATCTGGTTTTAATATTAGTAAAGAAGCCTTAGATAAAATAGTTTCTGCAAAAATTAATAAATTAAAATTAGCCAACGTAGATGCAATTTTGAAAGGGCCATATATTTTTGAAACTATAAAAGTTGATAAAAATATTGATAAACAATCTGCTTTAGCTGATATTTATAAGGTTTTAAGACCGGGAGAGCCACCGACTCCTGAGGTTGCAGAGGAAGTATTTAAAAATTTATATTTTAGTAATGAGCGTTATGATCTATCCGATGTAGGTAGAGTAAAATTGAATGCAAAGCTTGATTTGAAGCAAGACGATAATTTAAGAGTTCTGACAAAAAAAGACATAGTATCTATCATTCAATTCATGTTGGATTTAAGAGATGGCAAAGGAGACGTTGATGATATTGATCATTTAGGAAATCGAAGAGTTAGATCTGTTGGTGAGCTAGTTGAAAATCAATTCAGAATTGGATTATTGAGGATGGAACGAACAATTAGAGAAAAAATGTCAACTTATTTAGAAATTGAGTCTGCTTTACCCCAAGGATTGATTAATGCGAAACCAATAAGCACATCTTTTAAAGATTTCTTTTCAACTTCTCAGTTATCGCAATTTATGGATCAAACAAACCCTCTTTCTGAGATTACTCATAAAAGAAGAGTCTCTGCTCTTGGTCCAGGCGGTTTAACAAGAGAGAGAGCTGGTTTTGAAGTAAGAGACGTGCATCCAACACATTACGGACGAATATGTCCAATAGAAACTCCTGAAGGACCAAACATTGGATTAATTAACAGTTTGGCAACTTATTCAAAAGTAAACAAATATGGTTTTATAGAGAGTCCATATAAGAAGGTTCAAAATGGAAAAATAATAGACAAAATCGAATACCTATCTGCTATTGAAGAAGAAAAATTTACTATAGCTCAGGCAAATTCTCCAGTGAGTTCAGACGGTAGTTTCATTGAAGAACTAGTTTCATGTAGAAAAGGTTTAAATTTTGTTTTGTCTCGTAGGGATAATATAGATTATATAGACGTATCACCAAAACAACTTGTTTCAGTCGCAGCTTCTTTAATACCATTTTTAGAAAATGATGATGCAAACAGAGCTTTAATGGGTTCAAACATGATGAGACAAGCAGTTCCATTACTGAAGCCCGAGTCACCTTTAGTTGGAACTGGAATAGAAGGAGATGTGGCTTTAGACTCAGGAGTTACCATAGTTGCAAAACGAAATGGAGTAGTTGATAAAATTGATGGAAAGAGAATTGTGGTTAAAGCTACTGAGGAAAAAGATTTATCAAAGTCTGGTGTAGATATATATAATTTATTAAAGTTTCAAAGATCAAATCAAAATACCTGTATCAATCAAAAGCCTCTAGTTAAATGGGGTGACGTAATAAAAAAAGGCGATATTATTGCAGATGGTCCTGCTACTAAACTTGGAGAGTTAGCTTTAGGTAAAAATGTGACCGTAGCGTTCATGCCTTGGCAAGGATACAATTTTGAAGACTCAATTCTTATTTCTGAAAGGTGTGTTACAGACGATGTTTTTACATCAATACATATAGAAGAATATGAATTAATGGCTCGAGATACAAAATTGGGAACTGAAGAAATTACTAGAGATATCCCAAATGTAAGTGAGGAAAGCCTTAAAAATTTGGATGAATCTGGAATAGTTTATGTTGGGGCTGAAGTTAAGCCAAGTGATATATTAGTTGGAAAAGTTACACCAAAAGGTGAAACAGCATCAAGTCCTGAGGAAAAATTATTAAGATCAATCTTTGGGGAAAAAGCAACAGATGTAAGAGATACATCATTAAAATTACCACCTGGTAGTTCTGGAGTCGTTGTTGATGTAAGGGTTTTTAATAGACACGGGATAGAAAAAGACGAGAGAGCAATAGCTATTGAAAGATACGAGATTGAGGCTGTGCAAGAAGACAAACAAGTGGAAGAGGAAATTTTAGCAAGAAATATAAAATTAAGACTAAACGAAATTTTAAAAAAAGAACCACTTGAAAAAAGTTTTAAATCTTTAAAACCAGGAGATGTAATTAGTAATGAAATTTTATTAGATTTGGAAATAAAGGATTATTGGAAACTTAAATTTAAAAATAATGTAGTAAATGACAAAATATCACAGTTAAAAGAACAATTCGATAAAGCAAAAGAAGATATTAAATTGAGATTTGAAGATAAAGTTTTAAAAATAAAGCAAGGTGATGACCTTTTACCCACAGTTATGAAAGTTGTAAAAGTATTCGTAGCAGTTAAAAGAAGATTGATGCCTGGTGATAAGATGGCCGGTAGACACGGAAATAAAGGTGTTATAAGTAAAATAGTTCCTGTTGAGGATATGCCTTATATGGAAAGTGGCAAACCCGTTGATATTGTTTTGAATCCCTTAGGTGTGCCAAGCCGTATGAATGTTGGTCAAATATTAGAGACACACTTAGGCTGGTCTTGTTCTGAGTTGGGAGAAAGAGTGAAGAATTTGTACAATAATTATATGAAAACAAACAATAATAAAGATTTAAAAACAGAACTCGGAAAAATTTATGGAGAAAAAAGATTAAATGATATTTTAAATAATTTGGATGATAAACAGTTTAAAGAACTATGCAGCAACTTATCCAGCGGAGTACCAATATCCACGCCAGTTTTTGATGGGGCAACAACTGAAGATATTTCCACAATGCTTGACCTGGCAAGTTTACCTAATGCTGGTCAAACAAATTTGTGGGATGGAAGAACCGGTGAAAAATTTGATAGGCCAATAACTGTAGGTATAATTTATATGTTAAAATTACATCACTTGGTTGAAGATAAAATTCATGCTCGTTCAACAGGCCCATATAGCCTAGTTACACAACAACCTTTAGGTGGAAGAGCTCAATTAGGAGGACAAAGATTTGGAGAAATGGAAGTATGGGCACTAGAGGCTTATGGAGCTTCTTACACATTGCAAGAAATTCTTACAGTTAAATCAGATGATGTTGCGGGAAGAACAAAAGTTTATGAAACTATAGTTAAGGGCGATGATAACTTCGAGTCAGGGGTTCCGGAGTCTTTTAACGTTTTAATAAAAGAAATACGAGCATTAGGATTGAATATAGAGTTGAACTAACAGGAATTACTTATGAGAAAAGAGTTATCAAAAGAAAGAAGAGCAAATATATCTGAAAAGAATTTTAATCATATTAAAATTACATTAGCTAGCCCGGAAAAAATAAAATCCTGGTCTTTCGGAGAAATAAAAAAACCCGAAACAATAAATTACAGAACATTCAAACCTGAAAAGGACGGATTATTTTGTGCAAGAATTTTTGGTCCAATTAAAGATTATGAATGTCTATGTGGAAAATATAAAAGAATGAAGTTTAGGGGAATTATTTGTGAGAAATGCGGAGTAGAAGTAACTAAATCAAATGTAAGAAGAGAAAGAATGGGCCATATTGATCTTGCGTGTCCAGTTGCACATATTTGGTTTTTAAAATCACTTCCAAGTAGAATTTCACTAGCCATAGATATGAAGCTTAAGGAAGTTGAAAAAATTTTATACTTTGAGAGTTTTATTGTGATTGAACCCGGATTAACCGAACTAAAAAAAGGTCAATTGCTCACAGAAGATGAATATATAAAAGCACAGGAAAAATATGGCGAAGATGGCTTCACAGCAGGTATTGGAGCTGAAGCAGTAAGAGAAATATTGTTAAGTATAGATTTAGAAGCCGAAAGAAAAAAATTACGTGAGTCATTAAAGAGTATTAAATCTAAAGTAACTGAGGAGAGGACTCTAAAAAGATTAAAATTAATAGAGTCATTCATTGACTCTGGAAATAAACCTGAGTGGATGATTTTAACGACAGTTCCTGTTATCCCTCCAGAACTTAGACCATTGGTACCTTTAGATGGAGGTAGATTTGCGACATCAGATTTGAACGACCTTTATAGAAGAGTAATAAATCGTAACAACAGACTAAAGAGATTGTTAGATCTAAAAGCACCAGACATTATAGTAAGAAATGAAAAAAGAATGCTCCAAGAATCTGTGGACGCGCTTTTTGACAATGGTAGAAGAGGAAGAGTAATTACTGGAACAGGGAAAAGACCTCTAAAATCTTTAGCAGAAATGTTGAAAGGTAAACAAGGAAGATTTAGACAAAATCTTTTAGGTAAAAGAGTAGACTATTCTGGTAGATCAGTGATTGTTGTAGGACCAGAGCTAAAACTTCATCAGTGTGGATTACCAAAAAAAAATGGCTTTGGAATTGTTTAAACCTTTTTTATACGCCCGTTTGGACAAACTGGGATTTGCTACAACCATTAAACAAGCAAAGAGAATGGTTGAAAAACAAAAAAGTGAGGTATGGGATGCATTAGAACATATTATTAGAGAGCACCCTGTAATTTTAAATAGAGCTCCAACTTTACATAGATTAGGCGTTCAAGCTTTTGAAGCAAAACTGATTGAGGGTAATGCTATAGAACTTCATCCTTTAGTTTGCGCTGCATTTAATGCTGATTTTGATGGTGATCAAATGGCAGTACATGTTCCACTAAGCTTAGAAGCACAAATAGAAGCCCGTGTGCTAATGATGTCAACAAATAATATTTTAAGTCCATCAAACGGTAAACCAATAATTGTACCCAGCCAAGATATTGTTTTAGGTATATATTATTTATCTCAACATAAAGAGGATACAAAAACTAAACCTGTAGGAATTTTTTCTGATGTAAATGAAATTGAGAATGCTATTGAAAGAAAAGATATAAGTGTTCACTCTAAGATAGTATCAGTATTCGATACTGTAGATAAAGATGGAAATAAAATTTCAGAGAAATACACAAGTACAGCCGGAAGATTTTTACTATCTAAAACTTTACCAAAAAACCATAAAATTAAATTTGAACTAGTTAACAAAATTCTTACCAAAAAAGCAGTTTCAGAAGTTATTGATACCGTTTACAGATATTGTGGACAAAAGGAGACTGTAATTTTTTGTGACAGAATAAAAGATCTAGGTTTTAAACACGCTTTTAAAGCTGGTATTTCATTTGGTAAGAACGATTTAATTATACCAAAAACAAAAGAAAAATTAGTAAATCAAACAAAAAAACAAATAGAAGATTATGAAAAACAATATCAAGACGGCCTTATAACAAGGGGAGAAAAATACAACAAAGTAGTAGATATTTGGTCTAAATGTACAGATTCTATTGCTAACGAAATGATGAAAGAGATTTCATCTGCTGAAAAAGTATACCCTGATGGAAGAATTGAAACTAACTCTGTATTTATGATGGCTGACTCTGGTGCTAGAGGATCACCTGCTCAAATGAAACAATTAGCTGGAATGAGAGGACTGATTGCAAAACCTTCAGGTGAAATTATAGAAACTCCAATAATTTCAAATTTTAAAGAGGGTCTTACAGTTTTAGAGTATTTCAATTCAACTCACGGTGCTAGAAAAGGTTTAGCTGATACAGCGTTAAAAACAGCAAACTCAGGTTATTTAACAAGAAGACTTTGTGATGTTGCTCAGGATATTCAAATAACTAAAACAGAATGTGACTGTAACTCTAAATCTTCAATAAAACTATCTGAAATTATTGAAGGTGGTAATGTTTTGGTAAGTTTATCAGAAAGAGTTTTAGGTAGAGTTGCCGCCGAGGATGTAAAAAATCCATTGTCTGGAGAACTAATTATTAAGAAAAAACAAATGATTGATGAAAATATTTGTGAAAAAATTGATTCAGCAGGTGTTAAATCTATACAGGTTTATTCTGTAATCACTTGCGGATCAAAAAAAGGAGTTTGTGCAATGTCTTATGGTAGAGATTTATCTAGAGGAAAACTTGTAAGCATTGGTGAAGCAATTGGTATGATAGCTGCCCAATCTATTGGTGAACCTGGTACTCAATTAACAATGAGAACTTTCCACGTTGGTGGTACAGCCCAAATTAAAGAAGATTCATCAGTGGTATCAGTAAATTCAGGTATTTTAAAAGTGAGTAATAAAAATTTACTTGTAGACTCAAAAAATAATACAATTGTTATGGGAAGAAATACTCAACTCTCATTAGAGGACGATAATGGAAGACAATTAGCTTTATATAAAGTTCCATATGGTTCAAAACTATTTTTCAAGAACGGAGATAAGGTACAAAAAGGAAAAAAAATATGTGAATGGGACCCTTATACCCTACCGGTAATAGCAGAAACAAACGGTATCGTTAATTATATGGATTTAGTAGATGGTGTTTCACTCGCAGAAACCCTTGATGATGCAACAGGTATATCCTCTAAATCAGTTGTAGATTGGAGATCTCAATCAAAAAATAGTGATTTAAAACCAAGAATAACATTAAGAAATTCAGATGGAGAAGTTATAAAAAAAGCTGACGGCAATGAAGCAAGATATTATCTAGTACCTGACTCTATTCTTTCTGTTCAAGATGGACAAAAAATATCAGCTGGCGATGTTTTAGCAAGATTACCGAAGGAAACTTCAAAAACAAAAGATATTACTGGTGGACTCCCAAGAGTTGCAGAACTATTTGAAGCTAGAAGACCTAAGGATAGTGCAATAATAGCAGAAAGTGATGGAACAATACAATTTGGTAAAGAAGTTAGGGGAAAACAAAAAATTTCGATTGTTACAGACAAAGGTGAGTCATCAAATTATTTAATACCAAAAGGCAAACACACAAACTTTAACCAGGGTGAGAAAATTAAAAAAGGTGAATATTTGTTAGATGGAGCACCTGCACCACATGATATTCTGAGAATTTTAGGAGTAGAGGCTTTAACAGAGTATTTTGTTACTGAGGTTCAAGAAGTTTACAGAATGCAAGGAGTTGTAATAAACGATAAACACATAGAAACAATAGTGAGACAGATGCTTAAAAAAGTTGAAATTAAAGAATCAGGGGACTCTGATTACTTAAACGGTGAACTTGTTGATAGAATTGATCTAGATAACACGAATGAGGAGCTAAAAAAACAAAACAAAAAACCTGCATCAGGTGAAAGGGTATTGTTGGGTATAACTAAAGCATCACTGCAAACAAATTCATTTATTTCTGCAGCCTCTTTCCAAGAAACCACAAGAGTTCTAACAGACTCAGCAATTAAAGGAAAAATTGATACTTTGGAAGGATTAAAAGAAAATGTTATTGTAGGTAGACTTATTCCAGCGGGTACAGGCTTAACTAAAAACATATTAGATAAACAAGCAAGAGAAGAAGATAAAATTAGAATAGCAGAACTAAAAAAACAAGAGCTCGCCAAACAAGACTTAGAAAAATCTGAAAACCAAGGTACAAAGACCGAATAACGCAAGTAAAATAGGGCTTTTTAACTTTATTAATTATTGACATTTTGATGTTCAATGTTAGTTTAGCGCAAATTTGATAGTTAGAAGTAAGGTCATATTAACCTTAAACAGTAACTTAAAATTAACAATTACTCGCTTACTTTTATCAATCAAAAAATATTAAAAATTATGCCAACTATTAATCAGTTGATGAGAAAACCTAGAGTAAAACCCTTATCAAGAAATAAGGTTCCTGCTTTAGAAAAACAGCCCTTAAAAAGAGCTGTGTGTATAAAAGTTTATACAACAACACCCAAAAAACCTAACTCAGCTTTAAGAAAAGTTGCAAGAGTAAGATTATCAAACGGCTATGAGGTAACAGCTTACATACCAGGAGAAGGCCATAATTTACAAGAACACTCTGTTGTTTTGATTAGAGGGGGAAGAGTAAAAGATTTACCTGGTGTAAGATACCATATCTTAAGAGGTAACCTTGATGCACAGGGTGTTACTACCAGAAAAAAAAGACGTTCCCTTTATGGAGCAAAAAAACCAAAATAATAAATTCCTATGTCTAGAAAACGAAAAGCTCCTGTCAGAAAAATTTATTCAGATCCAAAATATGGTTCAAAAGTAATTTCAAAGTTTATAAATTCAATTATGTATGATGGAAAAAGATCAACTGCTGAAAGAATCTTGTATACAGCTTTAGATAAAATTAAAGAAACTAAAAAAGAAGATCCTTTAAAAGTATTTAACACTGCGATTAGTAATGTTAGACCAAATATTGAAGTAAGGTCAAGAAGAGTAGGAGGAGCAACTTATCAAGTTCCTGTTGAAGTAAAATCAAATAGATCTCAAGCGTTAGCACTCAGATGGATTTTAGATGCATCTAGAAAAAGAAAAAATAAAACTATGGCAGAAAAATTATCTTTTGAATTGCTAGACGCATATCAAAAAAAAGGTTCTGCAATAAAAAAAAAGGAAGACACACACAAAATGGCTGAGTCAAACAAGGCTTTCGCACATTTTAGATGGTAATATTATGGCTAGATCACACACATTAGAAAAATATCGTAACATTGGAATTATGGCTCACATAGATGCCGGTAAAACTACTACGACAGAAAGAATTTTATATTACACAGGAAAGAGTCATAAAATTGGTGAGGTTCATGATGGTGCTGCTACAATGGATTGGATGGAACAAGAGCAAGAAAGAGGTATAACAATTACTTCTGCTGCAACTACTTGTTTTTGGAGAGAACATAGAATTAATATTATCGACACACCTGGCCATGTAGATTTCACTATTGAAGTTGAAAGATCATTAAAAGTTTTAGACGGAGCAGTTGCTGTATTTGATGGTGTTGCAGGTGTTGAACCTCAATCCGAAACAGTTTGGCGTCAAGCTGATAAATACAAGGTTCCAAGAATTTGTTTTGTAAATAAATTAGACAGGACAGGAGCTGATTTTTTCAACTGTGTGCAAATGATTAAAGATAGACTTGGAGCTAAACCTCTTGTTATGCAAATTCCTGTTGGCATAGAGTCTTCATTAAAAGGCATAGTTGATTTAATTAAAATGAAAGCCGTAATATGGAAAGATGAAAAACTTGGAGCTGAGTTTGAATATGTAGATATACCTGCAGATTTAAAAGAACAAGCTGACAAATATAGAAAAGATTTAATAGAGACGGCTGTAGAACAAGATGAAAAACTAATGGACGATTACCTAAACGGTAAAGAAATTTCTGAAAAAGATATAATAGCGTGTATTAGAAAAGGCTGCCTAAAATTTGACTTTGTACCAGTAATTACTGGTTCAGCCTTTAAAAATAAAGGTGTGCAACCTTTGCTTGACGCTGTAATTGATTTCTTACCAAGCCCCAAAGATATTAACTCTATCAAAGGTACTAAGCCAAACTCAAAAGATGAAATTGAGAGAAAATTTGATGACAAAGAGCCTTTTTCAGCTTTAGCGTTTAAAGTAGCAAATGATCCTTTTGTAGGTTCATTAACATTTATAAGAATTTATTCAGGGACTTTGAAATCTGGAACGGGAATTTATAACACATCCAAAGATAAAGAAGAAAGAGTTGGTAGAATGCTTCTGATGCACGCTAACAGCAGAGAAGATGTAAAAGAGGCCAATGCTGGTGATATCGTAGCTTTAGCAGGTCTTAAATATACTATAACAGGTCATACACTATCAGATGAGGAGAACCCAGTAGTTTTAGAGCCAATGGAATTTCCAGACCCAGTAATTGAAATTGCTGTTGAACCCAAAACTAAGGGCGATCAAGAAAAAATGGGTGAAGCACTTGGTAGATTAGCAAAAGAAGATCCTTCATTTAGAGTAACGTCTGACGAAGAGTCTGGACAAACAATTATTAAGGGTATGGGGGAGCTTCATTTAGATATTATAGTTGATAGAATGAAAAGAGAATTTAAAGTTGAAGCAAACATTGGTGCCCCACAAGTTGCATATAGAGAAACTATTCTAAAGCCGGTATCTAGCGTTTACATACATAAAAAACAAAGTGGAGGTGCAGGTCAATTTGCAAAAGTTGAACTTACAGTAGAACCTTTAGAACCAGGAAAGGGTAGAGAAGTCGAAAATAAAATTAAGGGTGGTGCAATACCAAAGGAATTTATTCCAGGCGTTGAAAAAGGGATTGAAAGTGTTGCCGATAACGGAATATTAGCTGGGTTTCCATTAATAGATTACAAAGTAACTATCGTAGATGGGTTACACCATGACGTTGACTCTAGCGTCTTAGCTTTTGAAATTGCATCTAGATACTGTTTTAAAGATGCATGTACTAAAGCAAGCCTAAA
This sequence comes from uncultured Pelagibacteraceae bacterium, assembly GCA_902566975.1. Lineage (GTDB taxonomy): Bacteria > Pseudomonadota > Alphaproteobacteria > Pelagibacterales > Pelagibacteraceae > Anoxypelagibacter. Next base: position 118,926 of record CACFLA010000002.1, read on the forward strand.
ATTATTAGAACCTATGATGAGAGTTGAGGTAATCACTCCTGAAGATTATATGGGAGATGTAATTGGTGATTTAAATAGTAGAAGAGGCCAAGTATCAACAACAGAAACAAGAGGAAATGCTACAGTGATTAGTGCAATGGTTCCTTTAGCTAATATGTTTGGTTATATCAATAATTTAAGATCAATGTCTCAGGGTAGAGCCCAGTACTCAATGTTTTTTGATCATTATGCAAAAGTTCCTCAAAATGTACAAGATGAAGTAACAAAGAAGATGGCTTAAAATGGAAAACCAAAATATTAGAATACATCTAAGAGCTTATGATAACAAAATTCTCGATTTGTCGACAGAGGAAATAGTAAATACCGCTAAAAGAACAGGAGCTCAAGTAAAAGGGCCAATACCTTTACCTACAAAGATAGAAAGATTTACAGTTTTGAGATCACCTCATATCGATAAAAAAAGTAGGGAGCAATTTGAAACAAGAACACATAAGAGACTAATTGATATTGTTGAACCAACACCTCAAACAGTCGAGGCATTAATGAAATTAGATCTAGCTTCAGGTGTAGATATAGAAATAAAAATATAATTATGACTTTAGGATTGGTAGGAAAAAAAATGGGTATGACAAGGGAGTTTTTTAACTCTGGTATATCTATACCAGTAACAGTTATTAAAATTGAAAAAGGAAGAATAATCGACATTTATACAAAGGAAAAAAATGGTTATTCTGCTGTTAAATTAGGCTTTATTAAACAAAAAAATTCAAAATTAACAAAACAGATGAAAGGTTTCTTTGCTAAAAAAAATACTGAACCAAAAAAAATTATCAAGGAATATAGAGTAGAAAAGGTTGAAGATTTTAAAACAGGCAGTGAAATAGGTTTAGAAATTTTAAAAGATGTTAAATTTATTGATGTAAGATCAAAAACAATTGGTAAAGGTTTTGCGGGAGTTATGAAAAAATATAATTTTGGGGGTTTAAGAGCCAGTCATGGTGTTTCAGTTTCCCACAGATCACATGGATCAACAGGGCAAAACCAAGATCCTGGAAAAGTATTTAAAGGAAAAAAAATGGCTGGACATATGGGATCAAAATTTAGAACATTATTAAATTTAGAAATCATAAAGTCTGATATTGAAAATGGTTTAATTTATATTAAAGGATCAATACCTGGATCAAAAAACACTACAGTTTTTTTAAGAAAATCTAAAAAAATAGTTAACAGAAAAACAAGCAAAGACAAATTTGCTCAAGCTTCAGAAACCTCAAAAACAGCTGAAAAAAAAGATTCACAAAATAAAGAAACCCCAAAGAAAAAAGAAAATAAACAAGTTAAAAAGGAAGAAACTAAAAATAAATAATTTATGAATATCAAGGTATTAAATATCGACGGTAGTAAAAGTAAAGACCTAATCGTCTCTGATAAAATTACTGGTTTAAAAGTAAACAATAAACTTTTGAAATATGTAATTGATTGGCAACTAAACCTTTCAAAAAAACGTTTAGCCAAAACTAAGCAAAGAAACGAGGTTATTGGTTCAACTAGAAAAATTTATGCACAAAAAGGAACTGGTGGAGCAAGACA
>CACFLA010000003.1:0-100173 GCA_902566975.1 uncultured Pelagibacteraceae bacterium
AGTTGCAAATAAAATATTCAAAATTGGAAATGAAAAAAAATTTCCTGATTTAACAATAAAATGATTAAAAAAAAAAATTTTAATATTGCAATAGTAGGGTTGGGTAACATTGGACTAAGTCTTTTGAAACATCTTAATCAAAATAAAAATTCTATTATAGAAAAAAATAATGTGAATTTTAATGTAAAATACGTATCTGCAAAAAACAAAAATAAAAAAAGAAAAATATCTATTCCTAAAAATAAATGGTTGAGTCATTACTTAAAAGCATCTACTTTAAAAGATATTGATATAGTTGTTGAATTAATTGGAGGTTCAGAAGGCCCTGCAAAAAAACTAGTTTTTAATTCAATTAAAAACAGAAAACATGTCGTCACAGCTAATAAGTCTTTGATATCAAAGTATGGTGATAAATTAGCTCTTCTCGCTGAAAAAAATAAAGTCAATATTGAATACGAAGCTGCTGTTGCAGGAGGTATTCCAATTATAAGAACTTTAAAAGAAGGTTTAATAGCGAATAGTACTCGAAAAATTTATGGAATTTTAAACGGAACATCAAATTTTATTTTATCAAATATGGATAGAATGAATATGAATTTTAATGATGTTTTAAATAATGCTAAAAAGTTAGGATATGCCGAATCAAATCCTAAATCTGATTTAAATGGTGATGATGTTAAATCAAAAATTCAAATACTGTCAGCCCTTGCTTTTAATTGTTTTGTAAATAATAGAAATATTAATGTTGAGGGAATAAACTTTATAGATAAAACTGATATTAAGAATGCAAAAGTTTTAGGATATAAAATTAAACATCTTGGTTTAAGTGAGATTGTTAATGGAAGACTAATCCAAAGAGTGCACCCATGTTTAATAAATAAAGAATCAAGATTAAGCAATGTTAATGGTGTTTTGAACGCTGTTATAATTGAGGGAAAGCCAGTTGGTAAATCTGTTCTGCAAGGAGAAGGTGCTGGACCTGGTCCTACTACTTCAGCACTAGTTTCTGATATTTGTTCTGTTCTTAGAGGTAATATTAAATACCCTTTTTCTATGTCTGCTTCTAAAAGAAAGAAAATTAAATCAGCAAATTTGTCTAACAAAATTTTTTCTTCTTATATCAGGCTTGACGTTATAGATAAAAAAGGCGTTCTTTCTGAAATAACTAAATTAATGTCCAAAAACAAAATTTCTGTTAAAAGATTAATTCAAAACCCTTTAAAACAAAAAAAATATGCGTCGATTATTATGATCTCACATAAGTCTAAAGATAAAAATTTAAAAAAATGTATAAATTCATTATCAAAAAAAAGCTTTATAATAAGTAAACCTAAGTTTATCAGAATAGAAGAGATATAAATTTGATTGATCCTAAATTACTTAACAAATTTATAAAAGTTTGTGAAAGAGCAGCTTTTGGCGCATCTAAATTCAAAGGAAAAAATGATAAAATTGCAGCAGATAAAGCTGCAGTAGATGAAATGCGTTCCGAACTAAACAAAATTGATATCAAAGGCAAGGTTGTTATAGGAGAGGGTGAAATGGACGAAGCACCAATGTTATATATTGGTGAAAAAGTAGGTACTGGAAAAGGAGAAAATTTAGAGATTGCCGTTGATCCATTAGAAGGAACAAATTTTGCAGCAAAAAATCTGCCCAATGCTATTTCAGTAATGGCTGTTGCAAAAAAAGGTTGTTTATTATCAGCACCAGATACATACATGGAAAAAATTGCAATTGGCTCAGGATATCCAGATAATATTATAGATTTAGATAATACAGTAGAAAAAAATATAGAACTTATTGCAAAGGCAAAAGGAACCAAGCCTGAAAACCTTACAGCTTGTGTGCTCAAAAGAAGTAGACATGACAAAATTATTTCGTCTCTAATGGCCTTAAAAGTGAAAATTAAATTTATTGATGATGGTGATGTAACTGGTGTTATTTCAGTTGTTGATATAAATTCACCAATAGATATCTATTTAGGTATAGGTGGTGGTCCAGAAGGTGTTCTTGCTGCTGCTGCTTTACATTGTCTTGGAGGTCAAATGCAGACAAGACTTGTTTTAAATAATAATGAAGAGGTTAATAGAGCAAAAATCTTAGGAATTACTAATTTTAAAAAAAAATATACTATAAGTGAAATGGTAAAAGGTGATGTAATATTTTGTGCAACAGGAGTTACGGATGGGGATATTTTAAATGGAATTATTGATAAAGGTGACTCTTTTGAAGCTAATTCATATGTTCTTCATAAATACCAAAAAATTTCAAAAAAAGTTAAAAATATTTTAAAAAAATGACATTAAATTCAGTTTTAGGAAAGAATTGGATATCAAAAAAATATAGTGAAGAAATAGTTAATACCTTAAAAGATAATTTAAGTTTAAGTGAAATATTATCAAGATTAATTGCGATAAGAAAAATTAACATAAATGAAGTAAATTTATACTTAAATCCAAAACTTAAAAATTCTTTGCCAGATCCATTTATTTTGAAAGATATGGATAAAAGTGTAGATCGCGCATCTAAAGCTATAATTAATAAAGAAAAAATCGGTATATTTGGAGATTATGATGTAGATGGTGCTACATCTACAGCAATTCTTGGTAATTATTTTAACGATATTGGTTCTAAAATATCAATTTATATCCCAGACAGAAAAACCGAAGGTTATGGTCCTTCGAATAATGGATTTGATAAACTTATTAAAGAAGGATCGAATATAATCTTTACCGTTGATTGTGGGACAATGTCATTTGATATAATAAATAGATATCAAAAAAAAAGTTATGATATAATAATTCTAGATCATCATCAATCGGAATTAAAACTTCCTAATGCTCATTCAATTATTAATCCCAATCGGTTTGATGATAAATCAAATTTAAATTATTTATGTGCAGCAGGTGTGTGTTTTATGTTTCTTGTCGCCTTAAATATGAGGTTAAAAAAACTAAAATGGTTTGAAAAAAATAATATTATAGAACCTAATTTAATTAACTACCTTGATTTAGTATCTTTAGGAACAGTTTGTGATGTTGTCCCTTTAATTGGCCTTAATAGAACAATCGTCAGTCAAGGCTTGAAAATTATAAATAAAATATCTAATCCAGGAATTAAAACTCTTAAAAATATTTGTGGTATAGAAAGTAACTTAAACACTTATCATTTAGGTTATATTATAGGACCAAGAATCAATGCTGGTGGAAGAGTTGGCAAATGTTCTCACGGTGCCAATTTGCTATTAAGTAAAAATCCAAAAGAAGTTTTTAAAATTGCCTCTGAATTAGAGATTTATAATAATGAAAGAAAAATAATAGAAAAAGACATGTTAAATAAAATTGAGAAAAATATATCAGTTAATAACAATGACTCAGTTATAGTTTTATCAGGACATAATTGGCATAGTGGAATAATTGGAATTGTAGCTTCAAGACTAAAGGAAAAATTTAATAAACCAACAGTTATCATATCAGTTGTTGATAAAATTGGTAAAGCATCAGCAAGATCTGTTTTTGGTTTTGACATTGGTTCAATGATTATAAACGCTGTGCAGCAAAATATTCTTTTAAAAGGCGGTGGTCATAAAATGGCAGGCGGTTTTAGTATAAAAGAAGATAATATAACAAAATTTAAGAATTTTATTAATAAAAGTTTCCTAAAAATTGAAAAAAATACAAAAAAAAGTAATGAGATTTTTTTTGATTCAATAATATCCCCATCTGCTCTTAATCATGACTTTTATAATGAAATAAACTCTTTATCTCCTTTTGGGTCAGGTAATCCAGAACCAAAATTTGTAATCGAAAATTTAGAGTTAATAAAATCAACAATAGTTGGAGACAAACACATAAAATCGATATTAGTAGGTCAGGATGGCTCAGTAGTAAAAAGTGTCACATTTAACGCAGTTAAAACTGAATTAGAAACTTACCTATTTGCAAAAAATCGAAAAAAAATTAATATTTTTGGCAAATTATCTCTTAATGAATGGAAGGGGAAAAAAAATGTAGAGTTTATTATCGATGATATTTCTGTTAATAAGTCAAAATATAATTAGGTCCCATCGTCTAACGGTTAGGACAGATGGTTTTCAATCATCTAATCGGGGTTCGATTCCCCGTGGGACCGCCAACAACTCTGTTCTTTGAGCAAAAACTTGTAATAACCGCAAAACTTAAAAAGATTATTACTGCATTGTTTGTAGTAAAAAAACTACCAGAAGATTTTATAGGAAAAACCTCCATCAAAAAAACATAAAAAAAAGGAGAAAAAATATACTTATTTTTAAAGTTAAATAAATTTCTGTAAGATTTAAATATGACCAGAATTGTCATGATGGAAAAAATAAAAAAACCAAATAAGCCTAGATCAGTTAAAATTTCTAAATAATAATTGTGTGGATGCATATTACAGGTAGTTCTTTCCCTATTTGTAATTTTTCTTTTTGGGCAATTAAATCTAAATGATTTAATACCACCTCCAATATATTTATTTAGTTTAAAAGTAGATATTCCAGAATCAAATTCATAAATGTAATTTGGTGTTCTACTAAAAGGAGTTTTTGAGCCTATTCCAGTTACTTTGTATACATAATGTGAAACTATATTTTTTGTTTGGTAGTAAAATGTTTTATAATATCTATTTAGTTTGTCGTGTGAATTAATCGTTACGAACGAAACAACAAAAATCAAAATAAAAATTTGTAACAAAAATCTTTTTATTGTTTTATTAGTTAACATTATTAAAATAATACTTATTATAAATAAAATTAAAGGCATTCGATTTCCTGAAAAAATTATTGAAGTAATTACCAATATAAATAATAAAGTTAATGCATATATCTTTAAATTTAATTTTTTTATTGAAGAGAAAGCAATTAAAGCAAAAAATAAAAATAAGGAAAATCTTTGAATAAATCCACCAGCAATTGCTTCATCAATAAATGGACCAGTATTTTTATATTCAAAAGTGCTTGTGTAACCAAATAAATTTTTACCGGAAAAAAATTGAATTATTACGTCAATACAAACATAAAGGACTGTTATCGAAAAAATAGAAAAAATAACTTTAAAATTCAAAAAATTATTTTCAATAAGAAGTCTTATCGATAAATATAAAAAAAAATACCTTAAAAAAAATAAACTTTTACTTAAAATATAATAATTTTTATTAAGAGATTGATTTAAAAAATTAATTTCTACAGTGTTCCATAAACCTGTTATAAGTATATAAAAAAAAAATAATATTACTAGTTTGTCTACATCAGAGATTTTAAATCTTTTTCCTTTTAAATAAAGAATACTTCCACTAGCAATAATTAACAAAATATTAGTATTAACGATAAATGTTCCAAGTATATAGCTTATGGGTAACAATCCTACAATTGCTGAAAAAATATTTTGTCTTAGCACACTACTTAAATAAATCAAAGTTTTGTAGTTTTCAAATAAATTTTGATGTAAAAATAAAATTATTTAATGTCTAAAATATATTAGATAAGATATGATAATTAGTACTTCTGGATACAAAATGTATAAAATTGGAATTGTTGAAAAAATTCATGAAAAAGGTATTGACCTTCTAAAAAATAATAAAAATTTCGATTTTGAAATTATCGAAGATGTATCTGAAAGAAATTTAATTAAGCAATTACCTAAATTTGACGGTATAACATTGAGAGTCGCAAAATTAGGACCTAGTATTTTAAGTCACTGTAAAAATCTCAAAGTAATTTCTAGACATGGAGTAGGATACGATAATGTTGATATAAATTATTTAAAAAAAAATAATATTAAGCTTTTAATTACTGCTACAGCGAATGCAGTTTCTGTTGCTGAGCATGTTATGTATATGCTTTTGTCATTATCAAAAGGAATTACTAATTATGACTCTATGGTTAGGTCCGGTGATTTTAGAAACAATGTTAAAAAACTTTTAACTTATGAAATTTTTAATAAAGAAATTTTAATTATGGGATTTGGTCGTATAGGCAAAATTTTAATCAAAAGATGTTTAGGTTTTGACATGAGTGTAAATGTATATGATCCTTTTGTTGATAAAAAAACCATAGAATCCTTTGGCGGAAATAAAGTTGAAGACTTAAATGTGGCTTTTAAGACTGCTGACTTTTTGTCAATACACATGCCCTTAAATGAAAAAACAAAAAACCTTGTTAATTTAGAAAAACTTAAATCAATGAAAAAAAATATGATTATTATCAACACAGCAAGAGGTGGAATAATTAACGAAAAAGATCTTAATCAGGCAATTAAAATGAATATAATATTTGGTGCAGGTTTAGACGTTTTTGAAAAAGAACCTATTGATTTAAATAATCCTTTAATAAATAATAAGAGAGTTTTGTTGAGTCCTCATTCAGCAACCTTTACACAAGAATGTACTATAAGAATGGGAATTCAAACTGTTCAAAATCTAATTGATTTTTTCGAAAATAAAGTCCAAAAAAAAATGATAGTAAATTATGATTAATTTTAGAAAGTTTGGTTTATTAGAAGTTTTAGTATTTTTTTCCGTTCTTTATGTAGTATCAACCCTACTTTGGACTGCATCGACAAGGTCAGCTGTTGAGGAAAAGGCAAATTTAATTAAGTCAAATCACAAGACAATAGTTGATTTTATAAATAATCAAATAAACAAATGTGATAACAGCAACGAGCAATCGAAAACTATATGGGGAGATCAATGTAATGATACCTGGTCATCTAATAAAATTATAAAATATATCAATATAAATTTAAATTTAAAAAATCCATACTCTAAAAGTAGCAGCATAGTAATGAGTGCACAAGATCCTAGACTTCAAGCTGAGGGAAAAGCAGGTCAATCAACCGAAATGGGCATGATTTTTGTAAGTTCTAAAAATTTTAATTCAGACCCTGGTTCTGAATGGGTGATTGGTACATGCGTTAAATCACCATGTGTCGCAGCAGGGAATAATGAACTTACATCAATTTATAGATAATTTTGTAATTGAAATTCAATGAGATTAAATATAAAAACAGTTTTCTTACGGGCCGTTAGCTCAGCTGGTAGAGCACTTCCCTTTTAAGGAAGGTGTCGTTGGTTCGAATCCAACACGGCTCACCAATCCTTTAAGTTTTAATTGGTGGATAGTCTAAAATGATTTCTGGTATCCACTTTTCTAAATTTTTAATTCTTTTATCACTTGATGGATGTGTGCTGAGAAATTGTGGAGGTTCTTTACCCTTATTTGCCTTTTTCATCCTTTCCCATAACATTGTTGACTCTTTTATGTTGTAACCTGATAGGGATGAGAAAATTAATCCTAAATAATCTGCCTCACTTTCTTGTTTTCTTCCAAAAGGGTTCATTATTCCTAATTGAAGAACATCCATACCCGTAGCTCTACCAACTGTATTTCTTGTTTGTGATATAGCACCTTTAGTAAAAATATCTGCTATTTGGGTAGTTACATTAACAGCCATTGCAGCACTCATTCTTTCCACAGAATGTTTAGCTACTGCGTGAGCAATTTCATGACCCATGATCGTAGCAAGACCGTTTGTGTTTTTAGCAACATCTAAAATTCCAGTATAAACAGCTATCTTACCACCCGGCATGCACCATGCATTTTTTACTTTTTTATCATCGATTAATATATACTCCCAATCAAAAGCAGAGGTAGGATCATTTTTATTTTGTTTATCAAAAAAAGCCGATACAGCATTTGAAATTTTTTCTCCAATATCAATAATATTATTTAAATCTTTTCCTTTATTTATCAATTTTATTTTTTTTGAATTTTTAAGCTTATTGTATGCGGTGGCCGCCTGTCTATTTATTACACTTTCTGGATATAAAGTTAATTGTTTACGATCAGTAATTGGAACTGTACCACATGAGTTCAGAAAAAATCCTCCACAACTACACCCAATAAAGCCGAGAAATTTTCTTCTATTTATGTTATGACTCTTACTCATAGAATGATAATAACAAAAATATAGGAAATATTCTATTTATGGATTTAAATATATGACCAAAAAGAAGTCAAAAAGATCAATGTTTTCCTCATTAAGGAATAATTTTATAGCAGGTGTTGTAGTGTTAATACCAATTGGCATAACTTTATATTTAACACTATTTATTATAAAAATTTCTTCAAAAATTTTACCAAAAGAAATTAACCCTAATTATTATCTTCCTTATAATATTCCTGGTTTAGAAATTTTAATATCAATATTAATAATAACTTTTGTTGGATGGTTGTCATTATCTTTCCTTGGAAAGAAGTTGTTTGATGTTTTTGAATTAATATTAAATAAAATTCCTATCCTAAGAACTATTTATTCTGCAGTAGGTCAATTGACAGAAACTTTTGCTAAAAGTAAAGGAGATAGAAAATCCGTTGTTCTTGTCGAATACCCTAGAAAAGGAACATGGGCAGTCGGATTTGCAACAAAGGAAAATAAGGGGGAAATTAAAAATAAAGTTGGAGAAGAATTGTTAAATGTTTTTGTACCAACAACACCTAATCCAACTAGTGGTTTTCTCTTAATGTTTTTGAAAAAAGAAGTTATTTTTTTGGACATGTCCTTTGAACAAGCATCTAAGTTTATAGTATCAGCAGGAAGCACCGACCCAGAAAATTAATTTCCTATTTCGTGTATTATTTCAGCTCTATCATATAATTTTAATAAATTTTCGTATTTTTTAAAATTTTCATCTTCGATCTTTTTAATATTTTTTTCAGCTAAAAAAAATAAATCTTTATGATGTATAGGATCTGCAAATTTAAAGTTTTTAATACCACTTTGTTGAAATCCTAAAATATCACCGTAACCTCTTAAACTCATATCTTTTTCAGCTATTTCGAAACCATCATTTGTAGATCTTAATATTTTTAATCTTTCTTTAGCATTTGCCGATAAATTATTTTTATACAATAAAATACATATTGATTTATTTTTCCCTCTTCCAACTCTTCCTCTAAGCTGATGTAGTTGTGATAAACCGAATTTGTTTGAGTCTTCTATAACAATAGTATTTGCATCTGGAAAATCAATACCAACTTCAATAACAGTTGTGCTTACTAATATTTTTATTTTTTTATTTAAAAACTTGTTCAAGATTATACTTTTTTCTTCTTTATTTAAATTTCCATGAATCAATCCTACTTGATTAGGAAAAATTTTATTTATTTGGTTAAACTTTTTTTTTACAGATGAATAATTTAAAGTTTTAGACTCATCAATTAGAGGACATATCCAAAAAATTTGTCTATCCATAGAAATTTCATTTTTAAGTAAAGGCCAAATTTCACCAATTTTTCTTTCAGGCTTTACTAATGTTAAAATTTCATGTCTATTTTTTGGTTTCTCTTTTAATCTTGAAATATCCATGTCTCCAAAAAAAGATAGCATCATAGTTCTAGGAATTGGAGTAGCAGACATTAATAAAAGATCACAATTTTTACCACCTTTTTTTGCCAACTTTAGTCTTTGGTTAACACCAAACTTATGTTGTTCATCAATAATAATTAAACCTAAGTTTGAAAATTTAATTTTATTTTGAAATAAAGAATGCGTTCCAAAAATAAAATTTATAGTTTTATTTTCAAGCATTGATAAAATTTTATTTTTCTCTTTATAATCAGTTTTTCCTGTTAAAATATTTAAGGTTACATTTGTACCTTCGAAAAGTTTTTTTGCTAACTGATAATGTTGATTAGCCAAAATTTCAGTTGGGGCCATAAAAGCAACTTGATGATTTGAGCTAATTACATTCGAAGCGCTAATAAAAGAAAGAATTGTTTTTCCTGATCCCACATCTCCCTGAAGCAGTCTAAACATTCGACGATTTGATTTTATATCCTTTTCAATTTCACTTAATATTTTTAACTGTCCATCTGTTAATTTATAACTAAAGTTTTTCAAAACAATATCTGTAATTTTTTTCTTATCAAACATCTTTATAATCTTCTTCACCTTAACAATTTTTCTTGATTTTGATAAATAAAGTAAATTTGAAAATATTTCGTCAAATGCTAGCCTTCTGTAATCATTTGAATTGATATCTTTTTTGGTTGTTGGATTATGTAAATTTTTTAAAGTTTTTTCTAACTTGTTAAATTTATTTTCTTTAAGAAATTTTTCTGAATACCATTCATCACCCTTATCAAAATTACTTAACACTTTTAATATAATATTCCTATATATTTTTTCTTTTAAACCTTCAGTTAAATTATATTTTGGAAATATTTTAGTAATTTTGTCTTTTGAATTTTTTTCTTTTACATAAGTTGGGTTTATTATCTGATATTGCTTTCTATAAAAATTAATTTTACCACTAATGACAACTTTTTTATTAAGTGGTAAAATCTTTCTTATATAACCCTCTTTACTATTAAAAAAAATTATATTTATTTTACTATTTTCATCTGAACATATAACTTTATTAGGTAAGTTTCTTATTCTTGGAAAATTATACTTTTCAACAGTTACTTGAATTGTTGTAATTTTACCAATTTCTAATTTATTTAAACTAGTTATTTTTGATCGATCTGTTACTTCATATGGAAGGTCTAACAATAAGTCTTTAACTTTATCAACTTTTTTATTTTTTAAATATTTCTCTAATGTCTTACCAATGCCTTTAATTGATGAAATATCTTTGAATAAAAAACTGTTTTTATTTAAATTTTTCATAAATTCCTATAATATAACTTTCTTACAATGAATAAAATAAATTCATTAAAAAAAAAAATTATTTATAGATCTGAGTACAGAGGTATTAAAGAAATGGATTTACTTCTAGGAAAATTTGTTAAAAAATATATTGATACTTTTGATTACAATGAATTATTAAATCTTTATGAAATTCTTGAAATAGATGATGATACTATATTGAAATGGTATTCAAATTTAAATCACAATAAATCTTTTCCAAACAACAAAATATCAAGATTGCTTAAAGAGTTTAAATTTAAATAAATTGGCGGAGAGGGTGGGATTCGAACCCACGAATGAGTAAACCCATTGCTAGTTTTCAAGACTAGTGCTTTCAACCACTCAGCCACCTCTCCTTTTTAAACCTGATGATATTCTATATACATGAAAGAATAAAAGATTAAAGCTATTCAATAATTTTCTAGAATGTAAAAAAATATTGGAATATAAGCTTAAAATGAAAATTATAGTCACAGTTTTTACTATTATTTTTGCTTTTTTCTTTCAAAAGCTTGAAGCCAATCAAGATTTTAACGAATGGCTTAGTAATTTTAAAAATACAGCCATTAAAAAAGGTATATCAAAAACAACAGTAAATGATGTAATGAATAACGTAAAATTTTTATCTAAGGTAATAGAGTACGATAGATATCAACCGGAGTTTTACGAAGATACTAAAACATATGTAAAAAAAAGAACAAGCAACGAAAAATTAAAAAAGGGTTTATTACTATATAAAAAAGAAAAAAAAATAATAAATATTATCGAAGATAAATTTTTAGTTGAAAAGGAATTGCTACTAGCCCTAATGGGTATTGAAACTAATTATGGTAAATATCTTGGCAAAATGGATATTATATCTTCTTTATCAACTTTAAGTTTTGATAAAAGAAGAAGCGAATTTTTTACTAACGAACTTTTAATTCTTCTAAGACTTATAGATAATAAAGTAATAAACAAAAATATTCTATATGGTTCTTGGGCTGGCGCATTTGGTAATTTTCAATTTATGCCATCTACAATTAAAAACTATGCTATAGATTACAATAATAATGCAAATATAGAATTAAAAGATATTGAGGACTCTTTTGCTTCTGCGGCTAATTATATTAGTAAAATTGGTTGGAAAAAAAATAAACCTTGCTTTTATCAGGTAAGTTTAAAAGAAAATATTCCCATTAAATATTTGAATACATCAGCTAAAAAAATTAAAAACAAAAGAAAATTCAAATATTTCAAGAAATATTTGAAAATCGATCAAAATATTAAATTAGATGATAATATTTTGTCTGCAATTGTTACTCCTGATAAAGACATAATTCCTGGAGCAACAAATTTGAAGCCTGCTTTTATAGTTTTTGGTAACTATGAAAAGATTCTTAAGTGGAACAGATCTTTAAGATTTGCAATTGCTGTTTGTACTTTAAAAGATAAATTTAAAAATGAAATTTAGTTCAATTTTTATAATATTTTTTTTATTTTCATGTTCAAATGCAACTTTTAATACAAATAATGATACGTCTTATACATCAAAAGGATTTGCTTTGATTTATGACGAAAACGATTATCAAAAAAAGATAATTTCAACTAAATTAAATCCAAATAACATTGAAATTGGTCACAATCAACTCAATAAAAATAGTTATGTAGTAATTACAAATCCAGTTAATAAAAAATCTATTAAGCTGAAGGTTACAAAAAAAGTTAAATATCCTGATTTTTTCAAAGTTTTGATTACACAAAAATTGGCTAGTCAACTAAATTTAAATCCTAAAATGCCTTATATTGAAATTGAACAAAGAGTTAAAAATAAATCATTCGTTGCTAAAAAAGCGGTTACTCATTCAGAAGAAAAAAATGTCTTAACAAAAGCCCCGATTACACAGGTTAAAATTAATGATATATCTAAAGATAGTAAAAACTCCTCAAAAAATGAGCATCCAAATAAATATTTAATTATAGTTGGTAACTTTTATTCTAAAAAATGGGCAGAAAGCCTAATTGATATATTGGTAAATGAGGATATTAAAAAAGAAGTTTTTAAGGTAAATAAACTTGGTAAAAATAATTATCAATTATTAGCAGGGCCTTACACCTCAATTAACACTTTAAAAAGTGATTACTTTAAGTTAAATAAGTATGGTTTTGATAATCTTGATTTAAAAATGGCTAAATGAAATTAATAATTATTGTATATTTTATTTTAATATCCTTAACTAATGCTTTAGCTGAACCAAAAATTAAAGCACCGACTGCAATTTTAATAGATCATAATTCAGGTAAAATTTTATTTGAAAGAGATGCAGATCATCAAATTTACCCTGCTTCAATGACAAAGATCATGACAGCTATTGTAGTTTTTGATTTATTAAAAGAGGATAAAATTAAATTATCAGATGAGGTAATTGTATCTGAAAATGCTTGGAGAATGTCTAAAAGTGGTTTTTCATCTATGTTTATTATGCTGAATGATAAAGTAACAATTGAAGATCTTCTTAGAGGTATAATTGTTGTTTCAGGAAACGATGCCTGTGTCGCCCTAGCAGAGGGTGTTGCTGGTAGCGAAAGTGCGTTTGCTGACATGATGAATGAAAAAGCTGAACTTATTGGTTTAACTAATACTAATTTCACTAACTCGTCTGGACTAAATGATCCTGATAATTATTCTACCGTTAGGGATATAGCGTACATGTCTAAATATTTAATTGATAATTATCCCGATTATTATGAATACTTTAAAGAAACAGAATTTACATGGGACAGAACCGGTGGAGATCCTATTAAGCAAGGGAATAGAAATCCACTTTTATATAAGAGGATAGGCGCAGATGGTATTAAGACTGGTTATTTAGCAGTTGAAAAATATTCGTTAGCGAGTTCCATCATTGGAAAAGACCGGAGACTAATAGCTGTTGGTAGTGGCTTCACAACTAAACAGGCGAGATCTGATGAATCTTCAAGAATGTTCAGATGGGCTTTAAGAAATACGAATACATATGAAATAGCAAAAGAAAATGAACCTAAGTTTAAATTTAAAACATGGTTAGGAAAAGAGGACTTTGTTGAAGGAGTAGTTAAAGAGGACATTTATATAACTATATTTAAAAAAGAACTAAAAAATTTTAAAGTATTTCTTGAATATAATGGCCCAATAAAAGCTCCAATTAAAAAAGATCAGGAAATTGGAAATCTAATAATAGAAACACCAACTGATGGGACAATAAAATTTCCAATTTATTCAGCTAAGAAAATAAAAAAGGTAAATTTCTTTAAGAGTTTGTTTTTATCTTTTAATTATTTGATATGGGGAGATGCGTAATAAAAATTTTTTTTTTATAGTTTTTGAAGGAATTGAGGGTTCAGGTAAGTCCTATCAAAGTAAAAAATTGTTTAACAATATTAAAAAAAAAAAATTTCCTGTAATTTTAACAAGAGAACCTGGTGGAAGTATTGGAGCTGAAAGAATTAGAGATTTAATATTAAAAGATTATTTTCATAAAAATAAAAATCAAATATTTCATAAATATACAGATACATTACTTTATTTAGCTGCAAGAAACGAACATGTTCAAAATAAAATACTAGATGCTAAAAAAAGAAGAAAAATATTAATATGTGATAGATTTATCGATTCTACTTTAGCTTATCAGGTATTTGGTAAAAAGGTTGATAGAAAATTTATCGATGTAGTCCACCAGTATATTCTTAATAACATCAAACCTGATATCACTTTTTTGCTAAAGGTTAATATATCAAAAGCTTTTTCTAGATTAAAAAAAAGAAAAAATAAAAATAGATATGATAAATTTTCAAGAAGTTTTTATAATAATGCTCAAAAAGCGTTTATAAAATTAGCCAAAAATAACAGAAGTAAATATTATATATTTGATAATTCAACTGACGATAAGAGTTTAGAGGAAAAAATTTTAAAAGTTGTATTATCTAAAATTAAATAAAGTGAAGAAAACAACAAACAATATCTTTTTTGATGAAAGTCTAAATAAACTATTTGGATATAATAAATTATTTAATAATTTTGTAACACTTTATAACAATCATAAACTTCCCAAGATATTAATATTTACTGGTGATAAAGGAATTGGTAAATTTACTTTTATTTTCCATTTTATTAATTTTATTTTATCCAAACAAGCCAAAGCATCATATGACAAGCAAAATTTTTCAATACAATTTGATAGTGAAATTATTAAAAAAATTAAGTCTAATGTTGAACAAAATTTCAATTATCTAGGATGCGAAAAACCTTCCAATGTCTCAGTTGATAGTATACGACAATTGAAACTTAAATTATCTAAAACACCTCTCAATAATTTACCTAGATTTAATGTTATTGATGATGTTGAATTAATCAATCTAAATTCTGCAAATGCCCTCTTAAAATTAATAGAGGAACCCTCAGATTTCGACTATTTTTTTCTTGTAAATAATAAAAATAATAAAGTAATTGAAACTTTATTTTCTAGATCTATTGAATTTAAAATTTTTCTATCCCTAGAGGATAAAAAAAGTATTTTTAGTTTAATTAAAGAGCATTTGAATTTGGAAAATAATTTTTCACATGATTATTTGGAATATTCAACTCCTGGTAATTTACTTAAATTTGACTATATATTAAAAGAATTGAGAATAGAGTCGCTAGAAAACTTTGATGATATTATTTACAATTTATTAGAAGGATTCAAAAAAGCTAAAAGCATTAATTACTTAAATTTGATAATATTTTTAATTGATATAAAATTCGCAAATATTATTAGCACAAACAATAAAAACATCTTAAAAACAATTGAAATAAAAAATAAAATTGTAAATTTATTTTATCAATATAACAATTTTAATTTAAATATGTTAAATGTATTTAATCAATACAGAGTTTATTTTAATCATGTCAGATAATAATTTTTATATAACCACACCAATTTACTACCCATCAGGGAAACCCCATATGGGTCATGCATATTCAAGTATAATTGCAGATATTTTTGCTAGATTTAAAAGGATAGAAAATAACAATGTCATGTTTTTGACTGGAACGGATGAGCATGGACAAAAAATAGAACGAGAGGCACAAAAAATTTTAAAAAAACCAAAAGAATTTTGTGATGAAATCTCATTAAAGTTTAAAGATTTAACCAAGACTTTAAATTTATCTAATGATGATTTTATAAGAACAACTGAACAAAGACATCACAAAGCTGTAAATGAAATTTGGAATAGGCTTGTAAACTCAAAAGACATTTACCTTTCAAAATATAGCGGCTGGTATTCTGTGTCCGATGAGGCTTATTATACTGAAGACGAGGTTGATACTAAGGATAATTTAAAAATTTCTAAAATATCTGGATCAAAAGTAGAGTGGGTTGAGGAGGAGTCTTTTTTTTTTAAATTATCATCCTGGCAAAACAAACTTCTTAAACATTATGAGTCAAACCCGGATTTTATTTTGCCTAAATCAAGAAAAAACGAAGTTGTAGAATTTGTTAAAAGTGGATTGAAAGATTTATCAGTTAGCAGAACATCATTCACATGGGGAATTCCAGTTCCAAAATACAACAAACATGTAATATATGTTTGGCTTGATGCTTTAACTAACTATTTGAGTGCGCTTGATTTTCCAGATGAAAAAAATATAAAATATAAAAATTTTTGGCCGGCAAACGTACATATAATTGGAAAAGATATTCTAAGGTTTCATGCTATTTATTGGCCAGCTTTTTTAATGGCGGCCAAAATTCCTCTACCAAAAAGAATATATGGTCATGGGTGGATACTTTCTGACGAAAAGAAGATGTCTAAATCTCTAGGTAATATTTTGGATCCTTTAGATATAATAAATAAATATGGAATAGATCAATTAAGATATTATTTAATAAAAGAAGTTTCTTTAGGGAATGATGGAAGTATTTCTCTAAAAAGTTTAAAAGATTGTATCAATAATGATTTAGCAAATAATTTTGGAAATCTATGTCAAAGAGTTATTACTTTTGTGGAAAAAAACTGTAATTCTTGTATTCCAAATTGTAAAAGCTTTTTCAAAGAAGATAAAATAATTATAGAAAGCATTATAAATAAAGTACCCGAACTAAAAAAACTCATAGATAAACAAGAATTAAATCAATATATGAAAGAAGTTATTAATTTTTCTTTTGAAGCCAATAAATATTTTAATGACTTAAAACCTTGGGATTTAAAAAAAGATAATATTGAAAGAATGAATGCTGTTATTTACACAATACTAAATCAAATAAAATCCATTAGTATTTTATTATACCCTGTAATTCCCGGATCATCAGAAAAAATATTGAATTGTTTGGGGGTAGACAAAATGGATTTTAATATTGATTGTCTATTAGATACAAAATACTTAAAAATGGGTAATAAAATAAAAAAACCAGGAATTTTATTTAAAAAGATCGAAAATGATAATTGATTCACATTGTCACTTAGATTTTGAGCCTCTTTTTAATAATTTAGAACAAGTTATTAAAAGAGCAAACAATAATGGGGTAAAGTATTTTTTAACCATTTCAACCACAGATGAAAGTTTTAAAAACATACTAAATATAGTCAAGGACCATAAAAATATTTTTGGATCTTACGGTATACATCCACATGAAGCTAAAAATTACAAAGATTTAAAAGTCCAAAAAATAATTCAAAACTTAAAAATTGATGATAATATAATAGGAGTTGGTGAAACTGGTTTAGATTTTTACTATAATCATTCTGATAAAAACTCTCAAAAAAAATGTTTCATTAAACACATTCAAGCTAGTCAAGAAACATCTAAAACTCTAATCGTTCATTCCAGATCTGCTGATAAAGAAATGTATGATATTTTATCAAGTGAAATTAAAAACAAAAAATTTAATATTTTAATGCATTGTTTTACAGGCAGTAAAACTTTTGCTCATAAATTGCTAGATCTTAATTGTTATTTTTCTGCTAGTGGAATAATAACATTCAAAAAAAATTATGATTTGGTAGATACCTTTAAATCAATACCTAATAACAAAATTTTAATAGAAACAGACTCTCCTTATTTATCTCCCGAACCATTACGTGGAAAATCAAATGAACCAAGTCACTTAATGTACACATTGAAATTTATTGCAAATATTAAAAATCAATCTGAAGAGAATTTTTCCCTGATTACATCTAATAATTTTATAAAACTATTTAATATAAATATTTGAAATGGAATTAATTATTTTAGGTTGTGGAAGTTCTCTAGGCTCACCTTGGATTAATAATTATTGGGGAAATTGTGACAAAAGAAACAAGTTCAATAAACGCACAAGATGCTCTGCTTTCATAAAAAAAGGTAATTTATCAATTTTAATCGATTCATCTCCTGATATCAAAGAACAGTTTATTAAAAATAAAATAAATGATCTCGATTGTGTTTTATATACACATGAGCATTCGGATCAAACAAGTGGTATATTTGAGTTAAGACCTTTTTTTTGGAAAAATAAAAAAAAAATTAATATTTATGCAGACTCAAGAACACTAAATGCTCTAAAAATAAAATATGATTTTTGTTTTTATGGTGGACAGGGATATATTCCAATCATGAAACCAAATTTAATTAAGAAGAAACATAAAATTATAAAAGGAAAGAATAGTGTTACTTTTGACACTTTTAAAGTTGAACACGGTCAAATTACCTCAACAGCTTACATTTTTAATAAAACCGCATACCTTAGTGATTGTAGCAATATTAAAACATCTGATTATAACAAATTAAAAAATCTAAATTATTTGATTATTGACTGTCTTAAATTCAAAAGACACCCTGGACATTTTAATTTAGAAGCTAGTTTGAAAATTAGCTATCATTTAAAGCCTAAAAAGACAGTTTTAACAAATCTTCATACAGAATTAGATTATAACTTTTTAAAGAAGAATCTTCCAAAAAATATTATACCCGCGTTTGATGGGATGAGATTGAAAATATAAGTTATTTTTTTAGCGCTTCCTCTAAAACTTTTACAAATTTATTTGAAGAAGGTTTAGTCATAGATGAAAAAGTATCATAAACCTTTCCATCTTTCCCAATAATTATCTTATGAAAGTTCCATTTTGGTATTGCGTCTCTACCAAAATTTTTATTTGCCCATTTATAAAAGTCGTGAGCATTACTACCTTTGACCTCAACCTTTTCTGTCATAGGGAAACTTATTCCAAATTTAGCTTCACAGAAATTTTTAATTTCTTTATTAGTTTCCATTTCTTGATTAAAAGAATTTGAAGGCACACCTATTACCACTAACCCTTTACTTTGATATTTCTCCCAAATTTCTTGAAGATCTTCATACTGAGAAGTAAAACCACAATAACTTGCTACATTAGTAACAACTATTACCTTATCTTTAAAATCAGCAAGCTTCATTTCTGAACCATCTAGATCTTTGAAAGAGAAATCAAAAGCCAGTTTTTCATATGACGCATTAAGTTTAGATGAAAAAAGAGAAATCATAATTACAAAAAATATTATTTTTGATTTAAACATTTAAATTTTATTTTTTACTTAATAAAATTAACATATACCCAAAAAGAGTAGAGGCAAGTGAACCTAATAGCACACCTATTTTAACACCACTTAAATATTGAGTTGTTTCAACAAACGCTAAATTTCCAACGAATAAACTCATTGTAAAGCCGATTCCTGTCAATACACCCACGCCATATAATTTTAACCAATCCGAGTCATTTGGCATCTCAGCAAACTTTAGTTTGATTGAAACATAAGAAAAAATGAAAACGCCAAATTGTTTACCAAAAAATAATCCGCATAAAATACCTAATGGCACTGGATTCATCAAGGTTGCTATGCTTAAACCTTCAAGAGAAACCCCAGCATTTGCAAAGGCGAAGATTGGCATTATACCGAAAGCAACATATGGCGAGATTGCGTGTTCGAGTTTAATTAGCATTGAATTTTTATGAGAAATTTTATTTTTTTTATCTTTATGTGGTATTGTTAAAGCTAATAAAACTCCTGCTATAGTTGCGTGAATACCAGATGAATGAGTGAAGTCCCATAAAAAAATTCCAACTATGAGATAAGGAATAAAGCTTCTTATATTTAATCTATTAAAAATTATTAAGATAATGATTGATACTAACATTAGTATTAAATACATAGCTTGTATTTTTCCAGAATAGAAAAAGGCAATTATCACAATTGCACCTAAATCATCAATAATAGCTAAAGCAGTTAAAAAAACTTTTAGAGAAATTGGAACTCTTTTTCCAAGCAATGACAATACACCTAATGAAAATGCTATATCGGTAGCAGAGGGAATCGCCCATCCTTTTAGAGTTTCAGAATTTTCATAATTGATAGCAACATAAATTAAAGCTGGAACCAACATCCCACCAACAGCTGCAATTATTGGAAGTGATGCTTGTTTAGGGTTTGATAATTCTCCTTGAATAAATTCTCTTTTTATTTCTAAAGAAACCAAAAAGAAAAATATTGCCATTAAAACATCGTTGATCCAATGTAATACAGATAATTTTAATTTAAATTCTCCAAAACCAAGAGCAAAATAAGAGTTTAAAACATCATAATAAATAGATGCCAATTCACTATTACTAACAAATAATGCAATTATTGCTGCAAAAAGTAAAACGAGACCCGATGCAGCCTCTAATTTAAAAAACCATTTAAAGGGTTTTGATATATGTTGAATCATAATACTAATTATATCTCAATTATATTGATTGCACTTATGTTTCAATTGATAAAATTCATTTATTCATCTATATAAATAACCTCTCGGGGCGTAGCGCAGTCTGGTAGCGCATCTGGTTTGGGACCAGAGGGTCGCAGGTTCAAATCCTGCCGCCCCGACCATTTTATGAAAATAAACAAAGTAGTTATTATCGGATCGGGAACAATGGGAAGTGGTATAGCTGCCCATTTGTGCAATGCTAATATTCCAGTTGTTTTACTCGATCTTAAAGATGAAATTGTAGAAAAAGCTCGAGAGAGAATATTAAAATCAAAGCCGCCACTTTTATTTGAAAAATCAAAAATTGATGGATTAAAAATAGGCACAATAAATAAAGATTTTGATCAAGTTTCTGATGCAGATTGGATTATAGAAGCAGTTGTTGAAAGAATTGATATAAAGCATGACATATATAAAAAAATATTTGATAAAAGAAAGAAAAATTCTGTAGTCTCATCCAATACATCAACAATTCCTCTTAAAATATTATCAAAAAAATTAAATGAAAATGATAAAAAAGATTTTTGTATAACGCATTTTTTTAATCCAGTAAGATATATGGGTCTTCTTGAAATTGTCAGAGATGAAAACAATGACAAAAATAAAATAGAATTGTTGAAAGAGTTTTGTGAGAAAAATCTAGGAAAAGGTGTAATTGTATGTGGTGATACACCTGGTTTTTTAGGAAATAGAATTGGAGTTTATTCAATGCAAATTGCTATGACAGAAGCTATTTCAATGAGTCTTTCAATAGAGGAAGCGGATGCTGTATTTGGAAGACCAATGGGCATTCCAAAAACAGGTGTATTTGCATTATATGATTTAATAGGTATCGATCTAATGTCAGATGTTCTCAAAAGTTTTAAAAAAGAATTGGATCCAAAAGATGATTTTCAAAATGTTGTAGATGGAATACCAATTATTAAAACTCTAATTGATAGTGGATATACTGGGCGCAAAGGGAAGGGTGGTTTTTATAGAATCAATAAAGATAATAATAAGAAGACCCTCGAAGCTCTTGATATAAATAAAAATACTTATTCTCCGTCAAAAAAGATTGATTTAAATATTGAAAAAGTAAATCTTTTAAATTTAATTAATAGAAATGATAAATATGGAAAATATGCATGGTCAGTAATATCAAAAATAATTCTATATTCTTCATCTTTAGTACCTCAAATAACAAAACAGTATAACGATATAGATGAAGCACTAAGGCTAGGGTTTAATTGGTCTATGGGGCCTTTTGAAATGTTAGAGGCGATTGGTTTGGATAATTTTTTTTCAAAACTAGGCGATATAAAACTAAACCCTTTTTTACAAAATCTTAAAAACAAAGAATCTAAAAATTTTTACGAAGAACGTCAAAAATATACAAATATTCAAACTCTTGGAAAAATTAAAAGATTAGTAAAAAAGGTAGACAAAAATGATTCTGCAGAAATTTTTAGATTTAATGATTTTAATATTGTTGAATTTAATACAAAAGCTAACGCCTTAGACTATAACTCTATGGATGCTCTAATGAATGCTACAGACAAACCTTTGATTATTATAAATGAGAGTATGCAATTTTCTGCAGGAGTTAATCTTAATTATGTTATGGAATTTGTTAATAAGGGCGATATGAAATCTGTCGAAAAATTTATAAAGTATTTTCAAAAAACGTGCAAACATTTAAAGTATTGCAAAAATCCAGTTATATCCGCACCCTCTGGTTTAGCCCTTGGTGGTGGTGAAGAAGTATTGTTACAGAGTAATTATGTAGTTTCTCATACGAATATAGTTATGGGTCTAGTTGAAACTATTGTTGGTTTGGTACCTGCAGGTGGGGGCTGCAAAGAGCTTTTATGGCGTTGGACACAAACCGATGAGTCAAAAAACGATCCAGAGTTCGCTTCACTTAAAGTTTTTGATATAATTGGTTATGCTAAAACAGCCACTTCACCTCAAGAGGCAAAACCTCTATTATTTTTGGATAGTAATCATGAGGTCATTATCAATCGAAACAATCTTTTTGGAGTAGCTAAAAAATTTGTTGAAAAAAATAAAGAATTTAACCCTCCTATTGAATGTAAATTTAAATTATCAGGTAACCAAGTGAGACAAAAAATGCAAAAGAAACTTGATGAATTATATAATAATAAAAAGATATTAGATCATGGTATGGTAGTTGGTAAAGAATTAGCATATGTATTGAGTGGAGGAGATACTGAAAAAAATAAAGAAATTTCTGAAGATCAAATGTATAATCTTGAATTAAATAGTTTTATGAAATTATTAGAAACTCAAAATACCCAAAATAGAATAGCTCATACTTTAAAAACAGGAAAACCACTTATAAATTAAATGCCCATATATAATGCACCAGTTGAAGAAATGATGTTTTTATTTGATCATCTAAAAGATAATAAAAACTACAAAGAAATAGAAAAATATAAAGAAATAAATTCTGATTTAGTTAAAGATATTCTGCAACAAGCTGCTAAAATAAATCAGGAATTAATATTACCTCTAGCAAAGATCGGGGATGAAAAACCCTGTGTTTATGAAAATGGAATAGTTCGATCTCCACCAGGATATAAAGAGGCTTACAAAAAATTTATTGAAGATGGATGGACATCGTTATCTTGTGATCCAAAATATGGTGGCCAAGGTATGCCAAAGACAGTTAGTACATTTTTTGAAGAGATGCTTTCATCTTCTAGTCTTTCCTTTAAACTTTATAGTGAATTAAGCATTGGAGCATATAACTGTATACTTCATCATGCAGATGAAAAAATTAAAAATAAGTATTTACCAAGAATCGTTGAAGGTAAGTGGAGCGGTACAATGTGTCTTACCGAGTCTCACTGTGGCACAGATCTGGGGCTATTGAAAACTAAAGCTGTTAAACAAAAAGATAATTCTTATAAGTTAACTGGACAAAAAATTTTTATAACCTCAGGTGATCATGACTTGACTGAAAATATAATACATTTAGTTTTAGCTAGGGTACCTGGATCTCCATCTGGAACAAAAGGTATTAGTTTATTTCTTGTTCCAAAATTTGTTGTTAAAGATGATGGATCAATTGGTCCAAGAAATGGAGTGAATACTGGATCAATAGAAACAAAAATGGGAATTAAGGGATCCCCAACTTGCGTTCTGAATTTTGAAAATGCAACTGGCTATATGATAGGACCCGAAAATAAAGGCTTGAGCTCTATGTTTACTATGATGAACTTAGAAAGAATTGTCGTGGGTATTCAAGGTTTAGGTATTTCAGAAACAGCATACCAAAATGCTCTTTCATACGCTAAAGAGAGAAAGCAGGGTAAAGCAAATAATAGTAATAATAAAGATGCAGATTTAATAATTAAGCATGCAGATATTAGAAGAAGTTTAATGAATATGAAATCATTAATTGAAGGTCAAAGATCTCTGGCTTTTTGGGTTTCACAACAAATAGATGTAAGTTTAAATCATTCTGACTCAAAAATTAAAAAAAATGCAAATGATATGGTCTCTATGATGACTCCACTTATAAAATCTTTTTTTACAGACATAGGAATGGAAATAACAAATGACGCAATACAAGTTTTTGGTGGATATGGGTACACCAAAGACCAAGGTGTTGAGCAATTATTTAGAGATAATAGAATTACTCCAATATATGAAGGAACAAATTCAGTTCAAGCTATTGATTTAGTTTTTAGAAAAATTCTCAATAATAATATTTATGATAACTATATAGCTCAAATTACAAAAGAGATACAAGAGTATGAAAAAAATAAAGAACTAGCATTATTTGTTCAAAAATTTCAAAAATATGTTGAACTTATAAATAATTTTACATCCTGGCTTATTGAAAAAAATAAAAATTCAAAAGATGATGTTAGTGCAGCGTGCAATGATTATTTAAAGGTTTTAGGTTATTTGGGTCTAGCTCATTCTTGGCTAAAAATTCTTAAAGTTAGCTACGATAAATATGATACTAATAAATCTTTTTTCGAGGACAAAATAAATACAGCTACTTACTATTTTGATAAAATCTTACCAAGAGCTCAAAGTCATTATTTATCAGCAGTAACAGGAAGTCAATCAATGATGAAGGCGAACTTTAATTGAAATGAACAATTACGAACAGAATCTTGAAAAAAATAAAGCAAACTACATTCCATTAACCCCTATAACTTTTTTAGAGAGAACAAAAGATATTTACCCAGATTATGAGGCTATAATTTATAAGAAAAGAACTTACACTTGGAAACAAGTTTACGAAAGAGCAATTAAGTTTGCTAGTGCACTAGAAAAATATGGAGTAAAAAAAGGTGATACTGTATCTATTATGGCTGCAAATACACCTGAATTATTTGAGGCTCACTATTCAGTCCCAATGACTGGGGCAGTGTTAAATACAATTAATACAAGATTAGACGCTAAAACAGTAGGTTATATTTTAAATCATGCAGATACTAAAGTCCTAATCGTTGATAGACAATTTAGTTCAGTTGTAAACAAAGCTTTAGAAACTGTGAGTAAAAAAATTTCTGTTATAGATATTATTGATAAGCAAGAAAATTTAAAAGATGCAAAAAAAATTGGTGAACATGAGTATGAAAGTTTTCTTAATACAGGAAATGAAAATTTTATTTGGAAAAGACCTGATGATGAGTGGCAGGCAATTTCATTAAACTATACATCAGGAACAACTGGAAATCCTAAAGGTGTAGTTTATCATCACAGGGGTGGATATCTCATGGCTACTGGGAGTGTAACTGCATGGAATATGCCAAATAGATTAAATTTCCTTTATACTGTACCAATGTTTCATTGTAATGGTTGGTGCTATCCCTGGACTTTAGCAATGCTACATGCTCGCGTTATCTGTATTAGAAATATAAGAGCTAAGGAAATATTTGAACTTATTTCAGAACATAAAATAACTCATTTTGGAGGTGCTCCAATTATATTAAATATGTTGGCTAATGCCCCGAAAGAAGAACAAATAAAACTAAATCATAAGGTTTATGTTTTAACTGCAGCTGCACCACCACCAAGCATAATTTTTAAAAAAATGAAGGAATTAGGCTTTGAAGTTATGCACGTCTATGGATTGACCGAAACATATGGTCATATACTTCAGTGTGCTTGGAATAATGAATGGGATAAACTTAATGAGGATGAGAAAGCTGATATTAGTTCACGTCAAGGTGTTCGTTATCCAAACACTGAAGATGTTAAAGTTATGAATCCAGAAAATATGAAAATGGTTCCTCATGACGGCAAAACTATTGGAGAAATTATGATCAGAGGAAACGTCGTAATGAAAGGTTATTTTAAAGACAAGGATGCAACGAATAAATCTATGAAGGACGGTTGGTTTCATTCTGGAGATTTAGCTGTAATGCATCCTAATGGCTACATACAAATTAAAGATAGATCAAAAGATATAATCATTTCTGGTGGTGAAAATATATCTTCTATTGAAATAGAAAATACTATTTCTAAACATCCATCAGTCTCTTTATCAGCTGTTGTAGCTAAACCCGATGAAAAGTGGGGTGAGTCACCGTGTGCTTTTGTTGAGCTATCACCACAAAAGAAAGCAACCGAAGAAGAAATCATTAAGTTCTGTAGAGAGACACTTGCCGGGTTTAAAATTCCAAAAAAAATAGTTTTTGGAGATCTTCCAAAAACTTCTACTGGTAAGATAAAAAAGTACGAGCTTAGAGCTAAAGCTAAGGAATTAAGTTGATTATTGAAGTTGATAAAAAAAAAGTTTTTGCATCTGATGCAGGACTTACCTTCGATAAAAATAAAGAAACAGTTATTTTATTACATGGCAGCGGCCAGTCCCACGTTGTATGGTCATTAACTGAACAGTATATTGCTTCACTTGGTTTTAATGTGCTTACAATAGATCTCCCAGGCCATGGAAATTCTGAGGGAGAGAGTTTAAAAAGTATAGAAGAAATTGCAGTTTGGTTAGATAAGTTGTTAAATAAAATTGGCACAAATCAAATAACAATCGTTGGTCATTCTCAAGGTTGCCTGGTCTCATTAGAATTCTCATTAAGATTTCCGCAAAAGATTAAAAAGTTAGTTTTTGTTGCTGGTGCATATGAAATTCCAGTTAATAAAAGCTTAATTGATCTGTCATTATCAGGTGATATGGAGTCTTTGAATTTAATGATGAAATGGGGTTACGGTCATTCAAAACAGTTTATAGGAGGCAATCCTTTACAAAAAATTTTAAACTCAACAAGAGAGGTAAGAGAGGTATTAGCCGTAGATTTAATAGCTTGTAATAACTATAAAAATGGCCTTAAAGCTGTAAAAAATATTAAATTTCCAACTTTGTTTATTTTTGGCGAAATGGACAAAATGATTAAATTGGAAAATGGAAAAAAATTTGCTGAATTAATTCCTGGTTCGAAAGTTTATGTCATTAAAAACTGCGGTCACATGATAATACTTGAAAATGCTTTTGAAATGAGAGAAAAGGTGGCTGAATTTTTAAAAAATGAATAAATTAAAAGTATGCCTTATAGGTTATGGATATTGGGGACCAAAGTTAGCTAGAAACTTTCAAAATTCAAATTTTTTTAAACTATTATCTGTATCAGACAAATCCCAATCAAATTTACTAAGAGCAAAAAAAGACTTCCCATTCATAGAGACTTCAAAGGATTATAAAAAATTGATTACTAACAATATCGATATAGTCGTTATAGCCACGCCCACAAACACACATTTTCAAATATCTAAGTTTGCGCTAAAAATGAAAAAACATATTTTAGTTGAGAAGCCAATTTCATTATCCGAAAAAGAAGTGCATAATTTAGAAAAAATTTCAAAAAGAAATAAAAAGAAAATATTTGTTGATTACCCGTTTATTTTTTCAGGTTCTATTAATTACATAAAAAAGATCATTGAGAGTAATAAGTTCGGTAGACTAAATGAAATAGAGTCTTATAGAGAGCAAGCACCTGTAAGAAAAGATGTTAATGTGGTTTGGGACTTGGCAGTTCATGATCTATCAATTTTATTTTATTTGTTAAAAAGTAACCCAATAAAATCCAAATCTTTAAAAATTAATAATGCACAGTCTCCTAAGTCTGATACGGCATTTATCAATTTAACTTATAAAAATAAATTAAATGTTTTCATCAAAAATACTTGGATTTCACCAATAAAAATTCGACTTATGAAATTTAAATTTAAGAATGCGATTATTTATTGTGATGAAAATGAATCTATGTATAAAATTAAAATATATTTCAAGAAAGCTAAACAAGCTAAATATAGCCTAGAGGTTCCTGAAATAGATCTTACTGAACCATTATCAAGACTTGTTAATTATATTTATAAAAATATCAAAAATAATGAACGAAATATTTTTGACAACATAAATACTAATATTACTAAAACGCTCAAAAAAATATCTTAAATAAATGAAAAAATTTGAAATTTCAAAAAATAGAAGAGTTAAAATTACCCCATACACCTCTAGATTAGAAAGTTATGGAGTGGGTGGCTATACTGTTTATAATCACATGTTATTACCAACTTATTTTAAGTCTCTCGAAGATGAATATTTTCACTTAAAAAAAGATGTTCAATTATGGGATGTCACTGTTCAAAGGCAAATTGAAGTTAGCGGCAGTGATTCTTATAAATTAGTTCAACTTATGACTTGTAGGGACCTAAGTGACGCTAAAGTACTCAAATGTTACTACGTTCCTTTGATAGATGGAAATGGTAATATGATTAACGATCCACTGGTTTTAAAAATTGAAGATACGAAATGGAGAATTTGTATAGCGGACTCAGATGTTTTACTCTATGCGAAAGGAATTGCTGACACAATGAAGTTAAACGTAAAAATCCATGAGACAAAAATTTCTACTCTCGCAGTACAAGGACCTAAATCGTTGGATGTAATGAAAAAAGTTTTTGGAGATGAAATCAGTAAACTTAAGTTTTTTAATTTTAATTATTTTAAATTTGAAGGTATAGATTTTATGATATCAAAATCTGGTTTTTCCAAACAAGGTGGTTACGAGATCTACGTTGAAAATTTGAAGTCAGGTCTTAAACTTTATGATTATATTATTAAAATTGGTAACGAGTTCAATCTAAAACCAGGGTGTCCAAATGTAATTGAAAGAATAGAGGGTGCTTTGTTGTCCTATGGCAACGATATGGATAATAATGATAATCCTTTTGAATGTGGATTAGATAAATATGTTGACTTAGATAGTAATATCGAATTTTTAGGAAAAAAAGCACTACAAAAGGCAAAATCGGAGGGCATTAAAAGAAAACTAATGGGTGTAAAAATAAAAGAAAAAAACATTAACTTAACAACAGAGATAAAATTGGTAGATGATAGTAATAAAACTATTGGGTATTTAAGATCTGCCGTTTATTCACCCAGGTTTGAGATGATTGTTGGAATAGCTATGATTAATCGTGATTATTGCAAAGACTCTCAAAATTTTAAAATAAATATAAATAATAAAGAGGTATCTGGATCAGTCTGTAGTTTGCCAATGAATTAATATGAAAAGAGCACAAATTTTTATACCTAGTAAGACAGCAATGCAATCGGGCAGGGGCAAAACCAAAAAATGGGTTCTTGCATTTGAGTCAAAGAACACAAAAACAAATCCCTTAATGGGATGGGAGTCTGGAGAAGATACTTTAGGCGAGGTGTCTTTAAAATTTTCAACAAAGGAAAAAGCTATAGAATATGCAAAAAAAAATAATATTAATTTCCAAGTTATAGAACCTAAAAAATCAAATTTTATAATCAAATCGTATGCGGATAATTTTTTAAAAGATTAATATGTGGAGAAGTTTTTTTACAGAAAAAAAATGGATGTTGTGGTCTTGGGGAGGCGCATTCTTTATTTTTTTATCTTTACTAGCTCAAACCTGGATAGATGTTCAAATTAACGAATGGTACAAAGGTTTCTACGATCTACTTCAAAAAGCTACTGAAAGAGATATATCAGAATTTTATGACGGTATTTTCTTATTTATGAAGTTAGCTATACCTTATGTAATGATCTACACCGTCACTAATTATTTTACTAGATTATGGGCTTTTAGATGGCGTGAAGCTATGACTTTTTCCTATATGCCATATTGGAAAAAAGTTGACGCAAAAGTAGAGGGCGCATCTCAAAGAATACAAGAAGATTGTATGAATTTTGCTAAAATTGTTGAAAGTCTAGGCCTGCAAGTTGTTAGGGCAATAATGCTTTTAATCGCATTTATACCTATTCTCTGGGGGTTATCATCAAATGTTGTAATACCTTTTTTCAAAGATGTGTCAGGTTCTTTAGTTTGGGTTTCACTTACCGCTAGCTTGGGTGGATTAATAATTAGTTGGTTAGTTGGTATAAAATTACCTGGTCTTGAATACAATAACCAGAAAGTAGAGGCAGCATTTAGAAAGGAATTAGTTTACGGTGAGGATGATAGAAGAAATTACGCAAAACCACCAACAATTTTAGAATTGTTTACTGGTATTAAATTTAACTACCATAGATTATTTTTACATTATGGTTATTTTGATCTTTGGTTAATAATGTATAATCAAACTATGATTATAGTTCCTTACTTATTAATGGGACCGGGTTTATTTACAGGTGCAATGACACTTGGAGTTTTAATACAAACATCTAGTGCCTTTAGAGAAGTACAAAGCAGCTTTTCATTATTTTTACAAAATTGGACAAGGATAACTGAGCTAAGATCCATTTATAAACGTTTAAATGAATTTGAAAAAGCAATCGGTTTTAATAAACCCTTGAGAAAACCTACTAAATCTGATGTAAGATCTTAATGGAGATTTACCTTAAGCTCGTAGATGTATTTTTTCCTGTTTTCTTAGTTATTGGTATTGGGTTTTATTTTGGAAAAAAAAATCCCAAATTTGATACTGATTTTATTACTAAATTAACTGGAACGTTCGGAACTCCAGCTCTAATATTTTATTCACTTACATCAACCGGCGTTAATCTTGAAACCTTTATTGAATTTTTTACCTATAAAATAATTATGGTATCTGGCTTTGCTTTTGTAGGGATCATTACACTAATTTTAACGAAAAGAGATATTATCTATGAGTTACCTCCTTTAATTCTTCCAAATAATGGGAATATTGGTTTATCTGTATGTTTATTTGCTTATGGTAATACTGGTTTTGGTATTGCTGGAGCTATTGCATCAGTAATAATGCTTTTACACTTTACTTTGGGTATTTTTCTAGCAAAAAAGAAATTAGATTTTAAAATACTATTTAGAAATGGTCCAATTTATGGAATTTTATTTGCTTTTATTTTTTTATATTTTGATTTAAAGGTTCCTACCTTTTTAGAAAACGCTACTCATCTGATATCTTATGCAACTATATTTATGGTTTTAATGGCTTTAGGTATTGCTCTTACAAAATTAAAAGTATTTTCCTTTAAGCTTTCATTAATAAACTCGTTTACCAGAATGTTTTTTGGTCCAATTATTGGTCTTTTAATCATTTATACCTTTAATTTGTCTGGGGTAGAGGCGGGAGTTATATTTATTCAGAGTTCAATGCCTAGCGCGATTTTAACCTATTTAGTGGGCTCTATGTATTCACCTAAAAAGGTCGTTGATAGCATTGCTAGCACTATTTTCGTGTCTACCACCATATCGTTTTTTACTTTACCTATTGTTGTATACTTATCTCTCAAGTATTTTGTTTAATTAGTATATTTTATCTTAAAGTATCACTTTAAGTTATTTAGCTATATATCTGTTTTTATTGAATAAATTGATATTTAATATTTATAATTAATAGTGAAAATAATAGTAACTCATAAAAAAAAGGCATATTTCATTTTGCCTATTTGATAATAGGGTCTTGCACATAAAAAATGGCTTAAAATAACGCTTTTTGGAGTCTATTATTTCGTGGCATGCCAAGAAACAATCATTATTATTTGATGAAATAGGGGAGCAATGCAATATCAGAATATAGCGTTTAATGGGCCATATATAGGCTTATTTTCGTGATATATGTATATAGGCTCTAATAGACCGCATAAAATCTATATTTTTAAAAAATTACACCCTCAGATTGCAAAAAACGTTGAAAAATAAGGGTTTTTTGGGCATAAAATACCCTATTTTTAGTGCTTTTTTTTGATAACTTGAGTACTTCTTTGAACCCTTATTGGGACCCACAAATATGATTGTCCAGGCTGATTTACCCTCTGGGATCTTTAAACTATGTCTATCTGAGCCCTTTCTAAAGCCGATATAGCCAGGCCCTCTCCAAAAAGTCCCGTTTTCCCTTGTTTCCCAATATCCACCCTTAACTACAATAGTCAAATAAGACCAATAATGGTCGTGTAAATCGCCTCTATCACTCTTCAAGATCTGGTGAACGAAGATATTGAAAGGGAACCATTTAGGTCTTTTACGAAATAAGGGATAGTATCTAACCATAAATGGCTCAGCTTTATCATAGTCTGGCCAGCTTGGACCTCGGTCCATTACAATTCTTTTTCTAGACTCGAACATCATCGTATATTTAATCACTTGACTTTGAAAATCATCTATTATATTACTAATGATAATTAATTGTTATCAATAGTAATAGATATGAATGAACTTGTTACAGATATAAAAGCTTTACATGAGGAAACTTTAAATAACCTTAAAAGCTCAAAAGCAAGCAATACTATAAGAGCTTATAAATCAGATTTTAAGGACTTCGGAGCCTTCTGTGCTAAGCATGGTTTTAAATCATTACCGACAGAACCTAAAATAGTGGCTTTATATCTGACTTATCTGTCTGGAAAAGACTCTAAAATGAGTACTTTAAGGCGTAGATTGGTCTCTATAAGCATGATTCATAAACATAAAGGGCATTATCTTGATACAAAGCATCCGATAATTATTGAGAACCTAATGGGTATTAAACGTACAAAAGGAAGTATTCAAAGGGGCAAAAAACCTATATTAATCAATCATTTAAAAGCAATAATTAAAGTAATAGATGAAGATAAAACTGAGGAAATTAAAAAAATTAGAGACAAAACAATCATCTTAACTGGTTTCGGAGGCGGGTTTAGAAGAACAGAATTAATATCAATAGATTATGAAGATCTGGAGTTTGTACCTGAAGGTTTAAAAATCACTCTTAGAAGATCAAAAACAGACCAATTTGGAGAAGGGATGATCAAAGGACTGCCCTACTTCTCAAATAAAGATTATTGCCCTGTATCTTACTTAAAGAAATGGATAGATTTATCACGAATTAAAGAAGGTCCAATTTTTAGAAGATTTGCAAAAGGATCATCATTAACAAATCACAGGTTAACTGATCAATCAGTAGTTCTAATAATAAAAAGATATTTAGAAATGGCAGGAATAGATAATAAAAATTTTTCTGGACATAGTTTAAGATCAGGTTTTGCAACTGTTTCAGCAGAGTCTGGTGCTGATGAGAGAAGTATTATGGCAATGACAGGCCATAAAACAACTCAAATGGTTAGAAGATATATTAAAGAAGCGAATTTATTTAAAAATAACGCCTTAAATAAAGTTAAATTATAGACCAGGACTCTGGCCAGAAATCTTTATTATTTGAAGGATTTAAATTGTCAGATGGTCTTACACATATTTTATTAGGATTTTGGTTCAGCCACGCACCCCACCAATGAAATGATGATGGGCTTACAATAAAATGTTTTGCGAAACTGAATAAATAGAAATCATTTATATAGTCATTATTCTGAACAAAAATAAACTTATTTTTATCGAATATTTTATCTAGATCAGAGAAATTATTAGACCAAATAAAGAATTTTGGATTATCAATTTTATTTTCAAAATATGAGACAGCTCTATTAATATAATTAATAATATCTTCTAGTCTCATATCCTTTTTTGGCTCTCTTCCTCTATCATTGAAGTAACTTGGTTCGACAAATCTATCTCTGCGTACATGGATTGAAACTGAATTGCTTTCGCTTAATAAATTAATAAATTTATTTTTATTGTTAATATAAGAGTTTTTTATTTTGAATTCTTCAATTAATTCACTCTTAAGATCAAAAAAGTACTTTTCGGATTCAAAATATCCTTCAAGATAAACCGTATCAGATAAAGGATAGTCGATTTTTTCGTAATAAGTTTTCTTGTTTGAACCTTTCGGATCGGTCAAAAAAGCTTTGTTTTTTTGAAATCTATTTAGAGTTTTAATTATTTTTTTATAATTATGAGATATATAATTATCGTATTTATCAGATTTGTCTGCTAAATTCCCTGTTAAATTAAAAGAATTTAATCCAAAAGCTCTCCCAAAAGTTCTATTTTTAGTTTGGAAAAAACCTGATGTATTATCAATAAATAACTTATAACCAAACCTTTTAGCTAAAGAAAATGCGTTAGCATACATAAACATTTGATTACCTAACCCAGCAGCTACTTTTACAATAATCTTTTTATCCATAATTTCTTATAAATTTTAATTTAATATCATTTCTTAATTTTCTATTTTTTTTTAAAAAGTATTCGTATTTTAAAGCCCTGCTTTTATCTTTAAAATTTTTTTTATAAATTAATTTCCAATGTCTCCCTTTTGTACTTTTTGCACCTTTATTTGAATTATGCTGATTTAGTCTATTTTTAATGTTTTTTGCATATCCAACATAAGTTTTATAAAAACCTTTTTTTTTTGAAATAATCAAATAAACACTATGTGAGCCCGGGCTCATTTAATAATTGAAATATTTTTTTATTGTCTTAACTACTTTTTCAGCATCACTTAACTTCATATATGGATAAACGGGGAGACTTAGGCATTCTTTAGACCATTTCTCAGATATTGGAAGTCTCTCTTTTTTTACACTACCCCTTAATGCCCCTGCTCTATTAAGGCTATAAGGATAATGTAATTGGGAACTTATACCATTTTTTTTCAAATACTTTAAAAGCCTGTCTCTATTTTTGACTCTTATAACGTATAAATGCCTAGATGATCCCGGTTTAGTTTCTGTAGTTTTAACCTCACTAATAAATTGCAGTTCATCATCATAATACTTTGAAATTTTTCTTCTGTAATCATTATGTTTTTTTGTATGATTTACTTTTTCAAAAAGAATAGATGCTTGTATGGTGTCCAATCTACTATTTAATCCTTCATATTCATGAACATTTTTTTTGATAGTTCCCAAATTTCTTAATATTTTTAATTTTCGGTAAAAGTTCATATTATTAGTAGTTATCAATCCACCATCCCCATAAGCACCAAGGTTTTTTGATGGATAAAAACTGTAACAAGATAAATCAGCGTAAGAATGATTGAGTTCTTTTTTACAACAGGTTTCTTCTTCTGCTTTACTACAATTATAACAACTGAAGGCAAAATGGGATTGGGCACTATCCTCTATAATAAAAATTTTTTTACCTACAATTGATCGTAATTTTTTTATATCAACCTTTTGACCATATAAATTCACTGGAATAATAGCTTTAGTATTTTTGTTAATTTTTTTTTTTATAGACTCCAAAGATATCAATCCTGTGTCAGGATCAATATCAGCAAAACAAATTTTAGTTTTATTTAATGCCAAACTTAGACCCGTTGATATATATGACATACCTGGGATTATCACCTCGTGTTTTTTTTTAAGTCCTAAAGCTTTTATAGACAAGATTAAAGCATCTGTACCTGTTGCACAACCAACTGAATATTTTACTTTAGCTAATTTAGAAAATTTTTTTTCAAATTTTTCTACATTTTTTCCAAGTATAAAGTCTCCTTTTTTAACAGTTGATAAAAGAGATTTATTAATCTTTGATTGTTCATTTTTAGAAAATGGATTAACGTCAGTAAATTTCATAATTAAATTTTCCTTAAATACTTAGCTGGATTACCTGCGTAAATACCTTTTTTTTTAATATTCTTAGTAACTACTGATCCAGCTCCAATGACAGATCCCCTGCAGATATGAACTGGTAAAATTGTTGAATTGGATCCAATCAGTACATCATCAGCAATTACTGTTTTTTTAAAATATTTTGAGTTTCTATTTATTTTGCCTTTTTTAAAATCATCATTTGTAAACATTGTTCCATGACCTATAAAACAATTCTTTCCAATTTTTACTTTCTCGCAAATAAATGAATGACTTTGTACTCGTGTATTATCACCTATATATGAATTTTTTTGTATTTCGACAAAAGGTCCGATAAAAACGTTTTTACCAAATTTAGAACCATAAATATTTGATGGCTCTATAACAGTACAGTTCTTTCCGAATTTCAAATTTTTAATCTTAGATTTAATTTTTTTAATTTTCAATTAATCCATCCATTTTAATTTTTTTGAAATTTCTCTATTGAATGATTTCGAAATAATGTAATTAGCTACTTTTTGACATTCAAAAAGATCAAAATATTTTCTTCTACCTTTTTTTGCAACATTAATTCTTTTTTTATCATTCGATTTATAAAAGTTTATTTTATTTGCTAAATCTTCTAAACCTGAATAAAAAACAACTTCATTTCCATTAAAAAAATTACTTAATTGTGTTCTTTTATCAATAAATGTTAATAAACCGTTTCCTATTAAAGAAGCAATTCTATTACTCGTTAAATATTTAAGAGGTTTACCTCTAGTTAAATTTAAAGCCATTTTGGAGTTTACTATAACTTTATAAAAATCTTCAGCCCATACAGGCTCTCTATTATTATATCCGTATATGTCAAAAATTATATTAGGACATTCCGTAATTAGGTCAGTAATAAAATTATGCCTTTCATCCTGTTTATCTCTTTTTAATTTACCTCTATTGACCCCGTGACTCATTGAGAAAAAAACATCGTTTATTTGATTGTTATTTTCATAAATTTTTAATTTTTCAATATTTTTGTCAACCGGAATTGGAAGGTAATGAAAGTTTTTTTTCTTTCTCAAAAAATCTAATGTAGACGGATGCGTTGTAATGAAATTTGATGTAACAAAATTATCATATCTTAGTAATTTTTTTCTATTAGAAGCAAAATCAGGACCTGTATCAGCAAGATGATCCTCAAACCATTGTGAAATAACTGTTTTTTTACTTAAATCTTTAATTTTTTCGAGTGTATCACTCTCAATGTCATAGGAATGGCCTAGTAAAATTAAATCAGGTTTATAATTTTTGGCTGTTTCATATATCATCGTATTTAAATAACTTGTTCCCTTAAAGTCTCTTAAAGATTTATTGAATTTTCCGACATCCCTATCGCTTAAATTAATTACATCGTGACCATTTCTTATAAAACCATTTGCTAATTTTTTTGCGATTGAAATGTAATATAATCGATTAAACTGACGATTACCAAAATTTGAAATATTTAATATTTTTAAATTTGATATGTTTCGATTAACAAATATATTTTTTTCATTTATTATTTCTTCACGTAAATTGTCAAATATTTTTGTATTTTTTTTTATATCATGAAAAACATAGCTAATTGATTTTTTTTGTAGATCCTCTCTTAACTTTTTATTTACAATTAATTGTTTTATTTTTTTATAAATTTCATTTTGATTAATTTTGTTAAGATACAAACCGTATGGAATAGTCTCTGGAAGCCCTCCTTTTTTTGAAATAATTGTAGCACAGCCTCTAGATGCCGCTTCTAATGATGTACGCCCAAATGGTTCTTCCCAGTGTGAGGGAACGACAGAAATACTGGATTTTTTGTAAATCTGTAAAGTTTCATCATGAGTAATCCATCCTAAATGAATTAGTCTATCATGTTTAAAATTGTACTTCTCTCTAGGTTCATCTCCTATGACAATACTTTTCCAATCTTTATATTTTTTTAATATTCTAATTATTGCACGACCAAAGGTGTCATATCCCTTGGAGTGATTTAATTTACCAACAAAAGTAATAATTTTTTCTTTTTTTGGCATTTTAGAAATTTTATTAATAGCTGGATATAAAACTTGTGTTTTTTCGTGATTTTTAATGTCTAAACCTTCAAAAAATTTTTCTTTAACCCAATTGCTAACAAATGTAATTTTACTACACAATTTTATAAGATGTTTTCTCTCTTTTGGTGTAACAGCGCCCCGAAGTGTTTGGGGATTATTGTGAATTACTAATATATACTTTTGATTAGGTAAATTCTTTTCGATATGAAGAATGTAAGAAGGTCTATTATGAATTTCTATAAGAGAAAATTTTTTTCTATTTAATACGTCGATGAATTTATTAACGTATTTTAAGTTTTTACTTTGAACTCCAAAATTTGAAAATTTTAAATTTACATAATTAAAATTGTCAAAAGTTTTACTTACGTTTGATGT
This sequence comes from uncultured Pelagibacteraceae bacterium, assembly GCA_902566975.1. Lineage (GTDB taxonomy): Bacteria > Pseudomonadota > Alphaproteobacteria > Pelagibacterales > Pelagibacteraceae > Anoxypelagibacter. Next base: position 37,824 of record CACFLA010000003.1, read on the forward strand.
ATAACCAAAAATGGTCGTGTTTTTTTTTAAATTACTATCTTTTGAAAAATCTTTAACCCAAATAGATGCTGAACCAGCATTATCTTTTATGAATTGATCTTTGTAAGGTAACAAAACAGCAATATTATTCTGCATTGAAATTAATATCCCTTGGCTTCCTTTTTATCTATTTTTTTAAATTTACTTACAGCTTCTTTTGCTCCACCAGACATAAACCTCTGGTCTGAACCAACTGTTACTAATTGAAAACCTTTATTTATCATTTTCTGGGCGTATTCAGCCTTCATGTTATGAATTCCCGCAATTATATTATTTTTTTTTGCATGTTCTAATATTTTCATAATTGTATCATAAACCTTGTCACCATCTGGTTTATCAAAACTTGGTTCCTCACCAATAGCTAAGCTTAGATCAGCGGGTCCAATATAAATTCCATTAAGACCAGGTGTGGTCATTATAGAATCCAAGTTTTCTAATGCTTCTTTTGTCTCAATCATGGCAAATTTTAATAACTCATCATTTGCATGCTTACCGTAATCCGCCCCACCATACAAAAGACCTCTTATTGGTCCAAAGCTTCTATATCCTTTCGGTGGATATAAACAAGCTTTAACAAAATGCTCAGCTTCTTTTCTATTACTCACCATTGGACATATAACTCCATAAGATCCTGCATCTAATATTTTCATAATTTGTCCAGGTTCATTCCAATTTACTCTTGCCATTGGGACGACATCAGTTGTTGAAATTGCTTGAAGCATTTGCAATGCATTTGGGTAGTCCACAACACCGTGTTGCATATCAATGGTTAAAGAATCCCATCCTTGATTTGCCATCACTTCAGCGGAAAATGAATTTGGTATTTGAAGCCAACCGTTTATTACAGCTTTACCCTCAGAAAAAATTTTTTTAAGCTTATTTTTTCTCATTTACTAACCAGATAAGCCTAGGTGAGTATATTTGATATTTAAATAATCTTTTATCCCAACTGAGCCACCCTCTCGGCCGTATCCCGTTTGTTTGATACCACCGAACGGTGTTTCTGCGGTTGCTACTACAGGAGTATTAACTGCAACAACTCCTGTTTCTAATTGTTCTGAAGCTTTAAATGCTTTTTCCATTGAATTTGTACAAATATATCCAGCTAAACCACAATCATGATTGTTTGCTCTTTTAATAACTTCATCAAAATCTTTAAAAGTAGTAATAGCTGTTATCGGACCAAAAGGCTCTTCTGTCATTACTGTAAAATTATCTTTAATACCATCGATTATAGTTGGTTCATAAAAATATCCTTTATTAAAACCAGATGGCCTTTTACCACCATATAGTACTTTGCCACCTTCTTTTTTTGTCTTTTCAACTAATTTTTCAATTTCTTCTAATCTTTTTTTAGTTGTAATAGGTCCAAGATGAACACCTTCTTTCATTCCATCACCTAATTTAAGTTTTTTTGTTTTTTCAATAAAAGTTTTTGCAAATTCATTTTTTTTACTTTCATGAATATAAAATCTACTTGGTGAAATACAAACCTGTCCATTATTTCTATATTTCGATGTAATTGCCATATCAGTAACTTTTTCGATATTTGAGTCTTCGAACACTATAAAAGGAGCATGTCCACTAAGCTCCATTGTAACTCTTTGAACTTTATCTGCTGCTTTTTTTAATATTAATTTTCCTACTCTAGTAGATCCTGTGATTGAAACTTTTTTAATAATATTTGATGAAATTAATTCATTAGACACCTCTTCTGGATCTCCAGATAAAAGATTAACAACTCCTGGAGGAATACCAGCGTCATTAATTATATTCATTAACTCCATAACAGCTCCAGGTGTTATTACGTCAGGTTTTACAATAACAGAACATCCCGCAGCTAATGCTGTTGAAATTTTTCGAGAAGCTAAAATTATTGGAAAGTTCCATGGGATTAATGCGGCAACAACTCCCACTGGTTGGTAATTGACCTGAACTCTAGTATTTTCAAATCTACTTTCAACGGTTTGGCCGAATATTCTTTTAGTTTCTTCAGAATTCCATTCAAAAATATCTGCTCCTCCCCCTACTTCACCCTCACCTTCAACTAATGGTTTTCCAACCTCAAGAGCTAACCACTTTGCAAGTTCTTTTTTCCTTTCTCGCATGAGGTCTGCAATTTTTCTAATTTTATATGATCTCTGCCATGGCGGAGTTTTCTTCCAAACCTTAAAGCCTTCTTCAGCTGATTTTAATGCTTTTGTAACATCTGCTTTTGTAGCTTTTGATGCTTTTCCAATTACGTCCTCTGTAGCTGGATTTATGACATCGTAAGTTTCATTTTTTTCAGAAGGCTGCCATTTACCGTGTATGAATTGACCAAATTTTGAATACATTTTTAAATTTTTATTGCTTAAAACTACAATATTTCTTAGGGTTCACTTTAATTAATTTATGAAAAAAATTCAACTAACTTGTGCACATGCTATTGTTAAGTATCTAATATCACAGAAAATATTAGTTGACGGTAAAAAATTACCCCTGTTTGCAGGTGCATTTGGAATTTTTGGTCATGGAAATGTAGCTTGTTTAGGACAGGCTCTAGAAGAAAATAAAAAAGAACTTCCTACTTGGAGAGGCCATCATGAACAGAATATGGCTTTAACAGGTATTGCTTTTTCGAGAGCTAAAAGAAGAAAACAAATTTTTGTTGCAACAAGTTCTGTTGGTCCAGGTTCAACAAACATGCTTACAGCTGCAGCGGTTGCTATGAGTAATCGATTGCCTATACTTTTTTTACCAGGAGATACTTACGCTAACAGAATGCCTGATCCTGTATTACAGCAAGTTGAACATTTTAATAATCCAAACATAACACAAAATGATGCTTTCAAATATGTAACTCGATACTTTGATAGAATCACTAGACCAGAGCAAATACTTCAAACATTTCCGCAAGCCATTCAAACAATGATCGATCCTGCGGATTGTGGACCTGCGTGTATTTCTTTATCTCAAGATGTGCAAGGTGAAACCTTTGATTATCCAGAAGAATTTTTTAATGAGAAAATTCATACAATAAGAAGACCAAGACCTGATGATTATCAAATTAAACAAGCAGCAGATTTAATTAAAAAATCAAAAAATCCAATAATTATTTCAGGAGGAGGAATTTTTTATTCTGATGCAATGAAAGAATTAAGTCAATTTGCAAAAAAACATAATATTCCTACAGCACAAACTGTAATGGGTTATTCAACTATGAAAAAAGATGATCCATACTTTCTAGGTGCCATTGGTGGGTTTGGTGGAAAGGCTCCAAATGATTTTATGAAAAAAACAGATTTAGCTATTGCTATTGGAACAAAATTGGCTGATTTCACGACTGGATCGTGGACAAATTTTGAAAATCCAAATTTTAAATTAGTTTCAATAAATGTATCAAGATTTGATGCTAATAAGCATATGGCTCAATCTATTGTTGGTGATGCGAAAGTTTGTATTCACGATTTAACTGTTGCTTTAGGAAGTTGGAAAGCATCGGATGAATGGTATAAAAAATCAAGAAGTGCTGTTAAATCTTGGAATAATTACCTTGATAAAGAAAGTGGTCCTACAAATCAAAAATTACCATCTTATGCGCATGTTGCGGGCGCAGTTTATAGAAAATCAGATCCATCTGATATTGCTGTCACTGCAGCAGGAGGATTAGTTGGAGAAGTCTTGCAGGTTTGGAGACCTCGAGAATTAAATACTCATGAAACTGAATGGGGTTTTAGCTGTATGAGTTATGAAATCTCTGGAGCCTTAGGTATAAAAATGGCAAATCCAGAAAAAGAAGTTATAGCTTTTGTTGGTGATGGATCATACCTACTCTACAATTCAGATATTTATAGTTCAGTTTTAACAAATCATAAATTAATTATAGTTGTTTGCGATAATGGAGGCCATGCTGTTATTAATAGATTACAACTTTACAAAGGTGGCAAAGAATTTAACTGCCTTTTTGAAAGCTCTAAAGTTCAAAACATTAAAAAAATAGATTTCGCTAAACACGCTGAAAGTTTAGGTGCAACTGGTGAAAATGTAAATTCTATAAATGAGCTTGAACAAGCTTTTATAAGAGCTAAAAAGTCAAAATCAACTTATATAATATCTATTAAAACAGATGGATATCAATGGTTAGAAGGTTCAGCATATTGGGAGAGTCCTACTTTAACGAAACCATCTACTAAAGAAAATGAGAGAGCTCTAAAAGAACATCTACAAGGTAAATCAAAACAAAGACAAGGTGTTTAATCTAAATGGTTAAGGTTTTTAAAGTTGGTCTTATAGGTTGTGGACACATAGCCGAAACCTATTTTAGAGCCCATAAATACTTTAATAATTTCAGAATTATAAAATGTGCTGATATAAACCATTTAGCTGCAAAGAAATGCGCTACAACTTATAAAATAAAAGCTTTAAGTGTGAAAAATTTACTTAAAGATAAAGAAATTGAAATAATATTAAATCTTACTGTTCCCAAAGCACACTTTGAGGTCTCCAAAAAAGCTCTTTTAAATAATAAGCATGTTTATACAGAAAAACCAATGGCTATTAATTTAAAAGATGGAAAGGAGTTATTAAAAATCTCAAAACGAAAAAGACTTTATATTGGCAACGCCCCAGATACATTTTTAGGTGGTGGTAATCAAAAATCAAAAGAAATATTAGAGAAAAATTTTATAGGTAAAATTAATTTAGGAAACATTATTTTTGCTTACCCTGGAGTTCAATCTTATCACCCAAATCCTGAACCGTGGTTTGCAAAAAAAGAAGGTGGTCCTGTTATTGATATGGGGCCTTATTATTTGACTGCATTAGTAAACTTATTAGGACCGGCAAAACAAGTCTGGGGGAGCTTTATGTGGAACAAAAAAAAGAGGACTATAGGTATCGGACCAAGAAAAGGTAAATCAATAAAAGTTTTGTGTCCAACCACTTACCTAGGAACAATTTTTTTTAATTGTGGTGCAATAATAAGATTTACTCTTTCTTTTGATGTAATAGCACATCACAGAAATCATATTGAGTTATATGGTAGTAAAGGTTCAATACTCGTACCAGACCCAAACATGTTTGGAGGTTCAGTTTATACATGCAAAAAACTTGGAGGAGCTTGGAAAGAACACAGAACAAATAAAATGTATTTAGGAAAAATTAATATTAGACAGAAAAGTTTGAGAGCAAACGAAGCACCGATAAATGCAAATTACAGAGGTGTTGGATTAGCTGAAATGGCCTATTGTATTCAAAATAAAAAGAAACATAGATGCAATGGAGATTTATCTTTTCATGTATTGGATATAATACAATCGATCATGATAGCTGCTAAAAAAAGAAAAAGGATTAATATAAAATCCTCTTGCAGTATACCTAAAAAGTTTTCTTCGACTGAAATACGTAAAATACTTAAATAAGATTCTGTCTATTTAAAATTGCAGCCCCTCTAACTCCACTGGCATCGCCGTATTTGGGTTTTAAAAAAACAGTTTTAAGATCTACCTTTTTAATATTATTAAATTCTGACAAGTATTTTTCTGTGATTATTTTAATCTCCTCAAGAGATTTAATTTCATTTGATACACCACCACCGAAAACAATTGCGTCAGGATCAATTATATTAATTATAAGTGATAAGCTTAGACCTAATTTATTGTTAAATTCTTCTACAATCATTTTTTCATTTGGTGAATTTTCTCTAGATTTTTTAAATATGTCTTTTGCAACAAGTTTTTTTTTAAATTTAGAAAAATACTGTCTCTCTAAACCTTTTCCTGAAATAAACTCTTCAATGTTATGGTCTTTTTTGGATTTTCCTATAGGAACATGACCCCATTCACCCGCAAATGCATTTGGTCCAACTAAAATTTTTTTATCTATAACTAATCCACCGCCACATCCTGAGCCTAAAATTATTCCAAAAACTATTTTGTAGTGCTGGGCTGAACCATCAAAAGCTTCTGATAATGCAAAACAATTAGCATCATTTTCACATAAAACTTTTCTATTTAAACTTTTAGAAATATCATCTGAAAATTTCATATTATTTAACCATGGAGAGTTATAAGCGTTTTGAATAAGACCGGTATCTAAATTTGTTGAACCTGGATGACACACACCAACATTTAAATTCTTTTTAAATTTACTCTCAATTATTTTTACAGAGTCTGTAATTGAATTTAATGTTTCTTTATAATCCTTGGGTGACTCTTTTCTACTTCTGTGTAGTTCAGATCCATTGTCATCTAAAAGAACTGACTCGATTTTAGTTGCGCCTAAATCTATTCCAATTTGCATTAATTTTTAGCAATTCTGTCAATTTCTTTTAATTCGACTTCAAGTTTATCTAGTTCTTCTCCTCCTGCCATCATACCTAACAGTTTTTCTCTAGATAAATTCTTTTTTTCAAAAGTGCCCATACTTTTTCCTCTATTCAAAATAGTAAAACTGTTTCCAACAGGGTATGCATGATGAACATTGTGTGTAATTAAAATAACACCTAAACCAGAAGCTGCAGCTTTAACAATGTATTTTAAAACCACAGAGGCTTGATGAACACCTAAAGCAGATGTTGGTTCATCTAATATTAAAACTTTTGCACCAAAATATATCGCTCTGGATATTGCCAAACATTGTCTCTCACCACCAGACATGGTGCCCACTGCTTGTGATGGATCTCTAACATCAATCCCAATTTGACCCATTCTTTCAGAAGCTATAGTATTTGCTCTATTTATGTCGAAAGTTTTAAATGGACCAAAGCCTTTAGTAGGTTCTCTTCCCATAAAAAAATTTCTTGTTACACTCATTAATGAAACCAGAGCTAGATCTTGATAGACTGTAGCAATACCCATATCTAAGGCGTCTCTAGGTGAGTCAAAAATAGTTTTTTTTCCCTCAACTATAATCTCGCCTTCATCAGGTTTATGCACACCAGATAAAGTTTTGATTAAAGTAGACTTTCCAGCTCCATTGTCACCGAGCAAACACATTATCTGACCTCTTTTAATGTGCATGGTTACATCTTTTAAAGCAATAACAGATCCAAAAAATTTACTTATATTATTAAACTCTATTAAATTATCAGACATTTATTTATTTTCTGTAACCCTTCTTCTTATATAATTATTAAATATTACAGCTATTAACATCATCACACCTAGAAAAACTTTGAACCAGTCGGTATCAACATCTGTATAATAGATTCCCATAGAAACCGTTCCAAATATCAATGCTCCAAAAGCTGCTCCTATCGCTGAGCCATACCCACCAGTTAATAAACAGCCACCTACTACTGCAGCAACAATTGCTTCTAACTCTTTTAAAAAACCTCTCATTGTATCAGCCGATCCTGCATCCAATACTTGAACACAAGCGTAAACAGTAGCTGCGACTGCAGTTCCAATGAATAAACTTATTTTAACCCTACCTACAGGAACCCCAACATTTCTTGCACCAAGTTTATCTCCACCAGATGCAAATATCCAATTTCCATATCTAGTTTTCATAAGCAACCAAGTTGCGAATATTGTCATAGCAATCCACCATATAACAGACGCAGGAATTCCCGTTGCTAATGGAGTGCCATCTTGTCTTAATTCAATTAAACCTAAAGATCCGAGCCAGGTAAAAACAAATTGAAAAGCATCTGCAGAAAAAATCCAAGCTATCGGATCGTCTTCTACTAAAACTCTTAATCCTGGTACTTGTGTTCTTCCAGTGATTAACCTTGTTATAGCTAAAGTTGCACCTCTTAAAATGAACAACATTGCTAGTGTAACAATAAATGATGGAAGACCTGTTCTTACTACTAAAATTCCATTAGCATAACCAACTAAAACAGCCATAGAAAAAGCAAATAAAATACTCATCCAAAGTGGCCAGCCCCAATATATTGCTGGTATGGCGATACAAATTCCGGCAAAGCCGATCATTGATCCAACCGATAAATCAAACTCTCCACCGATCATTAGTAAAGCTGCAGCTACAGCGATAATTCCTAAATTAGCTGATACTTCTAAAAAATTAATTGTTCCATATGCACTGAACATTCCAGTATCACCAGCTATAATTCCAAAAAATATAAATACTAAAATTGAACCACCAAGCGCACCTAATTCGGGTCGATTTAATAATACTTTAAGCTTAGAAACTTTTCTTAATCTCTCGTCACTAGATTTGTTTTGAATACTTTTTGACTTAGTTGACATAATTTTAAATTTTTTTTAAAAAAAAAGGGCCTGATTTTATAACCAGGCCCTCTTTAAAGATTTTTTATCTATAACCTTGTGCTGCCCACTTAATTACTTTGCTAGCATTATCTGGAGTAACGAAACCAGGTCCCGTCATAACAACACCAGCTGGCATTGTTCCCCATCTCATATACTGAGCAAAAATTGCGATAGGCAAATATCCCTGAAGATATTGTTGTTGGTCAATTAAAAACTCAACTTCTCCTGCAGCTGCAGCTTTCAACATATCTGGAGACATATCAAATGTTCCAAGTTTTATCGAACCAACTTTTCCAGCAGATTTTAATGCTTTTAAAGCAGCTTCGCCAGAAAGTCCCGCGCCTAAAGTAAGGATAGTGTCGACACCACCTAATTTAGCAGCAACAGCTTTTTGAATTTCTGTTGGGTCATTAGAAGTACCAAGTATTTCTACTGAACCTCCAAAACCTTTTTTGAAACCTGCACATCTTCTATCAAGAGCTACGTTACCTACTTCGTGGTTAACGCAAAGAGCTTTCTTACCGCCCGCAGCTTTCATTTTTTGTCCACCACCTACACCTGCTTCAAACTCAGTTTGACCAACGTGAGCGCTAATACCTAATTTAGCAAAGTCATCAGAACCAGAGTTCATTGATACTACTGGAATTCCAGCAGCAATTGCAGCTTTTACAGATTTTCCTAGAGCTGCAGCATCAGGTAAAGTGATTACAATTCCTTTTGGTTTTTGTGAAACAGCATTGTCAATTAATTTTGCCATTTCAACCATGTCGAAAGTACCTGGAGCTGTATACTTACACTTAATTTTCATATCTTTGCAAGCAGAGTCGACTCCATTTTTAGCAACCGACCAGAAAGGATCATTAGCTTGACCATGTGAAACGACGATTACATCAATAGCAAAGGATGCTACTGACATTGCTGTCCACGAAAGAAAAGCTAATATAGTTAAATATATTTTTCTCATTTTTCCCTCTTTTGTTGTTAATATTAATTAATTAATATTTATTATTTAAACAAAAATAATATCAAAAGAAAAGGTGGTGTTATTTTTTATTCAACCCTAGGTTTTAAAAAAACTATGTAATTTTAATAATTTTTTTACTTGATAAAGATTTATATGCAGCATTAGCAAGAAGAAGTGCTTTTTCCCCATCAATAAATGAAGCTCTAGGTTTTTTATTTTTATTAGCAAGATTTACAAGATCTTGAAGTTGTAATTTATAAGCTGTTTTATATCTATCAATAAAAAAATTATACTTCTTTTTATTTTCAGATATCAAACATCCCTTACTACCAAAAACCTCAATTCTTTGATCATAACCATATTTGTAATGTCGTGAATTATTAATTGTGCAAATTACTCCTGTTGTTGATTTAAGAACACAAGTTGCTAATTCGTAATCTTTAATATCATTAAATTTTTTACTCGAAATATTTGACGCTGTTGCAAAAATTTCTTTTATTTCATCATTACCTAGATAAAAACGAACCATATCAAAATCATGTATTGTCATGTCTCTAAAAATTCCACCTGAACTTTTTAAATACTTAAAAGACGGAGGAGCTGGATCCCTACTTGTAATAATAATTTTCTCTAATTTTCCAATTTTTCCAGATAATAATGATCTTTTTAAAGCATAATGACCTGGATCATAACGTCTATTAAAACCTAACTGAATTTTTGGTTTATATTTTTTTATATATTTTTTGCATTTTATAACTTTATTAATATTTAAATCTAAAGGTTTTTCGCAAAAAACTATCTTCTTACTTTTTACGGACTTGGTTATTAACGGTATATGTGTAGAGGTTGTTGAAGATATAAAAATTATATCTATCGATTTATCTGAAAATGCTTTTGATGGACTTTTTAAATTAAAACATTTAAGTTTTTTTGAATAAATTTTAGCTATTTTTTGATTTATATCGTATACATACTTAAGTTTTAGTTTAGAATTTAATACAATATTTTTTGCATGCATCACCCCTATTCTACCTAAGCCAAATAATGCAACATTTTTTTTCATGAACTAATCACTTTTTTGTTTAAACTGACGATTATAACCTTTATTCTAACAAATTAAAAAAATATGTCAGTAAAATTAGGAATAGCACCAATAGCGTGGAGTAATGATGATATGCCAGAACTGGGCGGCGATACATCTTTAGAAACTTGTTTGTCTGAAGCTAGAGAAGCTGGATTTACTGGAATTGAGTCTGGAGGGAAATTTCCTAAAACCTCAAAAGAATTATTACCCATATTAAATAAACACAATATTAATTTATGTTCTGGTTGGTATGGCGCAAATCTATTAAAAAGGTCTGTAAAAGATGAAATGGAAAATATTAGAACTCAATTAGATTTATTTAAAGATTGCAATGCACCTTGCATAGTTTTTGCCGAGGTCACTAATTCAATACAAGCGGATGAATCAAAACCTTTATCAAAAAGACCAAAATTAGATAAAGATGATTGGAAAAATTTCTGTGAAAAAATTAATGAAGTTGGAAAAAGATTAGAAGGTGAAAATATGCCATTAGCCTATCATCATCATATGGGAACTGTAATACAATCACATGAAGATACTGAAAGGTTAATGAATGAAACAAACGATACAGTTAAACTAACTATAGACACTGGCCACATGTTATTTGCTGGTGGTAATTCTTTGAAGATCATAAAAGATTTTAAAGAGAAAATTGCGCACGTTCATTGTAAAGATATGAGAGAAAAGGTTTTAAACAAGTCACTATCTCAGGATCTAAGTTTTAGACATGCTTTTTTAGAGGGCGCTTTTACTGTTCCTGGGGATGGTTGTATAGATTATAGGCCTATTTTTAATGAGCTTGTAAAGAATAATTATCAAGGTTGGCTTGTTGTTGAGGCAGAACAAGATCCAAAAAAAGCAAATCCATTTGAATATGCTAAAATTGGTTTTAATTATCTTAAAAAAACCTCAAGTGAATGTGGTTTGGAAATAATAACATAAATCTAATTAAATTTGGAAATATTCTCTTTGTAAAAATCATCGAAAGAACCATCTTTTATTGAGGTTCTAATTTTTTTCATAAATTCTTGGTAAAAATTTATATTATGTAAAGAGATTAACATAGACGCTAATATTTCATTGGTGTTAATTAAATGATTTAGATAACTTTTTGAATATTTATTTAGGTTTCTTAAATTTGTATTCTCGTCTAGTGGTTTCAGGTCTTTTTTATATTTTGAATTTCTTATATTTACCTTTCCATCCCAAGTAAAAGCAAGACCGGTTCTCCCTGATCTAGTTGGCAAAACACAATCAAACATATCTATGCCAGATTTAACAGCACCCAAAAGATCCGATGGTGTTCCAACACCCATAAGATATCGAGGTTTATTTTTAGGCATTTTATTTGTGATATTATCTAAAACATTAAACATTTCATTTTGCTTTTCTCCAACAGCTAAGCCGCCTAAAGCATATCCATCAAAATTGATTTCGAGCAATTTTTCTAAGCTTTCAACTCTTAAGTCATCAAATAATCCTCCTTGCACAATTCCAAAAAGAAATTTGTTTTCAGCATTATTAAATTCAATTTTAGATCTTTTTGCCCAATCTGTTGAAACATCAATAGCATTTGCAATTAGTTTCTTATCATTAGTAAGTTTAGGACACTCGTCTAAGACCATTAAAATATCAGAATTAATTATTTTTTGAATTTGAATACTTTTTTCTGGACTAAGTTCAATTTTTTTTCCATCAAGATGAGATGAAAAAATAGCACCTTTTTCTTTATCAATTTTTCTAAACTTTGATAATGACATTATTTGAAAACCTCCAGAGTCAGTCAAAATAGGTTTTTGCCAATTCATAAATTGATGAAGGCCTCCGACATTTTTTAAAATTTCTAATCCGGGCCTTAAAAAAAGATGGTAAGTGTTACCCAAAATTATTTGAGAATTAGTCTTTAAAACATCATCAACAAATATACTTTTTACAGTTCCCTGTGTACCAACAGGCATAAATGCGGGTGTATCAATTAAACCTCTTGATGTTCTAATCTGTCCAAGTCGTGCTTCTTTATGAGTTTTTATTAATTCAAAAAAAACTTTTTTTGAATTCATGAATTTATTTTATTTCAGAAAAACTAACTATCTTGTCTGGGTTTTCGACAGATCCGTTTGGGTCATTACCTTTTTTTATTTTATCTATTAATTCCATGCCTCTAGTAACTTTTCCAAATACAGTATATTGACCGTCCAAATGCGGGGCTGCATCAAAACATATAAAAAATTGACTGTTAGCACTGTTAGGGTTCATTGATCTAGCCATAGATAAAGTTCCTCTCTGATGAGGAAGATTGCTAAATTCAGCTTTTAAGTCAGGCAATGAAGAACCCCCGGTTCCTACTCGATCAGAATCAAAATTTTTTGAATTTCCAAATTTTACATCTCCTGTTTGGGCCATAAAACCATCAATAACTCTATGAAAAACAACACCATCATACTCTTTATTTTGTGCTAAAGTTTTGATTCTTTTAACATGTTCTGGCGCTATGTCTGGAAATAGTTGAATTTCCACTTCACCTGCCTCAAGTTTCATTAACATTTTATCGTTTGCTGTTGCAGTATTCATAAAAAATAATAAAGCTATTATATATACTAAAAAAAACTTTTTCACGAGAATTTAGATTTAATAGCTTTTATAACAGATTTTGTAGCAAATTTTTTTAAATCACCCTTTAATTTTCCAATTTCTTTAATAAATTTTGAAGAAATTATTTCATTTTCAATATCAGACATTAAAAAAATAGTTTCAACACTTTTATCAAGTTTCTTATTCATTCCGGCTAATTGAAATTCATATTCAAAATCTGATACAGCTCTTAATCCTCTTATAATTATAGATGCCTTATATTTTTTACAGATTTTTACTGTTAAGTCATCAAAAGAAATTATCTTAATTTTATTTTTGTTAAATCGTAGGTCATTAAACAAACACTTGTTTAAAATTTCAATTCTTTCGTCTAATGAAAATAAATAATCTTTTTCAATATTATCAGTTGTTGCAACTATTAATCTATCAACAATCTTTAAAGATTTTTTTATAACATCTATATGACCAAAAGTTATTGGATCAAATGTTCCGGGATAAATGGCAGTTTTAGACATATTTAATCTATATTATCTTCTATCTTGATAGCAGAAACAACTTTTTCTTCACCAGATAATTTAATAATTCTAACACCCTGTGTGTTACGACCAGCTATTCTTATTTCCTTTACTTGAACTCTAATTACTCTTCCTTTATCGGTTGATAATATAATTTGATCTTTATCTGTCACTATAAAGTTTGAAGTAACATTTCCATTTCTTTTTGAATTAACTATCCCTATAATTCCTTTTCCACCTCTATTAGTTACTCTAAAATCAGACAAAGAACTTCTTTTTCCATAACCATTCTCGGTAATTGACAGTACATATTCGTTTAATGAGAGTTTTTTTGATCCATTTTTTTTTGAACTTTCACTAGAATTTTGGCTGCTATCAATAACTGATAGAGACATTACACTATCATTATCTTGTAAATTAATACCTCTAATACCTTTAGAGGATCTACCTTTAAATAATCTCATTTTTTTGGACATGAATCTGATACATTTTCCAAATTTAGTACCTAAAATAATATCTTGATTTTCCTTACATTTTTCTACGCCAATAATTTTGTCATTTTCATCGAGTTTCATTGCAATTTTTCCACTTGCATTGACATTTAAAAAATCAATTAATGAATTTTTTCTTACCTTCCCTTTTGCAGTTACAAATACAACATATAGTTTCTGCCACTCACTATCATTTTCGGGCAAAAGAAGTGTCGATGTAATTGACTGTGTATTTTTAAGTGGCAACAAATTAAATAAAGATTTTCCTTTAGAAGAAAGACTTCCTTTAGGTATTTTCCAAGCTTTAAGCTTATAAGCTAAACCTTGTGATGAAAAAAATAAAACTTGACTGTGAGAGTTTCCAGTTAAAATTCTAACTACAAAGTCTTCTTCCCTAGTAGTTATACCTGTTTTACCTTTTCCTCCTCTTTTCTGTGTTTTAACGGATGATAGAGATCCTCTTTTTATATAGCCTTGATTTGTAATATTAATTACAACAGCTTCTTTTTGTATAGTTTCTTCAATATTATAATTTAAAACTGTATCAACTATTTTTGTTCTTCGTTTAATTGAAAATTTATTTTTAATTTCTTCCAGTTCTTTAATGATCAAATTAAATAGTTCTTTTTTTGATTTTATAATTTTATTGTAGTAAACTATTAGTTCAGATAATTTTTTAATTTCAGTTTCTATCTCACTTATACCGAAAGCAGTAAGTTTTTGAAGTCTTAATTCTAAAATCGAATTTACTTGTGTTTCACTTAACTTATATTTAGATAAATTTTGTTTTTTTTCAATCATTGAAACCAGTTTTGAGCTTTTTTTAATTGGCCATTTTTTATTTAACAAATTTTTCTTAGCTGTTTCGGTATCTTTTGAACTTTTGATAATTTTAATTATTGCATCAATACTCTCAACAGCAGTAGCAATACCAATTAATATATGTGCTCTAGCCTCTGTTTTTTTAAGATCAAACTTAATACTTCTAAGTACAGTTTTTTCTCTAAAGGAAACAAATTGTGAAATAAATTCCTTTAGATTAAGTATTTTTGGTTTTCCGTCAACAATAGCTAAAGTATTAAAACCAAACGAAGACTCTACACTTGTTAATTTATAAAGTTGTCTTCTTATAGTTTCTGGCTCAACACCTCTTCTTAAATCTATTACTACTCTTATGCCGTCTCTATTGGACTCATCTCTAATATCACTAACCCCTTCTATTTTTTTTTGTCTAGATAGATCAGCTATTCTTTCATTTAAAACAGATTTATTTATTTGATAAGGGATAGATTTTATAACAAGTCTTGTTTTACCATTTTTTAAACTTTCTTCTCCAATTTCTCCTCTAATTTTAAATGATCCTCTACCTTTGTTATAACCTTGTTTAATTATATCTCTTCCGATAATTAAACCCCCAGTTGGAAAATCTGGGCCTGGAATATGTTTCATTAATTGACCAATAGTAATATCGTTATTTTTAATGTAGCTAATAGTTCCATCTATAATCTCACCTAAGTTATGTGGTGGAATACTTGTTGCCATTCCTACTGCAATACCTCCTGCTCCATTAACTAATAGATTAGGATATTGTGACGGAAGAACAGTTGGCTCTCTTTCTGTCTCATCATAATTGTTTCTAAAATCTACAGTATTTTTTTCCAATCCTTCAGTAAGAAATTGAGAAACTTTTGAAAGTTTTGTTTCTGTATATCTCATAGCTGCAGGAGGATCTCCGTCTATTGACCCAAAATTACCCTGCCCATCAATCAATGGAAGACTCATGGAAAAATCTTGAACTAACCTAACTAAAGCATCATATACGGCTTGATCACCATGTGGGTGATATTTACCAATTACATCACCGACTATTCTTGCTGATTTACGGAAAGGTTTTCCCCAATCATAACCTCCTTTGTACATTGCATAAATAATTCTTCTATGAACTGGTTTTAAACCGTCCCTTACATCAGGAAGGGCTCTACTAACTATTACGCTCATAGCGTACGAAAGATAAGATGAGCTCATTTCTTGATGAACAAAAATTGGTTTATAATTTGAGTTATTTTTTACTTCTGTCTTTTGCATTTATTTAAAAAGGAATTTCGTCATCAAGATCAGAATTATCTTGTGATATTTGATCGTTTGGGAGAGAACTTTCTTGTGAAGGCTGGCTATTATTTGATGCATTCTTTCCTCCTAACATTGTTAATGAAGAATTATATCCTTGAAGAACTATTTCCGTTGAATATTTATCTTGTCCAGATTTTTCATCTCTCCATTTTCTTGTGCTTAGTTGTCCCTCAAGATAAACGTTTGCTCCTTTTTTAAGATATTGTTGTACAATATTTACTAAACCCTCATTAAATATTACAACTCTATGCCACTCGGTTTTCTCTTTTCTCTCCCCACTAGATTTATCTTTCCAACTTTGACTAGTCGCTACACTCAACCTTGCGACGTTTTTTCCGTTAACCATTTGCTTAATTTCAGGGTCAGCGCCCAGTCTACCTATTATTTGAACCTTATTTAAACTTCCTGACATAATTCTTAGGTTTATTGTTAGTGAATAAAAGATAATATAGCATAAATTAACAATAATTATAAGGTCTAACTATTTAGGCTGTTAAAAAGTATGCTTAAAAAGATATTGATAAAAGGGGCTAAAGAACACAATTTAAAAAATGTTTCCTTAGAAATTCCTAAAGAGAAAATTATAGTGATTACAGGACTTTCTGGATCAGGAAAGTCATCTTTAGCATTTGATACAATATATGCAGAAGGACAAAGAAGATATGTTGAAAGTTTGTCGGCATATGCAAGACAATTTTTAGATAAAATGAAAAAACCTAATGTTGATTTAATTGAGGGACTTAGTCCAGCAATTTCAATTGAACAGAAAAATGCCCCAAAAAATCCAAGATCAACTGTTGCAACAGTAACCGAGATTTATGATTATATGAGAGTTCTCTTTGCTAGAGTTGGTATTCCCTACTCTCCATTTACTGGCAAACCTATAGTATCACAATCCGTAAGTGAAATGGTTGATAAAGTAAAAGCCTTACCAAAGAATTGTACAATTTTTCTACTTGCACCAGTAGTTAGAGGAAGGAAAGGTGAATATAAAAAAGATATTTTAAATTATAAAAAAAGAGGTTTTCAAAAAATAAAAGTTGATGGAAAATATTACGATATAAATGATTTCCCAGAATTAAATAAAAAAGTTAAGCACGATATTTCAATTGTAGTTGATCGAATTGTACTTAACTCAAAATTGGGAAACAGATTAGCAGATAGTATAGAAACGGCACTAAATCTTTCAAACGGTTTATTAATTGCCGAGTATGAAAATGAAACACTACCAAAGAAATTTAGAAAAAAAGAAAGTATATTATTCTCATCAAAATTTTCATGTCCAGAAAGTGGTTTCACTATTGAGGAAATTGAACCAAGATTGTTCTCATTTAATAGCCCTTTTGGTGCATGTGAAGAGTGTGAAGGAATTGGGCATAACCTAAACGTTGACCCTAATCTTGTAATATCAGATAAAAATAAAACAATAGCAGATGGGGCAATTGAGCCTTGGGCTAAATCTACATCTATGTATTATGCGCAAACATTAGCATCAATTGCGAGACATTATAAATTTTCTTTAGATACAAAATGGAAAAAGTTACCAAAAAAATACCAAGATATTATTCTTTATGGTTCAGATGATGAAGAAATTAAATTTTATTATGATGACGGATATGAAAAATATGACACTAAAAAAACCTTTGAGGGTGTAATAAATAACCTTGAAAGGAGATATTTAGAAACTGATAGTGATTGGAAAAGAGACGAAATCGCTCAATATCAAAGTGAAAGCAGTTGTGAGAAATGTAAAGGGATGAGACTTAAAGAAGAGGCTCTCTGCGTAAAAATTAATAAATTAAATATAAGTCAAATAACAAAATTTTCTATAGAAGACTCACAAAAGTGGTTTGCAAATCTTGATAATATTTTATCCTCAAGAGAAAAAAAAATCGCGCAGCACATACTAAAAGAAATTAATGAGAGATTAAATTTTTTATTAAATGTGGGTCTCAATTATTTGACATTATCAAGAGAGTCTGGAACTTTATCAGGGGGTGAGTCACAAAGAATAAGACTAGCTTCTCAGATTGGATCAGGACTAACTGGTGTACTATATGTTTTAGATGAACCATCAATAGGCCTTCATCAAAGAGATAATAAAAAATTAATTGCTGCTTTGAAAAAACTTAGAGATCTAGGTAATACAGTAATTGTCGTTGAGCATGATACTGAGACTATGGAAAATGCAGATCATATTATTGATCTTGGTCCAGAAGCTGGTTTAAATGGTGGTCAAATAACTGCTCAAGGTAATTTAAAAGATATTATAAATACAGATAATAGTATTACTGGAAATTATTTATCTGGAAAAAAATATATTTCTTTGCCTAGAAAGAGAAGAACAGCAAAAAATGGAAGATATTTAGAAATATTAGGTGCTACAGGAAATAATCTCCAAAATGCAAATCTTAAAATACCAACTGGAACATTTACTTGTGTTACAGGAGTGTCAGGTAGCGGAAAGTCAACTTTAGTTTTACAAACTTTATATAATGCGCTCAATTTATCCCTTAACAAAAATAAGTCTAGAAAATTACCTAAACCATTTAAAGGTTATAAAGGAATAGAATTAATTGATAAGGTGATAGATATAGATCAATCTCCAATTGGAAGGACTCCGAGATCTAATCCAGCAACATATACAGGAGCATTTGGACCAATAAGAGATTGGTTTGCTAATCTTCCTGACTCAAAAACACGTGGATATAAGCCCGGAAGATATTCTTTCAATGTAAGAGGAGGAAGATGTGAAACATGCGAAGGTGACGGAGTGATAACTTATGAAATGCATTTTTTACCAGATGTTTACATACCTTGTGATGCTTGTAAAGGAAGTCGATATAATAGAGAAACATTAGAAATAAAATTTAAAAATAAAAATATAGCTGAGGTCTTAGATATGACAGTTGAAGAGGGTTGTAATTTTTTTGAAAACATTCCAACAGTGCACTCAAAACTTTTAACATTAAAACATGTTGGACTTGGATATATTAAAATTGGACAACAAGCGACTACTCTGTCCGGGGGTGAAGCTCAAAGAATTAAATTAGCTAAAGAGCTATCAAAAAGATCTACCGGTAGAACTCTTTATATACTTGATGAACCAACAACTGGTTTACATACACATGATATAAAAAAATTGCTTGAAATTTTACAAGCATTTGTAAACACAGGTAATACCGTAGTTGTAATAGAACATAATCTAGATGTAATAAAAACAGCTGATTGGATTATAGATATGGGTCCTGAGGGTGGTGCTGAAGGTGGAAAAGTGATAGCCGAGGGCTCCCCTGAAAAAGTAGCTGCAGTTGATAACAGTTATACGGGTAAATTTCTTAAAAATTTAATAAATGGTAAAATGAAAAAAACTGCATAAAATTAATTTTTGTGGTACAATGAATTATGGTTAATATATTACAATCTCTATCAAAAACAATTCACCTCTCAGCTATTTTAGCTATCTTATTATTTGCTGGACTCTTCTTTGCTGGGGGAGATTGGGCGTTTGACAGATTATTTTGGAGCTGGTTGTTTAGATATTTACATGTTGTTGTTGGAATAATGTGGATAGGATTACTATGGTATTTAAATTTTGTTCAGATACCAAATATGCCAAAATTTACAGATGAACAAAAACCTGCAATTACAAAAATAATTGCTCCTGCTGTTTTGTTTTATTTTAGGTGGGCAGCATTAGCAACTATAGTAACTGGTTTAATTGTTGCTTATTTAAATGGTTATGTTCATGACGCAATGATATTAGGAATTGGAAGCGGTGGAAAAAATACAGCAATAGGAATTGGGATGTGGCTTGGAATAATTATGGCTTTTAACGTATGGTTTATAATTTGGCCTAACCAGAAAAAAGTTCTTGGTATTGTTGATTGCGCTCCAGAGGACAAACCTAAACACGCAAAAACTGCAGTTATAACATCTCGAGTGAATACATTATTATCATTGCCGATGCTTATGACAATGGTTATAGCTCAAAATCTTTATTAATTTTTTTCTTCTTCTTTAGCAATAGATTTATAACTAACTTTTAAATATTTTAATATTGGTGAAGCCACAAATATAGAAGAATATGTTCCAATAATTACACCGATAATCATTGCTAATGAGAAGCCTTTTAAAATCTCACCGCCTAAGACAAAAATTGATCCTAGTGCCAATAAGGTTGTAACTGAAGTGATAATTGTTCTTGATAATGTTTCATTTATCGAGGTATTTGAAATGTCCTCTATGGAGCTAGACGAATACTTAGATAGGTTTTCCCTAATGCGATCATATATAACAACAGTATCATTCATCGAGTATCCAACAATCGTGAGTACGGCCGCAACTATTGAAAGATTAACTTCGAGAGATAGTAAAGAGAAAATTCCTAAAGTAATTAGGACATCATGAAAAATTGCAGTAATTGAACCAAGACTAAATTGCCATTCAAATCTGACCCAGATATAAAAAAGCATCGCTCCTAAAGCTAAACTTATCGCTAATAACCCAGAATTTAACAATTCAGCACTAACTTTCGGGCCAACGTTTTCTATACGTCTAAAATTTACATCTACACCTAGTTTGCTTACAACATTTTCTTTAATTGTTTTAATATTACTATTTTTGTTAAATTCTTTTTTTTCAAATTTTATTAAATAATCACCTTTTTTTCCAAACTCTTTCACGTTTAAATCACCTAAATTCATATTTGAAAAAGCAGAACGAATATCACTGATTGTAATTTTATCAGACTCAACTCTTAATTCTATAAGTGTACCACCCTTAAAATCAATTCCATAATTTAAACCCTTTAAGGATATTAAAATCAAACTAATAAGTGTTAGAAAAATTGAAGCTAAATTAGTAATTTTAAATTTAGATACAAAATTAAAGTTGTATAATTTTTTCATATTAAAAGTTTCTTCTCTTTATTTTTCAAAACTATTATTGAGGTTAAATGTCTTGAAATAAAATATGCAGAAAACAATGTAGTAATTAATCCAATTGATAGTGTAACAGCAAAACCTTTTACAGGACCTGAGCCAAATATAAAAAGTATTATTGATGCAATTAATGTTGTGATATTTGCGTCTAAAATAGTGACGACTGATCTTTTAAATCCTAAATCAAACGCTTGAATATTATTTCCTATATTTTTATTTAATTCTTCTTTTATTCTTTCGAATATCAACACATTTGCGTCTACGGCCATTCCTACCGTTAAAATTATGCCGGCAATTCCTGGTAGAGTAAGCGTGGCTTCTAAAAGAGTTAGAAAACCAATCAACATTAAAAGATTAGATATTAATGAAATATTAGCTATAAGGCCAAAAAAACGATATTTAATTATCATAAATATTATCACCAAAATAAACCCAATAAACAAAGATAGAACTCCAGCGTCTATGGAGTCTTGTCCTAAATCTGGTCCTACTGTTCTCTCTTCAACAACAGATAAAGGCGCTGGTAGTGCACCAGAGCGTAAAAGTAAAGCAAGGTCAGTAGCAGTTTGAAAAGTAAAATTTCCTGAAATAGTTCCTTGTCCACCAGTTATCGAATCTCTTATTACAGGTGCGCTTATAGCTTCATTATCCAAAATAATTGCTATTCTTTTTCCAATATTTTTGCTTGTTGCTTGTCCAAATCTTTGAGATCCGAGTCTATTAAGAGTAAATGCAACAATTGGTTCTTGATTTATGTTATCGTACTTAGGGTTGGCATCAATTAAATTATCACCAGTTAAAATGATTCTCTTGCTTACTGATATTTTTTCTTGTGTATCAGTTAAAGTAAAAATTTCATTACCAAATTCTGTTTTGTTATCTGTTACTAATCTAAAAGATAATTGAGCTGTTTTTCCTAGAAGTTCCTTTATTCTTTCAGGGTCCTTTACACCGGGTAATTCAACTAAAATTCTATTACTGCCTCGTTTTATTATTGAAGGTTCTTTTGTTCCGGTTTCATCAATTCTTTTTCTAACAATTTCAATTGATTGATCTACAGCAGATGTATTTAAGTTAATTATCCCATTTTTTGATAAACCAATTATGATTTGATTATTAACTAAATTATATTCTAATTCGAAGGATCTATATTTATCTAAAAAAGTATTTATATCGTTATTTTTATCAGTAAAAAAATTATCAAATTTTTCTTTATCATCCTGAGATATATCAAAACTTATCTTATTATTTTTTATTTTAAAATTTGTATAGGTGATTTTTTTTTCAATAAGTTTTTTTTTAAGCGGAATAACTTTTGATTGTATCTGTCTGTTTTGAAGAGGTGTACTGTCGACTTCTAAAAGAAGATATGAACCACCTTGCAAATCGAGACCAAGATTAATTTTCTTTTTTAAAAAAATATTTTTAGAATCTGAAAAATTAGAGTAACAAAATAAACTTATAACTATAAAGGAAAAATAGATTAATATTATTTTTATCTTTGAAAAATTTAACACAAAAAGTTTATTTTTTTGTCTCTTTTGTCTCTTTTTTTAGGTGACCCTGTATTGTATTCTTGATTACTTGTACTTTCACTCCTTCAGAAATATTTAGCTCTATACGATCATCTTCAAAAACTCTGTCTACTGTTCCGATTATGCCACCTGATGTTATAACCTCGTCTCCTCTTTTTAAATTTTGAGTCATTGTTTTATGTTCTCTTACTTTCTTTTGTTGAGGTCTTATTAGGAAAAAATAGAAAATAACAAATATTAGTATTAGTGGTATAAATTGTGCAAAATTTGAACTCATAATGTAAGAATAAATATATTAATAATATTATTTAGACAACCAAATTTTAACAATAATTGCTAAATTTTATCTAAATCATTCATGTATGGTCTTAGCGCGTCAGGAATAACCACTCTGCCATCTGAATCCTGGTAATTTTCCATTATTGCTATTAGAGTTCTACCTACTGCCAAACCAGAACCATTAAGAGTACAAGGAAAATCTGTTTGATTCTTTTTTTTAAATTTGGTTTTCATTCTTCTGGACTGAAATTGTCCACAAGAAGAACAACTTGAAATTTCTCTATAATTTTTTTCAGACGGTATCCAAACTTCTAAATCAATTGTTTTTTCAGCACTAAAACCCATATCACCAGAAGAAAGCAAAATAGATCTGTAAGGTAATTTTAATTCTTTAAGAATATATTCGGCGCATGAGGTCATTCTATTCAATTCTTCATTGCACTTATCGGGTTCAACTATACTTACTAGTTCAACTTTATAAAATTGGTGTTGCCTCAACATTCCTTTTGTATCTTTACCATAGCTACCAGCTTCTTTTCTAAAACAAGCTGTAGAAGCAACAAATCTTAATGGTAATTCCTCATATAATAATTGCTTTTCTCTTATCATGTTAGTTAAGATTACTTCAGCTGTTGGAATTAAAAATTTTCTATTTTTTTCGTCGTCAAATTTAATTTCAAATTGATCATTTTCAAATTTAGGTAATTGGCCTGTCCCAAACATAGCATCGGAAGAAGCTATTAACGGTGGTGAAATTTCAAGATAGTCAAATTTTTTTGTATGTATATCGAGCATAAAATCAGATAACGCCCTTTCAAGCTTTGCTAAATTACCTTTCAAAAACACAAATCTTGCTCCTGAAGTTCTAGAAGCCACATCAAAATCCATTAAATTTAATTTTTTTCCTATTTCATAATGAGATTTAGGTTTGAATTTAAAATTAGGGATCTTTCCAACTTTTCTTAGTTCCTTATTAAATTTCTCATCTGATCCAATTGGAACATCATCAAGAGCTATATTGGGAAGAAAATATAATATTTTATTTATACCGTCTTTTAATACTTCTAAATCATTTTCTAATTTCTTAATTTCATTTGAGATTTGTTTTGATTTTTTAAACTTTTCCTCATCTTTATTTTTAGAGATAATTTTCCTTTCTTGTTCTAATTTTTCTTTTTTGTTAATTATTTCTCTATTTTTTTTATCTAAATTTAATAAATCGTCTATATTTAATTTAATATTTCTTTCTTGAAACTTTTTTTTAAAAAAATCAGGTTTTTCTCTTAAAAGTTTAATGTTATGCATTATTTTTCTTTTCCGTTAATTTCACTGATAATATAGATAATTCATATAGTATCAATAACGGTATTGCTAAACCAATTTGAGTAATTGGATCAGGTGGAGTAAGAATAGCTGCAGCTGCAAAAATGATAACTATAAAGTACCTTCTTCTTTCTTTTAAATACTTAGAATCTATAGCTCCTACTCTAGCTAATAAATTTAATAATACTGGAAGTTGAAAACTTAATCCGAATGCAAATATTAATCTCATTATTAATGAAAGATATTCATTAACTTTAGCTTCTAGTTGAATTGGAAGGTTATTAATTTGACCAGTCGTTTCAAAAGTTAAAAAAAACTTGATAGCTAAAGGCATAACCAAATAATAAACAAGCATGCCACCTAATAAGAAAAGTATTGGGGTAGCAATAAGATAAGGCAGCAATGCCTTTTTTTCATTTTTATAAAGACCTGGGGCAATAAATTTCCACAACTGTGTTAAAAAGATTGGGCTTCCAAGTAAAAGAGCTACGAAGAAAGCAAGTTTCAAATACGTTATAAATGTTTCATGTAACGCAGTGAATATTAGTCTTCTCTCTATACCATCATTTCTTACAGCTTTTGCATAAGGTTCAAGTAAAAAACTATAAATATATTCTGCAAAAACGTATCCAAAAATAAATATTATAAAAATAAATATTAAAGATTTAATTAATCTTGATCTTAATTCTGTAAGATGTCCCGTAATAGTATTTTGATCGTTATTGTTTTTGTTCATCCGAATTTTTTTCGTTCTCTTTTGAATATTTTTTTTCTACTGTTTCTTCTTCATCTATAGATTGATTAACTTTGTTTTGAATATCTGAAAAATATCTTTTTGTTGTGCCTATCCAACTACCGACTTTTTTTAATACAATTGGAAAGTCTTTAGGACCAATGACTAAAATAGCTACTAAAACAACAATTAGTAATTCAAACCATCCGATTTGTGGCATTGATAATTATTTATTTTGAGAATTAGAATCTTCGTCTTTTTTGTCTTCTAAATTTGATTGATTGTTATCATCTGAAGACATTCCTTTTTTAAAACTCTTAATTCCTTTAGCTACATCACCCATTAAACTTGAAATTTTACCTCTACCAAAAAGTAAAACGACTAGTACGACTACAATAGCTATTTGCCAAAAACTTATACCCATAGGAATACTCTATACAAAAAAAGCAATTAAATAAATATAATTATTCTTCAATTTTATTAGTTTGTTTTAATACATCATCTACGTCAGAATAAATATTATCCTTCTTATCTTGTGATTGTTCCTTGAAGAATTTACCTGTTCCAAAAATTGATGAATCTACAGATCCAGGATCGATTAAGCCTGCTGAAGATAATTCGTCCACTGTGGGAAGATCTGACAATTTTTTAATATTAAAATGATTAAGAAAATTCTCAGTTGTTGCATATTGGATAGGTTTCCCAGGTACATTTTTCCTACCAGCAGGTTTAACCCAATCTAACTCCAATAAAATTTCAAGAGTATTTGATGCAAAAGCAACACCCCTTATTTCTTCTATTTCTGATCTTGTAACAGGTTGATGGTAAACAATAATAGATAACGTCTCAATGGTTGCTTTTGATAGTTTTCTTTGTTGAGATTTTTGCAAGGACATAAGTTTAGACACATCAAGAGCAGTCCTAAAAATCCACTTATTTGAAACACATACTAAGTTTATACCCCTATTTGCATACTCATTTTGTAAATTTTCTAATACTTTTTTTATATTGCTTCTAGTACCAACCCTTTCTTCTATAGTTTCAACATCAAGAGGTTCTTCAGCAGCAAATATAATTGCCTCTACTTCTTTTTCAAGTTTAGTTTTTTTTTGAGGAAAATTGATGATGTTGTGCTCTTTATCTTTTTTCATAAATTTTATTTATTTTTTAACCTCATCGGAGTATGAGAGGATTTTTTAATTAAAATATCACTAAATAATTTTTCTTGCATAATGTTAATAATACCGTCCTTGGTTAATTCCAAACTTGCAGTAAAGATTGAGGCAAGACCGCTTTTTTTAGATTTTACTGATTTATTAAAAGCTTCAGGTATTAATTCATTTATCTTTTTCCAATCTTCAATGACATTCATATTATCTTTAATTTGTTTAATACCTTCTTGTGTTGTCATTACTGGTAATTTAGGTATATCAATTTTTTGAAATATAGATTGCGTTTTTACTAGAGAATATGCTTTTAAAAGCTCATACAAAGTAACTTTATAAACTGGATTTTTAATTGATCTTATTCCTCCCTTTGTTCCCCTGTAAAAAATATCTCTCCCTACCCTTTTTCTTTTTAACAATTCATCAGATAATAATCTTATTAATTCAAGTTTTTTTAATTGTATTTTAAGTTTTAGAGCTATTTCAGAAGCTTTAAAATTATCATCATCTTCTTCTGGTAAAAGTAGTCGAGATTTTAAATAAGTAAGCCATGTAGCCATGAGAAGATATTCGAAGGCTAAATCTAAATTTTTATCTTTGAAGTTTTTTATATAATCAGAAAACTCGTCAGCTAGTTTTGTCACTGAAATTTGTGTTAAGTCAACTTTCTGTTTTTTTGCTAGATCAAGAAGAGTTTCAAGAGGGCCAGAATAATTTGGAATATCTACAGATATCGAATTATTAATATTTGATTCCATTTTTTAATATTATCTTAAAAAATCATAGAATTGATAAGTTTTTTTTTGAGTAAAATTATCTATAAGTCTTAAATTCTTTAATAATTTTCTTGATTCTTTAATATCACCTTTACAATACAATACTAAATTACAACCTGCATTAAGTGCTTTATCTGCATTTGAACATAAATTACTACTTAATGCTTTCATTGAAATATCATCGGAAATTAAAATACCATTAAAATTAAGTTTTTTTCTTATTATAGTTTTAATTATATAGGTAGAAAAAGTAGCTAAATTTTTTGAATCTATGTTTTTATAAAGAATGTGCGCAGTCATCATAAAATTAGAATTTAAATTTTTAAAAAGCTTAAAATCATCATTATATAATTTATTTATTTTTTTATTCACGACAGGTAATTTGTGATGACTATCTGCGCTAGCACAACCATGACCAGGAACGTGTTTGGCGACTGATGCAATTTTTTTCTTTTTTAAAAAGGAAATACAAAATCTTCCCAAAGATTTTACTATATTAACCTCATCAGAAAATGATCTGTCTTTTATAATTTCATGTGTGGATTTTTGCAACAAATCCATAACTGGAATGGTATTAATATTAATTCCTAGTTCTATTAAAATATTACACATTGTTTCTAAATAATATTTATAAATTAATTTTCCTTTTTTTTTATTTTTTTTGAATAATTCGCCAAAAAAAGATTGAGAAAATTCCCTTGTACTAAAAAGTTCTGACAATCTTGACACTTTACCACCCTCTTCATCAATTAATATTGGGTAAAAAGGGTCATTCATACATCTTCTTATTTTTTTTGTTAAAGATGAAGTTTGTTTAAAAGAAACTATATTTCTTTTAAATAAAATTACTCCCCAAGGTTTTTCTTTTTTTAAAAGACTCTTTTCTAAGGAACTTAATTTCGTACCTTTAATACTTATTATAGCTGCTTTTCTATTCATCTTTTAGAAGATTCCAAAAATATCTTTTTTTAATTTTTTTTTCGACATTATTCTGTAAATTAAAATCTATTACATTGTCAGTATCATTTTTAAGCAAAGGTATCTCTAAAACTCTTGTTTCTATATTTTTAGAATAATTGGATCTATTTTGATTAATTTTTAATGAAACATCTTCGGAAAAATAAACAATAATTACATAACTTAGTAATAAAATAATAAATATAAAATGAAATGAGTTTACTATTTTTTTATACATTACATTTTTTTTGGTAAAGAAACTCCTAAGATGAACATGCCATTCTCAAGAATTATTGAAATTATTTTAAAGATTTTTAATGTAACTTTGTTTGCAATATTTCCATTCTTTATAAACTTATAATTAGGATCTTCATTTCCCTTACTCCAATAAGAATGAAATAGAGTTGAAAGCTCATATAAATAAAAAGGTATTCTATGAGGTTCTTTTTTATTTGAAGCAACCTGAACAACTTTAGGCCATTCAATAATTTTTTTAAGAAGTTTTTGTTCAAAATTATTTATTTTAAAATCAACAGAACTAAGACTTGTTTTTTTTGAAGGGTTAATTTTTAAAGTTCTAAATATAGAATTTATTCTAGCATAACAATACTGAACATAAAAAACTGGGTTATCTTTATTTTTTTCTAAAACTTTTTTAAAATCAAATTCTAATTCAACATCATTGCTTCTGTATAACATCATAAATCTAATTGAGTCTTTATTAACCTCCTTTAATAATTTATTTAATGGAAAGAAATCTCCTGATCTCTTAGACATTTTAAAAGGCTCTCCATTTTTTAAAAATTTTACTAGTTGACAAACTTTACAGGTCAAATTTATTTTATTATTGGACATAGCGCTGACTGCAGCTGAAATTCTTTTTATATATCCTATGTGATCAGCACCCAATATATTAATTAGACTGTCATATTTTTTATTTAGTTTTGTTGAATGATAACCAATGTCATTAGCAAAATACGTCCACGTACCATCATTTTTTTGTAAAGCTCTATCTGTGTCGTCTCCAAAACTTGAGGACTTGAATATTAGTCTTTTTGTTTTTTTCCAAGAACTAGAATCATCACCTCTGGGAGCTTCTAAAAAACCTTCGAATACAAAATTATTTTTTTTTAATATTTTAATTATTTTATCAACAGACTTGTTTTTTACCATTTTAGTTTCTGAAAAAAAAAGGTCATGTTTTACTCCTAAAAGTTTGAGATCAGATTTTATTAGATTTAAAGAGTAATTTAATGATTCTTTTTTTAATATCTCAAAATCTTTTTCATAACTATCAAATTTAATTTTCTTTAATTTGTTTAAAACCGCGTTTGCAATGTCTTTAATGTATTCTCCATTATATAAACTTTTATTATCAGGAAAGTTTTCTTTAAATTTAATTTCTCTTATTCTTAAATAAACAGACTTAACAAAATTTTCAATTTGATTTCCATAATCATTTATATAAAATTCTTTTGTAACTTTACCACCGTTAAAAATTAATAAATTGCTTAAAACATCACCAAATACAGCACCACGACAGTGACCTACGTGCATGGGCCCAGTAGGATTTGCAGAAACAAATTCTATATTAAAACTTTTTTTAAATTTATTTGATCCGTAACTTTTATTTGATTTTAAAATAGAATCTATTGTTTTTTGCCATGTATTATTATTTATTTTAAAATTGAGAAAACCTGGTCCAGCTATCTCTATAGAAGAAAAATCTTTAATTTCTTTAAGTAATATCTCTTTTAATTGTTCAGCAACAACTCTAGGATTTTTATTGATATTTTTAGCTAATATCATTGCGGCATTTGAAGATAAATCGAAATTAAATTTATCAGGTGGTGTTTCCACAACAATATTTTTAATATCATTTTGATTTTTTAAATTAAAAATAGATTTATTTTTAATAATTTTTTTTTTTATCTTATTTGTGTATAAATCAAATAAATTCATTATTTAATAATTTTTCTAAACGTTTTTATTGTTTTTTTTAGGCCTAGAAAAATTGATTCTCCAATTAAAAAATGTCCTATGTTAAACTCTTTGATACCTTTAATTTTAGATAACACTTTGGCAGACGAAAAGTTAATTCCATGGCCCGCATGCACCTCTAATCCAATCATATTAGCATAACTAACTGCCGTTTTAATTTTTATAAATTCTTTTTTAATATTTTTATTCTTGTTAAGTAAATTACAAATTTTACCTGTATGAATTTCGATGCAATCAGCATTTATATCCTTAGCAATTTTAATATCAGATATTTTTGGTTCAATAAATAAACTTGATCTTATTTTTTTGTCTTTAAACTTTTTTAAAATCTTTTTTAATAATTTTTTATTTTTTTTCAAATTTAAACCTCCTTCTGTTGTGATTTCAGTTCTTTTTTCGGGGACTATACAAATGTAATCTGGTTTGTGCTTTAGTGAAATTTTAAGCATTTCTATTGTCGGAGCCATTTCTAAGTTAAGAGGAATTTTAAGTTTTTCGTTTATCTTAATTAAATCATTATCTTTTATATGTCTTCTATCTTCTCTTAAATGTATTGTAATTGAATCTGCTCCTGATTTTTGCGCTAATAAAGCCGCTCTTAAAGGACTAGGATAGTCTTCTCCTCTTGCATTTCTTACGGTTGCAACATGATCTATATTTACACCGAGTTTTGGCTTTAACATCATAAATCTCTACTTCCGGGTTTGGTTGCCTTAATCCTTTTAAGTTTTTCAGGAATATTTTCTTCAGTGAATGTAGGGATTTCTATTTGAACCTGCGAAATAATTTTTTTATTAATTTTGCTTTTTCCATTAGATCTATCTATTAAACTTGCAAAACCAATAATCTCGGCACCTAACTTTTCAGCAAGAACAGAACATTCTAAACTAGATTTTCCAGTAGTTATTACATCTTCAACGATTAAAATTTTATGATTTTTTTTAATTTCAAAACCTCTTCGTAATTGAAAAATTTTATTTACTCTTTCTGCAAAAATAGTTTCTACATTTAAAAGTCGACCTATTTCATATCCGATTACAATACCGCCAACTGCAGGGGATAGGACAAGATTAAAGTCATTGAAATTTTCATTAATTTTTTCCGCTAGCGATTGACACAAGTCTTTAGCTTTTTGAGGTTTGCTTAAAAGTTTTGCACATTGAATATATTTATCGCTGTGTAGTCCTGACGAAAGAATAAAATGTCCTTCTATTAATGCATCAGTTTCTTTTAAAATTTTCAAGGACTCTTTGTATGAAAGCATACTTTTTCTTTTTATGACGTATTACTTTAAATTTAAGCTTTTCTTGTTTAAGTTGACTTATCAAATTTGTAAAGTCTTTTAAATCTTGTATCTGTATATCAAATAAAAAAGTGAGATATTCATTAGCTCTTTTGGTTAGTTCTATATTAATTATATTTGCATTATTTAGGCCAATTAATGTACTGACTTTTCCTAAAATACCCGGTTTGTGTGGCAAATCAATTGATAGTGTTGAACTATACTCTTTTAATTTGTCATTTTTATTTAAAAACCTACCCTGCCAATGCTTTCTTATTGACGCACGAGCTTTTCCAGTTTTGCTTGAAGACAGCCAATGCAAAGAAGGTGAAACTTTTTTTGAAGTGATTATAGAAATCATGTCTCCGTTTTTTAGTGAAGATTGTAAAGGAGAGTTTTTGCCGTTTATTTCACAACCAATTGCAGTATCACCAATTTTTGTATGCACAGCATAAGCAAAGTCTATTGGTGTAGCATCTTTTGGTAATTTGATTACAGCACCTTTAGGTGTAAAACAAAAAACGTTGTCTTGAAACATTTGTAGTTTTGTAAATTCAAAATAATGTTCTGGACTTCCACCGGTCTCAATTATTTCAACTAAATCTTTTAACCAGTCATATTCTTTCCATGAGATTTCAGAAAATTTTTCAGACGATTTATATTTCCAATGAGATGCTATACCTCTTTCGGCAAATTCATGCATAGGTCTAGTTCTTATTTGTATCTCAATTCTTTTTTTCATTGGACCAATAACTGATGTGTGAATTGATTTGTACTGATTTATTTTGGGTGTAGATATATAATCCTTAAATTTTCCTGGAATTGCCGAGTACTCATTGTGAAAAATACCAAGTGTTATATAGCAATCATTAATATTTTTTACAATAACTCTAAAACCAACAATATCTGTTAATTGTTCTAAAGAAATTCTTTTCGACTGCATCTTTCTCCAAATTGAAAAAGGTGTTTTTTCTCTACCTGTTATTTCAGCATCAATATTATTATCC
Source organism: uncultured Pelagibacteraceae bacterium (assembly GCA_902566975.1). Classification (GTDB taxonomy): domain Bacteria; phylum Pseudomonadota; class Alphaproteobacteria; order Pelagibacterales; family Pelagibacteraceae; genus Anoxypelagibacter. Next base: position 69,857 of record CACFLA010000003.1, read on the forward strand.
GAAAGTAATTTATTAAGATCATAATAAACACTTTTTACAATATCTTCTCTTTTATCTTTAATGAATGTAAGTCTATTAAGAATTAAATTTCTTGCATCAGGATTTAAAATTGAAAAAGACAAATCTTCTAATTCATCTCTTATTGTATTCATCCCCATTCTATCAGCTAACGGAGCGTAGATTTCCATAGTCTCTTTGGCTTTTCGAATTTTTTTATTATTATCTTTAACAAAGTTGATAGTTCTCATATTATGCAGTCTGTCCGCTAACTTAACTAGTAGAACCCTTATATCTTTTGATGTGGCTAAAATTAATTTTCTCAGATTTTCTGCTTTGGAATTGTCTAAAGCTTTTTCTTCAAGTGCAGAGATTTTAGTAACACCATCTACTAAATCAGCAACTTCCTTACCAAATTCTTTTTTGACCGTCTCATAAGTTGCCTTAGTATCCTCAACAGTATCATGCAATAATCCTGTGGTTATTGTGGCGCTGTCTAATTTAAGTTCAGTAAGAATGCTTGCAACAGCAACTGGATGACTTATGTAAGGAATTCCCTCATCTCTTTTTTGATTTTTATGGGCTTCTAGAGCAAAATTGTAAGCTTTATTTAACGCATCAGGATTCAAAAATCTATTATAGGATTTTACTTTTTTAATTAAGTCTTCATTATTCAACATAACTATTTATATCACTTTGAGATAATTTTGTAATACCATTATTTTTGTTTTTTAAATTATTAATTAAAAGATCAATCGAAGTTTTACTTAAAGGGTGAGACCAATTGGGGCAAATTTCCTTAAGTGGGTATAATACAAAATTCCTATCAGCTAAAGACTTGTGGGGTATTTGTAATTGGAGATTATGAAGTTTAAGATTTATTGTTTTCCTTTTATAATCAATGATATCAATATCACAAGTTCTAGGCGCATTTTTTTTGGATCTTTTTCTCTCAAGTTTTTCTTCAATTTTGAGTAAATTTATCATCAAATCCTTTGGTTCTAGCAATGTTTTAACTTCAACAACAATGTTTATAAATTTTGGATCATTTTTATCTGGATATGCCACACTCTCATAAAAACTTGATATTTTTAAAACCTCGATCTTGTTTTTTTTTAATAATAAAATTGATGAATTGATATTATCAATTTTATTTCCAAAACTTGAACGTAAATTTGAACCAATACCGAGAAAAATCATTATTTATTTTTGCTTAAAATTCTTGCTTGTTCACGTTCCCAAGATTTTTTCTTTTTAACATTTCTTTTATCATAAAGTTTTTTACCTTTTGCAACTGCTAACTCAACTTTTGCTTTTCCTTTTTTAAAATATAATTTTGTTGGAACGATGGTAAGACCTTCTCTATTGATCTTGCCAATTACTTTATTTATCTCTTTTTTGTTAAGTAAAAGCTTCCTCATATCTCTTGGATTATGGTTGTTATAACTTGACTCTTTATAAAGTGGTATATGGGAATTAATCAAATAAATCTCGCCGTTGCTATCGTTTGCATATGCGTCGGTTATATTTGCTTTTCCGTCTCTTAATGCCTTAACTTCAGAACCTTTTAAAACTATACCTGCTTCAAAAAATTCATGAAAAAAATAATTAAAACTTGCTTTTCTATTATTGCAAACAATTTTAATTCCAGTATTTTTCCTATCTTTCATTAAAGAAGTTCTGCAATTTTAAGTGCCTTTTGTACTTCTTTTTTCGTTTTCTCTGTGATTTTTACCAAAGGTAATCTAACTTCCTCTGAAGATAAGTTCAATAAACTAGCTGCATATTTTACAGGACTAGGATTGCTCTCAATAAATAATGATTTGTGTAATGGCATTAACTTTTTATTGATTTCTTTTGCCTTTGCAATCAAATTGCTATTATTTTTACTCAAAGAAGCATTTTGAAAATCTGAACAAAGTTTTGGCGCAACATTTGCTGTCACACTTATACATCCAACTCCCCCTCTTAAATTAAATTCTAGAGCCGTTCCATCTTCTCCGGAAAGCTGAATGAATTCAGGTCCCATTTTTTTTAATTGTTTATCAACTCTATTTAAATCCGCAGTTGCATCTTTAACGCCTGCTATATTTTTTAGTTCAAAGAGTCTTGCCATTGTATCTACTGACATATCTACTACTGATCTTGGAGGGATATTATAAATAATTATTGGAATTCCAACTTTGTCATTAATAGCTTTGTAGTGTTGATATAAACCTTCTTGTGTTGGTTTGTTATAATATGGTGTTACAATTAAAAGAGCGTTTGCTCCTGTTTTCTCAGCGTGTATGGAAAGCTCGATTGCTTCAGATGTTGAGTTTGACCCTGTGCCTGCAATTACGGGAATTTTACCATTAGTTTCTTTAACTGCTATTTCGATAATCTTTTTATGCTCTTCGTGATCGAGTGTAGGCGACTCACCAGTTGTGCCAGCTGGAACAACTCCATTTGTCCCATTTTTAATATGATGATGTATTAAAGACGCGTATTTATCTTGATCTAAAACATTGTTTTTAAATGGTGTAATTAAAGCTACGATTGAACCTTTAAACATATTTATTTATATAGTATTAAACTAAATTCTCGTAACTTTATGCTTAAACATTTAATTAGTCTAGTTTTTTTATTGTTCAGTTTGTCATATTTACCTGCTCTATCTGATACTAATTTAAAACTTCTTCCTAAATCTAAACCTAAAATATTGAAAGTTAAAAATGAAAAAAAGATTAGTGTGATATTACCTAAAAAAAAACCAAATATTAAAATAAATAAAACTTTAGTTAAGAAACAATTATTACCGAAAGAAAAGCCTAAAATAACTAACAACAGAAATAAATTAGCTGAACAAAAAATTAAGAATATTGAAATAGCAAAAAAAAGTAAAGAAATTGAAAAAGTTGTTGTATTACAAAAAGAAAAAATAATTTCAGAAACAGTAAGTAATGAATTTATTTTACCAGCAAAAAAACCTGTAACATATCAAAAGAAAATTATAAAAATTGCTGAAAGTTCAAATATTTTATCAAGAAAAGATTATGATTATGCAAAACAAATATTTGATAATATAACTCAAAAAAAATGGAGCACAGCATTTGCTCTTTCTAAAAGAGTTAAAAATAAAGATTTTAGAAATTTAGTAACCTGGATTTACCTTAAAGAAAAAACCAATAAATCAAGTTTTGATGAATATATAAAATTTATTGATGAGAATCCGAGTTACCCAAGAATTAACAGGTTAAAATATCTTGCTGAACATAAAATAAATTTAAAAACCACTAGCCCTAATACAGTTATTGGTTGGTTTGTATCAAATCCTCCACTTAGCGGTTTTGGTAAAATTAAATTAGGAGAAGCATATATATTGAAAGGAAATATTTCTGAAGGGTCTGAGTTGATTAAAGAAGGATGGATAACAGCATCTTTAAGCTCTAAGGATCTAAGGTATCTTAATAAAAAATATAAAAAAATTTTAAATTCATCTGATCATATTAAAAGAGCTGAATATATGGCATGGGAATACAAAAGGTGGGATTTAAAAAGAATTTTAAGGTATTTACCTCAAGATCATAGAGCGCTTTATAATGCTAGACAAATTGTAATGAGCAGTTCTTATGGCGTCGATAAAGCGATAGCTGATGTTCCAGCCAGATTTAAAAATGATATGGGATTAAATTATGACAGATTAAAATGGAGGAGGAGAAGAGGAAGGTTAGACTCTTCTTTAGAAATCATAAATAAAATTCCTAACAATGAAACAGCTTTGATAAAACCTGAATTATGGTGGAAAGAGAGATCTATAATCTCAAGGTCTTTAATTTACAAAAAAAGATACCAGGAGGCATACGAGGTTGCAAAAAACCATTCTATGAGTGAAGGACCAGAATATGCTGAAGCGGAATGGATGTCTGGATGGATATCTTTAAGTTTTTTAAATGATCCATATATAGCTCTTCAACATTTTAAAAGTTTTTATGACAATGTGGGATACCCAATTAGTTTAGCTAGAGGAGCATACTGGATTGGGAAAACATATGAAAAAATTGGAAACGAAAAATTAGCTACAAAATTTTATGAAGAAGGCTCAAAATTTTTAACAACCTATTACGGACAGTTATCTTTTCAAAAAATTAAACCTTTCGAGGACTTTGAACTAGTCGATGATTCTAAATACTCAAAAGAATTTGAAAAAGAATTTAATGAGAACCCACTTACTAAACATGTAATTCTTTTACATGAGCTTAATAAAACTAAATATAGCAAAGATATAATAAAACATCTTGCTGAATTAAATATAGATAAAGGAAGTGAGGTTCTTGCTGCAAAACTTGCTACAAATGTTGGAAGATACGACTATTCCATTCAAGTATCTAAAAAAGCATCCTATGAAAAAAGATTTTATAATAAATTTAACTATCCAATTATTAATACTCCGAGAATGCTTAAGGGAAAATCAATGCCATCGCAAGAAATAATTTTGGCAATTACAAGACAGGAGAGTGAGTTTGATCCAAAAGCAAATAGTTATGCAGGTGCAAAAGGTATGATGCAATTAATGACATATACGGCAAAGTTAGTAGCAAAGCAAATGGATGTGTCTTATAGTAAAAAAAAATTAACTTCTGATCCTGAATATAATATTAATCTTGGAACTTATTATTTTAATTCTCTATTAAATGATTATGCAGAGGTATATCCATTTGCTATAGCTGCATATAATGCGGGACCCAAAAGGGTAAGGCAATGGCGAAGATTAAATGGTGATCCAAGCAAAAATAAAATTGATTATGTTAATTGGATAGAGCTAATAAAATTTGAAGAAACAAGAAATTATGTTCAGAGAGTATTGGAAAATATGAATGTATACAAATACATGCTTAATCAAAAACCTGTGAAGCTAGAAAAGTTTTTTAATTGAATGGCGGTGAGGGCGAGATTCGAACTCGCGGTAGATTGTTACACCTACGGAAGTTTAGCAAACTCCTGGTTTAAACCAGCTCACCCACCTCACCAAACATAAGTTTTATATATTATTATTTAATTAAACTAAACTGTTAAATTTAGAAAACAAAAAAGATTTTTTTTTGTTCTTTAAAAGTTTTAATCATTAATGCTCTAGAAATGAATAGAACAACTGCCCCAAACAACCAATTCATTAAAAGTAATCCATAAAATATATCCTGGAAATAACCTTCGTAAATATTAAGAATTATCCAAATAATTATGAATGGAAGAATTACCATTCGAAAAAGATTAGAATAAAATATATAATGAGTTTTTTTTAGTGATGTAAACAATGCGTGTGAAATAAAAAATACTGGATAAATAGGACCAATGAAAGCTGCAATTCTTAAATAATTTGATCCAAATTTAATTACCTCTAAATCGTTTGTAAATAAACCAACGATGTATTCAGAGAGCAAGAATATTATTATGCCAGAAAGGCACATTATTAAAAAACCAATTAACACAGCTTTTTTATAGGTCTCTCGAACTCTATCATATCTCCTTGCACCAAAGTTTTGACCAGCTATCGTAATAACTGCAGTGTTTAGACCAATAACTGGAAGAGTAAAAATATGTTCAAATCTAATTGCTGCTCCATATCCAGCTACTGCTTCATCTCCAAAAACACTTATAAAAGATAATATTAAATAGCTTCCTAATGCAACAAGAAATAATGCAAATGTAATTGGCATGCATTGATTAAAAATATTTAAAAAAAAATTTTTTCTTATAAGAAAACTTTCAGTTTTAAAGTCAATTTTCAGAACAGTTTGATTTACTTTATAATATAGATATATGCATGCAATAAATTGAATCAAAATTGTCGAAATTGCAAGTCCGGCTATGCCAAAAGCTGGGATAAACATAAATCCAAATATAAATATTGGATTTAATAAAATATTAGCAAAAAGACCAATTATAAGTACATTTCTATAAGTTTTGGTGTCGCCTTGAGAATAAAGAATTGCATTTAGAGAAGTAAGTATAAGAAAGAAAACTGTTCCATAAAAAATAATATCAGTATACTTTTTTGCTAAAATTATACTTTCTGAAGAACTTCCCATTAATTTTAATATGTCATAAGAAAAAAAGACGCCTAGTGCTGTAATAATGATTGATAATAATATTGAATATATAAAAGTATGATGAGAATATATTAATGCAGCAAATCTATTTCTTTGACCTAATGAATTAGAAATTAATGAGTTGCAACCAGCCACAATACCTATCCCAGCAGAAATGATAATAAAATATAATGGAAAAGATTTTGCTAAAGCAGCTAATGCATCTGAGGATATTTTTCCTGCAAAAAACGTATCAACAATATTAAATAGTGTTTGAAATATACTACCTGTGCTAGCTGGTATTGCTATTTTTTTTAATAACTGAATTATTGGTTTCGAGGTTATGGTTGAACTATTTTCCAATTAAAACTCACTGATATTCTTTTTTAAAAAAATAATTTCTACCCAATTTTTTTGCATCAATAATTTGTTTTTGTCTCATCGTAAATCTTTCTTTTTGTGAGACAGATAATTTATCATGACATTTAGGACACGAGATACCTTCAAAATATTTTTCAGATTTTTTTTCATTTAAAGATATTGGTTTTCTACATCCACTACAAATTGAATAAGTCCCAATCTTTAGTTTATGTTTTACTGAAACTCTATTGTCAAAAACGTAACACTCACCTTTCCACATACTTGAGTTTTTACTAATATTTTTAAGATAATTCAGTATTCCCCCTTTTAATTGGAAGACATTATTAAAACCTTTTCTTTTTAGATAACTAGATGCCTTTTCGCATCTAACACCTCCTGTGCAAAACATAGCTATTTTGTTTTTTTTATTAAATTTCTTAAAATATTTTGGAAAATCTCTAAAATTATCTAGATCAGGATTTTTAGCACCCTTAAAGGTTCCTACATGATATTCAAAAGATTTTCTTACGTCTATGATATGAACATCCTTTTGTTTTAAAAGACTATTCCATTTATTTGGTTCTATGTAGTATTTTGAGCTATTATTTAGATAAAATTTTTTGCCAATTGGAACCACCTCATTTTTAATTTTTATTTTACCCTTTTTAAAGGGTTGAAAATCACAATCAGAATGGTTTTCTGAGTCAAAGTTTTTGAAGTTAAAAGATGATTTAATATTTTTTATAACTTTTTGAACATTTATAGATTTGCCTGAAATTGTACCATTCAGACCTTCATATGATATGATAATTGTGCCTCTTATAGAATTAATATTTAAAATATTAATAAACTTTTTCTTAAAAAACTTAAGATTTTTTAATTTTTTGAATTTATAGAAACCAAAAATATGAAACATTTATACTTTCTTGCATATGGTAATTCCATCACCAATCGGCAAAATAATTTTTTCTACTCTAATATCATCTTTAACAAAAGAATTAAACTCTCTAATTATATTGGTAAATTTATCGTTTTTATTTCTATTAGCAACATCACCGTGCCATAAAACATTATCTATTATAATAAAACCATTTTTATGTAATAACTTTATAGATAAATCAAAATAATTTTTATAATTTTCTTTGTCAGCGTCTATAAAAATTAAATCATATTTTTTATTTAACTTAATAAATGTTTTTAAACTATTCAAAGCAGGACCAAGTATTACGTTTATTTTTTTTTGTAAATTGGCCTTTTTAATAAACTTCAAAGCAGTTTCTGTAGTTAACTTATTTTTGTCTAAACAAGTCACACTACCAGTATTTGGTAATGCTAAACCCATTGTTATTGAGCTGTAACCTGTGAAGGTACCAACTTCTAATATTTTTTTAATATTACTTGTTTTAATAAAGAATTGGAAAAAATATCCTTGGGTCACTGAAATTTGCATTTTTTTAATTCTACCTAATTTTTCATTATATTTTATAATTTCTTTTTGAACAGGATGAAGATCATAACTATTTTTTGAAATATATTGTTCTAAACTTTTATTAATTTTGAGACTTTTAATCATTTTAATAAATTAAAAAGATTTATAGCATATCTATCTGTCATTCCAGCAATAAAATCGCATACGGCTCTTTCCTTGTTTATCGAAGTTTTCAAAAGTTTCTTTTTTATAAATTTGTTTGGATTTTTTCTTATTTTAGAAAATAAAAATATTATAATTTTTTTACCTTTTAATGTTTTTTTTAAAACATTTTTGTTGTTATACATTTTGTCTTGTAAAAATTCTCTTATATTGTAATCAAAATTCATCAGATCATCTGAAAAATTTACATAGTTATCATTTGATTTATAAATATCATTTATATTTTTAGGTTTAAATAATTTAATATTTCTTTTAATATTTTTAACTAGATCACTCACCATAACATTTATTATTTCTCTTATAATTTGTCTTAAAACAAGCTCAATATCTTTTGTTTTTAATTTCTTTTTATGTTTATAAATAATTTCTGAAATTACAGGCAAATCTTGGAGATCATAAATACTAAATAATTTAGCTTTTAAACCATCTTCTAAATCATGACTATTGTATGCAATATCGTCTGAGATTGTTGAAATTTGAGACTCCAATGAGGGATTAAGTTTATAATTTATTTTATTTTTAAAAATATTACTTCCTAATATATTTTTAAATTTTGTTTCATCATAGACAGGTCCATTATGTTTAACTAAACCATCTAAGGTTTCAATTGTAAGATTTAATCCTGGAAAATTGTAATATTTGTTTTCTAATAAAGTTAAAATTCTTATTGTCTGTATATTATGATCGAAACCCCCGAAATTTATCATACATTCATTTAATGCATCTTCTCCAGCATGTCCAAATGGAGGATGACCGATATCATGTGAAAGACTTAATGTTTCACAAAGGTCTTCGTTTAAATTAAATATTTTTCCTAAGGTTCGTGCTATTTGGGAAACTTCTAGAGAATGAGTAATTCTGGTCCTGTAGTGATCATCAGTAGTATTAACAAAAACCTGTGTCTTATGCTTTAACCTTCTAAAAGCCGTAGAATGTATTATGCGATCTCTATCTCTTTGATAAGGAGATCTAAGTGAACTTGAAATTTCTTTAAAAATTCTACCTTTTGATTGAATTGGTGTGGCAAATTTAGAATATTCACTGTTTTGCATAAGATATGATAAAAATGTATAATACAGTATTTACAAAAATATGAATAACAAAATTGAATTTACTGAGACAGCAAAAAATGAAATTGACAGGATTCTTGTAGAAAAAAGTCCTAAAACATATTTCAGAATTTCAGTACAAGGTGGTGGTTGCTCAGGTTTTAAGTATAACTTCTCATTTGACGATAAAGTTAATGAAAATGATAATATTTTCGACAAAGCAATTATTGACGTTAATTCGTTAAAAATAATTAGTGGTTCAGTTGTTGATTTTAAAAAAGAACTTATTGGAAATTCTTTTGTAATCAACAATCCACAAGCTAGTTCGTCATGTGGCTGTGGTCTTTCATTCTCAGTATAAATGAAAATAATATCATGGAATGTTAATTCTGTCCGTGCAAGGATAGTAAACATTATTGATTATATTAAACTATCAAAACCAGATGTATTAATGCTTCAAGAAATAAAAACCGAAAATAAAAATTTTCCTTTAGACGACTTTAAAAAACAGGGTTACGACTCATATATTTTTGGGCAAAAAAGTTATAATGGTGTGGCTTTTTTATCTAAAGTAAAGTTGAGAAATATAAACACTAATTTTGTTAAAGATAAATTAAAACAATCTAGAGTAATAGAAGGTGATATAAAAATTAAAAATAAATTAATTAAATTAATAAATGTCTATGTACCAAATGGTAACCCAATTGATACTGAAAAGTATGATTATAAAAAAAAATGGCTAGATTCATTTATTAAAGAAATAAATAAAATTTTAAAGAAAAATAAAAATATAATTATATCTGGAGATTTTAATGTTATACCAGAGGAAATAGATTGTCATGATCACTTAAAATATCAAAATGATGCTTTGTTCAAATTGGAGATAAGAAAAAAATTTAGAGAACTTTTAAATTTAGGTTTTGTAGACATCTATAGACATATAAACAAACATAAGCAGGAATATACCTTCTGGGATTACACTTCTGGTTCGTGGCCAAAAAATAATGGTTTGAGAATTGATCATTTTTTAGTTTCAAATGATATAGTGGATAACGTTCAAAATATTTTTATAAATAAAAAACCTAGATCAAAAATTAAACCTTCTGATCATACACCTATTGAGTTAGATATTAATTAATTCTCCCATAGATATCTTTATACCTAACAATATCACTTTCTTTTAAAATGGATCCAATTTGTGCCTCCATAATTCTTACAGGTTTTTTATATAAGTTTTCTATTCTATGAATAGCTTTTATAGGTATATAAACTGAATCCTTTTCGTAAATATAAAATTTTCTTTTATTTATTGTTATTCTAGGTCTACCTTGAACTACTGTCCAATATTCTGCTCTATGGTTGTGTTTCTGTAAACTAATTGATGATTTTGAATTTACAATTAATTCTTTAATTAAAAAATTATTACCACGAAATAGATTAACATATTTTCCCCAGGGTCTTATGAAAACATTATGCTTTTTGAAATATTTGAATTTATTTATATTAAATACTTTCAAAATTTCTATCCAGTTTCCAAGATCTGTCCAAGGTATATTTAGTGATATACAATTAATATCATTAGATTTTTCTAAAATGGCGTAGTCAAAAGAATTTGCGGGAGAAGATAAAAACTTTTTTTTATTTAACCATATTGTCTTTTCCTTAATTTTTGCTTTGATGATTGATTGATAGCAGTATTTTAAAGTTTTATTATCAAATTTCTTAAAATTGTTAATAATAGAGTCTTTTCTTGCGAAAAACATTCCTGAATTCCATAAACTGTTTCTTTTGATAAGTAGTTTTGCTTTTTTAACAGAAGGTTTTTCAACAAACTTAACTACTTTTTTTAAATTTTTTCCAGCTTTTTTTATATTCAAGTAACCATATTGGTTAGAAGGGTTAGTAGGCCTAATTCCAAATAGAAAAATATTATTATTATTCAGATATTCAGAGTGTTTGACTAAATTTTTGTTAAAAACATTGATTTTTTCTAAAAGATGATCTGCTGGTAAAAAAAGCAAAGGTTGCTTACTTGGTATTGAATGTATTAAAGCAGCTGACAGCACAGCTGGAGCTGTATTTCTCTTTCCTGGTTCTAAAATAATTTTATATTTATTGAATTTATTTTTTTTTAAAAAATATTTGATTTTATTTAAATATTTAGCGTTTGTACTAATAATTGGGTAATCAAAAATTGGTCCTTTTATTCTATTTAAAGTTTTGTCTATTAGAGTCCAACCACCAAAATTTATGAATTGTTTTGGTTCATTTCTTGATGATTTATGCCAAAGCCTAGTTCCCTCTCCTCCACAAAGAATGATGGGTCTAATTTTCATTTAGATATCTGCGTAACACTTAACTTCTTCTTTCCCACCAGGGTGTGTTGATGCACCTAGATAGGCAGGTCCAACTGTTTGTGCATATTTCCAAAGCGTACCATTTCCAAAATTAATTTTTTTAGGTTTCCAATTTTTCTTTCTTTTCGATAATTCTTTTCTTGAAAGATCAACATTAATCGTTCCTTTTTTAGCATCTATATGAATTATGTCTCCATTTTTTAATAATCCTATAGGACCACCAACAGATGCTTCTGGACCTACGTGTCCAATACAAAAACCTCTAGTTGCTCCTGAAAATCTTCCGTCTGTTATTAATGCAACCTTTTCACCTTTGCCTTGACCATAGATAGCTCCAGTAGTCTGAAGCATCTCTCTCATGCCAGGACCTCCTTTTGGTCCTTCATATCTGATAACTATAATATCACCATCTTTATATTTTCTTTTTAATACTGCTTTATAAGCAGACTCTTCAGTATCAAAACATCTTGCTCTTCCAGTAAATTGAAGTCTTTTTAATCCTGCAACTTTTACAATTGCTCCATCAGGTGCAAGATTACCTTTTAATCCTACAACACCACCGTCATTTGATAAGGGGTTATTATATTTTCTCATGACTTTTTGTTTATTATTAAATTTAACTTTTTTTAAATTTTCTTTCATAGTCAAGCCTGTAACTGTCATACAGTTTCCATGAATATACCCACCATCTAACAAAGTTTTTAATAGCATAGGAACACCACCTGCTTTCCACATATCTTTTGCAACATATCTGCCGCCAGGCTTTAAATCTGCAAGATAAGGTGTTTTTTTAAAAATTTTTGCAACATCCATTAAGTCAAACTTAATTCCTACTTCATTTGCTAAAGCTGGTAGGTGTAATGCTGCATTAGTCGAACCTCCTGTGGCTGCAACTATAGTAGCTGCATTTTCTAAAGCTTTTCTTGTAACAATGTCCCTAGGTCTAATATTTTTTTTTAACAAATTCATAACTGCCTTACCACTTTGTAAAGCATATTTGTCCCGCTGTCCGTATGGTGCAGGTGTTCCTGCAGAATAAGGTAAAGCTAAACCAATAGCTTCAGATACGCATGCCATAGTGTTTGCAGTAAATTGTCCACCGCACGCTCCGGCACTAGGACAAGCTTTTAACTCCAGTTTTCTCAAAGCATGCTCACTCATTTTGCCTGAAGAATATTTTCCCACTCCCTCGAATACATCTAAAACTGTTACATCTTTTCCATTATATCTACCTGGAAGAATCGATCCACCGTATATGAATACACTTGGTACATTAAGTCTAAGCATTGCCATCATTAAGCCTGGTAAAGATTTATCACAACCAGCAACTCCAACTAATGCATCATAACAGTGGCCCCTAACAGTTAATTCAGTTGAGTCTGCAATAACATCTCTTGATACCAAGGAAGATTTCATTCCCTCATGTCCCATGGCGATACCATCAGTAACAGTAATAGTACAAAACTCTCTTGGCGTACCACCAGAAAATTTAACCCCTTTTTTAACTGATTGAGCTTGTCTCATTAGCGCAATATTACATGGGGCAGCTTCATTCCAGGTAGAAACAACACCAACAAAAGGCTTTGCTACATCTTTCTCGGTTTCCCCCATCGCATAATAAAAAGATCTTTGTGGAGCTTTATCTGCGCCTAAAGATGTATGTCTACTTGGTAACTTTTTTTTATTAAATTTATTCATTTTAAACTATTTAATGTAAAATTAATTTTTTCAATATTTATTTTAAGATCATTATAGATATTTCTTTCTTGTTCCACAATATGCCTTGGTGCGCGCTCGGTAAAGCTAGAATTATTTAATTTTTTACTTACAATATCCATATCTTGTTGAATTTTTGATTGTTTTTTGGATAAATTTTCTTTAATCAATGCGAGGTCAATACTTTCATCAAAATATAATTTTAAAATCTGCCCCGACACCACAAGATTTGCCGATTGTTTAGATAAATCCTTTTGAAAAATTGTATTAATTCTACCTAACTTTTTGATTACTATCTCATTTTGTAAAAATAACATTTGTTTTTTTCTATCAAGTTTCTCTATTGAAATATCAACGAACGAACCAGGTTTTACATTAAGTTCATTTTTAAATGATCTTATGCTTGATATAAGTTCTATAATTTCATTTACATTCTTAATGCTTTTGTCAATTTTGACCTTTTTGGGGTGAATCCAGTTAGCATACATTAGATACTTGGTTGTTTTTGTCTTTAATCTATTTTTGAGCCACAATTCCTCTGTTATAAAAGGTATGAAGGGATGCAAAAGTATTAATATTTCCTTAAAAATCTGACCTGATGTATTTTTAACTTCTATAACATCTTTTTGATTTTTTGAAAATAGGATAGTTTTAGAAAGTTCTAAATACCAATCACAATAACTATTCCAAACAAATTTATAAATTGTTTTAGCAGCTTCATCAAAACGATAACATTTAATGAAATTTTCTGTCAAATTCTTTGTATTTATTAGCTCAGTATAAACCCACTTGTTTATATTTAGATTAAGTTTTTCTGGTTTGATTTCTCCATCAAAACTACATTTGTTTACTTTAAGAAAGTTATTTACATTCCATATTTTTGTTAAGAAATTTCTATAACCTTTAACTCTTTGCTCAGATAGTTTTACATCTCTCCCCGGAGAGGCCATAGAGAGCAATGTAAATCTTAACGCATCAGCACTATAACTATCTATAAGCACTAAGGGATCAATTACGTTACCTTTTGATTTGGACATTTTTTGACCTTTTTCATCCCTGACTAGAGCATGAACATAAATATCTTTAAATGGTTTTTTGTTTAAAAATTCCATACCCAACATCATCATTCTTGCTACCCAGAAAAAAATTATATCAAAACCCGTTACTAAAACCGAGGTAGGATAAAATTTTTTTAAATAGTAGTTTTTAGTCGGCCAACCTAAAGTAGCAAAGGGCCAAAGACCTGAGGAAAACCATGTGTCAAGAACATCTGGATCTCTTTTTAAATTTACTCTTTTTTTATAAAATTTTTTTGCTAAAGTTTCGGCCTTCTTCTGATTTTCTGCAACAAATATTTTTTTATCTGGTCCGTACCAAGCAGGAATTTGATGGCCCCACCAAAGTTGTCTAGATATACACCAAGGCTCTATATTGTTCATCCATTGAAAGTATGTTTTAGACCAATTTGGTGGAAAGAAACTTGTGTCTTTATTTTTAACAATTTTTTTAGCTTTGATGGACAATTTTTTTGCATCGCAAAACCATTGTTCAGTTAAAAAAGGTTCAATTATAGAATTAGACCTATCACCATATGGCACCTTATTTTTAATACTCTCTTCTTTTTCAAAAATTTCTAGTTCCTTTAATTTGTTAATAATTTTACTTCTAGCTTCAAATCTGTCTAAGCCAATATATTCACTTGGTGCATTGTTATTAATTTTTCCATCTTCAGTAAAAATATTTATAATTTTGAGCTTCTGCCTTTTCCCAACCTCAAAATCATTAAAATCATGAGCTGGTGTGATTTTAACCGCACCACTTCCTTGTTCTGGGTCAGCATAATCATCCTGAACTATTTTTAATTTTCTTCCAACGATTGGTAAAATTGCAAATTTATTTACGAATTTAAAATATCTTTTGTCTCTAGGGTTGACTGCAATTGCGGTATCTCCAAGCATTGTTTCAGGTCTGGTGGTTGCAATAGTAATTGTTTCGGATGAATTTTCTATCTTATATTTTATGTAATATAATTTTGAACTTACTTCTTTTTGATCAACTTCTAGATCAGAAATTGCTGTTTTTAATACAGTATCCCAATTGACTAATTTTTTTGCCTTGTATATTATTTTTTTTTTATAAAGATCAATAAAAACTTTTATTACTGAGTTAGATAAATTTTTATCCATAGTAAATGCATTTCTTGACCAATCACAAGAGCATCCTAATTTTTTAAGTTGATTAATTATTTTTCCTCCATATTCGTCTTTCCATTGCCAAACTTTTTTAATAAATTTTTCTCTTCCAATTTCATTTTTATTAATCCCTTGATTTTTAAGATTTTTTTCTACTAAAGCTTGTGTTGCTATGCCTGCATGATCTGTACCGGGTTGCCACAATGTCTCATAGTTGTTCATTCTATGATATCTAACCAAAACATCTTGTAATGAATTATTTAAAGCATGTCCCATATGTAAGCTGCCAGTAATATTTGGAGGAGGTATTACTATTGAAAAGGATCGTTTATTTTTCTTTGGTTGAAATAACTTATTTTTTTCCCAATAAGAATATATGTTTGTCTCTACTTTTTTGTGATTATATTTATCAAAGCTCATACTTATAGATATTAATAATATTTGCAAACTTCTAGCTTTATTTTTATATATAAACCTATATTAATCTAGTATGGCCACGTGGCGGAATGGTTACGCAGAGGATTGCAAATCCTTCTATCCCAGTTCGATTCTGGGCGTGGCCTCCATATATTAGAATTGTTATATGATTGACAAAGAAATTTTAAAAATTGCATCGAATACTGAGGGTTATGGTTTTCTTGATAACCACTCGCACTACTCAAATTCAAAAAGTTCTATATGTGGAGATTTTATTAAAATATACCTTACGGTAAAAAATAAAAAAATATTAGAACTTAAATATGAAGGTAATTTTTGTATCTATTGTAATGCATCTGCAAGTCTTTTATCTAAGAGAATAAAAAATAAATCAGTTAAAGATACTATAAATTTTATTAAATTATCTGGTAGTTTCTTTAAAGATAAGAAAAATATCAATAATAATAGAAACTGGAGCTCTTTCAAAAAAATTATGAATAAAAGTAATGCTTCTCGAAAAACGTGTTTACTATTACCATTAAAAACTCTACTAAAAGCTCTAAATAATTAGTTGTTTTAATTTATTAAAAATGTATGTTGTTTTTTTATTCCTCGGTAGCTCAGTTGGTAGAGCAGTTGACTGTTAATCAATTGGTCGCAGGTTCGAGTCCTGCCCGAGGAGCCAAAAATTGATTTTGAATAATTAACCCGTATCTTTTAAACTTGTGGAATTTCTCAAAATTTGAATTAATTTATTTTTATCAGTATCAGATAATTTTGAAAATGTTTTTACTAAAAAAGAATAATTTAAATCAGAATTATTCGCCTCGATTGAGTTTTCTGCCTTGTAATTAGGAAAGTCTTCATAAAAATAAGTTATTGGGACTTTTAAAAAATTAGCTAGCTGCATAAGTCTACTTGAACTTACTCCGTTTGTTCCTTTTTCATATTTTTGTATTTGTTGAAAAGTAACGTTAATTGCGTTTGCAACCTTTGTTTGAGTTAAACCTAGAGATAGTCTTCGCATCCTCAATCTTTTGCCCATATGCGTGTTAAAAGTATCTTCCATTATCCCCTTATATAAGTCTTGAAAAGTTAAATTGAACATGAAAAAACCATTTTAGGCAACAGTAAAATATTTTTTTTTTGGGTCGTGTTGGCCTTAAAAACATGTCGAAAAAGGGTTGACATATCTAGAAAAGAAAGGACAAGATTTATTCATAATTAATAAAAAGTGTGTTTTTTCAGCCTGTATTCCCACTTACCTAATTTTTCATAAGACATTTTTAGCCATAAAAGTGTTTTCTCATCATACCAAACATTAAAATTTATTTTCTTTTTGTTTGTTGGTTTATTATCATTAGATAAAAAATGAAACTTTAAAGCTTTATATTTTTTATCAAATAAAATAAGTTCTTTTTTTCCTAAAAATTTAACTTGTTGATGTAAGATTCTTCCTGATACAGCACTTATTTGTGTTTCTTTATTAATAATTTCATGATTCCACCAGCTTCCAACAATGATATTTTCACCTGTTGATCCTTTAAATGATGAACCATCAATTTCAAATTGCTTTTTTGCTTTATTAAAAGTTAAAATGACATATTTTCGCTTATCATTTTGAAAAGTCTCAGAAATATAGTTATTTAGCTTTCCATTAATATAGGTCTCAGCAGTTTTTGTACTATAGTTCATTAAGTCTATACCAAATTTTTTCACTTTAAATTTACCATTAGTTGTAACTGATATTATGTTCTTATTTTTTTTAAAATTAAAAGTATGTGTACCAATAAGTTCATCATTTAAGTAAATTTCGTATTCTAAATACTTTAAATTATTATAATGCTTTACATGACCTGATAAGATACTTGGATGAAAAAATGTAATAATTATTGTTAAAAATAAAATAATTTTTTTCATGACTTTATTATTAAAACAAGTAATTAGAGTATTTGACTTAAGAAAAGTTTAGTTCTTTCATTTTTAGGATTTGCAAAAAAATCTTTTGTTTTTGCTCTTTCTACAATCATTCCCTCATCCATAAAAACAACCTCGTCAGCTACTTCTTTTGCAAAACCCATTTCGTGAGTGACAACTATCATTGTCATTCCGCCTTTAGCTAAATTAACCATTGCATCAAGAACTTCTTTAATCATTTCAGGATCTAATGCTGATGTTGGTTCATCAAAAAGCATAATTTTTGGTTCCATACACAAAGCTCTAGCAAGGGCAGCTCTTTGTTGTTGTCCACCAGATAATTGCCCTGGAAATTTTTGTGCTTGATCAGCTATCTGGACTTGTTCTAGCTGTTTCATAGCAAGTTCTTCAGCTTGTTTTTTAGGAGTCTTTTTAACCCAAATTGGTGCTAATGTACAATTATCCAAAATCGATAAGTGGGGAAATAAATTAAACTGTTGAAAAACCATTCCAACTTCTGCTCTTATTTTTTCAATATCTTTAGTTTTTTCGGAAAGTTCATTTCCATCGACTACGATTTGACCCTTTTGATGCTCCTCAAGTCTATTTATACATCGAATTAAAGTAGATTTTCCAGATCCAGATGGGCCACAAACAACAATTTTTTGTTTTTCTTTAACTTCAAGATTAATATCTTTTAAAACTTGGAAGTCACCAAACCACTTGTTTACATCTTTCATTTGAATAATAGATTCTGACATAAATTTTTATCTTTCCGTTTTGTATTTCAATTCTAAGTATTGACTATATTTACTCATAGCATAACAAATTGCCCAAAATAATATAGAGGCAAAGATATAACCTTCCATCGCGTATCCAAGCCATTTAGGATTTGTTTTTGCCATTTGTAACATTCCTACAACTTCAGATAAACCAACTACAAAAATTAGAGGTGTATCTTTCACTAAAGCTAAAAATGTATTTGCTATTCCTGGTATTACTAATTTTAAAGCTTGAGGTAAAATTACAAAAATTTGCATTCGCCAATAACCCATTCCTAAAGATTTAGCAGCATCGTATTGACCTCTTGGTAAAGCTTGTAAACCACCTCTAATAACTTCCGCTACATAAGCAGCTTCGAAAAGTATAATTGCAGCAATAACTCTGATAAGTTTGTCGACAAAAGCATCTGAGGGTAGGAACATTGGAAACATTACTGAGGACATAAATAAAACTGTAATTAATGGTACACCCCTCCAAAATTCTATATAGCCAATTGAAATATATTTAATTACAGGAAGCTCAGATCTTCTTCCTAAAGCTAAAATCATTCCTAAAGGAAAACAAAAAATTAACCCAAAAAATGAAACAATAAATGTTAAAGACAATCCTCCCCAAGCGTTAGTTTCAACCCACTCAAGACCGAAAGAACCTCCTGAGATTAAAAAATTAATAATAATAAATGCAATTATTGGATAAAAAATTGCGTAATAAAAGGTAATATAATTCTTTAATTTACCTCTCATAAAATAACCAACAAATGCAAAACCAATTAAAGTGATGAATGCAGTATTTATCCTCCAATGAAAATCATTGGGGTACATACCGTACATAAATCTTCTGAACCAAACTTTAATATATGTCCAACAGGCACCTTTGGTAGCTACACATGCTTCTTTAGTATCGCCTGATATGGTAGCTTCAAATATCATCCAATTTAGAGCTGGTGGTGTTGCTATAAGGGTAAGGAATATAATTAAAAGTGTTAATCCTGCATTAAATGTATTGTTGTTTACACTTTCGTTAATTTTATCAACAATTCTATTACCTGAATATTCAAGTCTTATCATTTGAAAGCCAACTAAACCAAGTATCAAAGGTAGAAAGAAATTTAAAATTCCAGGTAAAGAAGTTGAAAAATTAAGGTTAAAAAAACTTCTTAAAATAACATCAAATATACTGATAAAAATAAAGCCTGAACCTATATATAAATAGGTTTGAAAATTATCACTGTTTGGTTTTAATATATTAATATTAATCATTTTACTTTTCTTTAATTGCTATTTTTTTGTTGTACCAATTCATTAATAGAGAGATTGTTAAACTAAGAGTTAAATAAGTTAACATTGTTATTGAAACTATCTCTATTGCCCTACCCGTCTGCATTAATGCAGTTCCAGCGAAAACCAAAACTAGATCTGGATATGCTATAGCGGCTGCTAATGATGAATTTTTAGTCAAATTTAAGTATTGATTAGTAGTTGGCGGAATAATAATTCTCAGAGCTTGAGGCATTATAACGAGTTTAAGTATTTGATTAGGTGTTAAACCTACTGAAGCTGCAGCTTCTTTCTGACCTTTGCTAACTCCCTGAATACCAGCTCTTACACATTCAGCAACAAAAGTGGCAGTATATAAAGATAAAGCCAGTACTAATGCTAATAGTTCAGGCGGAACACTTATACCATCGGCGTATATAAAAGATGTTTTTGACAATTGTTTTAAAACAGGTAATGCAACTTCCAATTGAACCATTCCAGTTACAAATGTTATTGCCGGAAATAACAATAGTAATCCAGCTGAAATTAAAAGAACTGGAAGCTGCTGACCTTTTTCCTCTTGTAATTTTCTTGCGTAATTTCTTATAAACACAATTGAAATTATTGCTGCTAATATTGAATATAATAAAATATCAAAATTTTCCCAAATCAAACGTGGGATGTAATAACCCTTAACAGTTAAATATGTTACGCCAAAAAGAGGTTCTGTATTTTCAGGCAAAGGTAAAGCTCTTAAGGCAGCATAGTACCAGAAAAAAATTTGTAATAATAACGGAACATTTCTAAAAAACTCAACATACCAAGCTGCGGTATTTCTTATTAAGTAATTAGGCGATAATCTTGCAACTCCTACGATAACACCAATTATAGTACAAAAAATAATGCCTAATACTGAAACTAAAATTGTATTTAAAAGCCCCACCAAATAGGCTTTTGCATAAGAATGTGACCCATCGTATTCGATTAATGAAAACTGAACATCGAATGACGATTCTTGACTGAGAAAACCATATCCAAAATCAATTCCTCTCTCATCCATGTTTAATTGAGCGTTAATGGTGAAAAAACCAATTACAGCCACTACAAACAACAGTGTTAATAATTGAGGAATGATACTTTTAATTTTATGATTCATCTTTTGTTATGTATAAAAAAAAGGGCCAGATAAATCTAGCCCTTTCTTTTTTTAAATAATTATTTGCAATTATCTTGCCGGTGGAACGTAAAGTATACCACCTTTAGTCCAAAGTTGATTTGGACCCCTGTCTGGTAAAATTCCAGTGTCTGCTATATTTCGTTTATAGCTTTCACCATAGTTACCGACTTGCTTGATAATTCTTAAGCTCCAGTCGTTATCAAGACCGAACGCTGCACCTAATTCACCTTCAGCTCCAACTAATCTTTTGATTGCTGGGTTTTCAGAAGATTTCATACTGTCAGCATTAGCTGATGTTATACCATACTCTTCTGCTTCAATCATAACGTTTAAAGACCATCTAACAATATCTTCCCAAACAGCATCGCCCTGTCTCACAACAGGTCCTAGTGGTTCTTTTGATATTGTTTCAGGTAAAACTATATGATCATTAGGTTTGCTCAATTTTGTTCTTTGAGCGGCTAAACCAGATTTATCAGTTGTGTATGTATCACATCTTCCTGCATCATATGCAGCTACGACTTCGTCAGCTTTTTCAAAAGCAACAGGCTCATATTTAATTCCTTTTGAATTAAAAAAGTCTCTCATGTTAAGCTCGGTTGTTGTACCAATGTTAGTACAAGCTGAGATACCACTTTTGAATTGACTTGTAGATGTTATTCCAGAACTTTTTCTAACCATGAAACCTTGACCATCATAGAAATTTACTCCAACAAAAGTTAAACCAATGTCAGCATCTCTAGATAATGTCCAAGTAGTATTTCTTGATAAGACGTCTATCTCACCAGATGTTAATGCTGTAAATCTTTCTTTTGCGCTTAATGGAAAAAATTTTACTTTTCCAGAATCGCCAAGTGTAGCAGCTGCTACAGCTCTACATAGATCTACGTCAACACCTGACCAGTTTCCTGATGCATCAGCATTAGAAAATCCTGGAAGACCTTGTGAAACACCACATCTTACAAAACCCATCTTCTGAGTTTTTTTAAGAGTTTTTGATTTCTTTGCTGCAAATGCTCCAGTTTCGAAACTTACTAGAAGAGCAATTGACGTAAGCAAATACATCAAATTTTTAAATGTTCTTAGCATTATTTATCCCCTTTTTATTGTTAACAATAAATTACAAGTTAATGTAATTTTTTCACATTATGTTTGATAAAATGTAGTTCTTCAAGATTATTAATGGGCGTCTAATAATGACACGATCAAATTAGGGTTATTAAAATACCCATTATGTAGTTAAAAATTTAAATATTTAATCTAAATACTGATTTTAACAATTTTAAAGTGTTAGTGGCGCGCCCTGAAGGATTCGAACCTACGACCCTCGGTTTAGAAAACCGATGCTCTATCCAGCTGAGCTAAGGGCGCTCTAATTTAATTATATATACTTACTTAAAAACATACCAGGTGGTCAATAAAAATTGGAGTTTTAATTCCAAATTTTTCAGATTTCTGATGTTGATGAATATGATGAGAATGAACAAATACTGGTATTTTTTCATCACTACTCGTTTTTAATGTGTAAATAAAATTTGTGCCTCTAAATTTTCTATCAACAACCTCTAATTTTAATTTACTTTGATCATCATGTCTTAAATCTTCTGGTTGTAATAATAGTTTAACTTTAGATCCAGCTGGAAAATTGTTTACTAGCTTTCCACGAATTTCCCCTAATATTGGATGACTTAAACTATGTACTGCACAGTCTGTTTCGACAACTTTAACATCAACAAAAACTCCCCTATTCAAAAATTTAGCAACTTCTAAAGAACTGGGTTCGTGATGAATATTATATGGTATATCATATTGCTTAAGAGCTTGATCTAGTAATATTCCACATTTATCAGCCATAAAAAATGCTTCATGTGAGTCATGTGTTACAATTATAGTTGTAATATTAAATTCTTTTAAAATATCTTTAATTTTTTTTTGTAGCTCCTCTTTTAAACTTGTATCAATATTAGCAAATGGTTCGTCTAATAAGAGCAAATCCGGTCTTGAAAACAATGATCTCGCTAATGAAACTCTTTGGGCTTCACCAGAGCTAATTTGATGAGGATATTTTTCTTGTATATCTTCAAGATGAAGTATTTTAATTAGATCTTTGTCTGAATAATTAAATTTTGAGCCATTTTTTCTTTTTGCTCCAATATTAATATTTTCCAAAACATTGAAATGTGGAAATAGAGAATTGTCTTGAAAACACATAGCAATATTTCTTTTTTCGGGTTCTAGATTAAAATTTTCAGAAGATATTGTTTTTCCTTTAAGATTAATCACTCCAGATTTTAAATCTTGCAAACCTGCAATTGTTCTTAAAATCGTAGTCTTTCCAACGCCAGATGGTCCTAACAAACACACGATTTCACCTTTTTCTTTTATTGTTAAAGATACATTATCGATTTTGTTTTTTTTACTTGCAACAAAAGTAGCATTTATAATTTCAAGAAAATTTGAACTCATTTGGATGTAATATAACTTTATTTTTCAGAAAGTATATATTTAGAGATAAATAATATAAATATACTAGCCCATATAATTAGACATAAAGATGGAAAAGCAGCTGCTTCTAATAAATCTTGCGCAGCATATGAGTAAGCTTTTGTTGCAAATGTCTCAAAATTAAAAGGTCTCAATATTAAAGTGATTGGAAGCTCTTTTATAATTTCCAAAGCTATTAAAACACCAACAAGCAAGATATTGGTTCTTAAATATGGTAAGTGGATAGTTGTGAATGTTTTAAATTTTGAATATCCAAGAAGATATGCATTTTCATCGATTGAATTATTTATTTTGGAATAACCAGATTTAATTCCATTGTAAGAAAGTGAAAAAAATCTCACAAAATAAGCAATCACAAGACCAACTATAGATCCAATGAATACATTTTTAAAACTATTAAATCCAAAAATTGAACTAAGTAAATCACTGAACCATGAGATAAAAGTTATAAATGCAACAGCTAAAATTATTCCAGGTAGCGCGTATCCTGATACTGAGAAAGTAGACAAATAACTAATTATTTTATTTTTGGATACTCTATTTCCATAATTCGTCATAAATGAAAACGTTATTAAGAATAAACTAGATAAAAATACTAATATCAATGTGTTGATATTTAATGACCAAAAATTAATATCTTGGAAATATTTTGGAAATTTTATTGTCCAATAAGTCATTTGAGATACTGGAAAAATAAAACTACAGAAAAATAAAATTGAACAAAAACATGTCGCAAAAATAGATTTACCACCCACTAACTGAATTTTTGGGATAGGTTTATTGCCTTTTGAGTTTTGGTGATATTTTGCTCCTTTTCTTGATAAATTTTCAAGAACAAATAATAAAAGAATAAAAAATAATAAAATAAAAGATAATTGATTTGCTGTTGTTAAATCATCAAAAGAGATCCACGCATTATAAATTGCAGTAGTTAATGTTGAGATGCTAAAAAAATCTACGGTACCAAAATCTGACAAAGTTTCCATAGCAACAAGTGACAAGCCCACAACTATTGCGGGTCTTGCTGATGGTAAAATAATTTTAAAAAAACTTTCATATGATGATAAACCTAAATTTTTTCCTACTTCTATAAGATTATGAGATTGAAATATAAAAGATGCTCTTGTTAAAACATAAACATAACCAAACAAAGAGAAAGAAATTGAAAACATTGACCCAATTAATCCATCAAATTTAGGTATATTTTTATTATAATCTCCTTCTCCAAATAAAAATGTTAATATACTAAATGCTGTCCCGTAATTTTCAAAGAAAGCAACTAAAGAGTAAGCGTAAATGTAAGCTGGAACGGCAAAAGATAATATCAATGCCCATTTAAAAAAGTTTACTCCAGGAAATTTATAAAAAGAAACAAAATAAGCTGAGGTTACACCAAATATAAAAGTTAGTGATAAAACGCCTAATAAAATTAAAAAAGAATTACTTAAATACTTCAAAAGAAAAGTATCTGTTAAAAGATCTAAATAATTTCCTGTTGCATCGAAAAAACTTAAAAAAACTGTAAATATAGGTATAGCAACCAGTAAAGGTACTAAAAACGCAAAAATAACCCAAAAATTTATCCTTTTTATCAATTCTCCTCCTAAATTTAGTCCCCGGAGGAGTCCAGGGACTAAATTATTCTATTATAAAATTACCAGCCGGCTTCGTTCATTACTTTCAAAGCTTTAGCTTGGAGTTTTCCATAATTAGAAACTTTTGTTTTTAGATCTTGTTTAAAATCTAAACCAAATTGTGCAATTAATTTATTTGCCTTAACACCAGGTATCATTGGATACTCAAAAGTATTGTTAACAATATGCTGTTGAGCTTCGGGGGTTAGAAGAAACTCTAACAATTTAACTGCATTAGCTTTATTTGGTGCGTGTTTTAATATACCGCCGCCGCTAATGTTCATATGTGTTCCTCTTCCGTCCTGATTTGGGAAGAAAGGCATTACTTTTTTAGCTGCCGCTTGTTGTTCGGCACCTTTTTTTCCAGATAACATTAAAGCTAAGTAATAAGTATTTGCTACAGCCCAATCTGCTTCTCCAGCAGCTACAGCTAATATCTGTGCTCTGTCGTTACCAGTAGGTTTTCTAGCAAAATTATTTACCATCCCTTTGGCCCAAGCTGCAGTATTTTTCTCACCATTATTTTTAATAAGTGATGCAACTAAAGACTGATTATAAATGTTGCTTGATTTTCTTATTACTACTCTACCTTTGTATTTAGGATCAGCTAAATCTTCATAACTCATATTCCATGAAGGATTAACTGTTTTTGGATTGTAATAAATTATTCTTGCTCTCTTAGCTATTCCAACCCAATTAGGTGATCTAAAGTTAGCAGGTACAACTTTTTTTATAGCTGCCGAACTTGCTCCCTTTTGAAACATACCTTCTGCTTGAAAAGCTCCTAATCTGCCAGCATCAGCAGTTATATAAATATCTGCTTTGCTGTCCTTCCCTTCTTCTTTTATTCTCTTTTGTAATGCTTTATCTTTTCCAGATACTACATTTACTTTTATTCCAGTTTTTGATGTAAATTTTTTATAGAGCTGAACATCAGAATCGTAATGTCTTGCACTAAAAACATTCACTTCATTTGCAAAAACTGAATTTGCAACTAGTAAAGCTGAAAACAAACCAACAATAGCTAGCCCAATTATTCTAATTAATTTATTCATAGTTTTCTCCATTTGAGAACGATTATCACATAAGTGATAATGATTATCAATGGCAAAAACGTCGCATACCTGACTATTTTAGTAGGAATAAAGAATAATATTTTTGATTGTCTAACCAAACTCGTTCAGTGGTCCAACCTGTATTTGAAGCTAGTCTTGTAAAGGATTTCACAGTAAATTTATTTGAAATCTCGACTAAAATTCTCTCTCTCTTTTTTAAAAAAAATCTTTTATTACCAATTTTAAAGTTTTGATTAACCTTACTAACTAAATAGCCTTGAATACATTTTAATTTAGTATTGTAAAAACCATGATAATAAAAATCTTTAATATTTAGGTTGGTTTTTTGTGTTCTATTTATAATATTGATTAAATTTAAACTAAATTTAGCTGTATATCCTTTTTTGTCATTATAGGCTTTATCAAGCGTTGTTTTATTTTTAATAAGGTCAACACCAATGAATAAATAGTTGTTTTTACTTATACTTTTTCTTAATTTTTTTAAAAATTTAATTTCCTCTTTGTTGTAAAAATTACCAATAGATGAACCTAGAAAAAAATAAACTTTGGTTGTTTCTTTAAGATTTGGTATTTTAAATTGCTTAGAATAATCAATTTTTTTAGGTTTTATTTTAATTTTGGGGTATTGTTTTTTAAGTTTTTTTACTGACTTCCTCACATAATCTAATGATATATCGAGTGGGACATAATATTTTACATCCTTATTAATTAATAACTTTATCTTATCTATAGCTCCACTTCCAAGTTCTACATACGATAGCTTACCATTAAATAGTTTGGGTATTTCTTTAGAAATTTTTTTAAGTATCTCTTTTTCTTTTCTTGTAGGATAATATTCTTTTTGTTTTGTGATTTTCTCAAAATATTTACTTCCCTGTAGATCATAATGATACTTGGAATTCTTTTGTTTTTTTTAGATAAACCAATAATAAGGTCTTTTTTGAATGTCATTTTGTTAAATTAATGATTTAAAATTTGATCGATAATATTACCTAGTTTTAATATTATCTTGTGGAACGATTTTTTGAGTTATTCTGTCTAAAACTATTGCTAATAATACAATACCTGTACCACCTATTATAGCTAAACCAATATCAGAATATAGATCACCCAAAATCTTTATGCCTTTCTTTTTCTGTCTATATCCAACAACTTCAATACAAGGTTCCATGTAATTAATAAATGTTTTAATTTGCTTAAAAAACCTATCTGTTTATACCTCTTATTCTCTCAGATCTTCTTCTTAATATTTCAGCGGCGACTAAAACAAGTGTTGACAGTAAAATCAAACAGGTTGCTACTGCTAAAATAGTAGGACTTAATTGCTCTCTTAAACCTGTCCACATTTGAATTGGAATAGTTGTATTATCTAATCCTGCTAAAAATAAAACTATGACTACCTCATCAAAAGAAGTAACGAAGGCAAATAATGCTCCAGATATAACTCCTGGCAAAATTAGTGGTAAAGTTATTTTCATAAAGGTATTTATTGGATTACTACCTAGACTTGCTGCGGCACGTGTTACACTGTGGTCAAAACCTGAAAGAGTTGCTGTAACCGTAATTACAACAAATGGTGTTCCTAATATTATATGCGCAATTACAATACCGGTGTGAGTTGCTGCTAAACCTGCTTTGGCCATAAAGAAAAAAATCGCTACCCCAGAAATGATTAATGGAACAATCATTGGAGAAATCAAAGTTGCCATTATTATTCCTTTATATGGCATGTATCTACTGCTTAAACCAAGTGCAGCGACTGTGCCAAGTATAACTGCTCCTATAGTCGCAAATATTGCGATAAAAAAACTATTCTTTGCTGCTAATCCCCAAGGATTTTTTGTTCCGTAGATCATATCTTTATACCATCTTAAAGAAAAAGCATCTGGATCTAGTCTTTTCATACCGTCTGTGATTACCAAAAATTCCTCTGCATTGAAGGATAAAGGAAAAATTACAAATAAAGGTGCGATTAAAAAGAAAAAAACACATGCACAAATGAAAAGATAAACATAATGCCATATTCTATAATGTGGTTCTGTATATTTTGGTAAAGCCATAATTATCCTAACTTTATATTATCTATTCCAACCAATTTATTATAAACCCAATAAACTGCTAAAACACCAGTTAGTAACATTAGTCCCATTGCTGAAGCAAAACTCCAATCTAAAGTATATTTCATGTGGTAAGCAATTTGATTGCTAATAAGCGTTCCTGAAGCTCCCCCAACTAACTCGGGAGTAATGTAATAACCAATTGCAAGAATAAAAACCAAAAGAGAACCAGCTCCAATTCCAGGTATTGTAAGTGGAAAATATACCTTCCAAAATGTAATAAATGGGGTTCCTCCTAAAGATTTACCTGCTCTAACTAAACTTGGCGAAATAGTTTTCATTACACTGTATAAAGGTAAAACCATAAACGGTAATAAAATTTGTGTCATCGCTATATAAGTGCCTGTTTCATTATACATCATTGCTAATCTTTTATCGTCTGCTACAACACCAATCCAAACTAAAAAGTCATTAACTACTCCCTGTTGTTGAAGTAAGATCATCCAACTCGCAGTCCTCACAAGCAGTGAGGTCCAGAAAGGTAAAAGAACACAAATCATTAATAAATTGCTATACTTCAAAGGAAGTGTAGCGAGTAAATGAGCAATAGGATAAGCCATTAAAAAACAAAAAAGCGTTACATAAAAAGCTATTTTAAGAGTTCTTACCCATAATTTTTTATAGATTCTACGATCCTCTTCTACTTGAACAAATCGACCATTTTCATTTTGATACATATCTACCCCCTTTAAATATTTAGAGTAAGAATATGCAGGAGCTCTTCGTTTAATTGCTCTCCAATATTCAACGTTTGCCCATCTCTCATGAACAGCCGTAATTTGTTCTTTGTAATTTCCTTCTTCAAAAGATTTTGATTTTCGTCTCAATTTCTTTATAATACTTTTGAAACCATTTTTTTCATAATTAAGTTGAGTTGATAATTTTCCCTCCCTTTCTTCTTCAATCAATTTTTGAAAATCTAGATAAAAAGCTTCGAACACTTCTTCTGATGGAAGATCTTTTCCATCCCATTTTTCCATAGCAACAAATGTTTTTGGAAGAGCATTTGTTACCATACGATCGTCAACACTATTAAAAAGCATACCTACAATTGGAGAAATATAAACAATTAATAAAAAAAGTAATAAAGGAGCGACAAGTAAAAAAGCTTTTAATTTATTTCGTCTTTCAACTTTTTTAAGACTTACCTCAAGAGGAATTCCATCTGTTGTAAGTATTTTTTGTGTTTCGTTGCTCATTAAAAAAAGGGCGGTTACTTAATAACCGCCCTTAATATAATATACCATATTGATCTTTAAAACTTAATTATAGACCAGATTTCATTGCTTCCCATTTTTCACCAATTTCCGTGCCGTTATCAGCCCAGAATAAAGGATCTAGCAAGAAGTAATTTTTTGTATTGTTCGGATGAGTTGGCATTTGTTTCATCATATTTGTTTTACCGTCTTTATACCAAGGTTCACCTTTTTCAATAATTTTTAGAGAAGATTTTCTCCAAGGTGCATATGCAATATATTTTGCTGAACCAGCTAAACCTTCTGCGCTAGTCATTTCTGCAATTGCTTTCATAGCGTTAGCTTCGTTTGGTCCACCTTTTACAACTACCATGTATTGATAGTCTAGTCCTTGTGCGTCCCAAACTTGTTTTAATGGAGCTCCTTCTCCAACTTCTGCGTTAAAGAATCTTCCATTCCAACCTGTTGCCATTACTACTTCACCTTGCATTAATAGTTCAGGTGGTTTTGCACCAGCTGACCAAAATACGCATCCACCATTTGGATCTTTACATAAAGCTTCTACTTTTTTAATTGCAGCATCTAAGCCTTTTGCCGTTGAAAGTTTTTTGTAAATGTTTTTTCCACCTTTTCCTGGCTTAGTTCCAGAAGCAGCTACAGCCATTTCAATGTTGTGCATTGCTGATTTGTATATACCTCTTTTTCCAGGAAAGTTTTTAGTGTCAAAGAAATCTTTTATTGTTTTTGGTTTTTTGCTTCCAATTTTTGAGTCATTGTAAGCGTAAGTCCAAGAATATAAAATATTTCCTACTGCGCATTTACTAGGCATTGATGTAAAGAAATCTTTAC
>CACFLA010000004.1:0-83971 GCA_902566975.1 uncultured Pelagibacteraceae bacterium
TGGATTTAATGTTGTAAATGGATAATTTGCTATTTTTGGTTTTGCCCTTGTACATCTTGATAACAAACTAGATTTACCAGCATTTGGTAGTCCAATAATTCCAGCATCTGCAATTACCTTAAGTTGTAACCATACCCAAAACTCTTCACCTTTCTTTCCCAACGTTTTTTTTCTTGGAGCTCTGTTAGTAGAGCTCTTAAATCTTGTATTTCCTAAACCACCCTCGCCACCAGTAGCCAAAACAAATCTTTCCTTATCTTTTGTAAAGTCATAAATTAAAGTGTTGTTATCTTCCTCAAATATTTGTGTTCCTGTTGGTACTTGTAAAATTAAGTCTTTTCCACCACCACCAGTTTTATCATCGTTCACAAGTAGAACTTTTTTAAACTCAACTTTATTTCCTTTTTTAATATCGAGTTTTTCAACCTTCAAAATATTACTTGCAGAAACCTTATACTGTTTTCCACCTGTTTCTATAATTGCAAAAGACATAAAATAATTCTTGTTAAAATTTATGGCAATATAACCCTGTACTCAACCAAGTCAAGATATATGGCACTAAAATTGATCTTTTAAATTCCTTAATTTTGTAAAAACTTCTAATTTTGAGGCATTATGCATTTGAAGTTTGCTTTTAATTTTTTGATTTTCGCATCTTAAAAAAATATTTGTATCCAATTCTTCTTTTAAACTTACAGGTATAGATGGAAGACCTTGTCCAATCTTACTTGCTACATTTTTAATTTTTTCTTTTAATACATTATTTCGGTCATCTATACTAATTGCAAATTCTCCATTTTTTTTCGTGTATTCATGTCCACAGTAAATCATTGTATCAGGCGGTAAATTTTTAATTTTCTCAATTGACTTGAACATTTGCTCAAATGATCCTTCAAAAATTCTTCCGCAACCTAACGAAAAAAGGGTATCACCAGAGAAAATAACTTTGGCATTTTTTGAATAAAAAGCAACATGACCAAGTGTATGGCCCGGTACATGTACTACTTGGAAATCAGTTTTACCAAACGAAAATATCTCCCCATCTTTTAAGTTTATGTCTGTATTTTTAATGATCCCTTTGTCATGAAAAGAACATACAATTTTCGAGTTATACTTTTCTTTTAATTCTAAGTTACCACCGACATGATCATCATGATGATGTGTATTAAGAATAAAATCTAATTTTTTATATTTTTTTTCGATCTCTTTGTCTACAGTTACGAACTCTGATGGATCAACAATACCAACTGTATTTGTAGTTTCATCTTTTAATAAATAACTATAATTATCGGATAAACACTTTATAATTGATACATTCAACATTTATTTTAATAAAAAAATTCCAACCTTTGAAAAAAGATTTTTTATTTCAAGATTACTTTTTTTTATTTCCGAAGTAGACTCCTCGTTCACACCTACAACCTTATTAATATTAATTTTTTTCTCCATACAAAAATGAAAAAAGTCCTTAATTGTGCACATATGTAAATTAGGAGTGTTATACCATGAATTTGGCAAAGTCTTTGTTACTGGCATCTTGCCAAAAATAAGTAAACTGGTTCTTACTTTCCAGTACCCAAAATTTGGAATTGATATAATTACTGATTTTCCAATTCTCAATAAGTCTTTTAGAACTTTTTCAGGATTATAAAACGCCTGCAATGTTTGACTTAGTATAACAAAGTCAAATGATTTAGTTGGAAATTGGTGTAGCTCAGTTTCTGCATTACCTTCAATAACAGATAGCCCTTTATAAATACACTTTTTTACATTTTCTTCTACAATCTCCAAACCTCTTACCTCAATATTTTTTTCTTTAATAAGGTGACTCATTAAAGATCCATCACCACAACCAACGTCAAGAACTCTAATATTTCTTGGTAATAAATCTGCAATTACTCTAAATTCTTTTTTCATTTTTTTTCATTTTGAAATTTAATATGCATTGAGTCTATAAAACCTTTTAAAGTTTTAAGAAATTCAAGTTCATTTACTAAAAAAGAGTCATGCCCTTTATCTGTTTTAATTTCAGCAAAAGATACATCAGCCCCAGCAGAATTTAGTGCAATTACTGTATCCTTATTTTCTTTTGTTGTATAAAGCCAATCAGATGAAAAAGATATAACCAGGAATTTTGTTTTTTGATTTTTAAATGCTTCTACTAACCCACCTTTAAATTGTTTAGAAAGATCAAAATAATCCATTGCTCTGGTAATATATAAAATTGAATTTGCGTCGAATCTTTCAACAAAAGCAAATCCTTGATGTCTAAGATAGCTTTCAACCTGAAAGTCAGCATCAAAACTAAATTCGTAGTCAGCTTTTTCCTGAAGTTTTCTCCCAAACTTCTCTTGCATACCTTTCTCAGATAAATAACTTATATGTCCAACCATTCTAGCTACTGCCAAACCGTTTTTCGGTTGAATATTTTTTTTATAGTATTTACCTTTTTTCCCAGACAGGATCTGCCATTATAGCTTGTCTCGCTAACTCATTAAGTGCAATGTTTTGAGCACTATGATTTGTGCTGCATGCAATTGGAACAGCCGAAAAAGTCCTATTTGGAAATGTTGCACAAAATTGAAGTAACTGCATTCCTCCCATAGATCCACCAGTGGCACAAAGTAGTTTTTTTATTCCTAAATGGTCTAATATTGCTTCTTGTGCTTTAACCATGTCTTTGATTGTTATTACAGGAAAATTTAAACCATAAGGTTCATTAGTTTTTTTATTTATTTCTTTCGGACCCCATGAACCCATACATCCACCAATAACATTAGCGCAAATTACAAAATATTTATTTGTATCTATAGCTTTACCTGGCCCAACCGCTGTTACCCACCAACCATCTTTATTAGTTATGGGATTTGTTCCACTCACATACTGGTCACCTGTAAGTGCGTGAAAAACTAAAATAGCGTTATCTTTATCTTTGTTTAATTTTCCATAAGTTTCGTATGCCAAAGAGAAATCTTTGACTGTTTGTTTGCAGTCAAGGAGAATGGACTTAGAAATATTTAATTTTTTAATTTTTTCACTCATACAAAAAAAAAGCCCAGCTATACCGGGCAAAAACCCTGTTTAGCTGCATTTACTCAGCGCTCGCAATTCGGTTAAATCAGCGCAATGCGAATGTATACTAAATCGTCATAAACATGTCAAATTATTCAAATAATTTATTTTCCATTATAGAAATAGAAATACTTGTAATATAAGTCTTGTAAATATTATGAAATTACCTCAACCAAGAAAAATAATTGCTGAAAAATATGTTGCTGGTCTAAGTCTTTTTAAAAGCAGAAGAAGCCCAATTAAACTCTCTGCAAATGAATCTGCTCTAGGCCCAAGCCCAAAGGCTGTAAAATCCTACAGTTCAATTGGAAAAGGTTTTGTAAGGTATCCTGACTCAGATGGCACATATTTCAGAAAAGTGTTAGCGAAAAAGTTTAAACTAAAAAGAGATAGAATTATTTTAGGATCAGGTTCTGACCAAATTTTCGAATTAGTTTGTAAGCTTTTCTTAAATAAAGGTGATGAAGTTGTCGTACCTGAATATAGTTTTATAATTTACAGAATTTATAGCCGTATGTTTGGTGCTAAAGTGAGATATGCTAAAGAGGAAAATTTTGTTGCATCAGTGGACTCAATTATGAATTGTGTTAATAAAAAAACAAAAATTGTTTTTTTGGCTAATCCTAATAACCCTACCGGAACTTATTTAAATAAGAATGATGTTTTAAATTTAAGGAAAAAACTTAGAAGCGATATTTTACTTGTAATAGATGATGCATATTTTGAATATATCAAAGACCCGGAATACTCATCAGGTATTGATTTATTTTCGAAATCAGAAAATGTGATTATAACAAGAACGTTTTCAAAAATTTACGGTTTAGCTGGATTAAGGATTGGTTGGGGATATGGTCCAAAAAAATTAATAAAAAAACTATACGAAATTAAACCCCCTTTTAATGTAAGTAGGCCAGCTCTATTTGCTGCAACACAAGCTGTGCTTGATACAAAATGGCTTAATAAAGCCATTCAACATAATAATTTTTGGGCCGAAAAAATATTTAGTGTAATTGATGAAATTGGAATTTCTACAAATAGAACTAATGTAAACTTCTTTCTTCTTAATTTTGATGTTGTAAATAAATCTGCCTCCCAAGTATTTAACAAATTAGCAAATTCAGGAATTTTAGTAAGGCAAATGAATGTTTATGGTATAAAAAATTCACTCAGAGTCACAATAGGTAATAGTAAAGAAAACAAAAAATTTATTTCAGTTTTAAGAAAGATTTTTAATGTTTGATCAAATTTCAATAATAGGATGTGGGTTAATTGGATCCTCAATTTTTAAAAGGTTAAAAAAAGCAGGATCAACTAGAAAAATAATTACTTATGATAATAATAATTTAGTAAATGAAATCATTAAGAAAGACAAACTCTCTGATGAAATATTTAAAAGCGCGGGTGAAGCAGTAAAAAATTCTGATTTAGTTATTATAGCAACACCTATAAGTAGTTTTGAGAACGTATTAAATTCTATCAAAGACAATTTGAAGACTGGTTCAATTTTAACAGACACTTGTTCAGTAAAAACAGGAGTGGGTAAAATATTTGAAAAAATGAATTTAAAAAATTCTATTTGTATTCCTGGGCATCCAGTTGCTGGAATAGAAAATAGTGGACCAAAAGCTGGTTTTGCTGAACTATTTGAAGGAAGATGGACTATACTTACACCTAATAAAAAAACAGATGAAAAGGAAATTAAAAAAGTTTCGAATTTTTGGGAGTCTATGGGAAGTAAAGTTAAAGTAATGTCTGATGAAGATCATGATAAAATATTAACTTTTACCAGTCATCTGCCTCACGTAATAGCATACAATATTGTAAAAACATCTATGTCTAATGATGAGAAAGTAAAAGGCGATATTATAAAATACAGTGCTGGAGGATTACGAGATTTTACCAGAATTGCTGCCTCCGACCCTATTATGTGGAGAGATATTTTTATTGATAATAGCGCTTTAATTATTCAGGCTATTGATAAGTTTATTAAAAATTTAGATGAGTTTAAAAAAGCAATTTCAGAGAAAGATAGCAAAAAACTTATTGAAATTTTTGAGAAATCAAAAGATTTTAGAAAATCAGTTATAAAAGCTGGCCAGGATACTGATGAGCCCGACTTTGGAAGAAAATAATTAATCTAGAAAATCAATTTCTTTATAAATAATATTTTGTAACTTTTTTAAAAAGTCCTCTTTACTTAAACCAGGTTCAATTGGACTAAGAAATGATATTGTTATGTTTCCTGGATATTTATTAAAACTGTTTTTAGGCCATACTTTTCCAGTATTAAGGGCTACGGGAACGCAAGGTAATTTTAAAGCTTCATAAATTCTTGCAACTCCTTTTTTAAAATCAGGCCTTTCTTTATAAGGTACTCTCGTACCTTGAGGAAAAATTAGTAAAGGTCTTTCGCTACTGATTGTTTGGTCAAGAATTCGATCAAAAAAATTTAAGTTTTCTTTTGTGGCAGTGTCTCTAACAATTGCAATTGCACCAATTTTTTTTAAACACCAACCAAAAAAAGGTATTTTCATTAATCCTTTTTTCAAAATAAAAATTGGACCTGATATAACTGTTTGAAGTGCAAAAGTTTCGAACATAGATTGATGAGCGGAAGCAACAAAATATTTTTCAAATTTTTTTAGATTTTCTGTACCTTTAAAATCAATTTTAACATCAATAAATATCTTCAATAAAAATCCAACATATTTTGAAAGAATTTTTCCAGCACAAATCATATGCTTATCTTTGAGAAATAGAAGAGGAAATACAATTATACAAGCAACAGCTATCCCTCCAAATAAAAAAATATTAAAAAATAATGATCGTAAAAATATCATTTACTAAATGATTTCAGAAATTTTTTGTCTTTTTCTGATTATTTTTATTTTACCTTTTTTTACAATTATCTCAGAGGCCAATGGTCTTGTATTGTAATTCGATGAAAGTGTTGAGCCATACGCACCAACATTAGTTATAGCTACATATTCTCCTTCTTTTAAAAGAGGAAAATTTTTATATTTTAGAAAAGTATCAGTGCTTTCACAAATTGGTCCAACAAATTCAACATTCCCATCAATTCTTTTTTTAGATTTTGATACAGAAATAATTTCATGTTTTGCATCGTATAAAGCTGGTCTCATCAAGTCATTCATACCAGCGTCCAAAATAATAAAATACTTATTACCATTTTTTTTAATAAATATAATTTTTGAAACTAATGCACCTGTATTACCAACAATGTATCTTCCTGGTTCAAATATAATTTTACAATTGGTCTCTTTTTGAAATTTTTGAACCAAAGTAGAATAATTTTTTATATCAATTTTTTTATCTTTATTTTTGTATTGAATACCAAATCCACCACCAAGATCGATATAATTAAAATTTATTTTACTTAATTTAATAATTTTTCTTATAGCATTTAAAGTTCTTCTGTATGGCGCTATTGATGTAATTTGACTTCCAATGTGAACGCTAATTGCACTAATTTTAATATTTTTTAAATTTTGAGATCTTTTACAAAATCTTAAAAAATTTTTATTTAATAGACCAAATTTACTATCAAGTTTACCAGTTGAAATTTTTGAAAGAGTATTTGCATCAACATTTGGATTTAATCTAATCCCAATAGATGTAACTCTATTCATTTTTTTTGATATTTTGTTTATTAATAGTGCTTCACTTTCAGACTCAACATTAATAAGCAAAACTCTTTTTTTAATTGCTAACCGTAATTCGCTATCTGTTTTCCCAACACCAGAAAAAACAATTTTTTTTGGATTAATCTTTGCTTTTAGTGCTTTTAATAATTCACCCTCTGATACTACGTCAGCACCAGATCCCAATTTGCCTAATTCTGTCAAAATAGAAACATTTGAGTTAGATTTTACAGAAAAACAAACAAGTGGACTTACTTTTTTAAAATAATTACAAAACGTTTCAAAATTATCTTTAATTTTTTTGTAAGAATATACATAAAAAGGTGTAATGTTTTTATTTGTAATACCTTTAATAGATATATTGTCAATAAATAGGTTTTGTGCTTTATAATTTAGGCTCATAAGTTTATGAAATTACAATTATATTTTCTTTATGAATTTCAGATTTATATATAGGTGTAGATTTTTTTCCGCAACCAGATAAAATCACAATAACAGCAATTATAAATATAATCCTACTCATTTTACTTCTTTTCTATATTTTCTAATCATATTTTTAATATTTTTAGTCGCTGTTCCTCCATAAGATGTCTTGGAGTTCATTGAACCTAATACATCAAATATTTTGATATTATCAACTTTAACTCTTTTCAAAAATTTATTTATTTCTTCAAGAGAAAGTTCGTCTAATCTTACTTTTTTTTTCTCGGCATAATTCACAAGTTTAGATGAAGTTACATATGCTTCTCTAAATGCAAAGTTTTTTTTCTTTACTAAGTAATCAGCAAAATCAGTTGCTGTTGTATAACCTTTTTGAGCCATTTGTTTCATATTTATTTTATTTGCATTAAGGTTCAAAATAAGTTCGTTTGCCATAAGCAACGTATCTTTTAAAGTGTCGTAACTGTCAAACACAAGAGATTTATCGTCTTGTAAATCTTTATAATAAGAAATTGGCAACCCTTTCATAATTGTAAGCATCGAGTTTAATTTTCCATAATTAATAGCAGTTTTACCTCTAATTAATTCTGCAGGATCAGGGTTCTTCTTTTGAGGCATTATTGATGAACCAGTTAGTACATTATCGCTGAATTTTAAAAAATTAAAAGCTTCAGAATTAAATATAATAAAGTCTTCAGCTAATCTTGACATATGCATTGCACATGTAGCTGCTGCTGATAAAAAATCTATTACAAAATCTCTATCACAAACCGCATCAATAGAATTGCCAGTAGGTTTTTTAAAACCAAGTTTCCTCGCAGTAAATTGTCTATCTATCTTGTAAGATGTTCCAGCTAATGCTGCAGATCCTAAAGGACATTCATTAATTAACTCAATATTATTTAAAAATCTTTTTTTATCTCTATTAAGCATTTCTACATAGGCTAACAAGTAATGTGCAAAAGAAATAGGTTGTGCATTTTTTAAATGGGTAAAACCAGGCATAACAGTATCGATATTT
This sequence comes from uncultured Pelagibacteraceae bacterium, assembly GCA_902566975.1. Taxonomy (GTDB): domain Bacteria; phylum Pseudomonadota; class Alphaproteobacteria; order Pelagibacterales; family Pelagibacteraceae; genus Anoxypelagibacter. The sequence continues at coordinate 8,197 of CACFLA010000004.1, forward strand.
TTTTCTGCTTTTTTCAAAATAGATTTAATTAATAAATTTAAAGTATCATTAATATCTTGTGATGCTTTTTTTACCCAAATTTTAAAATCTGTTACAACTTGGTCGTTTCTCGATCTTGCAGTATGGAGATATCCTGCAGATTGACCAATAATTTCAAACAGTCTTTTTTCAATGTTAAGATGAATATCTTCAAATTTTTCTTTAAATTTAAATCTATTTTTTTTCAATTTCTTTTTCTATTTTTTTTAAGACCTTTTATTATTTTGGCTCCATCTTTTCTTGGAATAATTCTTTGCTTAACAAGCATTTGAGCGTGAATAATTGATGCAAATATGTCCTCTTTATAAAGTCTTTTATCAATATTTATTGACGATCCAATTCTTTGAAAATTTCTAGAATTGTCTTTACTAAATCTATTAGACCAAACCGTCTTATTTTTATTTTTCATTTTATATGTTAAACCTTTTTATATATGAATATTTCAAGGTTTTTCTTGTTCCAACTATTTTTCTTTACTTTTTTTAAGCTCAATTTTTTATATGCAGCCGAACCTTTACCATTCAATAATATAGTTCTTCACAAAAATCCATTACAAGTTTCTCAAGTAAAATTTAAGGATTTTGACTCAAAAGATATTGTACTGAATAAAAATGATGGCAAGATTAAGATACTAAACTTCTGGGCAACATGGTGCGCTCCTTGTAAAGCTGAAATGCCTTCACTAGATAAATTTACTTTAAAAAATTCAGATTATCTGGTTTTTCCAATTAATTTGGAAAAGATAAATCAAAAGAAAACAATGAAATTTTACAATGATTTAAATATTAAAAATTTAAAGATCTTTTTTGACCCAGAGTTTAAATTAGCAAAACAATTTAAATTAAGAGGAGTTCCAACTACAGTTTTTATAAATCAAAAAGGACAAGAATTTGCTAGGGTACTAGGTGACATAGATTTTAATGACAAAAATTTTATTAAATGGTTAAATAGTTACAGGTAATATTTATGAGCTATACTTTAAATTCTGTAATAATAAATCCAAGTTCAAAATCCTCACCAAAAAATGCTGTCATACTTTGTCATGGATATGGTGGAGATGGAAATGATATATCTATACTTGCAAATTATTGGAAAACATTTTTGCCTGACACATTATTTGTATGTCCTGATGCCCCAGAAGTTTGTAAAGTTAACCCCACAGGTTTTCAATGGTTTGACCTTATGGATCAAACTGATGACGAAATCCTATCTAAATCTTTAATAGCAGAAAACAAATTAGATAATTTTATTAATGAGATCATAAACCAAAATAAACTTAGTTTTAAGGACATAGCTCTTGTCGGCTTTAGTCAAGGTTGTATGATATCCTTACAAACAGCGTTAAAAAAGAAAGATCAAATTAAATGTTTAATTGGTTATTCTGGTAAGATTTTAAACATAAAACATTTAAATCAAAACATAAATTCTAAACCAGAAATTTTTTTAATGCATGGTGATAAAGATGCAGTTGTACCAGTAAGTTTTTTACTCGAAGCAAAAGAGTTTTTTAATCAAAATAGTTATAAAATTCAAACAAAAATCTTCAACAATTGTGAACATAGAATTCCTACAGAAGGATCCAGCCTTGGTTTAGAATTTTTAAAAAAAAATCTATATAAATAAAACATTTAAGTGTAACAAAATTATAACTTGATAAATATTTTTCTTTAAGTTAGCATTAAATATGATCATAGCTTCCAGTGATAGAGTTCCTTTGGAAAAATGTCCGGCACTTGTATTAAATGCCGACTTTAGACCTTTAAGCTATTATCCTTTATCTTTGTGGTGTTGGCAGGATGCTATTAAATCTGTTTTTTTAAATAGGGTAAGTATTGTCTCAACTTACGAGAGGAAAGTAAGAAGCCCATCATTTGAAATGAGTTTACCAAGTGTAATTGCGCTTAAAAGTTTTGTAAAACCTTCGACCCACCCAAATTTCACACGTTTTAATGTTTTTCTAAGAGATAAGTTTTCTTGTCAATATTGTGGGGACAAAAATGATTTAACCTTTGATCATTTGCTTCCAAAGTCTAAAGGTGGCTTAACTGATTGGGAAAATGTAGTAACTGCTTGCTCTACTTGTAATGTTAAAAAAGGTGGTAAACTGTATAATAACTGTGATTTAAAATTAAAAAAATTACCTTTTATTCCAACTGTTGATGATCTTCACAAAAATGGCAGACACTTCCCACCAAACTTTTTACACGAGAGTTGGATGGATTATCTATATTGGGATATTGAATTAGAGCCTTAATTATATTTTTTCTGAAACTTTTATAGCTGCTTTTGATGTCGTCTGAATAATTTTGTCTAATACGAAATACAATCCTTTTTTTGATGCACCCTCATTATAAGCCAAGTTTTTATGGTCTATTTCGTCTTGTCTAAATTTTGTAATTGATTTTTTTAATGATTTTTCATCATCCCCAAGTTTATCTAGTTGGCTTTTGTAGTGACCATCTATAACTTCCTCAACTGAAGCAGTACAAAGCATAGCCGCTTTTTCCCCTAACATAGTTGTTCCAAAACCAAGCGTTACTCCGAGAAGATCCCAAATAGGCAGAAAAATTGTAGGTTTAATATTTCTATCTTTTATAGCCTTATCAAAATATTCGAAATGTTCTTTTTCATGTTCTTTCATTTCTTCAATTAGCTTTTTTAATTTTTCATTCTTTCTAAAAGTATTAAGAGCTAGTAGTTGACCTTCATAAATTTTAATGGCACCACGCTCCCCAGCATGATCAACTCTTATAATTTCTTCTAAAGTTTTCTTATTTGTTGTTTTCATATTTTTTAAATATTTTAAAGAATATATACGATAAAATTAATGAAAAAATGGTATTTATTGAAGCAAGGGACAAACCTAAAAACCTAAATGTAACTTCCTTACAACTTATAGTATTTTGCTTTAATTCCTTTAAAATATCCTCTTTTGATAAAATTTGATTTAAATTTTTTGTTTCGCAAACAACCGACTCTTTAAAAAAACCTTGTTCAATACCAAAATGATAAAACGCAACAATTGAACCTAATAAAGATACTACACTTAAAACAATCAAGTGGATTTTGACATTTTTTTTTAGAACAAAAATACTTGTTAATAGTACAATCGATAGATAATAAGGATATCTCTGGTATAGACAAAGTTTACAAGGTTCATGGCCGAGACCATACTCAATTACAAATGCTGAAATTAAGGACAAAGAAATTAAAAAAAATACTATCTTTAAAACGGTATTATGATTTTTTTCTATCATTTCATTAAGTAGAAATAAATAAGTCCTAAAACAATAAGTATAAATGTAGTTAATATTAGAGACCATTTTGTCCCATGTTTTTCTAGAAATGGCCCAAATTTTTGACCAAATTTGTAAGTCAAGAAAGCAACTAAGAAAAATCTTGAGCCTCTTGTTAAAATACAAATAATAATAAAGAAAAATATATTAAAATTTATAAAACCACTTGATATTGTTAAAAGCTTAAATGGAAGAGGTGTAAAACCTGCAGTGACTAAAATACCAAGCCAAGAAAAAAAACCTCCAGTCGTTGAAAACTTTTCTTTTAAAAAATTTGGATCTTGATAACCATAAAGCTCAAAAATTTTAATACCAATTTCATTAAAAAAAACATATCCAATCAGGTATCCAAAAAGTGCACCAAGAACAGAAAAAATAGTTGCAATTAAGGCTATTTTTAAAAACTCGTTTTTTTTTGCAATAACCATCGGAATAATCATTACGTCTGGCGGAATGGGAAAAAAAGAACTCTCTATAAAAGACTCAAATGCTAAAAAAGGTTTAGCATATTTTTTTCCTGCCCAATAAACACATTTATCGTATAATTTTTTGATCATTTTTTTAGTTGCGTCTTAAATTAATTCAAAACATAATGATTGTACAAATAAAAATTAATACGGAGATATGGGCGAATGGTGGAACTGGTAGACGCGTTGGATTCAAAATCCAATGGTAGCAATACCTTGAGAGTTCGAGTCTCTCTTCGCCCACCAATTTATGGAAATAAAAACACTAAATAGTTTAGTTGAATTATATTTTGAAAAATTAAGTGAAATAGATAAGGACAAACCTTTCTTAAAGTGGTTAAAGCCTAACAAGACAACATATACTTGGTCTCAGGTTTCTGAGAGAATTTTTAAATTAACCAATAAAATTAAATCAATTATAAAAGATGGCGATAGATGTTTAATACTTTCTGAAAACCGTCCCTATTGGTTAATGTCAGATATAGCCGTCATGAATGCGGGAGGGATATCAGTGCCAATATTTACTACCTACTCTTCAAATGATTACAAATATATTCTTAATGACTGTAAACCAACAGTAATAATTGTATCAAATAATGATCAGTTTAAAAAAATCAAAAATTTTATAAATCCCGAGGTAAAGGAGATTATTTCTTTTGAAGATATAGAGCATAAAAATTTATCAATTACTCAGATTTTAAAATCTGATGATAAAAAAAAAGTTATAAATAAAAGTTTAAAAAGACATATGCCTGCATGTATAATTTATACATCTGGTACATCTGGAAATCCGAAAGGTGTTGTACTGAGTCATGGAGGTATTTTAGCAAACTGTGAGGGCGCGCTAGATTTACTTGATCCTTTAATTAAAAAAAAGAGTCCAGTATTTCTCACATGGCTTCCACTTTCGCATTCTTATGAACACGCCGTTCAGTTCATTCAAATTTTGACTGGAGCAAAAGTTTTCTATGCAGAAAGTTTAGAAAAACTTCTATCAAATATGGCTGTAGCAAAACCAACAATAATGACTGCTGTTCCAAGATTTTATCAGAATTTATACAATAAAATTAATAATAATTTAAAAAAACAAAAAGGCTTTAAAAAATATCTAATAAACAAAACTATTGATTTGGGTATAAAATCTCTTAAAAAACAAAATCTTAAAATTCACGAAAAACTACTTAATTTTATTTGTCAGATTTTGGTAAGAAAAAAAATTCAAAAACAATTTGGAGGGAATCTTCAAACTTTTGTATCTGGAGGAGGAGCTCTTGATAAAAATATAGGTGAGTTTTTAAATGCAGTCGGATTACCAACTTTACAAGGCTATGGCCTCACAGAAACTTCTCCAGTTGTAAGTTGTAATTTGCCAGGCAATATTAAAGTCGAAACGGTTGGACCCCCTTTTAAAACTAATAAAGTTAAAATCGCCCAAGACGGGGAAATTCTTGTAAAGGGAGAAAATGTTATGCTGGGTTATTGGAACAAAGAAAAAGAAACTAATGAAACTATTAAAAATGGATGGCTTCACACTGGTGATATCGGAGAGTTCGATAATAATGGCTATCTAAAAATTACTGATAGAAAAAAAGATATTATTGTTAATCTTGGTGGAGATAATATATCTCCAACTAAAGTTGAAAATCATTTTTGTAATCATGAATTAATAAAACAATGTTTAGTTTACGGAGACAAAAAAAATTATCTTGTTGCATTAATTGTTGTTGAGTCAAAAGATAAAGATAATTCAACTATAGGAAGTATAATTGAAAATTTAAATAAAGATTTAACTTTAATCGAAAAAATTAAAAAATTTATTTTAATTGAAGATGAATTTACAATAGAAAATGGTTTAATGACTCCAACTTTAAAGTTAAAAAGAAAAAAAATAATTGAAAAGTATCAACAGGAACTTGAAAAACTTTATTAATTAAAGTTAATTGTTTTATTAAAAAAGTGTTGATATTACTTACTTTTTTTAAATAAATTTTAAAATTTTACACTTACGATAATAAATTTAATTTATTTTAAAATTTTGAGAATTAATTAGTGTTTGACATCAATAAAGAAAGAAATAAAGTTTAAATAACAAACGAATCATTAAGATTTGTTTTAAAAAAAGGGAGATATAATGGCTAAAAGACGTAAAAAAGCTAAAAAGAAAAAAAAGAAGGCTAAAAAAAGAAGAAGAAGAAGAAGATAAATAGTTTTCTACTAAAACGCCCTTTCCAAATCTCACGGAAAGGGCGTTTTTTATTGTTCCATCTCTACAATTTGATTTCTTCCCAAGGCCTTATCCATCTTCTTTTTCGTGTCCTCTGTTGATATTTTAAGAACTACCTCAAACTCACTTTGTAATCTATCATAAGCTTGTTCAAAAAGTTGTCGCTCACTGTAAGATTGATCAGCAATGGTATTTGATGTCTTGTTTAAATCCTTCACAACTTCTGCAAGTTCGTATATTTTTCCAGAATTTATTTTTTGCTCATATTCTTGTGCTCTTCTACTCCACATAGTTCTTTTAATTTTCGGTTTTGTTTTTAAAATTGAAACACATTTATTTATCTGATTTATCGAGGATATTGGTCTTAGATGGCTTTGCTGATTAATGGGTATTGTTAAAGTTAATTTATCACGCTCAATTAATATTTTGTAAAAATTTATCCCTATATCCCCAATGGTAGCTTTTTCTACTGCAGTAATTTTGCCAACACCATGTTTCGGATAAACAACATAATCATTAATATTATACTGTTTTTTTTCAGTAGGTTGTTTTTTAATCTTTTTAATTTCTATTTTTTGATCAGCAATATTTATTTTTTTTGGTGCGACTACTTTTTTAAGATCTTTAGATTTTTCTAATTTTGGTTTTACTTTTTTTTTCTTTTTAATTTTTTTCGGCACAATTACTCCCCTGGTTTCTCTGAAAAATACTTGTCCAATTTATTTTTAACATTTTTGAAATTATCAGCATCCTTTGGAGGGTCCTTTTTCACAGAAATGTTTGGCCATAATTTAGAATATTTTTCATTTATCTCAAGCCATTTCTGTTTGTCATCTTTTTCATAACTTGTGTCAGAAACTATAGCATCTACTGGACACTCTGGTTCACAAACTCCACAATCAATACATTCTTCTGGACTGATTACAAGCATATTTTCTCCCTCATAAAAACAATCTACTGGGCATACCTCAACGCAGTCCATTAGTTTACATTTAATACATTCATCTTTTACTATGTAAGTCATTTATTTTTTTCTTTTATAATATCTAATTTTATTTCTCCACTTAATTTATCTGGCAAATAAAGCAATCCGCAAATTCGCCTCATTAAAGTATTCTCATATATATCTGATTTATCATCTGATAAAATAATTTTCCATAAAAACCTAAGAACTAGTTTTTTACTATCCAAGTCCATTTTTTTAACTTCTTGGGTATATTCTAAAATTTGATTGGAATTTTTTTCGTATTCCTCTGCATTTTTAATAACCGATAAGATTTGTTCTCTATTTAATTTTTCTTCTGACGACATTTCTGCAAAATTTATAATCAATTCTTTTTCCTCATCAGAATAATTTTCATCTATTTTAGCCGCGTGTATTAGCAAAGCTAACATTTTCATTAAATTTTCATTTGTATCTTTAGGATTATTTTTTTTACTTTTATCAAGAAAATTTATTATCATTTAATATTAAGCTCTGTTAATTTTTGAAAAGGATTATCTTTTTTACGAATTTTGCCCAAAAATTGGTTTTTTCTTCTTTTTTGACTATCTCCAGTATAATAAAATATATCTTTATCTTTATTTTTTTTTCTATAGTTCATAAGATTTAATAATTGATAAAAATTTTCTTTTGAGGATCCTAAAAGATTCATCATTTCGGCGTTAATTTTAAAATCATTTTTTTCAGTGTTTTCAATTATTTTTAAAAATAACTTTTCGAGAATATCTACCCTTACATAGAAATTTTTAAATTTTTCAAATCCACACAACAAAAGAAATTTTGCATTAAATTTAAAGTTATCATCTACCAAAAAATTTAGACCAGATTTGGGTATTAAATGATTATTAACAATACTATTATAAAATTTCCATAGTGAGATTCTTAAATTCACAGCTTTAGGTTTTAACATACGAGGTAAAAATATGTGGTATCTACCAATTTTAATTCCTAATTCTCTCAATTGTCTTCTGTCCTCCTTGGATATTGAACTGACAATTTCTTTAACTTCATCTCTTTTTAATACGCCATTGCTCTCATAAAGTCGAAAGGCTAAAGCTCTTAAATATTGATTTTTATTTTTCAATTTTATTAAACCAATTAAATCTCTTAATTCCACCGAAATTAAGTTTTTAATCCAAGAGTTGAGTTCAAAGACTAGATTCTTTCTAAAATTTATATCTAGCGCTTCATCTGCTATAACTTCCATTTCAGGTGACAAGTAATTAATACCTTTTTTAATTTTTGCTATTGGGTTATTTTTCCAATAAACTTTGTAATCATCTTTTAATTCAAGATCTTTTTTTTCAATAATTTGTTTAGCTCTAGTAATTAACTCATTGGCGATACCCTGCCTTGCAGCTTTTTTTAATGACTTTATATCTGTGTCTAATGTTCCTTTCGTAAACTCCAAATTAAGTTTAAGACCTTTAAGTTTTCCAATTAATTGTTTATTAATAATCACATCATCATTTTCTTTTATAGTTGTTTCTAATTTCAAATCCTGCTTCAAATCTCTTGAAAGAGCACTAATTCTTTTATCAATAAAACTCTTAGTCAGCTCTTGGTGTAATCTTTCAGATAAGAAATCCTCAATATTTTTACTTGCCTCAATCCAATAATCAGAATTTTCCACCCAATTTTTTTTATTGGCCACATATGACCAAGTTCTAACATTTGAAATTTTATTTGAAATTACATCTATGTTACCGTGATATTTATCCAAACCTTTAAGCTGGTTCTTCATATAATCGTTTGGTATCCGATTTTTATTTGAATTTAAATAATTAAAAACTTTAGTGACCACATCTATATGATTGAAAGCTTTTTTTTGAAAGTCTGGTATTTGGCAACATTCCCAAAGCAATTCGAGATTATTTGGAGAAACCTTTATTTTTTTATCTCTTACCAAGTATTTTAAAATATTTTCATCTATTGACTCAGAAATTCTATGTAGATTTCTATCTCCTGACTTTTTTTCAAGTGAGTTTATTAAACTTTCTGGATCAGAAAAATCTAGATCTGAGTTTCTCCAATATAAAAATCTTATATCGTCCAAATTATGTTTCTCTATTCTTTCAATCTCATCGGCCTCTAGGGTCTCACAGTCCCCAGTTATTCCAAAGTATCCATCATTTTTAAATCTTCCTGCTCTACCAGCAATTTGAGAAATTTCAGTCATTCTTAATCTTCTTCTTTTCTTTCCATCAAACTTTCTAAGACTTGAAAAATTAATTTGCTCTATATCCATATTAATACCCATTCCAATCGCATCAGTTGCAACCAGGTAGTCTACGTCTCCAGACTGATAAAGTTCTACTTGGGAGTTTCTTGTTTTAGGACTTAAAGATCCCATTATTACAGCGGATCCACCTTTTTGTCTTCTTACTAATTCTGCTAAGGCATAAACTTCTTCAATAGAAAAAGCAATAATCGCACTTTTTCTGTTTAATCGCGATATTTTTTTTGATCCATTATAGGATAATTTTGAAAATCTTTCTTGATTTATAAATTCTACATTTTTTAAAAGTTGAGACATAATGTTTTTCATAATCTGAGAACCTAAAAACATAGTTAAAACCTCACCTCTAAAATTTATAAGACGGTCTGTAAAAATATGTCCTCGCTCAGGATCACCACACATTTGAATTTCATCAACTGCTACAAAATCTACAACTTTATCTTTTGGCATGGACTCTACAGTGCAAATAAAGTATTTAGCAGAGTTAGGGATTATTTTCTCTTCCCCAGTAATTAAAGCAACTTTGTCAGTACCTAATTTTAAAACACATTTATCATAGACCTCTCTAGCCAAAAGTCTCAAAGGTAAACCAAAAATTCCTGAGTTAAATTCAAGCATTTTCTCTATAGCCATATAAGTTTTTCCGGTGTTTGTTGGTCCCAGAATAGCTAAAATTTTATTTTCGGTGTGTTTCATTAATTTGTGCTGTAATTTTTTTTAAACACTACATATAGACTTGGTTAGAGAACAAAAGATGATTAAACCATGACCGAATCACTTTGTCAAACGTTCTATTTTAATAAATTATTTCTGTAGTAGTATCGAGAGATAGTGGACGATGATATAAAAAAAAATATCGCTAATTTAAAACCATCAGCTACTTTAGCGATAAATGAAAAAGTAAAACAATTGTTAAAAGATGGAAAGAAAGTATTTAACTTCGGTTTTGGCCAATCCCCTTTTCCAATCCCAGAAAAAATAGTTTCAGTTCTAAGAGATAATGCCCATAAAAAAGATTATTTACCAATGCAGGGACTTCCTGAATTAAGGGAAGTAATTTCAAAATATTTATTTAAAAGAACAGGCGTTGATTTTAAAAAAGAAAATATAATTATAACTCCTGGTTCAAAAGAAGCAATGTTGTTAATGCATGTAGTATTTAATGGGGAAATAATTTTGCCTGCCCCAAGTTGGGTTTCATATGAACCTCAAGCGGAAATAGCTAACAATAAAGTTCATTGGATTGAAACAACATTAGATAATAATTGGTTTCCAACTTCAAAACAACTTGAGGATAAAATAAAATCTATTGGAAAAAAAAATATTATACTGATACTAAACTCTCCAAATAATCCATCTGGTTCCGTTTGTAATAATTTAAATGAAATCGCTAATGTTGCAAAAAAGAATAATATTAAAATTCTATCTGATGAAATATATACAGACTTAACTTTTGATAAAAGTTATGAGTCTATTTCAAAATTTTGTCCTGAAAATACTTTCATAAGTGGTGGTTTAAGCAAATGGTGTGGTGCAGGGGGGTGGCGATTAGGTTTTTTTGCAGTACCAAATGGTCAAATAGATTTTTTAAATGCATTAAAAACTTTAGCTAGCGAGTCGTATTCAACCGTTAATAGTCCATTACAATTTGCAGCAGTAGAAGCTTATAAAGGTGATTATAGTGATTATTTAAATAAAACTAGATCCATTTTAAAACTTGTAGGAAATTATGTTTTTAATAATTTAAAATCTAATAAAGTTTTAATTAATCCTCCTAAAGGGGCATTTTATTTAATGCCTGAGTTCTTAAATTCTAAATTTAGTAGCTCTTCTGAAATGTGTGACGATATAATCAACAAAACTGGCGTAGCACTTTTGCCTGGTTCAGATTTTGGTTTTAAATCAAAAAAAATGTTAGCAAGGCTTAGTTATACTGATTTTGATGGGCATATTTTTCTTAAAAATATTAACAGTAGTAAAAAACTAGATGATGATCTTGTTAAAAAATATGCTCCAAATGTTGTTGAAGGAACTAACAAATTAGTAGATTGGTCTAAAACACTCTAGATTCGTTATAAAAATTAACGTCCAAATTAAGCTATTTAGTTTTACAACGCCCTAAGCGTATTGATACGATTTATGTAATTGTACAATTAAGACAAGGGGGAAAAATGAAGAGAATAATCTCTACTATCTCAGCTATAGCAATGTTGTTTGCATTATCTTTACCGATGATGTCAGTAGCAAAAGCTGCTGAGTTTTTTACAATTGGTACAGGTGGACCAACTGGAGTTTATTTCCAAACTGGTAACGCCATTTGTAAAATGTTACACAAACAAGCGATAAGTGCTGAGCACGGAAGAAAAAAAGGTACAGCTAAAGCTTATAGATGTACTGCGCCTTCAACAGGTGGTTCTAACTACAATATTGGACAAATCAAAGATGGTGAGTTTCAATTTGGTGTTGCTCAGTCTGACTGGCAGTTCCATGCTTATAATGGTTCAAGCAAATGGGAAGGAAAACAGTTCAGCGACTTAAGAGCTGTATTTTCTGTTCACAATGAACCTTTCCAAATTTGGGCCAGTAAAAAATCTAAAATTAAAGATTTTAAAAGCTTAAAAGGAAAAACTGTTAATATCGGTAATCCAGGTTCTGGTCAAAGAGGAACTATGGAGGAATTAATGAAAGCTATGGGAGCTGACATGAGTATGTTCAAAGCAACTACTGAACTTACTTCGTCTGAACAAGTAAAAGCTCTTTGCGACGGAAAAATAGATGCATTTGGATATTCAGTTGGATTTCCTAATGGTGCTATGGAGCAAGCAGCAACTTGTAAAGCAAAAGCAAGCCCAATTAATTTAACTGGTGCGCCAGTTCAAGGTTTAATTGATGGTGCCGACTATTATGCTAAAGCTGTAATCCCAGCAGGGACTTACTCAAATCAGAAAAAAGACGCAACAACATTTGGTGTAAAAGCTACTGTTGTAACAAGTGCTAATGTTTCTGAAGAACTTGTATACTTAGTAACAAAAGCGGTAATGGAAAACTTTGATGATTTCAGAGCTCAACATCCTGCTTTTGGACCATTGGATAAGAAAAATATGATAGCTGATGGTTTGTCAGCTCCATTACATCCAGGTGCTGTTAAGTATTATAAAGAAGCTGGATTAATGTAATCTAAATACATAATTAAATTAAAAGGCCCAATATTTTTTGGGCCTTTTTTTTTAGAATAATGTATCTTAACTACAATGAATCAAAACGATCAGAATAAGATTAAAGACAAAATTCAAGAAGATATTTCTCCAACTCGTAATTTAACAGGAATTCATTTAAAAATAGTTTTTAGTATTGCCATTCTCTGGACATTCTTCCAACTTTGGTATGCTTCTCCTTTTCCTTTTTGGTTTAATTTTGGAATGTTCAAAGGTTTACCGGCAAGAGCTATTCATTTAGGTTTTGCTTTAACTTTAGCTTTTTTGATTTTTCCAGCAGTTAGAGGAAAAAAAATTTCAGTATTTGATATTTTAATTAGTATAGTTGGTGCGTTCTGTTGTTTATACATCTATTTTTTTTATGATGACCTAGTTAATAGAGGAGGAATACTTTTAGTAAAAGAAATATTTGGGTTTGAAGTTCCAGTAGAACTTATTATAGGTGCAATTGGTATTTTAATACTTTTAGAAGCTACAAGACGGGCGATTGGGTTACCTTTGGTTATTATCGCAGTTTGTTTTTTACTCTTTTCTTATTTTGGTAAATATGCTCCAGATATAATTTCTCACGGTGGTCTTTCTGTAAAAAGATTAGTTGGTTTTCAGTGGTTTGATCAGGAGGCAATTTTTGGAATACCAATAGGAGTATCGGTAGATTTCATATTTTTATTCGTTTTATTTGGGGCCCTATTAGAAACTGCCGGTGGTGGAAAATATTTTTTAGATTTAGCTTTTGCTATGGTTGGTAAAATGCGTGGAGGTCCAGCTAAGGCTGCAATATTAGGATCTGGAATGACAGGCATGATTTCAGGCTCATCAATAGCTAACACTGTTACAACTGGAACTTTCACAATTCCAATTATGAAAAAAACTGGGTTCTCCCAGGAAAAAGCAGGAGCCATAGAGGTTTCCTCTTCAGTTAATGGACAAATAATGCCACCAGTAATGGGAGCTGCTGCTTTTGTAATGGCTAGTTTTATTGGTGTAACCTATTTTGAAGTTGTTAAGCACGCTTTTTTACCAGCTATTATTTCGTATATTGCTTTGTTTTATATATCTCATTTAGAGGCTCTTAAATTAGGTCTTAAAGGTATGGATGACGCTGATGTTCCACATCTTAAGAAAACCTTTTTATCAGGATTACATTTTTTAATACCAATTTTTGTTTTAATTTTTTTACTTGTTTATATGAGATATACCGCTGGGTTTTCAATTTTTTATGCTACTCTTTCTTTGGTCTTAGTAAATTTAGTAAACCGTATAATTAAAAATCCAGATTTTAAAACTGGTTTGATTGATTGGTACAATCAAACAATTATTGGTCTTCAAAAAGGCGCAATCAATATGGTAGCTGTTGGAATTGCGATTGCTACTGCCGGTATAATAGTAGGAGCGGTTGGTTCTACAGGACTCAGTACTAACTTAATTATAGTCATAGAGACAATAGCTAGAGACAATGTAATAATATTAATACTACTTACCATTATACTTTGTTTGCTTTTAGGAATGGGTCTTCCAACCACTGCAAATTATGTTGTGGTAGCATCGCTTATGGCAACAGTCCTAGTTGATGTGGGAAACGCATCTGGCTTTATTTTTCCACTAATAGCGGTCCATTTATTTGTATTTTATTTTGGTTTGATGGCCGATGTAACACCACCAGTTGGATTAGCTTCTTACGCAGCTGCTGCTATTTCAGGCGGTGATCCTTTAAGAACTGGACTTCAAGCAATTTGGTATAGTTTAAGAACAGGAATTTTACCTATCGTATTTTTATTTAATCATGAACTTTTGTTAATCGGTGTAGATAGTTTTTGGCAGGCTTTAATTGTAATAGTTACTTCTTTAACGGGAATATTAATTTTTACTGCTGCTACCCAACAATGGTTTATAAATAAATTAAAATGGTATGAAACCATTGCATTTTTAATAATTTCTTTATCATTTTTGGCTCCGGATTATGTTTTAAGTAAATTTTATCCAAAATTTAATGAGCAAAAACTTTCAGCAGAAACTATTCAAAATCTCTCTTTTGATCCTGCTAAAGAAGTTCACATTAAAGTAACCAGGGTTTCTGAGTACGGAGAAAGATATAAGTTATTTGTTATTGATAAAAGAAAATTTGAAAACGAATATAATTTAGAGGAATATGGTGTAACTTTGATAGACCAAAACGATCAAGTTACTGTAAATAAATTAAACTGGAAAGGGGAGGCAAAAAAATCTGGAATGCAGATGGGGGATATTATAAGTAATTTTAAAATTGAAAATCCTGAACGACCGAATAAAGCAATTGTCTATCCTTTCGCATTTTTTACTTTGCTAGTGTTTGGGTATTTGAATTATAGAAGAAAAAATATTTAATTTTATTTATTTATTTTTAAAATCTTCCATACACCAGATGTGACTGCCACTATGCCTTCAGCATTAATAATTTCGCATGTAAGAAAAACTAGTGTCTTAGTTTTTTTTTGAACCTTAACCTTTGCTACTAATTTATCTCCAAGTTTAGCAGCAGATATAAACTTCATTTCTAAGGATATGGTTACACATCTTTTATTATCAGCTGATTGATGTGCTGCATTTCCCATTCCAGTATCTGCAATAAAAGTAAGAAATCCTCCGTGTGCCATCCCGGCAGTATTGAGATGTATTTCTTTAACTTCTGTCTCATACTCAAAAGTAGCACTATCTATTTTTTTACTTTTAAGCCCACCTACTTGTTTTGCGTAGCCTGAATTAGTTTCGTCCATATCTTCTTTTATCATACAAAGGAGCCAGTTGTGAAAAAATAACAGCCGATAAAATAATTATAATT
Source organism: uncultured Pelagibacteraceae bacterium (assembly GCA_902566975.1). Classification (GTDB taxonomy): domain Bacteria; phylum Pseudomonadota; class Alphaproteobacteria; order Pelagibacterales; family Pelagibacteraceae; genus Anoxypelagibacter. Next base: position 23,498 of record CACFLA010000004.1, read on the forward strand.
CCAATGATTTTATATTCGTTGAGGTATTGGTCTAATATTATCCATGCAGCTACTGATCCAAATACACCTTCCAAAGAAAAAATAATTGCAGCTGGAGCAGGAGAAATATTTTGTAAAGCTAGAATTTGTAGCATAAAAGCAATTCCACTAGATAAAACTCCTGCGTAAAGTAATTCAGCTGCTTCCAAAGATAAAACTTTTAATGAGACATATTCGTAAGCAAACATCGGAACAGAAGAAAATATTGCAGCAGTAAGACATTGAAAAGAAGCAATAGTAATTGGAAAATTGAAAACTTTTAAAAATTTAGAAATATAAACAATATGAAAGGCCCAGAAAAAAGCCCCAATTACTACAAGAGTGTCACCAAACCTTACTCTAAGATTACCCAATTCACTAAGAAGAAAACCACCAATCAAACACATCATTACTGATGGCCAAACTGATTTATGAATTTTTTTTGAAAAAAGAAAAAAAGCAATTATTGGAACTATAACTACATACAAAACTGTAAAGACCGCTGAGTTTGCTACATCAGTATAAATTAGAGAAATCTGCTGTAAAATATTTCCTCCAGCTAATAAAAAACCTAAAAAAAATATATAACCTACAACAAATTTATAATTTAGTTTTGTTTCTTTTATTTTTTTAAACTCAAAAATAAAAAAAAATGGTAGTAGGGCTAAGAAGCCTAAAATTAAACGAGCCGCGGAGAATGTCCAAGGGCCAATATAATCCATTCCCATATCTTGGGCTACAAAAGCTGTACCCCAAAGAAAAGAGCAACCAACTGCACAAATTAATGAAAATATTTTTTTATCCATTTAAACTGCAAGCTTGAATGCAAAATCCTTGCCTAGACTTTTAGATAAATGCACACAAAACCTTGCACCCTCAGCACCATCAATAACTCTATGATCATAAGACAGAGATATCGGTAGCATCTTTCTCACAATAAATTGACCGTTAATTTTTTTAATTTTATCAAAAGTTTTACCAACACCTAAAATAGCGACTTCAGGAGGGTTTATAATTGGTGTGAAAAAATTTCCTCCAATACCGCCAAGGCTTGAAATTGTCATCGACCCACCAAAAAATTCTTTCTTATCTATCTTAAGCTCTTTGCATTGTTTGCTTACTCTTCTTAATTCCTCATAAATTTCCTTTAATCCTAATTGATCAACATTTCTAAGCTTAGGAACCATTAATCCATGTGGAGTATCAACCGCAAAACCAACATGGTAATACTTTTTAAAAATTAATTTATTGTTCTCAGGATCTATAGAAGAATTAAAATTTGGATACTCTTTAAGTGCATTTACCACAGCTCTAGTTATAAATGCTAATGGACTTATTCTTATTCTATCACCAGAATAATTATCGATTAATGTTGTTCTAAACTGTTCCATTTCAGTTATATCTATCTCATCATGTTGAGTAACGTGAGGAATCTCAGTCCAAGATCTAACAAGTTGAGGACCAGATAACTTTTTCACCCTAGGAAGATCTTTTTTTTCTATTTCTCCGAATGCTTCATGGGGATATTCATCCTTGTAAACTTTCTTTTCAACCTTTCCTTCATTAACTGATACCTGGGATCTTACAAATTTTTTCACATCATCTTCAGTAACTCTGCCAGCTCTTTGTGATCCAGGTATCTGAACGATATCAGCACCTAGTTCTCTAGCAAATTTTCTCACCTTCGGACTAGCAGATGATACACCGTCTTTACTCAATTTTTTTACTACAGGAGCTATTTCTTTTGGAGTTTCAGTTACTATTTTCTTTTCAGGAATATTTTCTTTTACCTCAACTGTTTTTTTACTTTCTTCCTTTTTACTAACAGAATCTAACGATAATATTTCACTTCCTTCTGAAACTTTATCACCAACTTTAACAATAATTTTATTGATTTTTCCTTCATCAGTTGCAGGAACTTCTACACTTGATTTATCACTTTCCAAAGTAATTAAGGGATCATTTTTTTTGATCTGTTGTCCTGTCTTAACTAATACCTCAATCACTTCAACATTTTTAAAATCTCCGATATTTGGAACTAATAATTTTTTTTCAGCCATTAAACTCTATAATTTTGTTGGAAATACCTTTTCTTGATCTATATCGTATTTCTTAATCGCTTTTTCTGCATGTTTACTTGCTAGTAATTGCTCTTTTGCTAAAGCACTTAAAGTGTATGTAACAATATGTTTTTTATCAACTTCAAAAAATTTTCTTAGCTTTTTCCTTGTATCACTTCTTCCAAAACCATCAGTTCCTAATGTGTAAAAAGGTTTGTTCGTATAAGGTCTTATTTGATCAGCATAGGATCTAATATAGTCAGATGCTGCAAATATAATACCATCTTGTGAACCTAAGCATGTTTCAACATAGCTTTTTTTTGCTTTTTCTCCTGGATTTAATAAATTTTTCCTTTCAACTTCCATGCCATTTTTTTTCAATTCGTTAAAACTAGTAACACTCCAAACATCACAATCAATTCCATATTCATCAGACAAAACTTCAGCTGCTTTTATAATTTCTCTTAAAATTGATCCAGATCCTAACATCTGTACTTTTGCTTTTCCTTTTCCCCCATAACTTTTAAACAAATACATCCCTTTCAAAATTCCTTGATCTGCACCAACAGGTTTTTCTGGATGAGTATAATTTTCGTTCATTGCAGTTATATAGTAGTAAATATTTTCTTTTTTCTCGTGCATCCTTTTCAATCCATCTCTAAAAATCACTGCCATCTCATATGAAAATGTAGGATCATAACTCACACAGTTAGGTATCGCAGATGCCATGAGAAGACTATGTCCATCCTGGTGTTGTAGTCCTTCACCAGCTAAAGTTGTTTTTCCAGATGTTGCTCCAATTAAAAAACCTCTTGTCTGAGAGTCTGCTGCGGCCCAAGCCAAGTCCCCAATTCTTTGAAAACCAAACATAGAGTAAAACAAATAAATAGGAACCATTTCTAAATCATGATTAGTGTAAGAGGTTCCAGCAGCAATCCATGATGACATTGCTCCTGCTTCAGTAATACCTTCTTGTAAAACTTGTCCGCTCTTGTCTTCTCTATAAGAACTTAATTGTTCAGAGTCGACTGGTTCGTATTTTTGGCCTTCGTGTGCATAAATTCCAATCTTTTGAAAAAAACCCTCCATACCAAAAGTTCTAGCCTCATCAGCAATTATAGGCACTAATCTTGGGGCAACATTTTTGTCTCTTAGTAAATTCGCAAGCATTCTTACAAGAGCCATTGTAGTAGACATTTCCTTATCACCAGTGGACTTCATAAAACTTTCAAATATATCTTGAGGAGGTGTTTTAACTGATTTTGCAAAAGTAGTTCTCTCAGGAATGTGTCCACCAAGCTTAACTCTGCAATTTTTTAAATACTTTATTTCTGGTGAATTTTCTGCTGGTTTGTAATATTCAATATTTTTAACCTGCTTATCAGTAAGCGGCACGTTAAATCTATCTCTGTAAAATAATAAATCTTCCTCGTCTAATTTCTTTTGTTGGTGTGTTGTATTTATACTCTCACCAGATTTACCCATTCCATAACCTTTAATTGTTTTAGCTATTATGACAGTCGGCTTACCTTTGCATTGAACAGCAGCATGATAAGCTGAGTAAACTTTATGAGGATCGTGTCCACCTCTATTTAATTTCCAAATATCCGCATCAGTCATATTTGCTACTAAGTCTTTTAATTCAGGATACTTACCAAAAAATTTCTCTCTTACGTAAGACCCACCTTTTGCTTTGAATGCCTGATATTCTCCATCAACTGCTTCGGTCATTCTTTTAACTAGTAAACCACTTTTATCTTTAGACAAAAGCTGATCCCAGTAAGATCCCCAAATTACTTTAATCACATTCCAACCTGACCCTCTAAATCTTCCTTCAAGTTCTTGAATAATTTTTCCATTTCCTCTTACAGGTCCATCTAATCTTTGAAGGTTACAATTAATTACAAAAATCAAATTATCTAATTTCTCTCTTGCTGCTAGCCCTACAGCCCCAAAACTTTCAGGTTCATCCATTTCACCATCACCTAGATGACACCAAATTTTCCTATCTTGATCTTTTAAAAGACCTCTATTTATTAAATACTTAGTAAACCTAGCTTGATAGATTGCCATCATAGGACCAAGTCCCATGGACACAGTTGGGAACTGCCAAAATTTAGGCATTAACCAAGGATGTGGGTAAGAAGATAATCCGCCTTTCTCAACTTCTTGTCTAAATTTATCTAATTGTTTTTCTGTAATTCTTCCTTCTAAAAATGCTCTTGCATACATTCCTGGTGCGCTATGACCTTGAAAATAAACTAAATCACCACCAAACTTATTATTTTTTGCTCTCCAAAAATGATTCATACCGACGTCATATAATGTTGCTGCAGAAGCAAAAGTACCTATGTGGCCTCCTAGTTCTGGATTTTTTTTATTAGCCTTTACAACCATGGCAGCTGCATTCCATCTTATGTAAGCTCTAATTTTTCTTTCTAAATTTTGATCTCCAGGCGATCTGATATCTGCACTGGCAGGTATTGTATTTATGTAAGGAGTAGTTCTAGTGTCAGGTAAAGTTAATCCTTGTGTGTATGCTTCATCAATTACTTTTTTAAGTAAGTAACCTGCTCTAGATGAACCATCTGCTTTTACAACTGCTCGTAAGGAGTCCAGCCATTCTTGTGTTTCTGCAGGATCTATATCATCCTTAGAAATGGGTTGAGCATAAATAGTATCCTTTCCATTTTTTAGACCATTTGTTTTTTCTATTTTTGGAATTGGTTTTTCTTCAACTTCTATTATTTCTTTTTTTGGTTTGGCAACTTCTTCTTTTTTCTCATTCCCACCATCTAAAGTAGCTATAATACTTCCTTCCGAAACTTTATCTCCTATTTTAACTTTTAGCTGGGATATTTTTCCTTCGTAAGGCGATGGAACCTCAACACTTGACTTGTCACTTTCTAAAGTAACAATTGGATCATTTTTCTTAATTTGATCTCCAGGTTTTACTAAAACCTCTATAATTTCAACATCCTTAAAATCACCAATATCTGGTACAGAAATGTTTTTAGACATTTAATTATTATACACAATTTTTGACACAATTTATCCGCTTTTTTGACACTTAGAATTTGCAATATAATTCATGCAACTTTTAAGACTTATATTTAAAAAAAAGAGAGCAGATGTAAATTCTCAGGTATTAATTCAAAAAATTTTATTAAGAAAATACCTGGCTAAAACCAATTAGCAATACTACTAGAATTATAGCACCGTAATAATACTGATAGCCTCTAACAGTAAATGGAATTTTACTTAAAGCTCTATTTTTTATTTTTTTTCTAGGTTTAGATAGTTTCATTTTCTCTCAATACACATAGCAACGCCCATACCTCCTCCAATACAAAGCGTAGCCAACCCTTTCTTTGAATCTCTTTTTAGCATTTCATGAATAAGTGTCACGAAAATTCTTGTCCCAGAAGCACCAATAGGGTGTCCTAAAGCAATTGCTCCACCATTAACATTTACTTTTTCCATTGGCAAAGCTAGCTCCTTAACTACTGCGCAACTTTGTGCAGCAAATGCTTCGTTCGCCTCTATTAAATCTAAATCCTTTGATTGCCATCCAGCAATCTCTAATGCTTTTTTTGAAGACGGTATAGGACCTGTTCCCATCACAGAGGGATCAACACCACAAGAAGCCCAAGATTTAATTTCTGCTAAAGGTTTAATACCTTTTTTCTCAGCTTCTTTTTTTGACATTAAAACTACTGCAGCAGCACCGTCATTTATACCTGAGGCATTTCCTGCGGTAACTGTCCCTTCTTTTTGAAAAGCAGTTTTAAGCCTTTGTAGTGCCTCCATTGAAATCCCGTCTCTTGGATGCTCATCCTTTTTAAAAACTGCAGTACCTTTTTTAAGTTGAATTGTGTAAGGAACAATTTCATCGTCAAACTTATTTTCTTTTTGTGCTTTTAAAGCTTTTGTCTGAGAGTCGAAAGCAAATTTGTCTTGATCTTTTCTTGTAACTTGAAATTTTTGTGCAACATTTTCTGCTGTTATACCCATATGGTATCCATTGAATGCATCCCATAATCCATCTTTTATCATAGAGTCAACCAAACTAGTGTCCCCAAGTTTTTTTCCGTTTCTTAAATGAACTACGTGAGGCGATTGAGACATACTTTCTTGACCTCCCGCTAAAACAATATTTGAACTTCCAGAAAGAATTGAATGATATCCTGATGCAATAGATCTTAGACCTGAACCACAAACTTGATTAACAATATATGATGGTGTTTCTTTTGGAATACCTGCATCCATAGCGGCTTGTCTTGCAGGGTTTTGTCCTGCACCACCTGTTAAAACTTGGCCCATTATGATTTCGTTTATATCTGAAGCCTTAATATTTGATTTTTTAATAGCGTTTGAAATAGCTGTCGAACCTAGTTTATGAGCAGAAACATTTTTTAAAGACCCACCTAAATCTCCAATTGCTGTTCTTACAGCAGATGTTATTACAACTCCATTTTCTTTAGACATAATTTTCTACAATTATATTCTTATTCAAAGAATAGCAATAAGCATAAAATCGCTTTATTATAGCTGTTTTCTTTGATATTTTTACTATGTGGTCCCATAGCTCAATTGGATTAGAGCGTCTCGCTACGGACGAGAAGGTTGAGGGTTCAAGTCCTTCTGGGACCTCCAAAATAAGGAGATTTTTTATGTCACTACAAAATTCAGTATTCGTTTTTTTTATTGTAGTTTTAGCTGTTCTATTTGTACTATCCTTGATTTTATAGATAAACAGTAGCTAGAATAATTGATCCAAGTATTAATCTATATCCAACAATGACATTAAAGCTAAAATTCTTTAAGTAGATTAATAAGTATTTGATTGTTAGATAAGAGAAAATGAATGACAAACCTATCGTCATAATTGAGTTGGTATTTACAATTAAGTCTCCTTCATTAAACATTTTATAAACACCGTATATCGAGCTACCTGCAAGCGCTGGAATTGAAAGTAAAAATGAAATCTTGGCGGCATCTTCTCTATTAAATTTTAAAAATCTAGCTCCAGTCATTATTATTCCAGATCTGCTTACACCAGGTATAAGAGCTAATACTTGAAAAAACCCAATTAAAATGGCCTTTTTAAACGTAAATTTATCTTTAATGCTATTTTCAAGGCTTAATTTATCTGAAATAAAAAGTACAATACCAAAAATTATAGTCATCCAACCTATAAGCTCTAAAGACCTAAATGTATCAATCAAGTTATACTTTAAAATTAAAAATCCAAATCCAAACAATGGAATTGATGCCAAAATTATTTTATAAATTAATTTTTTATTCTTTCCAAAATTAAAAATATCCTCTTTAAAGAAAAATATTACCGCAAGTAAAGAACCCATGTGAGCATAAACATTTATTAATAATTCATTTTGAATACCAAAATATTTTGATATTAAATTTAGGTGAGCCGAAGAGCTAACTGGAAGAAATTCAGTAATACCCTGTGCTATAGATAGGATTAAAATTTGAATAAAGTTTTCCATTTATTGTGTATTTCCTTATATTTAATTCAACTAGAGAGTTCATTAAAATTACGCATAGCTGATATGCACATATAAAAAACAAGTAAAATATGGGTTTTTTGAATTAAAGGTCAATATAACTTACCTAAATAGTCTTTAATTTCTTTAATTTTTATTCTAAAAAACCGTCATGTCAGAAAAAATGTTAAAGTTTGTAAAAATAGGTCAGCAATCACCACCTAAAAGATCTGCTGATAACAGGAAGAATGACTTTAAAGAAGTCTACGATGAATTTATTAGTAACAAAGCCAAAGAGCAATCAAGTAGATGCTCGCAATGTGGTGTTCCATTCTGCCAGGTTCATTGTCCTCTTCAAAACAACATACCAGATTGGTTAAAGCTTACCGCGGAGGGAAGATTAGAAGATGCTTATGAATTATCACAAAGTACAAATAATATGCCTGAGGTTTGTGGAAGAATTTGCCCTCAAGATAGATTATGTGAAGGAAATTGTGTAATTGAACAGTCTGGACATGGAACAGTAACAATAGGATCGGTTGAGAAATACATTACAGAAACAGCTTGGGAAAAAGGATGGGTCAAACCAATTAAATTAAAAAAAGAGAAAAATCAATCAATAGGAATTATCGGAGCTGGTCCAGCAGGATTAGCATGTGCTGAACAGCTTAGAAAATCTGGGTTCAAAATCACAATTTACGATCGATATGACAGACCTGGTGGATTATTAATATATGGAATTCCAAACTTTAAACTTGAAAAATTTGTAGTTGAACGAAGAACTAAACTTTTAAAAGATTCAGGGATTAAATTTAAACATAACTTCGAGGTTGGTAGAGACGCAACTTTAGAAGAATTAAAATCAAAACATGATGCAATACTAATTGCTACCGGCGTATATAAAGCGAGAGATGTTGATATAGAGGGAAAAAATCTAAAAAATATTTTTCCAGCGATGGATTTTCTTACTGCTTCAAATCGAAAAGGTTTAGGAGATAAAGTTAAATTATTTGATGATGGTACTTTAAATGCAGAAAATAAAAATATTGTTGTTATCGGCGGTGGTGATACCGCGATGGATTGTGTGAGAACCGCTATAAGACAAAAAGCTAAATCTGTGAAATGTTTATACAGAAGAGATAGGGAGAATATGCCTGGCTCAGCAAGAGAAGTAAGTAACGCCATAGAGGAAGGAATTGATTTTCTTTGGCTATCTAATCCAAACAGATTTATCGGTAAAGATAATGTGGAAGCTGTTGAAGTAACAAAAATGGAATTAGGTGAAGCAGACTCCTCAGGTAGAAGAAAACCTGTTCCAATTAAAAATTCTGAATATAAAGTTGATGCTGACATTGTAATTAAAGCACTTGGTTTCGATCCTGAAGATGTACCTAAGCTTTTCGGCTCTGAAGATTTATCAGTTTCTAAATGGGGAACTATAAAAATCGACCTTAAAACTATGCAAACTAATTTGCCAGGAGTCTTTGCGGCTGGAGATATAGTAAGAGGGGCTTCGCTAGTCGTTTGGGCAATTAGAGATGGTAGAGATGCAGCTGCAGAGATTGAAAAATATCTAAATTCACAAGTAATAAAAAAAACGGAAGCAGCATGAAGTTATATAAAAAGAACAGAGAAATATTACAAAAAAACTTTTCTTATTCTACAAACATGGAGCATGATGCATGCGGAGTAGGTCTAATAGCTTCTCTTGATGGTAAAAAAAGTCGGAAAGTTGTTGAGTATGGTATTGAGGCTTTGAAAGCAGTATGGCACCGGGGAGCAGTTGATGCCGATGGGAAATCCGGAGATGGAGCAGGTATTAGCTTTGAAATTCCGAAAGATTTTTTTCAAGAAAAAATAGAGGATACAGGTCACAAACATACAGAGGGTGATATTTGTGTTGGAATGATTTTTTTACCAAGAACAGACTATTCATCTCAAGAACGTAGCAAAGCATTAGTAGAAAGAAATTTATTAGAAAACGATTTTTATATATATGGTTGGAGACAAGTTCCAGTAAATTCAGATGTTTTAGGAAAAACAGCTGATTCAAACCGTCCAGAAATTACTCAAATTATTTTTAAGTCCAATAAGAAAAAAGAAAGAAATGAATTAGAAAGATCACTTTATGTAGTTAGAAAAAAAATTCTTAAACAGACTAGAAATGAGCAAATTAACGATTTTTATATATGTTCCTTGAGTTCAAGATCGATTGTTTATAAAGGCATGTTTTTGGCTGAAGCCTTGTCGGATTTTTATCCAGATTTAAAGGACAAAAGATTTATTTCTAGATTTTCGATTTTCCACCAAAGATTTTCAACAAATACATTTCCAAGTTGGAAATTAGCTCAACCCTTCAGATCATTGGCTCACAATGGAGAAATTAATACCTTAAAAGGAAATATAAATTGGATGAAAATTCATGAACAGGATATGTCGAGTGAACTCTTCAAAAATGTAGAGGATTTAAAACCTGTTATAACTCCCGGCAATTCAGACTCTGCAGCTTTAGACAATGTTTTTGAATTACTTATTCATTCTGGAAAATCAGTTCCACTTATCAAATTAATGATGATGCCAGATGCGTGGTCTAAGAGAAGTAAAATTTTACCAAAAGCGCATCAGCAACTCTTTGATGTTTTAAACAGCACCATCGAACCATGGGATGGACCAGCTGCAATTTGTGCAACTGACAGTAAATGGGCAATAGCAGCAACAGACAGAAACGGATTAAGACCTTTAAGATATTCGATTACGTCGGACAATTTATTATTTGCAGGTTCTGAAACAGGAATGGTTTCTATTCCAGAAGAGAATATTATAGAAAAAGGAAGGCTAGGACCTGGTCAACTAATTGCTGTTGATCTAAAAGCAGGTAAAATTTTTAAGGATAAGGATATAAAAGATTATTTAGCTAAAGATTTTACAAAGTTTCATAAGCAAGTTGTGCACTTTGATAAAAAACTTGGTACAAAAAATGAGTTCCCAAATTTTCAAAACGAGGAACTAAGACAAAGACAATTTATTTCTGGATACAGCATAGAGGATTTAGAGCTTATTCTTCATCCAATGGCAGAAGAAGCAAAAGAAGCTACTGGTTCAATGGGAGACGATACACCTGTTGCTGTATTATCAAACCATTATAGACCAATTACGCATTATTTTAGACAGAACTTCAGCCAGGTAACAAATCCACCAATAGACTCTTTAAGAGAAAACAAAGTTATGAGCCTTAAAACAAGATTTGGAAATTTAGGCAACATTTTAGATTTTGACAATTTTACAAAAGAAAATATTTACGTTTTAGACAGCCCTATTTTAACAAACTCAGAATTTAAAAAATTTAAAAGCCATTTTTCCACTAAAATAAAAATTATCGATTGCACATTTGATGTAAGTAAATCTCTAAAAGATAGGTTGGAAGAAATAAGATCAGAAGCTGAAATTTCAGTTAGAGAGGGTATAAATCATCTTATACTTTCAGATCAAAAAATATCCGAAAAAAAAGCGATTGTACCAATGGTTTTGGCGGTAGGAGCCGTTCATTCAAATTTAGTCAAACATGGACTACGAGGTTATTCATCAATAAATGTTCAAACCGCAGAAGCTATGGATACACATTCATTTGCTGTTCTGCTTGGAGTAGGAGCAACAACTATAAATCCTTACCTTGCTATAGATAGTATTTACCAAAGATATACAAAGAAATTATTTGGAAAGTTAGACTTTAATGCTTGTGTAGATAGATTTAAAAAATCCATTAATAATGGTTTGTTAAAAATCATGTCAAAAATGGGAATTTCTGTATTAAGCTCCTACAGAGGTGGATGTAATTTCGAAGCCGTGGGCTTAAGCAGAGCTATTGTTGCAGATTATTTTCCAGGAATGTTTTCTAGAATTTCAGGTATTGGGGTATCGGGCATAGAAAATAAAATAAAAGAACTTCACAAAAAAGCTTATCAAAAAAATGTTACAGTTCTGCCAATTGGTGGTTTATATAAATATCGGAAATCTGGTGAAGACCATCAATTACAAGGAAGTCTTATACATCTTTTACAACATGCTGTAGGAGTTAAGTCTTACGAACAATATAAAAAATATTCAGCAGGTATTCATAATTTAACACCAATAAATTTAAGAGATCTCCTAGAATTCAAGAAGAAAAATAATCCAGTAAATATTGATGAGGTAGAACCGGTCACAGAGATAATGAAAAGATTTGGAAGTGGAAGCATGTCTCATGGCGCATTATCAGAAGAAGCACACGAAACTTTAGCAATTGGAATGAATAGAATTAAGGGGGCTTCCTGCAGCGGTGAAGGTGGTGAGGACTCAAGAAGATTTAAGGTACTTGAGAATGGTGATTCAGCAAATTCTAAAGTTAAACAAGTTGCATCTGCAAGATTTGGTGTGACAATAGAATATTTAAATAATTGTAGCGAAATCGAAATCAAAATAGCACAGGGTGCTAAACCAGGAGAAGGAGGACAGCTTCCAGGATTTAAAGTCACAAAAGATATTGCAAGATTAAGACACTCGACAAAAGGTGTAACATTAATTTCTCCTCCACCTCATCATGATATTTATTCTATAGAAGATTTAGCTCAACTCATTTACGATTTAAAACAAATCAATCCTAAAGCAAGAGTAGGTGTTAAACTTGTTGCTTCAACTGGAATAGGAACTATTGCAGCTGGAGTTGCAAAAGCAAAAGCTGATGTAATTTTAATATCAGGTCACTCAGGAGGTACAGGAGCGAGTCCACAAACTAGTGTTAAATACGCTGGCATACCTTGGGAGATGGGTTTAACAGAGGCAAATCAAATTCTAACACTAAATCAATTAAGGCAGCAAGTTACACTTCGAACTGACGGTGGATTAAAAACAGGAAGAGATGTTGTAATGGCAGCTATGATGGGAGCCGAAGAATTTGGAATGGGAACTTCTTCTTTAATAGCAATGGGCTGTATAATGGTAAGACAATGTCATTCAAACACATGTCCTGTAGGTGTTTGTACTCAAGATGATGAACTTAGAAAAAAATTTACTGGAACACCAGAAAAGGTCGTAAACTTTTTTAACTTTGTTGCAATGGAAGTTAGAGAAATACTTGCTTCACTTGGATTTAAAAATCTAAAAGATATCATCGGAAGAACAGATCTTTTAGCCCAAGTAAGTAGAGGCTCCCCAAACCTTGACGATCTTGATTTAAATCCTCTATTAGTGCAAACAGATCCAGGAAATCACAACAGATATTCAGACAACAAACTAATCAACAAAGTTCCTGATAATAACATAGATGAGAATGTCTGGAAAAAAATAAAAGATAAAGTAAATAATAATGAAAAAATTTCATACGATGGAAATATTAAAAACACAGACAGGGCAGTAGGAACTAAGCTATCACACTATATTTTTGATAAATTTAAAAACAAACTGAATAGTGATTTAATTCAAATAAACCTAAATGGTTCAGCAGGTCAGTCATTAGGTGCTTTTTTATCAAAATCTATTTCATTAAAAATATTTGGAGATGCAAATGACTATGTTGCTAAAGGATTGTCCGGCGGTAAAATTGTTGTTGTTCCATCTAAAACTAATAGGTTAAAGACAAAAGAAAATACAATTATAGGAAACACGGTTTTATATGGAGCTACATCGGGCAAACTATTTGCGGCTGGTAAAGCTGGCGAAAGGTTTGCTGTCCGTAATTCTGGAGGAACTGCAATAGTTGAAGGATGCGACTCAAATGGATGTGAATATATGACTGGGGGGAATATAATAATACTAGGAAGTATTGGAGATAATTTTGGGGCAGGAATGACTGGAGGGATGGCCTTTATATATGATCCAGAAAATACTTTTGAGAACTTCGTAAATCCTGCTTCAATTACTTGGCAAAAACTAGAAACAAAATATTGGAAAGAAAAATTAAAGTCTCTAATTCAAGAACACTTACAAGAGACAGACTCCGTTATTGCCAAGAAAATTCTAAATGATTTCGAAAATGAAATGAATAATTTTAAACAAGTTTGTCCGATAGAAATGTTAGATAAACTAGAGAATCCAATAACATTAAAGGATAGAATTTCTAAAGCGGTCTAATTCTTTCAAGATTTTATTTATACTTAGTTTATTTGAAAGACTATGATCCCCGTTTTTAATGACTACCATTCTTTTTTCTGCATTTGTAAAAACAGATAAAACTTTTCTCGAAAAAGAAACTGGTACAGCTTCATCTCTTTGACCATGAAACATTGTTACAATGATTTTTGAATTTATTTTTTTTGAAAGAACCTCGTTTTTTCTACCATCTTTAATTATTTGATAGGTTATCGGGTATTCATAATCACCATTTTTTATTTGAGTGATCCCCTTGAGTTTAATCTCTTTCTTTAATTTTTTTGAGAATTTTTTCCACATTAATCTCTCTAAAAATTCTGGAGCTGAGCCAATTCCAATAAAACCCTTAATCTGATTTTTAAAATATTTAAATTGATTTAATGCAATCCAAGATCCCATGCTTGAACCAATTACGATAAAATTATTTTTTTTCACAAATCTTTTAATCAAAATTTTTGTATCATTCGACCATCGACTTATATTTCCTTTAGTAAATTCCCCTGAGGATTTTCCGTGACCTGAATAATCTAAAGTTAAAAAACCTAATTTTTTTCTTACTGCATATTTCTTAAAAGATTTAGGTTTTTCTCCCTCAATATTTGACATAAAACCAGGCAAAAAAATTATATACAGTTTCTTTTTGAAAAAATTGCCCATATATCTCAGTTTTTTTGTTTTTGACAATCTAATGTAGTTGTATTTTTTCATATAAAATTTTTCTTATTAATCTGTTATTATATATCTTTGATTATATGTCATCTAAAATAAAAGTTTTACAAGTAATTCCAAGACTTGGTTACGGAGGTGCAGAGACAGGTTGTTATGACCTTGCTCATTATTTAGCCGAGAAAGATTGTAAATCTTACATAGTTACAAGTGGAGGACCATTACTAAAATTTATTAAAAAAAATAAAGTCAAGGTCATTAGGTTACCAGTTCATTCAAAGAATCCTCTGCTTATGATTATTAATGCTATAATTCTTTTAGTTTTAGTATTTATTTTAAACATTGATATTATTCACGCCCGAAGTAGAGCACCCGCTTGGTCTTGTTGGTTGGCGAATCTTCTAACACGGAGAAAATTTGTTACTACTTTTCATGGCACATATAATTTTAAAAGCAGAATTAAAAAGTTTTACAATTCTATTATGCTTAGGTCTGAATTAACTATTGCTGGATCTAATTTCATTTTTGACCACATACACACTAATTATAGTAGTCATTTAAGTAAAAACAAAAAATTGTTAGTAATATTTAGAGGTATAAATACTGAATATTTTAACAAATCAAATGTTACTGAAGAAAAAGTAGAAAGATTTAATTCCACATTAAAGTTAGATGTTCAAACTTTTAAAATTCTTTTACCTGGAAGATTGACTAAGTGGAAAGGTCAAGAAATGTTTTTAGAGGCTATAAAATTGCTAAAAACAAAATATTATAAAACAAATTTTAAGGCCGTAATATTAGGCTCACATCAAGGTCGTAAAGTTTTTTTCAAAAAACTTATTTCAATGGTTGATCAATACCAATTGAAAGATAATGTTATATTTTTAAGCTTTTGTGAGGAAATGCCTGTTGCCTATAAGAGTGCAGATGTAATTGTATCTTCATCTATAGAACCCGAAGCTTTTGGAAGAGTTGCAGTAGAGGCACAAGCAATGGAAAAACCAATTCTCGCAAGTGATTTAGGTGGATCAAAAGAGACTGTAATTAATGGTAAATCAGGATTTTTATTTAAAAATGGAGACCCAAATTCTCTTGCACAAAATTTAAATTATATTATTGAAATGGATAAAGACAAGTTGCAATCAATTGGAAATGAGGGTAGGAAAAATATATTGATAAAATTTGATGTAGAAAAAATGTGCCAATCAACATTTGCTGAGTATAAAAAATTGTTAAAACAAAAACATTAAATGCCGAATATTACTTTACCAGATGGAAAAAAATTAAGTTTTAAGAACAATGTAACTGGATATGAGGTTGCTGAAAAAATTAGCAAGTCACTTTCAAAACAGGCTCTTATAGTAAGTGTGGATGGAGTGTTGAAAGATTTAAGTTTTTCAATTCAAAAAGACTCTTCTGTTAAAATCATAACTAGCAAAGATAAAGATGGTCTCGATGTAATCAGACATGATGCAGCACACATAATGGCAATGGCCGTTCAAGAATTATTTCCAGGAACCCAAGTTACTATAGGTCCTGTTATTGAGAATGGTTTCTTCTATGATTTTGCAAGAAAGGAACCATTTACTAAAGATGATTTAAAAAAAATTGAGAAGAAAATGTCAGAGATTATCGACAGAGATGTTAAAACAAAACGTGAAGTATGGGACAGAGATAAAGCAATAGCGCATTTTAAAAAAATTGGCGAAAAGTATAAAGCTGAGATTATTGAGAGCATCCCTAAAAATGAAGAATTATCAATTTATCATCATGGAGATACTTGGCACGATCTTTGTAGAGGTCCGCATTTAGTTTCATCAGGAAAAATAGGAAAAGCTTTTAAATTAACAAAAGTTTCTGGAGCTTATTGGAGAGGGGACTCAAATAATGAAATGCTACAAAGAATTTACGGAACATGTTGGAGTTCTAAAAAAGAATTAGATGAATATTTACACAGACTAGAAGAAGCAGAAAAAAGAGATCATAGGAAGTTAGGTAAAGAGATGGATCTTTTTCATTTCAGGGAGGAAAGCCCTGGATCTGTTTTTTGGCACGAGAAGGGCTGGAATTTATTTCAACGGCTTGTAGAGTATATGAGATTAAAGCAAAGAAATGCTGGATATAAAGAGATAAGCACACCAGAACTTTTAGATAAAACTCTTTGGGAAAAATCAGGACACTGGGAGAAATTTGGTCATCATATGTTTACATCAGAAACACCAGACGAAAAAATTTTTGCTGTGAAACCAATGAATTGTCCTGGTTGTGTTCAAGTATTTAATCAAGGTCTTAAAAGTTATAGAGATTTACCTTTAAAGTTATCTGAATTTGGAAAAGTTCATAGATATGAACCATCTGGAGCATTACATGGCCTTCTAAGAGTTAGAGCTTTTACCCAGGATGATGCACATATATTTTGTACCGAAGAACAGATAACAGATGAATGTATTAGTGTTACAAAATTAATATTGGATATTTACAAAGACTTGGGATTTGAAAAAGTATTCCTTAAGTATTCTGACAGACCAGAAAAAAGAGTTGGTGATGATAAAATCTGGGATAAGTCAGAAAAAGCTTTGCTTGCGGCAATTAAAAAAACAAAATTAGAATATACTATAAACAAAGGAGAGGGTGCTTTTTACGGTCCCAAAATAGAATTTGTTTTGAGAGATGCCATAGGAAGGGACTGGCAATGTGGAACTTTACAAGTTGACTTGAATTTACCAGGAAGACTTGGTGCAACTTTCGTAGACAAAGATGGAACTAAAAAAGTACCTGTAATGTTACATAGAGCTCTTTTCGGTTCTTTAGAGAGATTTATAGGTATAATTATTGAAAACTATGCCGGCAAACTTCCATTTTGGCTATCACCTTCACAAGTTGTTGTATTGCCTATAGCTGAAGAGCACAATGACTATGCAAAAAAAATATTTAAAGAACTCTTTAAAGAGGGTATAAAATGCGAAGTGGATTTAAGAAATCAAAAAATTAATTATAAAATAAGAGAACATTCTTTATCAAAAGTTCCTATACTGTTAATTTGTGGAGGAAAAGAAGTAATAGATAAAAGTGTAAGTATACGTAAACTTGGATCTGAAAAACAAGAAGTTAAAAAATTCGAAAAAGCTCTTAAAGAATTTAAATCATCAAATAACCTACCAATTAAATAAGTGCAAAAACCAAACTATTTTCAAAGAAGAACTAAATTTCAAGGACCTCGTACCAATCACAGAATTAGAAGTATAGATGTTCAAGTTATAAATAGTAGCGGCGAAAACTTAGGAGTTCTTCCTTTAAAGAAAGCAATTGAGACAGCCAAAGAAGAAGGACTTGATCTAATCGAAATATCTCCTAATGCAAATCCTCCAGTTTGTAAGATTATGGATATGGGTAAATATAAGTATGACATGCAAAAAAAAGCCAATAAGGCAAAAAAGAACCAAAAAATTGCGACACTAAAAGAATTAAAATTAAGACCCGGAACCGAAATACATGATTATAATTTTAAAATAAAAAATGCAAAAAAATTTCTTCAAAAGGGTGATAAAGTAAAATTTACGGTAAGATTTAAAGGGAGGGAAATGCAACACGTCAACCTAGGTAAAGATTTGATGAATAGAATTATTGAGGATACAAAGGAAATTGGGAAAGTAGAAGTAAAACCAAAATTTGAAGGCCGCCAAATGATAATGATTATTCACCCTAATTAATCGTTGTAAATTTAAATCAAAATATATATAAATCCGATACCATGCCAAAACTTAAAACTAAAAGTTCAGCTAAAAAACGATTTAGATTAACTAAATCTGGAAAAGTAAAAATGCCACAAGCTGGCAAAAGACACGGTATGATAAAAAGAACTAATTCTCAAATTAGAAAACAAAGAGGCACTACCATTATGTCAAAACAAGATTCTAAAATTGTTAAATCATATATGCCTTATAGCTTAAGGGGATAAAAAAAATGTCTAGAACAAAAAGAGGTGTTACAAGTAGAGCAAGACATAAAAAAGTTTTTAGAGCTGTAAAAGGTCAATGGGGCAGAAGAAAAAATACTATTCGTATCGCTCGACAAGCTATGGAAAAAGCTTTGCAGTATGCTTACCGAGATAGAAGAGCCAAAAAAAGGGAATTCAGATCTTTATGGATTCAAAGGATAAACGCAGGTGTGAGAGCTGAGGGGCTAACTTATTCAAGATTTATAAATGGTCTTAACAAATCGAAAATCAAATTAGACAGAAAAGTTTTAGCTGATTTAGCCTACAATAATCCAGAAGCTTTCAAATCACTTGTAAAAAAAGTTCAGTTATCAGTAAAATAAACTTGTTTTTTCTTTTATAAAGTTAGAGTAAAAACTAACTAATGATAGATTTACGAGAATTAATTCAAAAGATCTCACAAGCTAAAGATAAACTGGAGTTGCAAAATATTAAATCACAGTTTTTAGGTAAAAATAGCCAAATCAATCAAGAATTTAAAAAACTTGGCTCTTTATCTGAAGAGGAAAAAAAAATTAAAGCTTCATCATTAAATAATGAAAAACAAAAAATTACTGAAGCTATTAACAATAGGTTTAAAGAATTAGAAAAATTAGAAATAAGCAAAAAATTACAAAAAGATAAAGTTGATGTTACTTTACCAGCAAGAGAGAGACCTAATGGTAAAATACATCCAGTCTCCCAGGTGATAGATGAAATCTCATCAATTTTTTCTGAGATCGGTTTTTCTGTTGCAGAAGGTCCCGATGTTGAGACCGAATATAATAATTTCACAGCATTGAATACTCCAGAGGATCATCCTGCAAGAGATATGCACGACACCTTTTATCTAGATAATGACAAAAAAATTTTATTGAGAACTCATACTTCTCCAGTTCAAGTAAGAACAATGCTAAATGGCAAACCTCCTTTTAAAATTATTGTTCCTGGAAGAACTTATCGTTGTGATAGTGATCAAACCCATGCACCAATGTTCCATCAACTTGAGGGCTTACATATAGATAAAGATATAACCATGGGGCATTTGAAAGGTTGTTTAGATTATTTTGTAAAAGAATTTTTTGAAGTTAAAAAAATCAGAATGAGATTTAGACCAAGTCACTTTCCTTTTACCGAACCATCAGCTGAAGTAGATATTGGTTACAAACTTGAAAACGGAAGAATAATTGTGGGTGAAGGAGATAAGTGGTTAGAAATTTTGGGCTGTGGAATGGTTCACCCTAATGTTTTAAAAAATGCGAAAGTTGATCCTAATAAGTTTCAAGGTTTTGCATTTGGCATGGGTATAGATAGACTTGCTATGTTAAAGTATGGAATCAACGATCTTAGATCTTTTTTTGAAAGTGATTATAGATGGTTGAATTATTTTGGTTTTGATCCATTGGATGTTCCAACTAACTATAGAGGTTTAAGTAGATGATCATAACTCTATCATGGTTAAAAAATCATTTAACTACATCACAAAATCTTGAAAAAATTATAAACAAACTAACGGATATTGGTTTGGAAGTAGAGGGAGTTAAAGAAGCTCAAAATGAATTATCTGATTTTAAAATTGCAAAAGTTCTTAAAGCAGAAAAACATCCAAATGCAGATAAACTTAAGCTTTGTGAAGTAAGTATTGGAAATAATAACGACATCAAGAAAGTTGTTTGTGGAGCCCAAAATGCGAGAAAAGGTTTAGTAACTATCTACGCACCACCAGGTTCTATTATTCCAAAATCAAAAATAAAATTAAAAATTGCCAAAATAAGAGGAGTTGAGTCACATGGAATGTTGTGCTCTGGAAATGAATTAAATATTTCAGACGATAGTGAGGGAATTATAGAACTAAAAAATAGAGAAAACGATATTGGGAAAAACTACTTTAAGAGCAAAGGTGAAAAATCAATAGATATATCCGTGACACCTAATAGACCTGATTGTTTAGGTGTTAGGGGAATAGCAAGAGATTTAGCTTCTGCTGGTCTAGGTAAGTTTTCAAATTTAAAAAAAGTAAAGATAAAGCAAAGTTTTAAACAACCTATAAAAATTTCAATAACAAAAGAAAAAAATCAAGGCTGTTTAAGTTTTGGTGCTTGTTATATAAAAAATATTCAAAATAAAGAAAGTCCAGAATGGCTTAAAGAAAAAATAATTTCTCTTGGCTTAAAACCAATTTCTGCTGTAGTTGACATTACTAACTACGTAATGTTTGACCTTAACAGACCTTTGCATGCTTATGACGCTGACAAAATAGATAATGAGATAGTTGTAAGAAACTCAAAGTCTGGCGAAACTTTTACTGCACTTGATGGAAAAAACTATAAACTTGGAAATAATATGTGTGTAATTTCTGATAGAAGTGGAACTTTAGGTCTTGGTGGTATCATAGGTGGTTCAAGGTCAGGCACTGAATTTGATACAAAAAATATTTTATTAGAGGCAGCATATTTCCATCCTTCATCTATAAGAAAAACAGCAAGTAATTTAGGCGTTGATACAGATGCTAAATACAGATTCGAGAGGGGTATTGATCCAAATTCAATCATTAAAGGACTCGAGATTGCAACAAATTTAATTCTTAAAATCTGTGGGGGAGAAGCTAGTAAATTTTCAGTAGAGGGAAAATCTAAAGTTAAGAATAAAATTTTAGAAATTGATCAAACAAAATTTAAAAAGGTAATAGGGATACCAATGACTTCTGGAGAAGCTAAAAGGATTTTAAACTCACTTGGATTTGATATGAAAATCAAAAAAAATAAATTTTTAGTAAAGATACCAACCTGGCGACCTGATATCTATCAAGATGTTGATATAATCGAGGAGCTAATAAGAATTAAAGGTTTTGATAAAATCTCATTAATACACCCAGAGAGATCAAGAAGTAAAGATACCTTAAGTTTTGAGCAAAAGTTATTTCACCTTTCTCAAAGAGCTGTAGCCACAAAAGGATATATGGAGGCAGTTACATGGTCATTTACCGACTCGCGGATTGATAAATATTTTTCACAAGGAAAGAAAGAAATTGAAATCACAAATCCAATTTCAAGTGATTTAAATGTTTTAAGGACATCAATTTTTTCTAATTTGATTGTGTATTTGAAAAAAAATCAGGATAGAGGCTATTTAGATTTATCGTTATTTGAAATTGGCCCTACTTTTTATGGTAAAAAACCTGGCGAACAACAAGTAGTAATAGGTGGTTTAAGGTCGGGAGTATTAAACAGAAAGACTTGGGAATCTAAACCAAGAAACGTTGATGTGTTTGATGTAAAGGCTGACGTTGTAAAGACATTGTTGGAGCTTGGGATTCAAGAAAATAATATCCATGTAAGTAATAAGACACAAGATTACTATAACCCGGGTAGATCTGGGTCAATAAATTTAAATTCAGAAAATGGAGTACTTCTTGCTTCATTCGGTGAAATTCATCCGTCAATAGTTTCTAGTTTAGACTTAAAAGAGCAAAATGTAAGCGGATTTGAAATTTTTTTAAAAAACATTCCAAAACCAAAAACTAAATATAGATTTTCTAAAAAAGATTATTCTATTTCAGAGTACCAAAAATCTGAGAGAGATTTTGCTTTTATAATTAATGAAGATTTTAAAGCAGGAGACATCAAGAAATTAATAAGTGATGTTGATACAAATCTAATTAAAAATGTAAAAATATTTGATGTTTTTTCAGGTGGTAATATGCCCGCTGGTAAAAAATCAATAGCCATCAATGTTTTAATCCAGTCTAAAGAAAAAACACTTTCCCAAAAAGACCTTGATGATATAAGTCAAAAAATAATTGATATTGTAAAAGCCAAAACTGGTGGAACAATAAGATCCTAATGTCAGATATAAAGAGAGTAAGAAATTTTGCGATTATCGCACATATTGATCATGGAAAGTCAACAATAGCTGACAGGATGATACAAATTTGTGGTGGCTTATCAAAAAGAGAAATGAAAGAGCAAGTTTTAGACTCAATGGACATTGAGAGAGAAAGGGGAATTACAATTAAAGCACAAACAGTGAAACTTAATTATAAATCGAAAGATGGAAATGATTATCTCTTAAATATTATTGACACCCCAGGCCATGTTGACTTTAGTTATGAAGTAAGTAGATCACTACTCGCTTGTGAAGGTTCAGTTCTGATTGTTGATAGTTCACAAGGTGTTGAGGCTCAAACTCTTGCAAATGTATATCAAGCACTTGATACAAATCATCATATAATTCCAGTACTGAACAAGATAGATCTTCCAGCATCTGATGTTGACAAGGTTAAAAAACAAATAGAAGACGTAATAGGTATAGAAACTTCTAAAGCTATCTCTTGTTCAGGAAAAACCGGAGAAGGTGTTGAAGAAATTTTAGAGACAATTGTTTCAGATTTACCTTCTCCACAAGGTGATCAAAAGTCTAAGCTTAAATCTTTATTGGTAGATAGCTGGTATGATAGCTATTTAGGTGTTGTAATTCTTGTGCGGGTTATTGATGGAAGTATTAAAAAAGGAATGAAAGTAAAACTAATGTCTACAAATCAAGAATACGAAATTGAAAAAGTTGGTGTTTTTACACCAAAGGCTAAAGATATAGATGAATTAAATTCAGGGGAAATTGGATTTATAATAACTGGTATAAAAAGTCTATCAGAAACAAAAGTAGGAGATACAATTTGTGATGCCAAAGATCCAATTGAAAAACCGTTACCAGGTTTTAAACCCAGTAAGCCTGTTGTTTTTTGTGGCCTTTTTCCAGTTGATAGCTCAGAGTATCAAAGATTAAAAGATGGACTTGGTAAATTAAAACTTAATGACTCTAGTTTTTCTTATGAACCAGAGTCTTCTAGTGCTCTAGGTTTGGGTTTTAGGTGTGGATTTCTAGGTCTACTCCATTTAGAAATTATAACGCAAAGATTGACCAGAGAGTTTGACATTAATTTGATAACTACAACTCCGGGAGTTGTATACAAACTAAATAAAATAAATGGTGACATCATTGATCTTCAAAACCCGACTATGATGCCCGATCCGACACAAATAAAATTTATTGAGGAGCCTTGGATAAAAGCTACAATTATAACCCCAGATGAATATTTGGGATCTATAATAAAAATTTGCCAAGATAAAAGAGGTATTCAAAATGACTTGTCTTATTCAGGAAACAGAGCAGTTCTAGTTTACGAATTACCTCTTAATGAAGTTGTTTTTGATTTTTATGATAGACTGAAATCAATTACCAGCGGATACGCCAGTTTCGATTATGAAATTACTGGTTACAAAGAAGGTAATTTAGTAAAATTAGGTATCTTAGTAAACAATGAGCCAGTCGATGCTCTTTCAATGATTATTCATAAAGAATTTGCACAAAATCAAGGAAGATTAGTATGTGAAAAATTAAAAGATCTTATACCTAGACATAATTTTATGATTCCGATCCAAGCTGCAATTGGAGGAAAAATTATTGCAAGAGAAAGTATAAAAGGTTTTAAAAAAGACGTTTTAACTAAAATTCATGGTGGAGGGGCAAGAGATAGAAAGAGAAAATTATTAGAAAAACAAAAAAAAGGTAAAGCACGTTCAAAACAATTTGGTAGAGTTGAGATACCACAAGAAGCCTTTATTGGAGTTCTAAAAATCAACAAAGAAACCTAAGGAGAGATGGCCGAGTGGTTGAAGGCGCACGCTTGGAAAGTGTGTAAACGGGAAACCGTTTCGTGGGTTCGAATCCCACTCTCTCCGCCATTTTAAAAATTGATTACTTTGTTACCACTAGCCGATTAATTGGCATTGAAAAACGCCCCTGTCTTTTGAGATCTCCACTTTGTTTTGATATCGCCAGAAGATTAGATAGTTTAGAAAGCAATATCCTACGAGTCTCTTTTGGTAAGATGAATGAAGCATAAAAAAATCCTGCAGTAGTTTCGGCCACTTCAGCTACGGATCCTTCCATGGATACCATACTAGTTTCGATGCTAATGTTAGCATCTGGAAAAGCTTCACTTAAAAGATTTTTTAAACTATCTGTACTACGTATTCTTGGATCACCTAAGTCAATCTCGCCATACCTAGGTAGCTTAGATTGTACGTATTTATAGATTAAATTGTATATATCATTATATCCTGGCGCTGCATTCATAGGTCCATTGACCAATGCTGCAAACTTTCCACCTGAGGACAGTACACGACGGATTTCATTTAACACTGGAGTAATTGGGTTCATTAATGTCAAAGCCCAATGGCACAGTACAACGTCTATTGAGTTATCATCAATAGCCGTCAAATTTTGTGCTTTTAACTCTAACAGATCAGCAGAACCTTTGGGTAGACGGGCTTTAGCCAGTTCTAATTCTTCAGGACTTATATCTGCTCCTTTTAATTTAAATTTTTTATTACGATCGTATAAGATTTTAAGTAATGGTCCTGATCCACAAGCAAGATCCAGCACACTGATACCATCAACATCAGGCACAATTTCAGCTAACCATTCATAACTATTGCGTCCAGCCTTATCGCGGCAAGAACTCGCACACTTTTCTGTGAAACCTGCATTATTTTTATGAACAGTTCTTAGATGGGCGAGGAGCGCTTTACTATCTGGCTGTTGATTGTTAGCAAGACTTTCAGTCCAGGTCGAGTTAAGAACCGCCTGATTATTTATATTTTTATTTGTCATCTACTGGCCAACAAATTGGATTCAAGGGGCTTGCTGCTATTTCACCTGGTTTAACATTTGGCATAAATTTTTGCCAGTCACCAGAAACCATTGTAGGAGAATTTATAACTCGAGCCCCATCTCGATAGTAAGTATTTGCAAGAGCAATTCGGCTACGATTAGTTCGGTTTCGTGACGCAGTATGAAAATTTAAATTATGATGAAAGCTAACCTCACCTAGCTCGAAGGGAGTTTCGTTTACAGATACACCATTTTGTTTAAAAACTTTTGACACTCCTTTATCGTAGCCAGTACCAGTCTTTTCGAAAGTAACGGCATTTACAAGATTATGTACATCTAAAGGATAAGCAAAAGAAAGTGGTCCCATTTCAATTGGGGTTGGTTGTGCTGGTACCCATGCAGTTACTACATCGTTAGTATCTAATGGAAAATGATGATCGTCAAAGTGCCATGGTGTTCTTCCACAACCAGCCTGTTTTGCTAAAACGTTATCATGGTAAAGTCTTACCGCTGGCACACCAAGTAAATCTGCTGAAATTTGTCCAAGACGTGGTGATAGTACGTATGCTCGAAGAAGTTTGTTTTTGGGCCAGATCATTTCAAGACTAAGAAACCGGTCATGTGCTTCTTTGTCAGGATCAACATTAAATTCTTTTTTTAACAATTTGATTAATTCTGCCCTAAGTTTTAGCACAACACCTGGCGAGAAAACTTTTTTTAGTTTAATAAAACCATTCTTTCTAAAGAAATCAATTTGGTCATTTTTTAAATCATAAGTTTTATTTAGTTCGTAGACAATTTCATCATCACTAGGGATTGTAATATTTGGTAAAGGGTCAGCAGAAATTATTGAATTATTTTTAATCTCGTTATCCGCAAGACCAACATACCAGTCCCACCATGCTTGATTATCTTTATCCCACGGCTTGCTGATATCACTAGCATCAGATATTTTTGGATTTGTCTTGTCCCGAGATATTTTCATATAATTAAACTATACTGTTTTTTTAAATTAGTAAGTACACTTTTTGACCTTTTTTCAGAGTCCTATTATCTGCTGTAATTTTTTGATATAGATAATGAATCGAAAGGAGAATTATGAGCGGTTGGGAAATTTTAGCAGTTATATATATTATTTATTACATTTCAAGTAACTAAGTTGAACTTTTTACTTTTAATATAATTTGATTTGAAATTGACTTGATCTCAATATTTGGGGCAGTCTGGATAATGGGCAAAATTCCTCCAATAGGATTTTCTTCAACTTTTTCATAATAGTCCCAAATAAAATCATCTAATATTATAATTCCATTATTGTTGATAAAATTTATGCTGTTTATCAAATCCTCTTTAACATCAAGATAATGATGTGAGCCGTCGATATAAATTAAATCAAATTTCTTTTTATTTTTTTTAAAAAACTCCTTAGAGGTTGTCCGATTAATACTTATACGATCAGAGAAATAAAAAGAATTTTTTTTAAATCTCTCAAATACATTTTCCATGTTTGAGTTTTTAACAACAGAATTTACTTCGTTATATTCATTATAGGGATCAACTACTGTTATTTTAAAATTTTTAAAGTTTTCACAAATATGAATTGTAGATCTTCCCTCATAAGTACCAATTTCAAGGTACTCAATTTTTTCTTTATTAAGAAATGCTTGCTTTAATACCGTATCCCAAATTGGTATATTTGGGGAAAACCAGTCTATATCTGTAAAATTATATTTTTTTTGATAATAATTTTTTTTATTTTCAAGAGAAGACTTCAGTTTTTTTTTTATTATTTCGGATTTTAAAAGATATATTATAAATTGTAATCTATTAATCTTAACTTTTGAAACTTTTAAATATTCAGAAATAAAATTGAATTTTCGGTAGGTACCTTTAATTACACCAATTCTTAATAGATAAATAAAATTTTTGATTAAAAACATTTAGTTAAAATAAATATTTATCACCAAGATAAAATATAAAACCAAGAGCTATACCATATAATATATAACGCATCATCTAAATCCTCCTAACACTTGTTACTTCTAAATCAGCAGTTCTTTTAATTCTATTTATTGTTTTTTTAATATCCATAACTACCACTTTTTTTAATGGACCATAAGCATGTATTAATTTATTTTTTGATAAAGCTACAGCTACGTGACCTTTCCAGAATATAATATCATTTTTTTTTATATTTTTGATATTTACTCTTTTCTTAAAATATTTTTCTTGGT
This sequence comes from uncultured Pelagibacteraceae bacterium, assembly GCA_902566975.1. GTDB lineage: Bacteria > Pseudomonadota > Alphaproteobacteria > Pelagibacterales > Pelagibacteraceae > Anoxypelagibacter. Next base: position 50,754 of record CACFLA010000004.1, read on the forward strand.
CTTTCGAATCTCTAGGACAAAACTTATTATTTTGATTCAAACACACTTGAACTAATGCAGAACAGTCAATACCTTTATAACTCTTACCACCCCATAAGTATCTTGTATTTTTAAAAATTTGAATATCTTTAAAAATATTTTTATTTTTTATATTAATTTTTATAATATCAGAATTTTTTATCCAATATTTATCAAATTTGCTAAATTTTCCAGATCTTTTAAATATTCTAATTCGTGAGTCGTAAGGTAGGAATTTTTTAAGTTTATTTTTTAAACTTGGTTTATTGTAAAGTCTTGCTTTTAAAACTGAAACTTTAAAATTTGCCTTTATAGGATCAGAAAAATTTCCATTCTTTATAAAGCCTATATAACCATCTTTTTTAATTTTAATTTTTGAAAAACCTTTTAGTTTCTTATTAACTTTAAAATTATCTCCGAAGAGCAATTGGGTATCAATTTTAGAATTCAAACTCTTTTTCTTGTAAAGGTTAACTATAGGAAAATTATTTCTAAAACTATTTTTCACTTAATTTGATATCTTTTTTTATTACATAAAGAAAAATTAAAGAAGGTATAACCATAACTGCGGTTAGTATAAAGAATATTCCCCAGTCTCCATTTAACCAATCTACCATAGCACCTGACGAAGCAGCCAAAGTGGTTCTACCCGCTGTTCCAATAGATGCAAGAAGAGCATACTGTGTTGCGGTGTAAGTTCTGTCTACTAACATTGAAATAAAAGCTACAAAGGCGACAGTAGCGAATGCTGCAGCCATATCATCAAAAATGACAGCTATTGCAAATAACAATTCAGATTTTCCTGACCACGCTAGTAGAGAAAATAATAAATTTGTTGATGCCATCAATATTCCAGATAAAAACATAGCCTTAATTACACCAGATCTAATTGCAAATAATCCACCTAAAAGAGTAAAAATAACAGTAGTAATCCAACCCAAACCTTTAGAATAAATCGCGATATCAGTTTTAGAGAAACCAATTTCTTTATAAAATATTATTGACATTCGCCCAAGAAAAGCCTCACCAATTTTAAAAAGAAACACAAAGCAAAGTATTCCTAAAGCAATTTTAAAACCATTTTTCTTGAAAAAGCTAACAATTGGTCCAGCAACTGTTCCACTTATCCAGGATATAATTTTTGTCAGAATATTTGAACGACCTAATTTATTTTGTATATTTTCGTCTGTTTTTTTTTGTGCTTCAAATCTTTCATTTTTTTGTTTTTCGTGAACAAACATTAAAGCTATGTTGCAAGCAATAATGATAATCCCAAGAATTAAAAAAGTAATTTGCCAATAATTTTCAAAACCTAATTTTTGAAAGTATTCTGCTGAATTTAATGCAACTACTCCACCAAGTTTGTATCCAGTCCACCAACCAACTACCGCAATAGCAGCCCCAGCCTGCATTGATTTGCCTTCATTTTCTCCAATCTGTTCAATTCTTAGAGCATCTACAGTTATATCTTGAGTTGCAGAAGCTACAGCAATAATTAAACCTATAGTGATGACTAATGCTAAGTTTTTAGTTGGGTCAACAAAATTCCAAAAAATTAAACTTAGAAGAATAATTAATTGCATAATAATTATCCAACTTCGACGATGACCAACTTTATTTGTTAACCAAGGTATTTTTATTCGATCAATTAATGGAGCCCACAAATAATTAAATGCGTAAACCGCAAATATCAATCCAGCCCATCCAATAGTACTTCTACTTAGTCCTTCCTCTTTTAACCAGAGGCTTAAACTACTTCCTATAATAACCCATGGAAAACCACTTATTGCACCTAATAAAAGTATACGAAGCATCCTTTTATCAAAATAAATTTTAAAAGAGTCTTTGAATGATTGTTTTTGATAAATTTCCATTAGTATGACTATAGATTAATTTATGTTCTCCAGAAAGATGGTAAAAACAACACTAAAACTGCAAAAATTTCTAATCTTCCTAACAACATCGCAAAAGATAATATCCATTTTGAAATTTCAGAAACTTGACTAAAGTTACCATTTGGACCGATCATTTCCCCTAAACCAGGACCAACATTAGATATTGCAGTTGCAGCTCCTGATATAGCTGATAAAAAATCTAATCCTGAAATTGATAGTAAAATTGAAATAACTAAAAATATAAATAGGTATGAAAAAATAAAAACCAAAACAGAATTAATAAAACCATCCTCAATTTTTTGGTTATTATAATTGACTAAAAAAATACTATTAGGATAAATCAATTTTTTAATTTGAGTCTTTAAAAGTATAAAAAGTATTTGTAATCTAAACACTTTTATTCCACATGTTGTTGAACCAGCACAACCACCAATAAACATTAAAAATAAAAAAAATATTAGTGGAAATTTACCCCACAAACCAAAATCATCAGTGACATAACCAGTTCCAGATAAAATAGATAAAACATTAAATGAAGAAATTCGTAAATTATCTAAAAAAGATAATTCACTATTATTTAAAAATAAATATAAAAACATTACAAAAATAGATGATATCAATAAATAAATAAAGCCTTTAACCTGGACGTCTTGTAAAAAAATTTTTTTATTACCTTTAATAAATTTAAGGTATGCAATAAATGGTATACTTCCTAAAATTATAAAAACTGTTGCTGTTATCTCGATACCTGGGTTATTAAAATAACCAATTGACTCATTGTGAGTAGAAAAACCACCAGTAGCTAAAGTTGTAAATGAGTGGGCAATACTATCAAATATACTCATTCCTTGTGACCAATAAATAAATGCACATGCAATTGTCAGTGATGAATAAATTGAAATTATTAAAGTAGAAATCTCAACTGTTTTTGGCAAAATTTTTTCCGTTCCAGATGTATCTAATTGAAATAGCTGCATGCCACCAACTTTTAAAAGAGGTAAAACCGTGGTAGCCATAACTATAATACCTATTCCACCAAGCCATTGCATAATTGCTCTCCAAAGTAAAATACTTTTGGGTGATGTGTCTAAATCAAGTATCACAGTTGAACCTGTAGTAGTTATACCTGACATGCTTTCAAAAAAAGACTCGCTAAAAGAAAGATTTAAACTCGAAAGCATAAAAGGAATACTCCCAAAGAGAGCAATACTAATCCATGCTAATGATGAGAACAGAAATGCTTGTTTAAGGTTAAGCTGTTTCTCTTTTGTCAAACTAGTAAGTACAGTTAAAATTCCAATTACAATTGTGATTATTGAAGATGAAAAAAAACTGCTGCTCTTTTCGTTGTATATAAGTTGTATAGCATAAGGCGCCAGCATAAATATGCCTAGTATGATCAACAGAATACCAATAATAAAAAAAACAGTTTTATTAGATGCCATAAAATCTGGACAATATTTAAATAGCAATAAAATTCAACTTATTATAAACCTAAGTAATGCTTGAATCTGAACTATTTAAATCAACATCTTCTTGGCCATTTGTCGAAATTCGAAAACTTTTAAAAGATAGAGACGGTATAATAAAGAAAAAAAATAAAATTATTTTTCAAACAGGATATGGCCCAAGTGGTCTTCCACACATAGGGACTTTTGGGGAAGTATCACGAACTTCAATGATGATTAATGCCTTAAAGCATATTAAAAAGATTGAAACAGAATTAATAACTTTCTCAGATGACATGGACGGTTTAAGAAAAGTTCCTGAGAACATACCAAATGATAAAATTTTACATGATAATTTAGGAAAACCATTGACTGATATTCCTGACCCTTTTAAAAAATTTAAAAGTTTTGGTGAACACAACAATAAAATGCTGATAGAATTTCTTAAAAAATTTAATTTCACTTTTGCTTTTAAAAGTTCAACACAAAATTATAAAAATGGTACTTTCAACAACTCAATTATAAGAGTTTTAGAAAAATTTGATGATATCATGAATATTATTTTACCTACATTAAGAAGTGAAAGAAGAAAAACATATTGTCCATTTTTACCAATATGTCCAGAAACTGGAAAAGTATTAGAAATACCAGTAATCGAAATGGATAAGAAAAAAAACACATTAGTTTTTGATAATAATGGAAAAAAAATTAAAACAGAAATATTGAATGGCAAATGTAAATTACAATGGAAGGTAGATTGGGCTATGAGGTGGTTCGCATTTGATGTAGATTTTGAAATGTACGGTAAAGATTTAATAGAGAGCGCAATAATATCTAGTAAAATTTGTAAGGTAATGGGCAAACAACCACCTAATGGTTTTGCTTACGAGTTATTTTTAGATGAAAAAGGAGAAAAAATTTCGAAATCAAAAGGAAATGGAATAACTATTGAACAGTGGCTAAGGTATGCTTCTCCTGAAAGCTTATCACTTTACATGTACCAAAATCCAAAGAGGGCTAAAAAACTTTACCCAGATGTAGTTCCTAAAGCTGTTGACGAATATCTTTCATTGATTGAAAAATATGAAAACCAAAAAGAAAAAGAAAAACTTTTGAACCCTGTTTGGCATATTCATAACGGTTCTCCTCCTAATGAAAAAATAATTATGCCGTTTTCAATGTTATTGAATATTGTTGGATCAAGTAATGCAAAAACCAAAGAAGTATTATGGAAATTTATTAAAAAATTCCATAATGAACTAGACCCCAAAAGTCATAAAATTTTAGACGAACTTACAAATTATGCTATCAATTACTTTACAGATGAGGTTGAACCAAAGAAAAAATATAAAAAGCCAAATGATTCTGAACAAAAAGCTTTAAAAAATTTGATATCAGTTTTAAAGCAAGTTTCTCAAGATACCCCAGCAGAGGAAATACAAACAAAGATTTACACTTCAGGAAAAGAAAATGGTTATAGTAAAAATTTAAGAGATTGGTTCAAATTAATATATCAGGTCTGTTTTGGAGAGGAAAACGGTCCAAGAATGGGTTTTTTTATCAGCTTTTTTGGGGTCAAAGAGACAATTGATTTAATGGAAAAAAAGTTGAAAATATAATTTTAATGTTTTCTTTTATAAGACCTTTTATATTTAATCTAGATCCAGAAAAAGCACATGATTTAGCAATTAAATCGCTTAAGTACAATTTTTTACCAAGCAGTTTATTTTCAGTTCAGGGTGAAGAGATTCTAAACACAAGTCTTTTTGGTAAAGAAATTAGTAATCCAATTGGGCTAGCAGCAGGTTTTGATAAAAGTGCAGAGGTTTATAATGAAATATTTAAAATTGGTTTTGGATTTGTTGAGATTGGAACTGTAACTCCAAAACAACAGTTTGGAAATGAAAAACCACGTGTCTTTAGATTAGAAAAAGATCAGGCGCTTATAAATAGACTTGGGTTTAACAATGATGGATCTAATGAGATTAGAAAGAGAATAGAAGCTAATATTCCATCAAGCCTTTTAGGAATTAACATAGGACCTAATAAAGATACAGATAACATGACTAATGATTTTTTGAAATGTGCTGAAATTTTTTTTCCAATTGGCGATTACATAACAATAAACATTTCCTCACCTAACACCAAAGGTCTTAGAGATTTTCATAATGAAGATGATTTAAAAAATCTACTTTCAAAAATCAACGAAATAAGAGAAAAAAGTAATTTTAAAAAGTCTTTTTTATTAAAGATATCACCTGATTTGGAAGACTCTCAAATCTCAGGAATAGTAAATTTAATTTTGGAGTATAAAATTGATGGTATTATTTTGACAAATACCACCAATAAAAATAGAGAAAGTTTGATTGATGTAAATAGTAAGGAAGCCGGCGGATTGTCTGGAAAGCCTATTAAGGAACTATCAACTGAATTCGTCAAAAAATTTTATAAAGAGCTAAATGGAAAAATACCAATTATCGGTGTTGGAGGGGTTGACTCAGGAGAATCTGCCTTTGAAAAAATTGCTGCAGGTGCATCAGCGGTTCAATTATATACAGGTTTAATTTATAAAGGTCCTAATATTGTAAAAGAGATCAAAAAAGATTTAATTCGAATTTTGAAAAGCAAAGGTTTTACTAATATAAATAAGGCTGTAGGTTCTTCTTTAAATTAATTATTTAAAAAAATTATATTTTTTTTTATCAAGATCGAATTTAATATAGTGGATGAGTTCCCTTGCATAAGAAAATGAAATTCCTATTAGCACAACAATAATGATCGATAAGAAACCATATGCTATAGGATTATTTGTTGAAAGAGATAAAATTACCTCAGAAAGTTTGTTATCTATTTCACCAGTTTTATTAGTAATAAATAAACTTGATCCCTTTTCAATTACAAAAGTTTCTATTCCCATAATAACCCCAACAGCAAGAAGCAAAATTGCTAATAAAGTTTTATACTCTGACGCATTTAATTTTTGAGAAATTTTAAGACCAATATGTAACCCAAATATAGAACCAGTAAGTAAAATAAAAACTAATATGAAGTCTATAGTTTGAAATTTAAGAGCATGAACAATAACTACTAAACCTGTAATAAAAATTGTTACAAATAAAGATGTGCCTGGAACTAATTTTGTTGGAACCCCAATAATATAAATCATTGCTGGAACCATTAAAAAAGCTCCTCCTACACCCATAATTGATGCAAATATTCCAACAACAAATCCTAACATTATTGGAACTATCGCACTTTCATAAAGTCTGGATTTATGAAACTTCATTCTAAATGGGAGACCATGTATCCAATAGTGATCGTGAGCTTTCTTTCTTACAATAGTTTTTTTTTTAAGATCTGTTAATTCTTTATAACCTTTAGCAAACATTAATGTACCAATTACAACCAAAACATAAATATAAGCTAATGTAATACTAACATTAATAACTCCTTTTTCTCTTAAGTAAGCAAAGATTAACATTCCAACACCAGTACCAACTACTCCACCAGCAACAATTGTTATTCCCATTTTATAATCAAGGGTTTTTCTAAACCAGTGATGAAGAGCTCCAGATACTGACGTGCCTAGTATATTGTTAGCTTCATTAGCTACAGCATAAGTTGGAGGGATCCCTAGAAAAATTAAAACTGGTGTCATGAGAAAACCACCTCCGATACCAAAAAGACCAGATATAATACCGACTAAAAAGCTAAGCAATAGAATTACAAGTATACTTACTTGAACTTGTGCTACAGGTAGGAAAAAATCCATTAAGTTTATTATTCTTTGGTACAAACATTGTCAATAGACATATATTTACTTGATAAAACGTTCACGTCGAATTATATACCAAATGTATAATTTATGAGTAATAAATGTGAACTCACTGGAAAAGGACCCCTTAAAGGGCATAACGTCAGCCATGCTAACAATAAAACCAAAAGGAAATTTAATCCTAGCGTAAAAAAAATAAGATTCAAAAGTGAAATTTTAAAAAAGAATGTTACTCTAAAGGTTTCAAATGCTGCACTTAGAACAGTAGATTTCAAAGGTGGAATTGACAAATTTCTTACATCTGCAAAGGCTTATAAACTCTCAAAAAGAGCAAAAAAACTGAGAAATAAAATTGTATTAAAAGCAGATTAATAAATTATGCTCAGATCTAAATTTTTTTATACTTTAGCTACTTGTATGGCTGGAATAGTAGCTATTTCTAATTTTTTAGTTCAATTTCCTGTGAATTATCTTGGACTAGAAAATATTTTAACCTACGCTGCGTTTACATATCCAATTACGTTTTTAATAACAGACCTTGCTAATAGAAAATATGGAAAACTAATTGCAAGACGAGTCGTCTATTTTGGTTTTTTTATAGGTATTATATTAACCTTATATTTTTCTACAAATTTTGAAGACCTTATTTCAATTAGAATTGCAATAGGATCTGGTACTGCATTTCTAGTCGCTCAATTGTTGGATGTAAGAGTTTTTGACTTATTAAGAAAAAAAATGTGGTTTATAGCCCCCTTGTCTTCATCCTTATTGGGATCATTAATTGATACACTCTTATTCTTTTCTATATCTTTTTATAATACGGATGTTCCGTGGATAACTTTAGCTATGGGAGATTTTATTGTAAAAGTTTTAATATCTTTAATAATGCTTATACCTTTTAGGCTTCTATTAAATAAAACTATTCCAGATGACATCAACTTACCTGGAAAACTTTATTAGTGAATAACTTTTTTACTAGAGAACAAATCTGTTAATTGATTTATCATTGCATCACCAAGATCATGAACATCAGTTATTTTTATAGCTTTGTTATAATAACGAGTTACATCATGTCCTATTCCGATTGCTAATAATTCAATAGATGAAAGTTTTTCAATTGCATTCACTGTATTTTTTAAATCAATTTCAAGATAATCGTTGGCATTAGTTGATAAAGTTGAGTCGTCAACTGGTGCTCCATCCGATATAACCATTAATATTTTTCTCTCTTCTTTTCGTTTCTTCATTTTATTAAAAGTCCACCTCAAAGCTTCGCCATCGATATTTTCTTTTAACAACCCCTCCTTGAGCATTAAACCAATATTATTCTTTGATTGACGCCAAGGTGTATCTGCGGATTTATAAATTATATGCCTAAGATCATTTAATCTTCCTGGAAATTTTGGTTTCTCATTGCTTATCCATTTTTCTCTGCTCGAACCACCTTTCCAATGTTTTGTTGTAAAACCTAAAACCTCAACCTTAACTGAGCATCTTTCTAAAGTTCTTGATAGTATGTCTGCGCATACAGCTGCAACTGAAATGGGTTTTCCTCTCATAGAGCCAGAGTTGTCTATTAATATAGTTACAAGTGTATCTTTAAAGTCAGTTTCTTTTTCTTTTTTAAAAGATAATGAGTTTAATGGATCTATAATCAACCTTGTAAGCTTTGATGAGTCTAACAAGCCTTCCTCTAAATCAAAATCCCAAGATCTATTTTGTTTAGCCAAAAGTTTCCTTTGTAATTTATTTGCCAACTTTGATACAAAACTTTTCAGCTGTAAAAGTTGTTGATCTAGAGTCGATCGAAGTCTTTCTAACTCCTCTTTAGTCTCTAAATTCTCAGCTTTTATAACTTCATCAAATTGATTAGTATAAATTTTATATTTTCTTCCTTTTTCAGAAAATATTGATTTCGGTCTTATATTTGTCTTTTCTCCTGCCTCATCAATTTCCTCAATACTTTTTTCATCTTCACCTAATAAATCTTTTGTATCTGGAGGTCTTGTATCAATAGATAGCTCTTGTTCATTCTCCTTTTCAGCAATTTGTCCATCAGCCTTATCTTTAGACTCCTGGCTTTCAGGATTTTTTACGTTTTTGTCACTTTCTTCTCTATCTTCAGTAAATTCTTTATCGTCGATATTTAATTCTGATATTATCTCAGAAATCTTCTCATTAAATTTACCCTGATCATTTAAATTATTTTTAAGAAAATTAAGGTTTTGCTTAAATTTTTTGGCAAAATTTACTCTAGGTTTTTTTGGCTCTTTTATATTAAAAAAGAAACTTTTAAGATAACTGTCAAAAGATTCCTCAAGTTTGTTCTTGTTTGACTTTAATTTTAATTGATTTTCTTTGTATTGAATAAATAAGTTTTTTTTAATCCCTGCAAAATCTTCGCTTCCAATTTTCTCATATCTTATCTTTTCAGCAATTTGATAAAGTTTTTGAGACATTTCTCCTTTTGGTTTGTGACGCTCAAAAATATTTTTATCACTATACTTAAGTCTTAGAGCCTCAGAGTCAGCTTTCGCTCTAAATAATAAAAAGTCATTTAAATTTTCTAGTTTATTTATTTCAGGTAAATTTATAAATTTTTCACTGCTTGTTTGATTTGTAGATTTACCAAATTTTACATCACAGTTTTTCTTTTTGGAAATTGATTTAACTGTTGAAATTATTGCACTTTTAAAAAACTCTAAACGACTTTCTTTTTTTTGCATTTCAAACAATTTTAACATTCACAGAGGACTCTGGTAGGTCCTCACCAAAACATCTTTGATAATACTCGGCAACAATTTTTCTTTCTAACTCATCACATTTATTCAAAAAAGTTACTCTGAACGCGTATCCAATATCTTTAAATATTTCTGAATTTTCTGCCCAATGAAGGACTGTTCTGGGACTCATTACAGTGGATATGTCACCATTTACAAAACCATTTCTAGTTAGATCAGCTACCTTTATCATTTTGAGAACTTTCTCTTTACCCCTCGAATTATTTAGAGATTTATTTTTTGCTAAAATTATCTCCAATTCTTGTTCTGTTTTAAGATAGTTCAACGTAGTAACGATATTCCAACGATCCATTTGACCCTGATTAATTTGTTGGGTTCCATGATAAAGACCCGTAGTATCTCCCAAACCAACTGTATTTGTTGTTGCAAACATTCTAAAAAATTTGTTTTGATTAATAACTTTATTTTTATCTAAAAGTGTAAGTTTTCCATCGCTTTCCAAAATTCTCTGTATGACGAACATTACGTCAGGTCTGCCAGCATCGTATTCATCAAAAACTAAAGCAATAGGATTTTGCACAGACCAAGGCAGAACTCCTTCTTTAAATTCTGTAATTTGTTTTCCATCTTTAATTACAATTGCATCTTTACCAATCAAATCTATTCTACTTATATGACTATCAAGGTTTACCCTTACGCATGGCCAATTTAATCTTGATGCTACCTGCTCTATGTGTGTAGATTTTCCTGTACCATGATAACCTTGTATCAAAACTCGTTTATTAAATGCAAAACCCGATAGTATTGCAAGAGTTGTATCTCTATCGAATTTATAATTTTCATCTATTTCAGGTACATAAGGATTTTTTTCTGAAAAACTATCGACTTCCATTTCACTATCTATTCCAAATGTTTGCCTTACAGAAATTTTTATGTCTGGTTTTTTATTTTCTAAGTTCATTTATTCATGCTCGCTCTAAGTTGGCTATATGCCAAGGTAATTTTTTTTAAAATATCCTCATATTTTTTACTTCCACGGTTTTTATCAGGATGGTACTTCTTTACAAGTATTTTAAATTTTTTTTGAATATCAGACCAATTTGTATCACTTTTCAGGCCTAAAATTTTAAGGGCTTCTTTATCTTTAACTGTCAAATTGGATTTTGCAAACTTCCTAAAGTCAGAATTTTTAAAAATTCCAGTCTTGTCATCCAAAGCGTTAAGCCACAATATCCTAAAAAAGTTTTCAGATGACCCAAAACTTTTTGTAGGCTTATGCCATGTAAGGTCAGACTTTACGAAATTTTCAATTTCCACATTATTCATATCAGCAAAATAGTTCCAGCTTTTGTTGAACTCTTTGATATGTTCTAAACAAAGTAATCTAAATTTCTTACTGTTATCTTTTTCTATTGGAGCTTTATACATACCTATTTTGTTACATTTACTCCAGTCACAAATATTTTTCATAATAAATTTTAATTATATAGTACAATGTTGCTTTAATGAAAAGTTTAATAGAAATAGTCAAAGAAAAAATTACTCAAGATATACCAGATTGTAATATCGATATTATTGATAATACGCATCTTCATAAACACCATAAATCATTTAATAAAAGTAAAACACATTTGAAAATAATTATACAGTCTGAAATTCTTAAAAAGTTAAAACGAATAGATTCACATAAAAAAATAACAGGTATTCTTAAAGATGAGATTGAAACAAAAATTCACTCCCTAGAAATTAAAATCTTATAATTTTTTTTAAAACGTTCTTCATCTCTTTAGGACTAAATCTATATTGACCTGGCTTTGTCGTTTTACCTATTCTTTTAAGAAGTATTAGATTAATTTTTTTGTCATAATTTTTTTTATCAACTTCCATAAAGTTAACTATTTTATTTAAATTATTTTTATTTAAAAAGTTTAAAAACTTTTTAAGTAGTTTCTGATTTAAATAAAGTTTTTCTATTTTATCTAATGTTTGTTTAGAACAAACTTTTTTAATAAAAGAGAGTCTAGTTGCTAAAATCATCCCAATCAAAACAGCCTCCCCATGATTAATTTTTCCAGAATACTTATTTGCAGCCTCAATTCCGTGAGCAAAGGTATGTCCAAAATTTAGTATCATTCTTTCATTTTGCTCTTTTTCATCTTTATTTACAAAAGATAATTTAATCTTACAACTTTTAAATATTATCTCTGCCAAAACATTAAAATTAAAGTTTTCAAAAATCTTATTTTTGTCCTTGTCTAATTTGTTAAAAAATTTACCATCTTTTATTATTGAATGTTTTAAAATTTCCGCAAAACCGCAGACTAAATTTCTCTTTGATAAACTTTTTAAAAGTGTTAAATCGCTTAAAACTAATTTTGGTTGATAAAACGTACCAATAAGATTTTTACCACCTACTGAATTAACAGCTGTTTTTCCTCCGATTGATGAGTCAACTTGTGCCAAAAGTGTGGAGGGAATACTTATTAGATTAATTCCTCTTTTGTAAATACTTGCAACAAAACTTCCAAAATCACCTATTATTCCTCCACCTACAGTTATGATTGTATCATTTCTACTTAGATTATTTTTGATTAGACTTTCTAATAGACTATTTGCTTTTTTAAATGATTTTAATCTTTCATTAGGAAGAAATTGATAAACATAAACATTGTATTTTTTGAGTTGTTTTTTAATTTTTATCTTAAAATGGTTTGGAATATTTTTATCTAAAATTAATCCCACTTTTTTTGTCTGGGGGCACAACTTATTTAATTGTTTTTTTAATATTCCTAATGATCCTTTACCAATAATAATTGTATAGCGGGTATTTTTACTTTTCACATAAATTTTATTTATTTTCATAAATATTATAAATTTCCTCTATTATTTGATTTTTATTTTTAGCATTACAATCTATCCTATAGTCAGAAAGTGAGTAAATTGTTTCTCTAGACTTACAAATTTTTTTAATTTCACTTTCTGAAGTATTATTATTCAATAGCGGCCTTTTCATGTTAACTTTAATTCTTTGAAAAATGACCTTCGAGTCTAAATCTAACCAAAATGAAATACCCTTTTTGCTTGATTCATCTCTAATTTTTTCATTCATAAAAGCTCCACCACCAAGAGCTATAACAACTTTTTTTTCATTTAAATAATTTATAGTTTCTTTTTCCTCTATATCTCTAAAAAATTTTTCACCTTTTTTCTTAAATACTTCACTTATGGATAATGAAAGTTTTTCTTCTATTATGGAGTCTATATCTTTAAATTCCATATTAAGTTTGTAGGACAAATCTTTACCAATGGAAGATTTACCAACACCCATCATTCCAGTTAATATAAGGTTTTTTTTCAATTTATACCCAAATTTTAATTTGATTTATCACAAATTTGTCTTAATTTCCGAGTTTAAATATATTTTAACAACTATGCAACCAAGATTAAATTTAAGATCAAAAAATAATTCATCCCTGTTTGGTATAGCCATAAAAGGTTTAGTAATTATTGTTTTTATAAGTTTGACGTTCTACTTAGTTGATAAGATAGATTTTCCATCTCCACAAAGTGAAACAAAAGAAGATGTTACCAATCAAATTATTAAGCTCAAATAGAAAATTTCTTAAATTTCTTATTATAAGTTTATTTTTTTTTCAAAATATTCTTGCAGAGGAAAAATCTATTGATATTTGGAATAATAAAAACACACCTAAGTCTGAAAATAATAAAATTCAAGAAAAATTAATTCAGGAACCCAAAATTGATATTTCTAAACTAAATCAAAATAAGAATGAACTTATTAAAATTTCAGAGACTCAAAGTGAAGACACTAACTTAAAATTAATTGGACTGTATGATCCTGGACAAAATGATCTAAGTTTGGAAATGTGGATGCGTACAAATGGAGAATTAATAAAACAGTCATTAAAAAGAATAGAAAAAATAAAATTATCAAAGTTTTCAGAAGAAATATTTCTAAATACGATTTTAACTTATTCTTATTCACCACAAAAAAACCTATCTGAAAAAGAATTTTTAAAAATAAAAATAGATTGGTTAATTAAAAATAATAAAATAGAAATAATTGAAAATTTCTTAAATAAAAATTTAGAATTTGACGGAAAATCAAAATTAATAAAATATTTAGTCGATCATTATATTTCCTCAGCTAATATTTTGGAAGGATGTAATAAAGTGGAATTTATAAATAAAGAAATAAAAGATAATTATTTGGAAAAATTTAGAATTTATTGCTTAATATTAAATAAGAAAAAAGAGGAGGCAATATTAAACTTTGATTTATTAAGAGAGGAGGGAAGATCAGATAAATTCTTTGACGACAAAATTTTATATTTACTTGGGTTACAAGAAAAAACAGACGATAAAATCTCTGATAAAAATTTATTAAATTTTTATTTATCTTCAATTACTATTGAGGGGTTTAAATATGAACCTACCAAAAAAACTGATAAAAATATTTGGAAATTTTTAGTAGCCTCAAATCTTATAGTAATCGATGAACTTGAGGATTCAGAAACGATCAAAAAATATGAAGTTGCTGCAAATGATGGTTCATTCGATAAAAATAAAATATTTGAAATATATATGTCGATACCATTTAGTATCAATCAACTATTAAATGCATCAACAATATACCAAGGTCTTGAGGGTTATGAAGCAAGAGCATTGGTTTATCAAAGGGCATTATTATCAGATAATATAGAAAATAAATTAAAGTTGTTTTTTCTATTAAAAGATTCTTTCGATAAAGAAAAACTAAACAATATTTTTAAAGATAAATTAAGTGAAATACTAAAAGAAATTGATCCTGACGATATACCCGAAGATTTACAAAAGATAGTTGAAAAAAATATAATTGTTGAAGAAAAGATTGAGCTAGGGAAAATAAAATTTGATGACAAAGTCTTACACAGGTCTAAGGTAATTAAAATTTTTACTGAAGATGATGTAAAACCAGATAGAGTAAATAAGGATCTTGCGAGTGTTTATAAAAAAATTAAAAGAAATAAAAAATATTTTTACTCTATAAAAGATATTATGCTTTTAGAAACTCTAATTGCTGACGGTATTTCAGTTCCATCTGATTTAGATGTAAAAAGTCTTTCTAAAGATTTGACGGTTCCCAATAGTATGGCATCACTTATAGATGAGGGTCAAATAGGCCTATTCATGTTGAAGCTTGTTGAGATTATAGGAAGCGATGATATAGAGAATTTAGATCCTGAAACTTTATATTTTATTAACAATCTATTAAATAAAGGAAAAATTAAAAAAGTTAGAAATCAAATTTTAAATCTCGCCCTACCTTTGAGAGTATAATTGTATTATAAACTCTCATGGCTACAAGAAAAATTTTAACGATTCCAGATTCTATTTTAAGGCAAAAATCTTTACCAGTAGATAAAGTAAATAGAGAAATCAAAACTCTTATGGATGACATGTTAAACACAATGTATGATGCACCTGGAATTGGTCTAGCTGCTGTACAAATTGGTATTCCAAAAAGGATCGTAGTTATGGACTTATCTAAAGATCCTGAAAAAAAAAATCCAATGTATTTTGTTAATCCTGAGATCACGTGGAAGTCTGATTTAAAATCAACTTATGAGGAGGGATGTCTATCTATTCCAAATCAATTTGCAAAAATTGAAAGACCTGAAAAGTGTAATGTTAAATTTTTAGACTATGATGGAAACCCTAAAGAAATAAAAGCTGAAGGACTTCTATCAACTTGTATTCAACATGAAATTGATCATCTAAATGGAGTTTTATTCATTGATTATTTGTCAAAGCTTAAAAAAGATATAATTATTAAGAAAGTATCAAAAGATAAAAAAGAGACAGAAAGAGTAGTAGTTTAAATTAAAAAATTTAATGTCGAAAAAAATTGTTTTTATGGGAACGCCAGAGTTTGCAGTTCCTACTTTAGAAGCTTTAAAAAATTCCAATAATGAAATTATAGTTGTTTATTCTCAACCAGCTAGCAAAGCAAAAAGAGGTCAAAAATTATTAGACTCAAAAGTTGGAAGTTTAGCAAAAAAATTTTCCTTAAGTTTAAGAACACCTAAAACTTTAGATAGTGATGAGGAGTTTAAATTTTTTAGCTCATTAAAACCAGACATCGCTGTTGTCGTTGCATATGGCCAAATAATACCCAGGAGATTTTTAGATATTCCCAAATATGGTTTCATTAATGTTCACGCTTCACTGTTGCCGAAGTGGAGAGGGGCAGCTCCTATACAAAGATCTATAATGAATTTAGATAAGGAAACTGGCGTAAGTATAATGAAAATTGTTGAAAAACTAGACGCTGGACCTGTTATTCAACAGGATAAAATTAATTTAAATGAAAATATAGATACTTCAATATTATCAAAGTTACTCTCTCAGTTAGGTGCAAAATCTTTAATGAATGCAATCGATAAATTAGAAAAGAACGAAGTCAACTTTGTTGAGCAAAATCACAATGAAGCTACATACGCAAAAAAAATTACAAAAGAAGAGGCTGAATTAAAATGGAATCAAAATGCAAAAATAATTTTAGCAAAAATCAATGGATTAAATCCAAATCCAGGAGCTTGGTTTAAATATAAAAACGAAAGATATAAGGTGTGGAAAGCAAAAATATCCAATATAAGTGGTGTACAAGGATCAACAATCGATAACAACTTAACCATTGCATGTAAAGATAAATCAATAAGTATTCTTGAAATACAAAAGGAGGGTAAAAGTAGACAATCAACTGGTCAATTCCTACTTGGTAGTAAAATTCCTAAAGGTGAAAAAATTGCATAATGACAACGTATCAAATTAGAGTTGAATATCTTGGTACAAATTTTGTTGGATGGCAATTTCAAAAAAATGGTCTTTCAATTCAAGAAGTTTTAGAAATGGCTTTATCGAAATATTTAAAAGAAAATATTAGAGTAATAGGTTCTGGAAGAACTGATTCAGGCGTTCATGCGAGTGAACAATCAGCGCATTTTAAAACAAAAAATAAGATAAATAATATTGGTATTTTCCTAAATGCAGTGAATTTTTTTTTAAAGAAACATCCTGTATCAATTTTAAATATTCAGAAAAGATCCAATAATTTTCATGCAAGGCACAGTGCTAAAGAAAGAGTTTATAAATATTTCATTGTTAATCGACCCTCATCTCTTGCTATAGATAAAAATAAGGCCTGGCATATTAAAAAAAAACTAGATGTAAAATTAATGAAAAAGGGCGCTACAATTTTAAAAGGAACACATAATTTTACGACATTTAGAGCTTCAAATTGCCAGGCTAAATCGCCAATCAGAACATTGAAAAAACCTTTAATTATTAAAAGCAAAAATAAGATTATATTTACCTTTCAATCAAAGTCTTTTCTACAGCAACAAGTAAGGTCAATGGTAGGTTCTTTAAAATATTTAGGTGAGGGAAAATGGAATTTAAAAGATTTCAAAAAAGCATTTAAATCAAAAAAAAGATCAATGTGTGCTCCCCCAGCTCCAGCACATGGATTATATTTAGTCAAAGTCAAATATTAAAAGTACTTGAATTATTTTTTTTAATTACCATATTGAAGTTGTAGGTCGCCAAATGGGACTTACAAATAACCTTGCTAACAAAGGAGGAAAATATGACAAGTAAGGACATTTCTGTCTTTAACTCATTAAGACCTTTCAGCATTGGATTCGACGACATGTTTGATCAGTTTGAGTCTATGTTAGGGAATGGAGGATTAGGCGTACAAACAAATTATCCCCCATACAACATCAGGAAAGCAGGTAAAGATAAGTATGCTATAGAAGTAGCTCTTGCAGGCTTTAACAAAAGTGATGTTGAAATTGAGTATGAAGACAATACTTTAACAGTGAGAACTAAAAAAGTTCAAAAATCTGAAAATAAAGATGGTGACGAGATTATTCATCGAGGAATATCTCAAAGATCATTCTCTAGATCATTTACAGTAGCAGATGATGTAAAGGTAAATGGCGCTGAGTTAAAAGATGGTCTTTTGACTATCGATTGTGAAAAAATCGTACCAGAAATAAAAAAGAGAAAACTAATACCTATTAAATAAGGTAGCCTTGCTTGCGGGGCTTGTCTCCGCAAGTAACTTTTAGTTTTCTAACAAAGCTTTTAGGTGGTACTCAGAACTCTCTTTAAGGGCATTTAAATCATAACCACCCTCTAAAATAGAAACAACTTTATTATTAATACTTTTATTAATAACTTTTAATGTTCTTTTTGTAATATCGTAAAAATCTTTTGACTTTAATTTAAATTGAGCAAGAGGATCGTCTTGGTGTGCATCAAATCCTGCAGAAAATAATAAAAATTCGGGTTTAAATTCCTTAAGTTTTTTTAAAACATGTTCATATGCATTCATGTATTCCTCAGAGTTTGTTCCAGCTGGTAATGGAATATTTAAAATATTACTATGTTTACCTTTTTCATTATTTGCACCCGTTCCAGGATAGAAGGGGTATTGATGGGTTGAAATATATAAAACTTTTTCATTATCATAAAAAATATTTTGCGTGCCATTTCCATGATGAACATCGAAATCTATTATAGCAATTTTGTTAAACTTATATTTTTCTATAAGATAATGAGCTCCAACTGCCACATTATTGTATATACAAAATCCCATTGCTTTATCTTTTTCTGCATGATGCCCGGGTGGTCTTACAGGGCAGAAAACATTTTTAAACTCTTTATTTTGTACACTATCTATAGCAGTTATTATTGATGCAACTGCATCTGACGAAGCTTGTTTACTACCTGGAGACACAATTGTATCACCATCTAAAAAATGTAGTCCCTTCTTTGGAAAAGAATTTTCTACTTCATAAATATAATCAGATTTATGAGCAATTTTTAAATATTTAGCATCAAACTTTAATGGTTTTTTCCAAATCAATTTTTTGTTCTTTTTTAAGTTTTCAATAACAACAGAAACACGATCTGCTCTTTCAGGATGACCTTGACCGGTGTTGTGATTTAAATAAGTCTCTGTAGTAATAATTCCTGTCTTCACTTAAAATAACTTACCAAAATATTTTCATATATTTTAGTTAATTTTTTTAAATCAGAAACAGACACACTCTCATCTATTTTGTGCATTGTCTTACCTACCAAGCCAAATTCTAGACAAGGTGCAATATTTTTTATAAATCTTGCATCAGATGTACCGCCTGAGGTAGATAGTTTTGGTTTAAGACCAGTGACTTTTTTAACGATATTCTGAACCATATAAGTAGTTTTATTTGGTTTAGTTAAAAATGCTTCGCCTGAAACTTCGTAAGTTATTTTGAATCTAGATTTATTAGCTCTCGTAACTGATTTAAATATTTTATTAAGTTTATTTTTTAGGGAACTGGATGAGTGTTTATCATTAAATCTGATATTAAAAACAGCCTCAGCTGATCCTGGAATAACATTATCCGCGTGATTATCAATATTAATTTTTGTTACCTCAAGATTAGAAGGTTGAAAGTTTTTTGTTCCTTTATCAAGTTTTAAATCTTTAATTTTTTTTAAAATTTTAATTAAAGTACTTGAGGGATTATTGGCTCTGTGTGGATAAGCAACATGGCCCTGCGAGCCTATTATAGTAAGTCTACCTGTCAAACTTCCTCTTCTTCCAATTTTTATCATTTCACCAAGTTTATTTGGATTAGTTGGTTCGCCTACTATACAAAAATTAATTTTTTCTCTTTTTCTTTTTAAATATTTTATAAGTCTTTTTGTTCCATTCACCGCTATTCCTTCCTCATCTCCTGTAATAAGCAAACTTATTGATCCTTTAAAATTTTTATTTTCATTTTTAAATCTACTTACTGCAGCCACAAAACATGCAATTGATGCTTTCATATCATTAGCACCTCGTCCAATTAATTTGTTATTTCTTACAATTGGTTTAAATGGATTAGTGGTCCAGTTTTTAATATTTCCTGGAGGAACCACATCTGTATGTCCTGCATAGCAAAAATTTGGAGAGGATTTTCCAAGTTTTGCATAAAGGTTTTTTATATTTTTAAAATTAATAATTTTACAATTAAAACCTATAGATCTTAAATTTTTAGCTAATAAATTTATAGCTCCAGCATCTTTAGGTGTAATACTAGGTTTACGAATCAAATCTTTTGCTAACTTTAATTCACTTATTTGCATGATTTTAATCTCTTAACAAATCGTTAATAGAGGTTTTACTTCTAGTTTTCTCATCTACTTTTTTTACAATTACCACACAATATAGCGATGGTCCTTTAGGATTATTTGTACTTGGCATTGAGCCTGGAACAACAACAGAATAGGCAGGTACTTTACCATAATGAATTTTGCCAGTTGCACGATCAATTATTCTTGTTGATGCACCAATATAAACACCCATAGACAGCACCGATCCTTTCTCAACAATTACACCTTCTGCTATTTCTGCTCTTGCTCCTAAAAAACAATCGTCCTCTACAATAGTTGGATTTGCTTGCATCGGTTCTAAGACACCACCAATACCAGCACCACCAGAAATATGACAATTTTTTCCAACCTGTGCACATGACCCAACTGATGCCCATGTATCTATCATTGTTCCTTCGTCTACGTACGCTCCAACATTTATAAACGAAGGCATTAAAACAACATTCTTTGCTATGTGAGCTCCTTTTCTAATTACGCCATTGGGAACATATCTAAATCCAGCTTTCCTAACTTGCTCCTCACTCCATCCTTGTGTTTTTCCATCAACTTTATCGTACCAAGTAGAGTAAGGACCTTTAGATGCTTTCATTTTATTCACTCGAAAACTTAAAAGTATAGCTTTTTTAATCCATTGATTGACTTGCCATTTGTCACCTTTTTTTTCTGCAACTCTGATTTTACCGTTATCTAACAAGTCAATAGTTTCACGCACCAAATCATTTAACATTTTATCTGAACTATCAATTTTATCTTTTTTTTCAAAAGCTTCGTTTATAGTTTTTTCAATTTTTTCTAAGTTCATTTATTTCCTTTAAGAAAGTTGTTAAATTAGCTGTTTTATAATCTATAAAATTTTCATTTGAATATTTTGCAGCCCAAGGTTCATCATTTTTAATCCAAACAGTTTTCATACCTAATTCATGTGCTGGCTTCAAATTTCTTGCAATATCTTCTATAAATATACAATATTGTGGCTCAATTTTGTATTTATCAATTAATCTTTTGTATGTTTCGATAGCAGGTTTAGGGATAAAATCTGAGTCTACAATATCAAAAATTCCATCAAAAAGCCTATTAATCCCAATTCTTTTAGTAACATTCTCGGCATGAGCACGGGAGCCGTTGGTAAATATTATTTTTTTATCTTTTATTCTACTGAGCTCTATTTCTAAACCCTTATCATTTTTGAGAAATTCTAAATCAATATCGTGAACAAAATCTAGAAACTCTTGCGCATCTATCTCATGATTTTTGATCATACCATTTAAAGTCGTATTATATTCATGGAAATAATTTTTTTGTATTTTTCTAGCTTCCTCAATGCTTACTTTTAATTTATTTGAAATGTATTTAGACATTCGTTTATCAACTTGATCGAAAACTTTTGTATCACCGGAATAAAGCGTATTATCTAAGTCAAATAGCCAATACTTTATATTTAAAAGATCTTTCATTTTCTAATTAAAGTACCAGCACCTTGATCTGAGAAAATTTCTTTCAATATAGCTCTTGGTTTTCTACCGTCAAGAATAACAACACCTCTAACCCCATTCTCAACAGCCTCAATACAATTTTTTATTTTAGGTAACATTCCACCCTGGACAATCTTTAGATTGACTAAATTTTCCATATCGTAAGGCTTTATTTCTGAAATTAAAGTTTTTCTATCATCATAAACACCCTCAACATTTGTCATTAATAAAAGTCTTCTAGATTTCAATTTTTTAGCTATAGCACTCGCCGCAGTATCCCCATTAATATTATAAGTTTGATTATTTTTATCTAAACCTAATGGTGCAACAATTGGTATTTGATTTTGACTAATTATATTTCTTATTACTTCAATATTTATTTCTTGTGGTACTCCCACAAAACCTAACTCAGGTTTATCAGGAATTACACTTATAATATTATTTATTTTTGTATTTACCGAAATTGCTTTAGACCCTTTTTTGTTTAATGAGCTTACGATATCTTTATTAAAATCTATAAGAACTTTTTCTACAATATTAATAACATCTTTATCTGTTACTCTTAGACCATTTATAAATTTACTTTGTATATTTCCTTTTTTTAATTCCCTTTCTATTCTTGGACCTCCACCATGTACAACTACAATTGAAAGACCTAGTTTATTTAATATGCTTATGTCTTGAATAAAATTATTAAAAATATTTCTATCAATTAAAACATTGCCACCATATTTTATTACTATTAAATCTTTTTTATATTTTTTTACGTATTTTGGAACATTCGTCACATCTGGAGCATCTTTTGGCCAAAACTTTTTTATTTCTTCTATATTATTTTCTTCGGACATTTATTTTGTTTTGACAGTTGTTGATCTGTAAATCACCCATTGTTGAGCAATTGTTAGTATGTTGTTAATTGTCCAATAAACAACAAGACCTGAAGGAAATGGTGCTAAAATTATTGTTAAAAATAATGGGAAAAACATAAAAATTTTTGCTTGTATAGGATCTGGAGGAGTGGGGTTAAGTTTCTGCTGTAAGTACATCGTCGCTCCCATCATTATAGGCCATGCTCCAATAATTAGAAAAGATGGTGGATCCCAAGGTATCAAACCAAAAAAGTTAAAAATAGAAGTTGGATCCTGTGCTGATAAATCTTTAATCCAACCAAAAAATGGTTGATGTCTCATTTCCAGTGAAATGAAAAGCATTTTATATATTGCAAAAAAGAAAGGTATCTGAATTAAAATTGGAAGACATCCAGAAAGTGGGTTTACTTTCTCTCTTTTGTAAAGCGCCATCATTTCTTGCTGAAGTTTAACTTTATCCTCTTTGTGTAATTCTTTTAATCTTAACAACTCGGGTTGTAATATCTTCATTTTTGCCATTGATCTAAATGAGTAATTTGCAAGTGGGAAAAATAACAATCTTACAGCTGCAGTTACTAAAACAATTGCTATTCCAAAGTTTTTTGTAAGTTCAAATAAATAATTCATTATAAAAAATAGTGGTTTAGTGAAAAAGTAGAACCAACCCCAATCAATTGTTAAATCAAATTTGTTAATACCTTCTGTTTCAGCATAACCATCTATTACTTTAACTTCTTTTGCTGCTATAAATACTTTTGACTCGGATATTCCTGAGCCTGAAGGCTGAACAACGACAGGTTTATTTTGAATGTAATTTGCTTTGAAACCATTTTTGTAAGTAAACTCACCTTTAAATGGTTGATTTTTTTCAGGTACTAATGCGGTTAACCAATATTTATCTGTGATACCCAACCAACCTTCTCCAGCGGAGTACTCTTTTTTCTTTTCTTTAATGTCATCATACCCTTCCTCTTGTAAGTCCTCATCAAAAACTCCAATAAACCCCTCGTGTAAAATATAAAAGTCTACAACATCTGGATCTTGGTTTCTTGTTATCTGCGCGTACGGATAAAGCTCTACTCTTTGACTTGAATTATTTTGAATTTCTTGCGTTACTTTAAATAAAAATTTTTCATCTAATTCTATTTTCTTTCTAAAAGTCAAACCTGATTTATTATTCCACTCAGCTGTAACTGGATTGCCTACTGAAAGTTTATTATTTCCAACTACTTTCCATATCGAATTTTTTGTCGGAAGAGATGTATTAGTTGTATTGCTTGCTGCCCACCCAGTTTCAACAAAGTACCCATCATTTGTTTCAGAAGGATTTAAATATTTTACTTTTTCAATTGAATTGACTTCTGTGTTATATTTTTTAAAAAGAATGTCATCTATCAAAAATCCTTTTAGTGAGATTGAACCTTTAACATTCTCATTTTCAAAATTTACTCTTTTTACAGATTTAATCGCATCATCCCTAGATATGTTTAAAACTTTTTCCTTTTCTATATTAACATTTGGTGAAGGAGCATCAGTATTTTTATTGTCAGTCTTTTCTGAACCCTGAGTTTGTTCCAATTTTTTTTGCTCTTCAATTTGAGGTGTTTCAAAAATTACTGACCAACCAAATAGAACAGCGAATGATAAAGCTATAGCAAAAACTACGTTTCTAAGATCCATTTAAATTTTCTTTCCTACATTTTTCTTTTTCGGTACGAAATCTAATCCTGAGCTTCCTCCCAATAATTTTATAGGGTGACATTTCGATATTCTTTTAAAAGTTAAGGATAAACCTTTTATTAGACCATGAGTTTTTAATGACTCTTCAGCATACTCCGAACAGGTGGGAAGAAATCTACAATTTTGTCCAAGTAGAGGCGATATTAAATATTTATAAATTTTAATAAAAAATATTAAAGTTAAACTAATTAATTTCATACTTTTAAACTTTGCATCCTTTTAAAACTTTTTTTCATTTTTTCATATAGTGAATTATTATACTCTTTATAGACTTTATCCTTTCCAAAAATTACATATATATAATCTAAATTAATTGTACTGTTCATCATCAACAACTTTTGTACAATAGATCTTAACTTCCTTTTAATTCTATTTCTTTTAACTGCATTTCCAATTTTTTTTCTCATGACAAAACTTACGTAAAGTTTTTTACCCTTATTTTTTTTATCTAAAAAATTTTTTGAACGATATATAGTAAAGTATTCGTTATTTATAACTCTATTTCTTAAGACTCTTTGGAAATGGGAATTTTTTTTTAAACTTTCGAGCTTTGTCATTATCTTTAAGTAGAAAGTTTTTTTCGACCCTTAGCTCTACGCCTAGCTAAAAGTTTTCTGCCTGCCTTTGTAGCCATTCTTGATCTAAAGCCATGCCTTCTTTTTCTTACCAGCTTACTTGGTTGATAGGTTCTTTTCATAAGATTTCTTTGGTTCCTATTAAATTTTTTGATATTTATAGGTAATAAGACTGTATAAGTACAGTTAAAAATTATTTATGAATTTAAGTTCTAGAAATCTAAAACTTATAATTGGAGTATTTTATCTACTAATTCTATTTCTTGGTCTATATTATTTATTCTCTCTTATTGATGTTAGAGATTTGACAAGCTATGAGTTTATAAAGTCAAACAAAGAGATTATTATTGATTACAAGAATAATAACTTTCTATTTCTTACTATAATATTTTTTTTATTTTCAATAGTTTGGTATTTACTTTTGGGATTTGCATCACCAATTTTGTTATTTTCTGGGTTTGTTTTTGGAAAGTGGTATGGAATTTTAATCGCTGTTGCATCTGCTTCAATTGGAACAACTTTGCTATATCTATTGGCAAAACTCTTTTTTACAGATTTAATAAAAGAAAAATTAGAGCCAAAATTTTCAAGTCTTAAACTTGCCTTTCAAAAAAATGAATTTTTATATTTTACATTATTTAGACTTGGCGGCGGTGGTGGAATTCCCTATGCAATACAAAATGTATTACCTGTTTTATTTAATATTTCCATAAAAAATTATTTCCTGGGAACATTTATAGGTAGTTGGCCAACAATGTTCATAAGTGTTGCTCTAGGAGCAGGGATAGAAAAATATATTGAGACAAATGAAAAATTAAGTTTAGTAAATATAGTATTATCTCCAGATATTTACTTACCAATTTTAGGTTTTATTTTGATGCTTTTAGTTGGATTTGTAATTAAAAAATTATTTTTTAAAAAAAATTGAAATGCGAAATATAAAAATAATAAATTGGACTATTTGGGTAATTTTAGTAATTATATGGAACTACGGATATCCCGAAGCAAGCCCATTTCTTGACGTTCTTGTTGCTGTTATATTATCTTTATTAAATTTGTTATTAATTAAAATTATAAAAAAATAATTATGAAGGTGGACTATTTTAAAAGTGCACTTTTGCATCACAGCAAAGGTAATTGGAATAAAGCTAGAGAGATCTATGAGCATATATTAAAAACAAATCCAAATAATTATTCAGTCTTACAGAATTATGGTCCGTTACTTTCTCAGTTAAAAGAGTTTGCATTAGCAAAAAATGTTTTTGAAAAAAGCTTAAAATTAAATCCTAAAGATCCATTACTTTTATATAATTTTGCAAAGTTTTATCATGATCAAAAAATTTTTGATAAAGCAATAAAATTTTACAAAGATTCTTTTGAAATTGAACCAAAAAATAATCTTTCAATGTATAATATTGGAAATATCCACTTATTAAATAAAAAATTTGATTTAGCAATCAAAGCTTTCAAGAATTCAATAAATTCAAATCCTAAAAATTTTTTAGCATTTAATAATTTAGCAAACTCATATAAAAATATTGGAAATTTTGATGAGGCTAAAAAATATTATCGGGAGTCAATAAAAATAAATAATAAAAATCCTGATGTTCACGTTAATTATGCGACACAATTATTAATGTTAGAAAATTTTGAGGAAGGCTTTAAAGAGTATGAATGGAGAAAAAAAAGTAAAACTTTTTCAGATTATATTAATTACCGAAAACTCAATTTAAAGAGTAAAGTTTGGCAGGGTGAAAATCTTGAAAATAAAAAACTTTTAGTAATTACAGAACAAGGTATCGGAGACCTAATTCAGTTTATAAGATATCTTTATAAAATAAAAGATAGTTACAATGTTGAGATAATTTTGTATCTCAAAAACAAAAAATTTTTTCATTTTTTTGAAACAGAAAAGTTCAAAATTATATCTGAAGGTGACAAAATACCTGATCATGACTTTCATAATCATTTACTTAGCTTATTAGGTATATTTAATAAAAAAAATCAACTTTTTTATAAGACAGTTAATTTTTTTAAAAATAATAAAAAAACTCAAAAAAAATGGACCAAAAAATTGGAAAAATATAAGGGTTTTAAAATTGGTATAAATGCCTACACGTCTTTACAAAAAAAAAATATACCATTTAGCCATTTTGTTAAACTATCATCTATTTATAAAAGTAATTTTTTTCTTATACAGAAAAAACCGAATGATAATGATTTAAAAGAAATTTCAGTTAGAAAAAATATTATATGTTTCCCAGCTATTGATGAGTCTGAAAAACCATTTTTAGATAGTATTGAAATTATAAAGCAAATGGATCTTGTTATAACTGCGGATACTTCAACTGCACATTTATCAGCTACTTTAGGAAAAAAAACTTGGATAATTTTACCCTTTCTAAGTGACTGGAGATGGTTTCTGAATAAGTCTAAAAGTAACTGGTATAAAAACGTTAAACTTTTTAGGTCAGAAGAAATTGACAACTTAGATACTGCGTTTAAAAGTGTTGAAAAAGATTTGAAAAAGGCCTTTTTTTAAAATCATCTTGTAAAAATATATATATTTTATTACATTGAACCCATGAGTTACACAACTAGTAAAGAAGGAAGTATATTAAAGAATGCTCTTCTTTTAAAAAAATATCATACCAATTTAATTTATGATTATACTGAGTATCCAACCAAAGGTAATTGGTCGGAGAAATTTGGATCAGAAGATTATAAGTCAGCTATAACTGATTGGTACGGTAAAGAAAAAAATAAACAAAAACCAGTTTTATTTTATGTACACACACCTTTTTGTGAGCAGCTTTGTTATTTTTGTTTGTGCAGTAAAACTATAACTCAAAATTACGAAAACGTTAAAGATTACTTGTACAATTATTTATCAAAAGAGTTTGACATGCTTCAAAATTTTTTGAACCAAAATAAAGTAAATTTTAATTTTAAAGAAATTTATTTAGGTGGAGGTTCACCGACATATTACAAAGAAGAAGAATTCAAATATTTAATAAAAAAAATGAGATCGTTGATAGATTTTTCAAAAATTGGAGATTTTACTATTGAGGTTGATCCTAGAAGAGTAGATGAAGAAAGATTAATGTTCTATTATGAACAAGGAGTAACTAGATTATCTTTTGGTATTCAAGATTTTGATCGGGATGTTCAAGAAGAAATTAATCGAGTTCAACCGCCTGAACTTGTAGATAAATTATTAACTCCAAGGGTAAGGAAGCTTTTTCCCGTAATCAATTTTGATTTTTTAATAGGTCTTCCAAGACAAAATGTAAAAAAAATTGAAGAAACAATGAAAACTGTCACACAATTAAAGCCTTCTCAACTACAAACGATGTATGTGCATTACAAACCTAACACAAGAAAATATATGACAAAAATGGTCAGAAATGAACCGATGCTTGATTTTTTTGATCGTAAAGCTGTTTTTGAAGCAGCTAACAAAGTTTTGATGTCTAATAATTACACTCGAGCAGGTTTTGAAAGTTATGCTCTTCCTAGTGATCCATTAGCCAAATCAATTAATGAAAAAAAAGCTGTTTACAATTCTTTAGGAACACAAAAAGGGGAGGCTACAAACTTTATTGCTGTAGGAAGTTCAGCACACGGAGTTCTAAATGATGAATATTACTTTCAAAATTTTTATGAGTTAAATTTATATAGAGGAGCGATTGATGAAGGTAAGTTTCCTATATATAGGGGGCTTAAAATGAACTCCGACGATGTGATCCGAAGGGAAGTAATTAGACACATTAGAACATTTTTTAATGTAGAATTTGATTTTTTTAACAAAAAATACAAAATGGATTTTAAAGATTATTTTAAAAAAGAACTAGTTAATTTATTACCATTACAAGATGATCAACTTTTAAAAATTAATAACAGCAACATTATTCTATCCGAGCTAGGTGAGCATTTATCTCCTCAGGTAGCAAACGTGTTTGACGCATATAATGACCAAAAATTTTACGAAAAGTCAGCTTAAAGAAAAGAAAGAATTTTTTAATAAGAATGGTTTCGTAATTTTTGAAAACGTTCTTAACAAAAATGATTTAAAAAAAGTTAGAAAAAAATACAAAAAAATATTCAAAGGCCAGTATGAAACAGGAGTTGTACCTGATAAAATAAAATGGGTATACGGTAGAGACAAAAATAATATTCCTAGATCAGTATGTAACGCATGGAAGTCAGATTATGATGTTGCGAGAGTAGTTTTGTCGAAGAAAATAGGGCAATTAGTTGCAAGTTTACAAAATTGGAATAGCACACGACTTAATCAAGATAGCTTAATTTGGGTTGTGCCAGGTGCCGGATCTGTTGCCTTTCATCAAGACAATCCTTATCAAGACTGGCATACCCCTGGCAAAGTTGTTACTGCCTGGATACCATTAGAAGACACAAGTAAAGAGGGTGCAACATTAGAATATTTAATTGGATCTCATAAAAACGGAACTACAAAAAGACTTAATAAGTTTTTTACAAATCAAAGTTACAGGTCCATAAGTAAAAAATTGCTTTCAAACGTTGATAAATTTGGTAGACATTATGTTATAGCAAAAAAAGGCTCAGTAGTGTTTCACCATGGTGATATGTGGCATGGTTCGGGTTTTAATAAAACAAAACAAGACAGAATTACTCTAAGTATACACTTCATGAACGGTAACTCTAAATTTCACAATAGAGTTAAAAATCCTCATTTTAATCATTACAAAATTTTTAATTCTTCCAAGATGGATGAAACTTTTTTTCCAATTACTTGGCACAAAAGTAAAAAAGTTTTCTTTAAAGATAAATATTTACGAAGAAATTAATTTATGTCGTTAGATTATAGAATAAAAAGAATCGATACTATGGTGAAATCTTGGGGTCTCGAAAGAGATCATGATCTAATAGCGTCATTACCTCTTGATAAAAAAATAAACGATGAATTTTTAGTTAAAATAAGACTCTATGTTTCTAAAGCACTAAATTTTCAATATGAAAACAATAATGAGCTTTTTATGGAGAAGGTAAATAAAGCTAGAAATAATAGAAAAAATGTTACACCAAACGGTGCAGTTGTTCCCAAAAGAGAATTTCAATTGGAATACAATATGGTTTTAAGAGATTGGGCTAAAATAATTAAAAATATGGTTAAAAGAGACGAAAAATTATTATCAATATTTAGGTTCACCCCAAATGTAAGAATTAAATATGCAAAAGAATTGGAGGATAATGTCGGAAGAGCCTTAAGCACTTCTTATGCTCACTCAGATGCATGGGTAGAGGGTCCGTGGGGTTATAATTGTTATTTTCCACTTTTAGGTGATAGTGATAACAACAATCTTTTGTTTTATGAACCGATAAAAGAAGAGTTTAATGAGGAAAAAATGATGGCCTCATCACCTTCATATGAAAATATGCAATGGGTCTTAAATCACTATAAAAAAATAAAGTTTACGCCCCAAAAAGGAAGAGTCTATTTTAGTGACTACTGCATGATTCATGAAACACACAGATCTGATAATTGTGACACAAGAATATCAATTGATACTGGACTATATATAGGAAAACACAAACCACATCCTGATCGTATGGCAGAATATAGTAAATCAGGCATTCCAGATTTTGGAATATCAACTCTTATAGACCCTGGTCAATATGAGGATGATAAACCTGCAGAGAAAAAAAGTGTTTATTCTCACTATACTTCAAAAGTATTAAAAACAATAAAATTAGAGAAATAAAATCCACATAGGATGATTAAAAAAAAACTAATTTTTGGCACACAGTGCTTAGGTTCATATTTAAATGAAAAAGACTCGCTATCATTATTAGATCAGGTCTATGATTTTGGTATCAAAAAATTTGATTGTGCTGAAAGGTACCCATTTCCCGAAAAAAATGAAACATTTGGTTTAACAGAAAAAATTATTGGTGATTGGATAAAGAAAAATAAAATTAGAAAATCTATTTTAATTGATACAAAAGTTACTGGAAGGAATTTTGGAGAAATTAAATCAGTTGGGGGCAATAGATTAATTCCCAAAAGGATTATATCTGCAGCAGAAAAGAGTTTAAAAAGATTAAAAACTGATTATATAGATACATTCTATATACATTGGCCAGATAGATTTACAAATAATTTTGATAGACTTTATTACTCTCCAGGTAATGACCCTAAGTTTATTCCTCTAGAAACACAATTTGAGGCAATCCTAAAACTAAAAAAATCTGGAAAAATAAGAAATTTCGGTATAAGCAACGAGTCAGCTTGGGGATTGTCGAAGTTTCAAAATCTATCTAGAAAAAATAAAATAAAACTATATTCACAAGAAGAATATTCACTTATAAATCGAAAAGTTGAGATAGCTATGAAAGAAATTTTTATGCGGGATAATATAAAGTTTAATGCTTATTCTCCTTTAGGAGGAGGATTACTTACAGGCAAATATTTTAAAAATAAGAAATATAAAGGACGTTTTAATTTTATTAAAAATTTTAAAATGAAAAGAGGTTATTTAGACAAATTAGAGAGATCAAAGAAAATATATCAATATTGTAAAAAAAACTCCATAAGTATTTTCAAGCTTTCTTTTTCTTTTCTTTATTATCAAAAATTTGTAAGTGGAATTATTTTTGGATTATCAAGCAAAGAGCAATTTAATGAGATTAAAGGTGTTTTAAAAAAGCCAATTGATAAAAAGTTTATAAAGGAGATAATGGATATATAACATGACAATAAGAACATTTTATATTGACCCAAAAAAAGCTAAGGGAATAAACTTTAGTTTTTATAGATTTTTTGGAAAATTTTTTTCTAAATTTTGGTTTAGTCATTTAATTTCTAACGAAGAAGAGATGCCAACATTTGAAGGTCATGAATTACTTCTCAAACCAATATACTGCGGTGTGTGTGGTACTGATGTTGATAAAGTTATGAATATAAATCAACTTCTAAAAAGAAATCAAAATTTAAATAGAAGAATTGGCAAAGATTATTTAGGACACGAAGTTGTTGCTGAAATTGTAGATACAAGGGACGAGGAATTTAAAAAAAATATTGGAAAGAGAGTGATAGTAGCAGACATAAATATTTGTAAATCTTTTAATATTGATGAAGAATGTGAGAATTGTAAAAAAAAACGAGGTGTTTTTTGCTTAAATAAAAAAAAGAGAAAATTTAAAAATAATACCTACGGAGGTTTTTCAGAATATTTTGTAAGATCAAAACATCAAACTTTTTTATTACCAGATGAGATTGACTCAAAGATTGGTATTTTTGTAGAGCCAATTTCTTTAGGAATAAACTGTGCAAGATTTTTGAGGAAAAACAAAAAAATTCTTGGGATAGGGATTTCTACAATATCCATATTATTTTATCGTTCGCTTGAAAAGGATATACTAGACAAATTTTATTTTTTGGTTGAAACAGAAAAAGACAAAAATATTTGTAAAAAACTTAATATAAAGAATATAATTTATAAAGATAAAATACAATATGAATTCCAAACATTTGATACTATTTTAGATTTCTTTGGTTCTTCATCGAAAATAAACGACTACTTATTAAAACTAAAACCTAAATCAAAGATTTATTTGTTTGGAGTTGAGGATGAAAAATTATCTTTGAATTATCATCAATTAATTTCCAATGAAATTTCAGTTCAGGGTATTCATGGATATTCATCTCAATATCTTGAAAAAGAAAAGAGGTATAAAACTGATATAGAGAACTCCATAGAAATTTTAAAGTCAGGAAAAATAAAGGTTGATGATTTAATCTCAGATACCATAAGTCAAAAAGATGTAAAGAATTTTTTTGCAAGTACCGGTTTTGAAAGATCGAGTAAAAAATTAAATCCTGAAAATTTAAAATTTAGAACAATAGTTAAAAACATATAGTTTGTGGTTCCCACAGCAAGAATTGAACTTGCGGCCTCTTCCTTACCATGGAAGTGCTCTACCAACTGAGCTATATGGGCTTTTTAAAGTATGAACAATCTTTGATTAATAATTTTTTTACACCTGCAATTGTTTTATCATCTTCAAAACAATCTTTGCTAACATAACGATAAAGCTCTTCAACCTTTACTGGTGAAATAATATAAATTACCGAGATTTTTTTTCTTGTAATGAGATCAACTAAAAAATTTTTGTATTCATCAAAATATTTGTTGTTTTCAATCGGGTATGCCGCTCCATTTGGAATGTACCATCGACTTGGGGAATGAAGATTTTTATCAATAACAAGGGAAAGAAAAGAATAGTTTGACATAACCATAGCTTTATTATTTTCAGTATTTAAGACACCTATAATTTCTCTCAAGAATTTAATTTCTTCTTTGGGAGAGTTAGGGAAAATCGGTGTTATCCATTTTAAACCTGAAAGTTTTTTGTCAATTTTTTTTGCATCTACTGATAAATCAAAATTTATTTTAGACATTTCATGAAATCTTCTTTCATCATTAAA
>CACFLA010000005.1:0-77554 GCA_902566975.1 uncultured Pelagibacteraceae bacterium
ACTTAATAGGTATAAAAATAGTAATAATAATAATTCACTCATGAGTAAAAATGGAAAGGAGAATTTGCTATCTGATCTTAAAGATAAGATAAAATCAATTAGAAATTGTGAACTTAAAAAAAACGCTACCAATTTAGTTTTTTCTGATGGAAATCCATTTTCTAAAATTATGATTATTGGTGAAGGACCTGGAGCTAATGAGGATAAAGAGGGTAAACCATTTGTTGGAAGAGCGGGCAAACTTCTTGATAAAATGCTTGAGTCAATAAAATTAAATAGAAAAAATGTTTACATATCTAATGTTGTAAATTTCAGACCTCCACAAAATAGAAAGCCAACTGATGAAGAAATAACTAGATATCTACCTTTTTTAAAAAAACATATAGAAATAGTAATGCCCAAAATTTTATTATTACTTGGCAGTACAGCCCTTAATGCAATTATAGGTAATGAAATCGTCATATCTAAAGCAAGGGGCAAGTGGATATATAAAAAAATTGGCGATATTGAAACAAATGTTATTGCATCTTTTCATCCTGCCTTTTTAATGAGACAACCAGATCAGAAAAAATATGCTTGGGAAGATCTAAAAATGATTAGAAAGAAAATTTCTGAACTTAAAATAAATTTAAATGTCTAATAAGATACTTGCAGGTATTGATGAGGTTGGAAGAGGATGTTTAGCTGGACCTGTTGTTTCTTGTGTAGTTATTTTAAAGGAAAATATTAAAAAGAAATTATTGAAAGACTCGAAGGTGATTTCTTTTAAGAACCGTTTATATATAGCAGATCATATTAAAAAAAATTCTTGGTTCTCCATAGGTTTAGCTACTGTCAACGAAATAGATAAATATAACATTTTAAACGCCTCGATGCTTTCGATGGAAAGAGCAGTAAAAAAATTGAAAAAAAAACCAGATTTATACCTAATCGATGGTGTACACGCCCCTAAAAAAATGAGGAATTTTAAAACAATAATTAAAGGTGATCAGAAAATTAAATGTATATCTGCAGCATCGATTGTCGCAAAAGTTTATAGAGACCTTTATATGATAAAATTGAGTAGAAGATTTCCAAATTATAAATGGCATAGAAATTTTGGATATGGAACCTTTCAACATTTAGACGCATTAAAGAAATTTGGTGTTACTAACTATCATCGAAGAAGCTACAAACCAGTACACAATATCTTGTCTAAATAAGAAACTTTTACACACGATAGACTCTTTTTTTTCAAAAAAAAAAAATTGACTGAAGATTCAATTTCGGGTTGAATTCAATAAATGAGGAAATTTTGTAACAGGATTATAAACGGCGAGTCTTTAGAAGTTTTAAAAAAGATTCCTAGT
Source organism: uncultured Pelagibacteraceae bacterium (assembly GCA_902566975.1). Taxonomy (GTDB): domain Bacteria; phylum Pseudomonadota; class Alphaproteobacteria; order Pelagibacterales; family Pelagibacteraceae; genus Anoxypelagibacter. The sequence continues at coordinate 1,350 of CACFLA010000005.1, forward strand.
AAAACTTTTGATTTAGTTTTTGCTGACCCTCCTTATAACATGCAAATTGGTGAAAAATTAAAACGACCCGATAATAGCAAAGTTCATAGTGTTAATGATAAGTGGGATCAATTTTTAAATTTCAAACATTACGATGAATTTTCTAAAGAATGGTTAAAAGAATGCAAAAGAATTTTAAAGGATAATGGTTCTATGTGGGTGATAGGTACTTATCATAATATTTTCAGACTTGGATATCATATTCAAAACTTAAATTATTGGATATTAAACGATGTGATTTGGAGAAAAAATAATCCAATGCCAAATTTTAAAGGAACGCGATTTACAAATGCACATGAAACATTGATTTGGGCATCAAAAAGTAAAAAATCAAAATACACATTTAATTATCAATCCTTAAAATGTTTAAATGATGATTTACAAATGAGATCTGACTGGACACTCCCCATTTGTAATGGAAAAGAAAGACTAAAAAAGAATGGAAAGAAAATTCATTCAACACAAAAACCTGAAGCTTTATTACATAGAATTATATTAGCAACAACAAATAAAGGTGATTTAATATGTGATCCATTTATAGGTACAGGAACCTCGGCTGTAGTTGCAAAAAAACTTGGTAGAAAATATTTTGGTATCGAAAAAGATAAAAAATATTTTGGTGCAGCCAATAAAAGAATTAACCAAACTAAAGTAATTGAAGATAATTATCTTGATACGGTTGAGAACAATAAATCTAAACCTAGAATACCTTTTGGTTCTCTGGTTGAAATGGGTATTATAAAACCAGGATCTGTATTATTTGATCAAAAAAGGAAATTTAATGCAAAAATAATGGCTGATGGAAGTTTAAAACATAAGGGTAATGAAGGTTCAATTCATAGAGTAGCAGCTAAAATTATGGGAACTGAAAGTTATAACGGCTGGACGTATTGGTATTGCAATATAAAAGGAAACTCAATTTCTATTGATAATTTAAGACAAAGATTAATATCAAAAAATACTTAATTAGTAGTAAACTTTTCCGATATAATTATTTAAAAAGACTTTATTTTTTAACATTATTTTTAAAGATTCATTTCTGACCGTTTTTAAGATTGGATTAGAAAAATGAAATATATGATGATTCAATTTAGATCTTCGATTAATAACTTTTGTTCTCTCTAGCCTTTTTTTGAAAAAAAGATCTGGCGTATGTTTATTATCTTTAGATAATAAATTAAATAATTCATTAGCAGCCTCGATTGACTGGGAGGCGCCCTGGGCCATAGTAGGAGGAAATGTATAAAAAGCGTCTCCTATATAAAATAAATTTTTATAAATCGATTTTGAAGGTTTTTTTGAAGTATAAATTGGCCAATATTCCAATTGATTATCAAAAAGGTTTTCCAAATTTTTATTTTGCGAAATTATTTCTTTTTTAATTAGTGCTTTCAAATCAATATTATTAGATAATTTTTGACGTACTATACAAACAATATTTAATTCTCCTTTTTTGTTAATTGGGTAGATTACGAGATGTGCATTTTTAAGCATGACTAGGGAAATGCTGTTTTTGTCATAGTTAGACTCTGGTAAATTTTTAATGATCGTTCTTATTGCAATTGATCCATTATAGATTGGTAGAATACTTTTATTTTCTACAATTGATTTTGTATTTGAAAAGACACCATCTGAAACAACTATGAAATCCACTAGATCATTTGAATTATCTTTAAAATTAATTAAGAGTTTTTCCTTAATCTTTGAAATTTTTTTTACCTCTTTTCCAAACCTCAGATTATTAGAAAATAATTTATTTTTTAAAAATTCTATTAAAACCGATCTTTTTAAAGTTGTGTATTTAAATTTCTCAGAATTAAATCTTGTTAAATCTAAATCGCAAATCTTTTGATTATCGCTTGAATAAAAATTTAATTTAGAAGGATTAAAAAAATCTTTATTATCTATATTAGATAATCCTATTTTATTTAAAATAGAGGTACTATTTGGTGCTAATTGTATACCATAACCTTCTTCGAGATTTAATATTTTTTCTTTTTCATAAACCATTACTTCAAAGTTAGAATTTCCTTTAAATAGGTTTGCTATAGTTAATCCTGCAATTCCAGATCCTATAACTGCAATTTTTTTTTTCATCAATATAAATTTTCTAATTGTTTAAATATTTTTTTTGTAAATGTCGGTATAAATTCTTTATTATTATATATGGAATACCAATTTAAATCTTTTGGAATTTTACTTGAAAATTTATAATATAAATTAATATCTAATTTTTTATTTGAAATAAAATTCTTATAATTGCATAAAAAATTCCAATTTTTGAATTTATTTTCTTTCGATTTTTCTTTAATTATTGGCAAACTATATTCTTTTAAAAAACCTAGATCATTATTTTTGGTTAGACCAATTTGTTTTTTTTTATTTAAATAACAAAAGATATTATAGCTTTTTTTATTTTTTTTTTCTTTATCAGTCAATTTTTTATTTTTCCCTGAGTGATAAAATTTACAAATTTTACTAATTGGGCAAATATTACAACGAGGTTCTTTTGGTTTACAAATTAAAGCACCAAATTCCATCATTGCTTCTACTAAATCTGAATTTCTTTTAAAAAATAATTTTTTCCTATTTATTGCAATAATCTTTTCATAATCTAATTTTTTTTCATGTTTATTAAATATTCTAGAGAAAACCCTCTTTACATTTCCGTCTAAAGCTAAGCGAGGCTGATTATAAATGAGTGCAAGTAACACATTTCCAGTATAATCACCTATCCCAGGAAGCCTTTTAATATCTACTAAAGTTTTAGGTAATTTTGATCTTTCTTTTTTTACAATAATTTTTGCTGTTTTAACTAAATTTCTGCATCTTCTATAATAACCTAGCCCTTCCCACAGCTTAAGAATTTTTGTTTCACTAGTAGAAGAGAGTTTTTTTAAACTTTTAATTTCAGTTGTAAATTTCTTAAAGTAAGGAATCACAGTCTTTACTTGCGTCTGTTGCAACATAAACTCGCTTAATAATCTATAATAAAGCTTCCTTGGTGAGTTATAGGGGACTCTCCATGGTAAGACGCGCTTATTATTATCATACCAACTAATTATTTTTTTTGATAAATTTATTCTAATATGCATGGTAAAAAAGTCTATATTAATAAATCAATGTATTCTATTCAAGGAATTAGAACTGTATCAAATTCTTTACCCAAAGGATTAAAAAAAATTCTAAAAAAGGGTGGTCACAACTACAACACGATAATAGAAAATTGGTCAAATTTAGTTGGAAAAAAAATTTCAGATGCCTGTTATCCTAAGTCTGTAAAAACAAATAAAGAACTTAAAGACGGAATTTTAATTTTAAATGTTTTTCATGGTGATCAAGTACTTATTGAATATAGCAAAAAAGAGATAATAGATAAAATCAATGCCTTCTTCGGTTATCAGTTTATTAAAGAGATAAGACTTGTTTTGATTAAAGAAAAGATGAAAAAAGTAAGTAAATATAATTTTAGTAGAGAAGAAAAAAATAAGTTTCAAAATATGATTGATAAAATCAATGATTCCAATTTAAAACAAAATTTAACAAATCTTATAAATGTTTTTAATAAAAAAAAATAATCTTCGTTATACAAAATTAAATCCGATATTGTTTTTAGTTATATTTTTTTTATTATTTAATTTTAATTCAAATAGTAGCGAAAACAGAGCGATTTTATCCGTTGGGAACGAAAATGCAAAGGTGACTGTAAAGGTTTTTTCATCTTTAACATGCCCTCACTGTGCAAATTTTCATATAAAAATTTTTCAAAAATTAAAGATAGATTTTGTAGATAACAATAAAGTTAAATATGAGCATCATGCCTTTCCTCTGGATTTAGCAGCATTAAATGCAGAAAAGGTTCTAGGCTGCGTTGAAAATGATGAAAAGAAATTAAAATTATTAAATGAGCTTTACAAAAATCAAGATAGTTGGGCACGTGGTTCAGATATTAACAGCATTAATCAGAAAATCTTTAAAATTACTAATAATTACGGACTGAATAATGATAAAAACAAGAGATGTTTAAATGATCAGGATTTAGAAGATGAGATTTTAAATGAAAGAATAAATGCAAGTAAAAAATATTCAATCGAGGCAACACCTACAATTTTTATTAATGAAAAAAAATATAGTGGGCAACATAATTATGAGGATTTTAAGAAAGCAATTTTAAAATATCTTTAAACTATGCAATTTAAAAAGCTGGAGCTATCAGGATTTAAATCGTTTTTTGATAAAACTAATTTTTATATTGAAGAAGGTCTAACTGGAATTGTTGGACCTAATGGTTGTGGTAAATCTAATATTGTAGAAGCTCTTAGGTGGTGTATGGGTGAAACTTCAGCAAAAAGTATGCGTGGCTCAGGTATGGAGGATGTAATTTTCTCAGGTACTTCAAACCGTCCTCAAAAAAACATTTCAGAAGTTTCTATTACAATTGATAATTCACGAAAAGAAGGTCAGGGGCGGTTCGTTGATCTAGATGAAATACAAATAAAAAGAAAAATAGAACGAGATAAAGGTTCAAAATATTTTATGAATGGTAAAGAAGTTAGGGCAAAAGATGCACAAACTTTTTTTGCTGACCTTTCAACTGGTGCACATTCGCCATCTATGATTAGCCAAGGAAGAATTGGTATGATTGTGACAGCTAAACCGTCTGAAAGAAAATCTGTTTTGGAAGAAGCAGCAGGTATTTCAGGAATACATATGAGAAGACACGAAGCAGAAACCAGACTTAATGCAGCAGAGAATAATTTAAAAAGAGCAGACGAGCTAAAAAGACAACAAGAAAAATTATTAGATAATTTAAAAAAACAAGCTGAAGAGGCAACAAAATATCGAGAAATTTCTGAAAAAATAAAGTCTTCTGAAGCAGCTTTATATTATTTAAAAATTCAAAATATTGAGAAAGAGAAAGGTCAATTAAAAGATCAGTCTACGGGTATAAATACTCAAATTAGTACTTTAAAAAATAGTATTGATAGTTCAAATACTTTACTTCAAGAGGAGAATAAGAGACTGCAACCCTTAAAAGATAAAAAAATAGAAAATCTTTCCAAACTACAAAAAATTAATTTAGAAATCTCCAACTTACAAAAAGAGGAAGAAAGAATAAAAGATCTTAACAAAAAAATTCAAAATAATTTAAAAACTATTGACTCTGATTTAGAAAGAGAAAAAAGTATTTCGTTAGATGCTTCTTTGAACGAAAAACGTATGTTGGAGGAAAAAAATGAACTTTTAAAGACAGAAAAAGAGCTTTTCGAAATTGAAAATAAATCGAAATTAGATCTAAATTCATCAAGTGGAAAACTTAATGATTTAAAAAATAAATTGGATAATCTGATAAGTGAGATTGGGACATACATTGAAACTGATAGAAAGCTTTCCAAAGAAATCTTTGAAGAACTTAAAAAACTTGTCAATATGATTACTTCTAGTCAGGAAGAGTACGCAATATATTTTGGAAAAAATGAAACTATTAAAAGTGACTCTATAAAAAGGAAAGAAAGAATTAATAATATTGATCAAGAACTTGAGAATTGGAAAGATCTAAAACTCAATTCAGAGAAAATGATTTTAGAATTAACTGACAGAAGAAAAAAGTTAAATATTGAATTAGAAGAAAGTCAAAAAAATCCAGAAAGAATAGCTATTAATAAAGGGCAAAATTTACAAAATTTAGAAAATACAAAAAAACAAAGCGAGGAACTTGAGGTTGAAATAAGTTCAGCTGAAAATAAATACAATTCAATTAATGAGGAATTAAAATCTCTACAAGAAAAATTCGCAGTATTAAGAGAAAATAAAGCAAGATTTGAAGCTACTGTAGAAGGTATTGATCAAAGAAAAATGGACTTAATTTATATTGTCAAAAAGGAACTTAAAATTGAAAATATTAATAATTTATTTTCAATAACAGGTTTCTCTGATCCAGAAAAATTACCTTCAATAGATGAACAGGAAAACAATCTTGTAGAATTAAAAAAAAGTCGAGAAGCATTAGGCTCTGTAAATTTGAGAGCAGACTTAGAAACTGAAAAATTTAAAGTTACTATAAAAAAAATGGAGGATGATAGAGCTGACTTAGTATCTGCAATTATAAAACTCAAATCAAGCATAAACGAACTTAATCAAAAAGGGCGTGAAAGACTTTTAGATGCATTTTCTAAAATTAATAAAAAATTTAATGAAGTATATGTAAAACTATTCAATGGAGGAAGTGCTAAACTTGAACTGGTCGACTCCGAAGACCCTCTTGAAGCTGGATTAGAAATGCTGGTTTCACCTCCGGGAAAAAGATTACAATCAATCACTTTATTGTCTGGCGGAGAACAAGCATTAACAGCTTTGTCGTTAGTATTTGCAATTTTTTTAACTAATCCCTCTCCTATTTGTGTCCTAGATGAGGTAGATGCACCATTAGATGATGCTAATGTAACCCGTTTTTGTTCTCTTTTAGAAGAACTATCAACAATTACAAAAACAAAATTCATTATAATTACTCACCATGCTTTGACCATGTCTAAAATGAACAGACTTTACGGTGTAACCATGCCAGAAAAAGGTATTAGTAAGTTGGTGGCTGTTAACTTAGAGAGAGCCGAAGAATTAGTTGCATAGGAATTAATGAAAAAGTCTGATGATTTAGATACTCGCCTTAAAATTGCAAAATCTAAATTAGAAAATAGTGAAATAAAAACTGATAGAAAAAAAGGTGTTTTTCTAGGAAATGCATTTAAACTTGGTACAGAACTTGTTGCCGCAGTTGCAGTGGGATCAATTATTGGGTTTATTTTAGATAATTGGTTTGGTACTAAACCTTTATTAATAATATTGTTTTTTCTTTTTGGTTCTGCAGCTGGAATTTACAATGTTATAAAAGCAGCAAAAAAGATGCAGGAAAACAAGGAATAAAGTATGGCAACAAACCCGATGCATCAGTTCAATGTTTACAAAATTGGACCTGAAATAAAAATTAATGGTATAGACCTTTCTTTCACTAATGCTAGCCTATTTATGCTTATAAGTGGGATTTTTATATCTCTTTTTTTATTATTGGGGACGAAAGATAGAAAAATTATTCCAGGAAAATTCCAGCTGATATCAGAAATGTTATACAATTTTATTTCCAAAATGATTAGTGATACTGCTGGAAAGAAAGCTAAGCCTTATTTTTCATTTATATTTAGTCTTTTTATTTTTGTCTTGTTTTGTAACATGGTGGGGATGCTACCCTACTCTTTTACAGTAACTAGCCACATTATTGTTACACTAGCTTTTGCAATGTTTATTTTCATTGGAGTTACTATTTTGGGTTTTGTAATACATGGTTTTAAGTATCTTAAAATTTTCGTACCAAGTGGTGTTCCTATGGTTCTGTTGCCAATAATAATGATAATTGAAATTATATCTTATTTAAGTAGACCAGTAAGTCTATCTGTAAGATTATTTGCAAATATGATGGCTGGTCATACAATGTTAAAAGTTTTTGGGGGATTTGTAATTAGTCTTGGTTTGGTTGCTGGATGGCTTCCACTTACTTTTTCTGTTGCTTTAACCGGTTTAGAAATTTTAGTAGCGTTTTTACAAGCTTACGTATTTGCGATTTTAACATGCATTTATTTAAATGACGCGTTAAATTTACATCACTAACAATAAAAAAAAGGAGGAAACCATGGAACTAGAAGCAGCAAAAATGATCGGCGCAGGATTAGCTGCAATTGCTTTAGCTGGTGCTGGTGTTGGTATTGGATTGATATTCGGAAATTATCTATCTGGTGCTATGAGAAACCCATCAGCCGCTCAAAAACAATTTCCTAATTTACTTTTAGGATTTGCTTTAGCAGAAGCGACTGGACTTTTCGGGCTGGTTGTTGCTTTAATAATACTTTTTGCCTTTTAGCGAAAAGACAAAAGCATGATTAAAATTATAAGTTTAACAACTTTATCGTTGTTTATTCTAAAAAATGTATATGCAGCTGAGGCTGGCATGCCTCAGCTTGACCCAACATATTGGGCTTCTCAAGTATTTTGGTTAACTTTAATTTTTTCCGCAATTTACATTTTAATAGCCAAGATTTTTGTACCTAAAATAAAAGAAAATATTGACGCTAGAGAGAATCAAATAAGAAAAGATATCGACGAGGCAAATTCTCTTAAGGAAGAAGCAGATAAAAAATTAAAGGAGTATAATAAAATTATCGATGAAGCTAAGCTAGAAGCAAAAAAGCTAATATCTGAAGGAAGAAAAAAAATTAATGAAGATATTCAATCAAAAAAAGAGCAAATTGAAAAGGATATTCAAAAAGAAACTTTAAGTGCTACAAAAGAAATAGAAAAATTTAAAATTAATTCTTTGAAAAAGATAAATATTATTTCAGAAGAAATTGTGTCAGATATTATAAAAGATATTTTTAAAGAAGATTTGAACAAAAGCAGTATTAAAGCTACCGTTTCAGAGGTTATGAAGGAGAGAAGAAATTAAATATGAACTTTGATGCTACATTTTGGGTTGCCATTTCTTTTTTTATATTTTTGGGAATTTTATTTTATTTTAAGGTTCCTCAAAAAGTATTTGGGGCATTAAATGAAAGTATTAATAAGATTAAGAAAGATATTGATGAGGCAGAAAAGTTAAAAGAGGAAGCTAAAAATATTCTTAGTGAATACGAAGCTAAATTAAGTAAGTCTAAAGTTGAAATTGACCTTATGATTAAAAATGCACAAAAGGAATCTGAAACGAATATAATTAAAATTAATGATCAATTCCATAGCATTTTTGAAAATAGAAAAAAAATGGCCGAAGATAAAATTAAACAGATGAAACTTCAGGCCACGAAAGATATTAAAAATTATTCTGTTGAAGTAGCAATAATTGCACTCGAAAAAATCATTAAAAATTCTGTAGATAAGAAAAAGCTTGATAAAATTTATATTTCAAGCGTTGATGAGGCAAAAAAAATTTTAAAAAACAAATCAATCTAGCGTAAGATCCTAATCTATGACAAAAAAAGTAATTGTTGTCGGGTCAGGATTTGGTGGTTTGGCCTCAGCTTTAAGATTAAGAGCAAAAGGTTACGAGGTAACTTTAGTCGAAAAACATCCTGATTTAGGTGGAAGAGCTAGAGTTTTTAGAAAGGGCAATTTTATTTATGATGGTGGTCCAACTGTTATAACCGCTCCTTATTTAATAGAGGAGTTATTTTCATTATATAATAAAAAAATATCTGACTACGTTAAAATAGTGCCTTTAGATTTATGGTACCGTTTTATTTTTAGTGATGGTGATACTTTTGATTATTCAGGTAATGAAAAATCAATGGAGAAAGAAATTAAAAAATTTTCAGAAAAAGACTATGAAGGATATAATAAACTAGTTAAGTTTACGGAGAAAATTTTCGATAAAGGTTTTACTGACTTATCTGATAAACCTTTTAATAATTTATCTTTCATGCTTAAACAAATTCCCTCTTTGCTAAATTTAAAAAGTTATCAGTCTGTTTATGGATTAGTTTCAAATTATGTATCAAATGAAAAATTAAGAAGAGTTTTTAGTATGCACCCTCTTCTGGTGGGTGGAAATCCTTTTACTACTACATCAATATATACGCTTATACTCTTTTTGGAAAAAAAGTGGGGCATCCATTATTCAATGGGTGGTACAGGAAGTGTGGTAAAAGCTCTTGAAAAATTAATGAAAGAAGAAGGTATAAAAATTATAAAAGATGCAGAGGTAACTGAAATAATTTCTGATAATAAAGATGTCAAGGCCGTAAAAATAAATAAATCTAATGTTATTAATTGTGATTATGTTGTGTGTAATTCAGATCCACCAAATGTATACAAAAATTTAATTAAATCTAAAAAAAATTATAATTTTTTATTTAAACAGAAAATTAAAAGAATGGACTATTCTATGGGACTTTTTGTTTATTATTTTGGATCAAAAAAACAATATAATGATGTAGCACATCATACTATTTATTTTGGAAAATCTTATGAAAAACACTTAGAGAAAATTTTTGAAAAGAAAGTTTTATCCGAAGATATAAGCTATTATTTGCATCGACCATCTGCAACTGACCCGAATATGGCACCAAATAATCAGGATGCTTTTTATGTATTAGTTCCAGTTCCAAACAATTTATCAAATATTAATTGGTTAAATGAGGGTGAAAAATTTAAGAATTTAGTTTTAGATAAAATGGATAAAACAGTTTTACCTGGTATAAAAGAAAATGTATTGAGTGATTTTTATCTTACACCAGATTACTTCGAGAAAGATTTAGCAACTCTGCATGGTTCTGGTTTTTCCATACAGCCAAAGTTTTCTCAATCAGCTTATTTCAGATTTCACAATCAATCAGAGGTTTTTGATAATTTATATTTTGTTGGAGCAGGAACACATCCGGGTGCTGGAATGCCAGGAGTCATCTCTTCGGCTAAGGTTTTGGATAAAATTTTATAATGACTACAAAAAATTATTTATCTATTTATGCAAAATCATTTAATTGGTCTGGTTTCTTTTTGCCAAAAAAAATCCATTATAAGTGTTCTGTTTTATATGATTTTTGTAGAACAATAGATAATATTGCTGATCAAAACAAAGACTTAGAAATTAAAAAAAAAGAACTTGAAGAATTTAGAAAAAAGTTTGAGCAAAAAAATAAAAATGACAGTGTAATAAAAAATATGTGGAATTTAATGAGTGAAAGAAATATTTCAAAAAAAATAGTGGATGATTTATTTGATGGGGTGAATTCTGATCTAAAAAAAGAAGTAAGGATAGAAACAGAAAAGGAATTGTTAATTTATTCTTATAGAGTAGCTGGAACAGTTGGTTTAATGATGGCAAAAATATTTGGTGTAAAAAAAAAGGAGTCATTACAAAGAGCTATTGACTTAGGAATAGCAATGCAATTAACAAATATTGCGAGGGATGTTGTTGAAGATGAAAAAAAAAATAGAGTATATTTGATAAAAAGTTCCAACGATGTTTTTAAAAGTATTCAAAATATAATTTTAAAAGCCGACACTTTTTATGATAGCTCTTTTGAAGGTATTAGAGATATACCTCTGAATAGTCGTTTTTCAATAATAGTTGCTAGAAGAGTTTATAGACAAATAGGTAAAAAAATTTTAAATCAAAAAGATATTAACCATTACCGACAAGCTGGAAAAATCTATGTTTCTAACTTTGGAAAAATAATTCAAACACTTTTTTCATTAAAAGATTTAATAATACTTTTCTTTATTAAGAAAAAAAAATACGAAAAAGAGTTGGAATATAATTTAATTAATGAAGATATAGGTTTAAATGAAAGAATATGATTTTGTAATAATAGGTGGTGGTTGTGCTGGCTTATCTTTAGCTTATGAGCTTGATATTCATGATAAACTTAATGATAAAACACTTGCGATTGTTGAAACTAGAGAAGAGTATAAAAGAGATAAAACTTGGTCATTTTGGAAAGTTAATGAACACAATTTTAATGACTGTATTAAAAAAAGTTGGAAGCAGTTTTCTATAAAAACTAATTCAGAAACAAAAGTTATCAAATGTGATCAATTTCCATATGAAAGTATAGATAGTGGGCTTTTTTATGACAAAATAAATACACGATTAAAAAAAAATAAAAACATAAAATTTTTTAAAAATATTAATGACTTAAATACTAGCAAGTCGTTTATATTTAATAGCTTACCCTCTGTAAACGAAGATAATGATACTAATCTTTGGCAACTTTTTCATGGTGTAGAAATTGAAACAGTAGAAGATTGTTTTAATGAGAGTACTGTAAATTTAATGGATTTTAACTGTGAACAGAGAGATGGGGTTCATTTCTTTTATGTTTTGCCTTTCAGTAAAAATAGAGCAATGATTGAAAGTACATGGCTATCAAAAAAAAATGATTCTTTAAAAGATTATGAATCTCAAATAAAAGTTTATTTAAATGATTTGGGTATCAAAGACTATAAAATTAATTATAGGGAGGAAGGCGCTATCCCACTTTTTTATCCAATCAACAGAAAAGAAAACAATAAAATTAATATTGGAACTGCTGGTGGGATGACAAGACTCAGTACAGGTTATACCTTTTTAAATATTCAAGAACATTCAAAATATATCCGTAAAAATATTGAAAATATAGAAATGACAAAAGTTTTTGAAATTGGTAAAAAATATAGATTTTTAGACGAAATTTTTCTTAGAGTTTTAAAGAAACATCCAGAAAAAATGCCAAATATATTCTCAAAAATATTCAATAGCTCGTACAGAACAGCTATTAAGTTTTTATCGAATAAAAGTAATATTATTGAGGATATATCTATAATTTTAAAAATGCCAAAATGGATATTTATTAAATCTATTTTCAATTAAAATGATAAAAAAAATATACGGCAAACATACATTCTTCTTTACATTGCTAACTCTTGGATTTTCGATTTTTGCTTTATTAGGTAAAGATTTTTTTTCATCTTTAAATGAGTTAGTTATTTTATTTATTTGTTTATTTCTGATTTTATCAATTGGAATTTCGCATGGAGCTTTGGATAATTATAAAGCAAACAAATTACTCAAAATCTATAAGGTAAACAATAAGGCTGTTTTTTTTTTAATTTACGTTTTTATATCCGCATTAGTAATTTTTATTTGGAGTTTATATAGTACCTTCACTTTATTAGCTTTTTTAATTGTTGCTTCTTATCATTTTGGACTTGAAGATACTTCATTTTTACACAGAGGAAATTCATTCCTTGATCAATTTTTTTACTTAATTAAAGGATCATTGATAGTTTTTGCGCCACTTTTTTTTCATTTTGATGAAACGTTAAAGATTTTTGAAACTTTAATGGTAAGTAGAGTATTTTTGGATTTCCTTGAGTTAGAACATTGGATTATAAATTTTTGTCTTTTTTTAAGCTTTATTGGTTATTTATATTTTGCAAATAAAAATAAATTGGAAGATTTTGAGATTTTATTTTTAGATATGTTATCAATTGTAATTTTAAATTATATTTTTTCACCAATAATTGCTTTTACAGTTTACTTTTGTTTTCTTCACTCAATAAGACATATTATATCTTTGTCTATCGAACTTGATAAAAATGACTTTTCAAATGGTGTAAAGATTTTTATTAAAAAAGCTTTACCTTTAACGGTTGTAACAGCAATTTTATATTTAGTAGCAAGTATTTTTTTATCAAAATCCTACGGTTTAAACGATGTGATTGTTAAAGTGATATTTATTGGTTTGGCGTCACTAACTTTTCCGCATATATTGTTAGAATATTTGTTAGAAATTAATGAAAAACGAAATTAAAATTTATTTAGCCGCTCCAAGAGGTTTTTGTGCTGGTGTGGATAGAGCTATAGAGATAGTAAAAAAAGCTTTAGATAAATATGGTTCTCCAGTCTATGTAAGACACGAGATAGTTCATAATAAAAATGTAGTCGAATCCTTAAAAAAATTAGGTGCCGTTTTTGTGGAGGAGTTATCTGAAATAAAGGATGCATCTAGACCGGTTATTTTTTCAGCACATGGCGTACCAAAAGAAGTACCAGAGGAGGCAAAATCAAAAAAAATATTTTATGTTGATGCTACTTGTCCTCTTGTTTCGAAGGTACACCGAGAAACAGAACAGCTATTTAAGAAGGGTTTTGACATTGTTCTAATTGGTCATAAAAATCATCCAGAAGTTATTGGCACAATGGGACAACTACCGAAAGGTTCTATTAAGCTTGTCGAGACTATTGGGGATGTTAAAAATTTAAGTTTTTCAAAACCGGTTGCCTATGTTACTCAAACAACGCTATCGGTTGATGATACAAAAGAAATTATTGGTGTTTTGAAACAAAAATTTCCAGATATAAAAGGGCCGATAAAAGAAGATATTTGCTATGCAACAACGAATAGACAATCAGCGGTTAAAAAAATTGCTCCAAATTGTGAAATGTTTTTTGTTTTAGGAAGTAGAAATTCATCGAATTCAGCAAGGTTAGTTGAAGTAGCCAAAAAATCTGGATGTGAAAATTCGGAATTAATTTTTTATGGCAAAAAAGCTCCAATAGATAAAATTAAAAATTGTAAGACTATTGGTCTTTCATCTGGTGCGTCAGCGCCTGAAGAATTAGTGCAAAACTTTATTTCTGAAATAAAAAAGAACATGAAGGTTTCAATTGAAGAAATTGTTACTGCAAACGAAAAAGTAGTTTTTAAATTGCCAAAAGAAGTGAATTAAATGGCTGTATACACAAAATTAGAAAAAGAGGAGATTAATAATATTTTACTAAATTATAAACTGGGTAAGCTCAAAAAATTTGAGGGAATTAAAGAAGGTATTGAAAATACAAATTACTCCATTGAAACTGAAAAGGGCAAATATATTTTAACAATTTACGAGAGAAGAGTTAAAGAAACTGATCTACCTTTTTTTTCAAATTTAATGGTTGAACTTAGTAAAAACGGATTTATTTGTCCAAAACCTATACCTAACAAAGATAATGGTTATATTTCAAATCTAAATAATAAAAAGTTTATGATTGTAAGTTTTTTAGACGGTAAATCTAAAAGTAATCTGTCACCACTTGAGTGTAAGACAGTTGGTGGCCAAATTGCAAAGTTACATCAAATTACAAAAAATTTTACATTTACAAGAAAAAATGATTTATCTGTTAGATCTTGGAGAAATATTTTTTTCCAAGTTAAAGATACGTGTAATAAAATTCATCCTGAGCTTCCAAATTTAATTGAGGCGAACCTAATAAGTATAGAAAAAGAGTGGCCAAAAAACTTACCATCTGGAATTATCCATGCAGATTTATTTACTGATAATATTTTTTTCAAGAATAATAAGTTTTCTGGATTTATTGATTTTTATTTTTCATGTAATGACTTTTATGCTTTTGAAATAGCAATATGCTTTAATGCACTATGCTTTGATGGCATGAAACAAAATTTAAGTTTTAATGTAACAAAAGCAAAAAAATTAATGGAGGGATATAATGAAGTTCGAAAAATATCGAAAGATGAAAAAGTTGCAATCAAGGTTCTTTCCCAAGGTGCTGCTTTAAGATTTCTTCTAACAAGGGTTTTTGATTACATTAATACAGTTGATAATGCAGTTGTTAAAATAAAAGATCCTGAAGAATATCTCAAAAGGCTAGAATTTCATAAAAATGCGAAAAGTTTTGAGGATTATTTAATTTAATATGAGATATAAAATATACACTGACGGTGCATGCTCTGGTAATCCTGGTCCTGGAGGATGGGCTGCAATAATACTGGTAGATGATAAAATCCAAGACGAGATCTCGGGTAGTGAAAAAAACACAACAAATAACAAAATGGAGTTGTTAGCACCAATTAGAGCAATACAAAAATTTAAAAAAAAATCTGAAATTTTAATTTACACAGACTCTACATACGTTAAAGATGGGATTACAACTTGGATAAAAAAATGGGAAAAAAATGGGTGGAAAACTGCTTCAAAAAAACCAGTTAAAAATATCGAATTATGGAAAAAATTAAAAAATTTATCCTCTAAACATTCTATAAAATGGATATGGGTAAAGGGTCACGCTCAAAATAAGTACAATAATCTTGTTGATGAAATTGCACAAGAAGCTATAAAAAGATAAATGATTAAACAAATTCCAAGTGATAAAATTAAAGACTTCATAAAAGAGAACCCAAAAAGTATTTTGTTAGACGTTAGAACAAAAGAAGAGTGGGACCAAATAGGAAAGCCCGATGGTGATAAAATAGGAATTAAAACATATTTTTTATCTTCCCAGTTTCAAGGAAGAATTATTAATGAAAATTTTATAAAAGAATTTGAAGATTTAAAAATTGATAAAAATTCTGAAATTCTAGTAATGTGTGGATCAGGTAATAGATCCCAAAGAGCAGCGGAAATTTTAACTGAAAAAGGTTTTAAATGCTTAAATGTTTCAGATGGTTTTAGAGGAGACGGTGGAGAGAAAATTGGTTGGAAAAATAATCAACTTCCAACTAAATAATTAAATTTTATTTAAAAAGTTTTCTGCTGCAGACAATTCACAAGTTACTGTTTCTTTTTCTTCTTCAATTTTTTTTATAATTCCATCTTCCAATAACATTGTATATCTATTTGACCTTATTCCTAAACCTTTTGCCGATTTATCTACTTCAGCCCCAATAGCTTTAGTAAATTTACAAAAAGGATCTCCTACCATTAATATTTTGTTTCCTACGTTTTGATTTTGTCCCCAAGCTTTCATTACGTTTGGGTCATTTACCGCTAAACAAACTATTTTTGTAACCCCCCTTTTTTTTGCTAGATCATGGTTTTTTATGTAACCTGGCAAATGAATTGCTGAACAAGTTTTTGTGAAAGCTCCAGGCATCCCCAAAATTATCGTTTTCCCAGACTTAAATAAATCACCAGTTGAAATTTTTTTTACTTCATTTGAATCGTCCAAATAAAAAAAATCATTTTCAGGTAATTTATCACCAGGTTTTATTTTCATGATATTTTTCCTAATATATAGCTTTTCACATCTTTTATTTTGTTTTCTAAAATATCATAATTTTCTTTTTTATCCATTAAATGTGCTATCTGTTTTGGGGTTTCAACTTCCTGTGAAGTTGCCATTTTAATTGTTTCTAAAAATTTATAAGGATGTGCCGTACCCAAAATTAAAATTTCAGAACCATCTTTTATATCTTTGGAGGCACCGACTGCAGTTGCTGTATGTGGGTCAATAACAAAATTATATTCTTTTGAAAAGTTTTTTATTATTTCAATAGTTTCTTTGTCATTTATTTTTTTAGCATTGAAATCTTTTTTTATGATGGCAATCTGTTCTTTATTTAGTAAAAATGAACCTTTAGATTTTAAATCATTCATAAAGATTGAAACTTGTTTATCATCTTCATTAACCACATCAAAAAGTAGTCTTTCAAAATTACTTGATATTTGAACATCCATACTTGGGGATAGGGATGGTTTTACTGTAGTCGGTTTATATTCACCTGTATTTATAACTCTTTCTAAAATATCATTTTCATTAGTGGCTACTATTAATTTTTCAATCGGTAACCCCATTTTTTTAGCTACATATCCTGCAAAAACATCCCCGAAATTACCAGTTGGAACTGCGAAACTAACTTTTTTATTTTGAAATTTAAAATAAGAATAAAAGTAATATACAATCTGACAAATTATTCTTGCCCAATTTATAGAATTTACACCTGACATATTAATTTTTTCTCTAAAATTATTTTCAGAAAACATTTCTTTGACAAGTTTTTGACAATCATCGAATGTTCCTTTGATAGCAATATTGTAAACATTGCTGGATCCAATAGTTGTCATTATTTTTCTTTGTATATTTGAAATTTTTTCATGTGGATGCAAAACAAATAAATTAATATTTTTTCTATCATTTAATGCTGCGATTGCTGCTGAACCAGTATCACCAGATGTAGCCACTATAATATTTACTTTTTTATTTGAGGAAATATTAAATTCATCATACATGTTTCCTAGAACTTGCATTGCTATATCTTTAAAGGCCAATGTAGGACCATGATAAAGTTCTATTAAATTTAAATTTCCAAACTTCTTTAGTTGTACAACCTCATCAGAAGAAAAGTTTTTGTATGATTTTTTAATAATATTTTTTAATTTATTCTTTTCTAAACTTGATGAGCAAAAATTGAATATTATTTCTGTTGCTAGATCAACATAATTTAAGATACTTAATTTTTTAATCTCTGCTTCATTATACTTTTTTATTTGATTTGGAATAAAAAGTCCTCCATCGGGAGCTAAACCTCTAAAAAAAATATCCTTAAAATTGTATTTAAGATTTTTATTCCTTGTGCTGATGTATTCCACTAGTTAGATAGCTTTACTTCTTTTTTAAAGTTTTTCTTCCATGATCTATTCAGTAATCCTAAAAGAGAAAGTGAAACTACAATAATTAATAAAGCCATTTGACCGCCGGATGTTTCTGAAATACATACGGCACACATTTTAAGTGTTTCAGGATTTGAAGTATCAATAATCATTTTTTAAAATATACAAACTGAATTATAGCTTCTTTTATATTCTTTGTCACATTTGGGTCAACTAATAAAACTAAGGCATATTTTTCTTTTGCTCCTGCTTTTAAAGTTTGTTTCTCGTAGCAAAAACAGTTCATTTTAGTCATAAAATCTTTGAGTTCAGGGGGGTAAACCTGAAAGGTTGCCATTGCTGAAACGCTTTTGCTACCCAAATTTTCTACTGAATAATTTATTGTTTGTACCTCTCCTGGCTGTAAAATAATATTTGTCTGATCTGACTCAAACTTTAATGGTAAATCTTTATGAACACTTGTTATTAGTTTGGTTGGAATTTGTTGAGAAATATTTACATTTTTTTCAACAAACAAAAAATAAAGAATTATTATTAAAGTAATAATACTTATTGATATGAAAAATAATTTTTTATTTTTAAGCAAATTTGTCCACTAAAATTGATATAAAAATTGCAAATAAATATAAAATTGAAAAAGCAAATATTTGTTTGGAAATACTTTTTTCAGATTTTTCATCTTTTGTTTTTAAAAGTCTAAAACAAATAAAAATATAATATGCGCTTAAAGGAAATGAAAATAGTAAATAGATAACACCCAAGAAATTTAGAAAATATGGAGCTATTGCTACTGGAAATAATAATATTGAATAGACAAAAATGTTTTTCTTAGTTGTTTCTACACCTGATGTGACGGGCAACATAGGTATGTTGGCTTTTTTGTAATCTTCAGATTTAAATAGACTTAGAGCCCAAAAATGAGATGGTGTCCAAACGAAAATTATTAAAAATAAAATTATAGGTTCTATTGAAATACTCCCTGTAGCTATTGCCCATCCAATTACTGGGGGTAGTGCACCTGCTGCTCCTCCAATTACAATATTTTGTGGGGTCTTTCTCTTAAGCCAAATTGTATAAACGAAGATATAAAATAAAATTGTCAAAGCAAGTAGAGAGGCAGCCATTAAGTTTGAAAAAAAATATAAGGCCCCGACTGAAACAAAAGAAGATATTACTCCAAAAATTAAGGCTTCTTTTTTTGTTAATTTTCCAGTTGGAATGGGTCTTAAACAAGTTCTAGACATTACCTTATCAACATCGGCTTCGTACCAACAGTTAAGGGAACCGGCAGCACCAGAGCCTAAGGCAACAGCAGTAATAGATAAAATTGCATATAGGTAATCTATGCTTTTGTATGGTGCAATTAAAAAGCCAACTACACATGTAAAAATAGCAAGAGACATTACTCTAGGCTTCATTAATTCAAACAAAGCCTTAATATAGTGGATACTATCAAATTTAAATTCTCTAGTTTTTGTGTTGGTATTTAACAATTGAGATCCTGTTATTAATTATCCGCCCAAGACAAAATAAATAAGTCTTGAAAAAAACGTGTATTTAGCTTCAGCAACCATTAGACCAACAAAACACGCAATTGCTGTCATCGGCCATAGCAATACATTCACAAGAGTATATCGTTCCCAAAACAGATGCATAAAGAAGGCCATAATTAGACCTGCTTTCAGAAACATAAAAAATAATATTAAAGACCATCTTAAAATTCCTTGAAATTGATACCAGTCAACCATGTAAGAAAAAAAACTCAAAACGAATAGGAGACCCCATATCCAAAGGTATATTCCAATCTTATGTGTTTGTGCTGGTTTCTCTTTATTTTTATCTAATTCTGTATTTTCATTCATTGTAAAACTTACCAAAGATAGAAGAATGCGAAAATAAAAACCCAAACTAAATCCACAAAATGCCAATAAAGACCTAATATTTCAATTGAAACATAGTCTGATTTCATTGTTGTGAAAAATCCACGTCTACCTTTATCAAAATCACCTCTGTAAACTTTTCTAGCAAAAATAAAAAGAAATATTACACCTATCGAGACATGGGTGCCATGAAAACCGGTTATCATGAAGAAGTATGATCCAAATTGACCAGCGCCAAAGGGATTTGACCATGGTCTCACACCCTCATGTATTAGTTTGGACCACTCAAAAGCTTGCATTCCGACAAAAATTAATCCGCCGATGGCTGTAGCAAGAATAAGGTGACCACACATTTTTCTGTTTTTTTCATAACCATACTTTACTGCTAAAGCCATAGTCCCGCTGCTAGTGATAAGAACAAAGGTCATGATAGCAATCAGAAGTAATGGTACTGGCACTCCCATGAAATCTAACGAAAATACGTGACTAGTATTAGGCCAATCAACAACGGTTGAGGCCCTTCCTTTCATATAAGAAATTAAAAAACAACTAAATATAAAAGTGTCACTCAATAGGAAAATCCACATCATTGCTTTACCCCATTGAACTCCTTTGAAAGCAGTTTGGTCTGAACCTAAGTCGTTTGGAACGCTTTTCCAACCTTTAGGTAGATTATCTAATGATGAGTCTGACATAATTAGTTTTCCTTAACTTGATAACATTAATCCAAAAAGCACTAACCAAACTACTAATAAAAAATGCCAGTAAACAGCACAAATATCAATTAAATTATTAATATCTTCTTTCTTAAGACTTCTTTTTATGAATTTTGAAGTTGTTTTTCCCCAAAAATATATACCTCCAATAATATGAAGGCCGTGGATTGTTGTAAACAAATAGAAGAAAGCATTTGCTACATTACTTGTTGCATAATACCCAGTGTTGATTAATTGATACCAAACTATTAGCTGTCCGATTAAAAATGAATATGCAAGGAAACCAATGAAATACAAACAGTTCTTAGTTTTATCAAAGATTTCTTTTTTAGCATATTTTGTTGCCTGGTGAAAAACTATACTGCTTATTACTAAAATTCCTGTATTAAACCAAAGAAGCCAAGGTTCTGGCATATTTCTCCAGTCGTTTACAAGCATTCGATCAGAATAAGCAACTACAAATAATGAAAATAGAACGGTACTTGCCGCCATTATTGTTCTTAGCCCTAGCTTTTGTTTTGATATATTTACTGTTCTTCCTTCGTGGTCGTTATCAGCCTCTATTTGATCCGTTTCCCAAGGTTTTTCAGTTAGTAATTGAAAAATAGATTTTTTCCTGTTCACGTCTTCTCAACTTTCGCTCCTATAATCTCACTTGGAGGTTGGTTTTGTGGAATATAATCCTCTTTTGCACCAGGAACACTGAAGTCGTATGGCCATCTATAAACTTTTGGAAGTTCTTTACCCCAGTTACCATGTTCTGGAGGCATTTGTGGAGTTTGCCATTCTAAAGAGTTAGCTTTCCAAGGATTTTTTTCAGATTTTTTTCCAAGTCTGGCGCTTGCAAATAAGTTATATAAAAACAATAACTGAGCAGCTCCTACTATTAGTACTGCGATAGTAATGAATTTATTTAAAAGTAACGTTGATGTGTCGATGTATGGGCTATCGTAAATTTCAAAATATCTTCTAGGAACTCCGACGAAGCCTTGATAATGCATTGGGAAATAAATTGCATACGATCCTAAAAATGTAATCCAAAAATGAATTTTACCCAGAGTTTCGTTCATCATACGACCTGTAATTAATGGGTACCAGTGATAAATAGCTCCGAAGATAACAAGTATAGGAGCAATACCCATAACCATGTGGAAATGAGCAACAACAAAGTAAGTATCTGATAAAGGAACATCGACTGTTACGTTTCCTAAAAAAAGACCAGTCAACCCACCATTTAAAAAAGTTACTATAAAACCTAGTGAAAATAACATAGGAAGAGATAGCTGTATATTTCCTCTCCATAAAGTTAAAATCCAGTTATAAACTTTTATCGCTGTTGGAACTGCAATTATTAATGTTGTTGTTGCAAAGAAGAAACCAAACCATGGGTTCATTCCGCTTACATACATATGGTGAGCCCAAACAAAAAAGCTTAATGCACCAATTCCGACAATTGCCCAAACCATCATTCTATAACCAAAAATAGTTTTTCTTGAGTGGACGGATAGTAAATCTGAAACTATGCCAAAAGCGGGTAATGCAACAATGTAAACTTCTGGATGACCAAAAAACCAAAATAGGTGCTGGAAAAGTATTGGGCTTCCACCTTCATGAGTTAAAGTTTCTCCTAATGAAACCATTGCCGGCATGAAGAAACTTGTTCCAAGCAAACTATCAAGTGTCATCATCAAACAACCAACTAAAAGTGCTGGAAAAGCAAACATCGCTAGGACAGTTGCCGTAAAAATTCCCCAAATCGTTAAAGGCATTCTCATAAGTGTCATACCTCTAGCTCTTAACTGTAAAACTGTAATGATATAATTTAGCCCACCCATTGTAAAACCAGCTACAAATAATATTAGTGAAATTAACATTAATATTATCCCCCCGTTGTAGCCAGGTGTTCCGGCTGTAATTGCTTGAGGAGGGTAAAGAGTCCACCCTGCTCCGGTGGGACCTCCAGGTACAAAAAAGCTTGCTAGCAAAACTAAAACGGCAACAACAAATGCCCAGTAGCTGAGCATGTTTACGTATGGGAATGCCATATCTCTGGCTCCACACATTAAAGGTATTAATAAATTTCCAAAACCTCCAAGAAACAATGCTGTCAAAAGATAAACGACCATTATCATTCCATGCATCGTAACGAACTGATAATAAGAAGATGGTTCAAGCCAACCAAGTCCTGGGAAAGCCAACTGAATTCTCATTAACCATGATAAAACTAATCCAAGAAGTCCTGTTCCAATAGCTGTTAAGGCGTACTGAATTCCAATGTACTTAGCGTCCTGCGAAAACACATAAGTAGTCCACCAACTATGCGAGTGATAAAGTTCTTGATCCGGCAATTCAGCTTCTGGAACTGCATCAATATCGGGCGTTGATACGGATGAGGCATCAGCTACGTAGTCTGATTTAGCTTCTAGTTTATGATCTTGTTCGTCTGACATAATAATTTACCGTTTTATAGATTATTTTTCCTTTTTTACTAGTTGCAAATTGTCATTTTTTTTACTTTTTGCTAACATTTTCTCAAAAGTAATCTGTTTTGCTTCCCATTTCTTATAGTCTTTCTCTTCATCCACGATAACTCTTCCCCTCATAGCATAATGACCAGTCCCACAATACTCAGCACACAAAACTTCAAAATCCCCTACTCTAGTTGGAGTCAACCAATAATAAGTTATAATTCCAGGAACCATATCCATTTTTCCTCTAAATTGAGGAACATAAAAATTGTGCAGGACATCAATAGTTCTTAGTTCAAACTTTACAGGTCTATCCTTCAGCACGTGAAGCTCGTCTGCGTCTACCAATAAATCATCTTTCCCGTTAGGATCTTCTATTATTAATCCAAAAGGATTGTCATCATTAATATATTTAATGTCGGTCTTTCCAAGCTTACCGTCTTCTCCAGGAAGTCTGTATTTCCATCCCCATTGGTAGGCGAATACTTCTACTTTGTATGCATTTTCTGGAACTGTAACATATTGATTCCACACAACTAGTCCTGGAGCCAAAAGAGCAGCAACTCCAATTGCGGTAGCCCATGTTAGCCTACTTTCTAATTTTTTGTCTTCTGGTTTATATTCCGCTCTTCTTTCTTTTTTATAGCTGAACTTCCAAACGCAATAAGCAACGAAAAAACAAATAGCTACAAACACTGCACCAGTTATCCAGAAGGTTAAGAGGATTGTATCATCCATGTTACCCCAATTTGATGCGACCTCAGTCCACCACCAAGGAGACCAAAAGTGAAATGCTATTGAGCCGATGGTTATTAAAAATATACTTAGAGCTACTATCATTTTATGCGTTCGAAATAATAAAAATTCCTAAAAGTACAACACCTGCAATTAGAATATGGTTTCCCAAGTCTATTAAACCAATTTTCTTATTTTTTGGATCAATTAAATCCTTCCATCTAAATGGCACTGATTTTCTTTTAACAGCAATTTCAGCTTCATTTTCATTTTTCTCTAGTCTTAAAGAGACTGTGAAAAAAACAAAATAAATAAAAAGTCCTAAAAAAATAACCAGACCAAGTAATAGTGCGTAAGCTGTACTCATAATTTAATATCTATTTACTATATATATAAACTATATGCATGTTTAATAAGGTTTTGCGACATTTTTGCAAGGTAAAAATTGCTTTAAATTTAGTGGTATTTAGTTGTTTTCCAAGTTGTAATTTAAAATTGTTGTTGATGCAATTGCTGCTGTCTCTGCGCGTAAAATATTCTTGGCCAAAGTGATTGATATTACATTTTTATCATTAATTATAAATTGCCTTTCCTCTTCAGTAAAATCACCCTCTGGTCCAATTAAAATGCAAATTGGATTTTTTTTGGATAATTTATTTTTAAAATCTTTTAAATTTGAATTAATGTCACAAAATATAATTTTTCCTTCATCGGGGAAATATTTAATAAAATCAATAAGTCTCTGCATATCTAAAATTTTAGGCACTGTAATTCGATTAGATTGCTCACAAGCTTCGGTTATAATCTTCTCAGCTCTTTTTGTATTAATTTCTCTGACTACACTTCTTTCACATAATAATGGAATAAATTTTTGAATTCCAAGTTCTGTAGTTTTTTGAATCATTAAGTCTTGAGGAATTTTTTTAATTGGTGAAAAAGCTAACCAAATATTTTTTTCTTTAGATATAGGTCTTGATAATTTTTCAACTTTAAATTTGGTAAAAATTTTTCCTTGATCTAGAATTCTTATATCCCACTCCCCATCTTGAGAATTGAAAAGTGAAATTTTATCTCCTGCTTTTAGTCTCATTACATTCTTAGTATAATGAGATTGTTTTTCAGAAAGTCTAGAAATAGTACCTGTTTTTAATTTGTCTGGATAAAAAAGTCTTGCTTTTGATGCCATGAAGAATTTATATAAGTTAAGATGGTAAAATCAATTATAATTAGCAAACATGGTGGTCCAGAAGTTTTGGAATTAAAGGACGTAAAGGTTGGTTCGCCTGGTCCTGAAGAAATTAAAATCAAAAATTTAGCTATTGGTTTAAATTTTATTGATACCTACCACAGATCTGGACTTTATAAATTAAAGCTGCCATCAGGTATTGGAATGGAGGGAGCTGGTATTGTCCAAGAAATTGGCTCTGCAGTGAAATATTTTAATAAAGGAGATAGAGTAACGTACTCACAATTGCCTTTAGGATCTTACTCTGAAGAAAGGATAATTCCTGAAAAAATCGCTGTAAAAATACCAGAAGGGGTAAACGACAAAGTTGCGGCAAGTATAATGACAAAAGGCTTAACTTCACATTATCTATTATTTAAAACTTATAAAGCAAAAGCAGGTGAATTAATTTTATTTCATGCCGCTGCCGGTGGAGTTGGACAAGTTTTTTGTCAGTGGGCAAAAAGTATTGGGTGTAGAATTATTGGGACTGTAGGATCTGACAATAAAATTGATATTGCAAAAGAAAATGGATGCGAGTTTGTTATTAATTATAATAAAGAGGATTTTGATAAAAAGGTTCTTGAGATTACCAATAATAAAGGTATCGGAGTAGTTTATGATGGTGTTGGAAAAAAAACTTTTGAAAAATCTATTAATTGTTTAAAACCGATGGGTACGATGATTTCTTTTGGAAATGCGTCTGGGGCTCTTGATCCAATAGATGTAAAAAAATATATAGCACATAAAAGTTTATTTTTTACAAGACCAGGATTAGCTGATTATGGAGCAGGAAGAGTAGCACTTGAAGAGGGAACAACTGCTCTTTTTGAACAAATAAAATTTGGTAAAATTAAGATAAAAATTTTTAAAGAATACAAGTTATCTGATGCAAAAAAAGCTCATGAGGATTTAGAGGGAAGAAAAATTTTAGGTCCAGCTGTTTTAATACCAAATTAAAATATGAAAATTATAAGTCCATGTATTAGTATATGTAAAAGTGATCCTAAAACTGGTTTTTGTTATGGATGTGCAAGAACAGACCAGGAAAAGAAGATTTGGAAAAATTTAGAAACAACCAATGAATGGAAGAATAAAAATTTGAAAGTGCTAACTTCAAGAATGAGTGAAACACAATTAAAAACTTTTAACCAATCGTATGATGAGAAGATTAAATTTGGAAAATTAGTCTATTCTAAAAATTTAAAGAAAAAACCAAAGTCCTAAACCAACTATGGCAAGAAGAATTATCAGAATCCGTATTCCGAGCAAGTACCTTGTTAAGTTTTTCGACTCTTCGATATCTTTCTTTTTACCTGCACCAAATCTAATAACTAAGTAAAAAACTAGTAGAAGGACTAATAAAATGACAAGTATAATTGGTTTTGAAAACATAATTAACTTGATACCATTATAATCGGTAAAAACAATCCTAATGCATACAAAAGAATAATTATTATTGCTGCAATTATAAAGGCTCGAATAGCATTAATTTTCATATTATTTATTTGCCATCAAATTTCATGTCTGACAAATGTAATTTTAACGCATTTGTAGACAGGAAAATTTCAAACAAGAATAGTACTATTGATATAATCATTGATATACAACAAGTAGCA
This sequence comes from uncultured Pelagibacteraceae bacterium, assembly GCA_902566975.1. Taxonomy (GTDB): domain Bacteria; phylum Pseudomonadota; class Alphaproteobacteria; order Pelagibacterales; family Pelagibacteraceae; genus Anoxypelagibacter. The sequence goes on from CACFLA010000005.1 coordinate 27,945, forward strand.
AATATCAATCTAGCTACGAATATTTTACCAAGGTACAGTCCTAGAACAGTCATCATATTAAATAAAAAACCTAAGCCAGCAGCTCCAATTGAAAATTTTAGATAATTAATTCTTCGACTTAAGTTTTTAAGTTGTTTTTCCCATTCAGGTGGAATGTGTTTTTCAAAAACATATTCGTCATGAAGTTTTCTGATTAGAGCACTCAAAGTGTGAAATCTATTACTGTAAACTGCCATTATAAGTGGAATAGCCGGAAACATTAATGCTGTTACTGTATAATCTATATTCATTTCGAATCGGATTGATTATGTATTTAGTGTTTGATATTTACAAGAACTATTAATGTCAAAACATATTCAAAATTTCATTTATGTAACTAGGCTCAATAAACCAATTGGTTTTCTATTATTATTTTGGCCCTGTTCTTGGGGATTATCATTAGCTTTTTACTTTGATAAAAATTTTAATGTTTTCTTTTACTATTTAATTTTATTTTTTTTGGGATCAGTTTTGATGAGAAGTGCCGGTTGTATTGTAAATGATATCGTAGATGAAAAGATAGATAGGAAGGTAGAAAGAACAAAAAGTAGACCAATCGCTTCTGGAAAATTGAATAAATCTTTAGCATGGATATATGTTTTAATTTTATGTGCACTTGCATTTTTGGTTTTGATACAATTTAATTTTTTAACTATATCACTTGGTGCGTTTTCCATGTTATTTGCATTTAGTTATCCTTTTATGAAAAGATTCACTTATTGGCCTCAATTATTTTTGGGATTTACTTTTAATTGGGGGATTATTATGGCTTGGGCCGCTATTATGAATGATATTACATATTTGCCCATACTTCTTTATTTAGGGGCCATATTTTGGACACTAGGATATGACACGATTTATGGAGTACAAGATATTTCGGATGACGAAGTGATTGGGGTAAAATCTACAGCAATAAAATTTAAAAATAATCTAAACTTTTTTGTAATAAGTTGTTATTCCTTAAGTTCGGTGGCGATTATGTTGGTTATGTTTAATTTAAATTTCAATTATTCATTAATTTTTTTAGGATTTTTTGTATTAACATTAATATATCAAATCAAAATTTTTAAAATAAGAAAACCTTCAAATTGTTTAAAAGCATTTAAAATTAATAATTGGTCTGGGTTAATGATTTTTCTAAGTTTTTTCTTTTTAAATTTTAGCATCTAATGAAAATAAACGAAGTTATAATTATTGTTAAGAGACTTTATAGAGAATATATAAAAAAATACATAAGTAGATTAATTGTAGCTATAATACTTTCAGTAATTGTTGCCGGATCAACTTCAGCTATTGCGTGGTTGCTAGATCCTGCAGTAAAAAAAATCTTTATCGAACAAAACAAAACCTATGCAATTTTTATTCCAATTGTTATAGTTTTTGCCTTTGCAGGCAAAGGTATTTCTTTATACTTTGCAAGGTCTATTGTTATAGTTCTGGGAAATAGAATAAAACAGCGTTTACAAAATAAAATGACTGACAATATACTTTTGTCAGATTCTCAAACAATAGAAGCAAAACATTCTGGAAAGTATATATCGACATTTTTATATGATGTCGCAATGGTTCAAGAATTGGTAAGCACTGGTGTTTTAAACATAATGAAGGATAGCTTAACTCTTATAACCTTGATTTGTTTGATGTTTTACCAAAATTGGAAATTAGCAATATTTTCTTTAGTCATGATGCCATTGGCAGCGATAGTTGCTAAATCTTTAGGAAAAAGAATGGGTAAAGCCACAACTAAAAGTGTTATTTCTTCTGGAAATTTTACTACATTAATTTCAGAAATATTAAAAAGTTCAAAAATAATAAAAATTTACCAAAGAGAAGAATTTGAAAAAAAAAGAAGCTCTGATGCAATTCAAGATTTGACCGACACACAAATTAAAATTGGAAAAGTTCAAATTAGAGCAGCTCCAATTATGGAAACTTTAACAGGTTTTATGATTGCAGGTTTTATTTATTACGCAGGACTATTGATTGCTCAAGGTGAGATTGGCATAAATAACTTTTTTTCATTTTTAGCTGCAATGATGCTTGCATACCAGCCAGTTAGGTCTTTAGCTACAGTAAACATGCTTGTGTATCAAGGTGCTGCGGCTGCAGATAGAGTTTTTCAAATTATAGATAGAGAAATACAAATTAAAGACGATGAAAATTTACCTAAAATTAAAATTAGTAAATCAAATATTAAATTTGATGATGTAAGTTTCAAGTATAGTACCGGTAAAGATAAAGCGATAAGAAATATTAGTATTGATATTGAAGGAGAAAAAATCACTGCTTTAGTTGGTCACAGCGGCGCTGGTAAAAGTACGATATTAAATTTAATACCAAGATTTTATGAACCTCAGGGAGGTAAAATATTATTAGATGGTCAGCAAATTAATAAAGTATCTCTAAGATCTTTAAGAGATAAAATTTCATTGGTAAGTCAAGATGTTATACTTTTTGATGATAGTGTTGAAAATAATATTAAGTACGCAAAATTAGATGCTACTGATAATGAGATTAAAGAAGCTTGTAAACTTGCAGCTGCGGATGAGTTTATAGATAAGCTTCCAAATAAATACAAAACTTTAATAGGGGAAAATGCAGTTAGACTCTCAGGTGGTCAAAAACAAAGAATATCAATTGCAAGAGCAATTTTAAAAAATTCACCTATAATCTTACTTGATGAAGCAACTTCGTCCTTAGACGCTGAGTCTGAAGAAAAAGTACAAAATGCTATTTTTAATCTTACAAAAAATAGAACAACATTAGTTATTGCTCATAGATTATCTACTATAAACAAAGCAAACAAAATAATTCTTATGAAAGAGGGAACGGTTTTAAAATCTGGAACTCACAGCGAACTTTTAAAAAATTCACCTGAATATGAAAGTCTTTATAGCAAACAAATGTTGCATTAAACATGCTTATAATTTTATATAAATTTTTAATATTTATTTTCTATTTACCTTATATTGTTTTAATTTTTTTAAGAAAATTAATTAAAAAGGAACATCCACACAAATATAAAGAAAAGATATTTTTAAACAAAATAATAAGACCAAAAGGTTTTCTTATTTGGTTTCATGCTGCTAGTATTGGAGAACTTAAAAGTATTTTGCCTTTGGTTGAATATTATTTAAAACAAAATCCTAATAGTTACTTTCTTATTACAACTGTTACCTTAAGTTCTTATAATGAATTTAAAAGAAGATTTAATTCTAATAAAAGAGTTTTTCATCAATTTATGCCTTATGATTTCAATTTCTTAATAGAAAATTTTTTTAAAAACTGGCGCCCAGACATAGCATCGTTTGTGGACTCTGAGATTTGGCCTAATTTTATACTAAAAATTAATAAAGAAAAAATACCATTGATATTACTTAATGCTCGAATAACAAAAAAAAGTTTCCAAAGATGGAAGGTTTTGGGTAAATCTACTAAAAAAATTTTCGGTTGCTTTTCATCTTGTATCTCATCAAGCACAATTACTTCGCAGTACTTAAATACTCTTGGTGCGCAAAATATTAAATTTTATGGAAATATAAAATTTTGTTCATCAATAGAGAAAGATTCAAATAATAAAAATCAATTTAATAATATCACTAAACGTAAAGTTTGGTGTGCCTTAAGCACACATTTTGATGAGGAAAACTTATGTGCTAAAACCCATTTAATAGCAAAAAAAAAAGTAGAAAATATTCTCACAATTATTATTCCAAGACATATTCATAGAATTAACAAAATTTATTCAAATTTGAGAAATTTAGGCCTTGAGGTGCAGATTAAAGAGGAGATAGATGATATTAATAATTTTGCAGATGTAATTTTAGTTAATTATTATGGATCTGTTAATAAATATTTAAAAAACATAAATCAAATTTTCATAGGAAAATCTACAATTGAGAAATTTGAAAATAGTGGAGGCCAAAATCCTTTGGATGCAGCAAAAATAGGATGTCATATTTATCATGGTCCGTACGTATCTAACTTTGATGATATTTATAAATTTTTAGACAACATTGGAATATCTGAAGAAATAACTAAAGCAGACGATCTTGCGAATAAATTAGAAAAAAATTTTAAAAAAAACTTAGAGATAAATAGTGAGAAAATAGAGAGAATTAATACTTTTAGTAATGAAATTTTTAAAAATTTAATTAATGAGTATAACAAATACATCAAATGAAAATCTTAAAACCTAAATTTTGGGATCAGAATTATTTTACTTTTTTTTCCATACTTCTGTTACCTATTACTTTCTTGTATAGTTTAATAATCTTTTTAAGAAAAAAATTAGTCTCACAAAAGAAGTTCCCTATTTCTGTGATCTGCGTTGGAAATATATATATTGGGGGAACTGGTAAAACACCAGTTTCAATAGAAATTTGTAAATTTTTAAAAGAGTTTGATCAAAATCCAGTTGTTATAAAAAAAAAATATCCAGATCAGGATGATGAAATTCATCTCTTAAAAAAATATAGCAAAGTTTTAGTTGCAAAAAAAAGATCGGAAGCAATAAATAAAGCAATTGAAAAAAAATATAATTTTGCTGTGTTAGATGATGGATATCAAGATCAAAGTATTAAAAAAGATTTAAGTATTATATGTTTTCATGAAAATCAAAAAGTGGGAAATGGATTAACAATTCCATCAGGTCCATTAAGAGAAAGTTTAAAAGAATTAAAAAATTGTCAAATTATTTTGGTTAATGGTAAGAAAGATTTAGAATTCGAACTTAAATTAAAACGATTCAATTCAGATATTGAATTTTTTTATTATAATTATTATCCAAAAAATATCGAAAGTTATAAAAATAAAAAGCTAATAGCATTTGCAGGGATTGGTAATCCCGAAAATTTTTTTTACTTACTAAAACAGAATCATTTAAACATTGTAAAAGAAGTATCTTATCCAGATCATTACTCTTTGGATGAGAAAGAATTAGATAAATTAAATAAATTTGAGAAAATATATAATGCAAAATTAGTAACCACAGAAAAAGATTTTATGAGGATGAACCCATTTATAAGAAAAAAATATGATTTTATAAAAGTTGGGATTAAATTTGAAAATGAAGATAAATTTAAAAAAAAATTAAAAGAATTAATTAAATGAAGACTATTAAATATATTTTTGAGGCTATATTTATTTATTTTATATTTTTATTAATCAAAGTAGTTGGTATAAAAATAGGAAGGAAAATCTCTTCAATTATAATATTAAATTGTGGATCTATTTTTAGATCAAAAAAAATTATAAATGAAAATATCACTAAAGCTTTAGGTAACATTTCTGAAATTGAAAAAAAAAATATAACAAACTCAATGTGGAAAAATTATGGATATACTTTTGCAGAGTATTTGTTTATGAAAAAATTTCGCTTAAATAAATTTTCAAAATCACACATTTCAATTAAAGGAAAAGATAAGCTAGATGAAATAATTCAATCTGGAAAACAAGCTATTTTTGTTTCAGGGCATTTTGCAAATTTTGAACTTATGGCAATGGAATTAGAAAAAAATAAAATAAATCTTGCGGCAATTTACCGACCTCTTAATAATTATTTTATAAACCCATTTATGGTCTCAATTAGAAAAAAATATATTTGTAAAAATCAAATTAAGAAAGGCGTGGCTGGAACTAAGGAAGTAATAGGATTTATGAAAAAAAAACACAGTATTGCATTAATGGTAGACCAAAGACTTGGTGAGTCTGACAGATATCCTTTTTTTAATATACCTGCACACACAACTACATTGCCAGCACAATTAGCTTTAAAATTTAATTGTAATATTATTCCCATTTATTTGAAGAGAGTTAATGAAGATTTTTTTGAAATGGAAATTTTAAATCCAATAAATATTAAAAAAACAGGAATACCCGAGAATGATAAAAAACTTATAACAATTCAAATTAATCAAGTTATTGAAGATATGGTAAAAAGAAATCCTGGCCAATGGATTTGGACACATGGCAGGTGGAAATAATTATTTTTTAAATTTTAGTTTTTCAAATCTTATTTTTACCTCTTTGGGAGAGAAGTAAGCCTCTTGCAACTCTACGTTCCAATATTCTAAATCCTTTAGAGGTATATTTTTTCCTGAAACTGCACATTCTACGTAATCTCCATTCTCTAAAACTTCAAAAGTATTGGGTCCAAATTTTAGTTTTGCTTTATTCTTGTTCATGCTAGTTATAGAATTAATAATCTTAAATTAATATTATATGAATTTAGCTATTATAGGAAGTGGTGGTAGAGAACACTCAATCTGTTATAAATTAAAACAATCCCATAAAATCAATAAATTAATTTGTATTCCTGGAAATGCTGGTACACAAGCCTTAGCAGAAAATATCAATATTGATATTAAAAACTTTAAGGAAATTCTTAAAATAATTAAAATTAAAAATATAGATATTGTCGTAATTGGACCAGAAGAGCCTTTGGTAAATGGTATTGTAGACTTTTTAAATAAAGAAGGAGTGAAAGTTTTAGGTCCAGATAAATTTGCTTCTAAACTTGAGGGCTCCAAAGCATTTATGAAAGATTTATGTAAAAAAAATAATATACCAACTGCAAAATTCGGAGTATTTGAGGATTACGATAGTGCAGTTCATTTTCTAGAAAGTAATAAAACACCCATAGTTGTTAAAGCCGATGGTTTGGCTGCAGGAAAAGGTGTTTCAATTTGTAATAATATAGAAGAGGCCAAAAATAAGATAAAGGAAATAATGGATGGAAAGTTTAAATCATCTAAGAAAGTAGTTTTAGAAGAATTTTTGGAGGGAGAGGAATTAAGTTACTTTGTTATATCAGACAATAATTGTTACAAATTTTTTGGATCAGCTCAAGATCATAAAAAAGTTGGTGAGGGGGATGTTGGTCCAAATACAGGTGGTATGGGAGCTTATTCACCTTCAAATTTATTAAATGATGAACTTGAAAATAAAATAAAAAAAAAATAATTGAACCTACGCTCAAAGAAATGAAAAATTTGGGCCATCCATACACAGGTTTTCTCTATGCAGGATTGATGATTTCAAATGGTGAACCGTATTTGATTGAGTACAATATAAGAATGGGAGATCCAGAATGCCAAGTTTTAATGATGAGGTTAAAAACTGATTTGTTAGAAATTTTAGATTTAGTAACAAAAAATGAATTAAAAAAAGTAAATATTGAGTGGTATGATGACAATGCTATTACAGTAGTTTTATGTGCAAAGGGTTATCCGGGGAACTATATTAAAAATAGCGAAATTAAAAATATTGATAAAGTTGAGACTGATAAAAATAATCAAGTCTTTCATGCTGGCACATACAATAAAGATAATAGAGTTTTTTCCAGTGGAGGAAGAGTGTTAAATATAACCTCAAAAGCAAACAAACTAAAATCAGCAAGAGATAAATCCTTAGAAAATTTAAAAAAAATATCTTGGATTGATGGTTTTTTTAGAAGGGATATTGCCTGGAGAGCAATTAATAAAAAATGAGAATAATAAGTGGAAATTTTAAAAATAAAAAATTAAATTTTCCTAAAAGTCTAAAAACTAGGCCTTTAAAGGACAATGTGAAAGAAAATATTTTTAATATAATTGAGCATTCGAATAAAATTGACGTAAAAATAAAAAATTCACAGGTTTTAGATTTATATGCAGGCGTAGGATCTTTTGGTTTAGAATGTGTTTCACGAGGTGCTAAAAAAATTTCTTTTGTTGAAAATGACAAAGTTGCGTTAACAAATTTAAAAATGAATATTGTCTCATTAAAGGTTGAGCAACAAACAAGTATATATTCATTAAATATAATTAATTTTTTTAAAGATATAAAATCATTAAGTAAATTTGATATAGTATTTTTGGATCCACCATATAAAAACAAAGATTTTCATAATTTTTTAGAAATTTTAAAAAATAAGTTTTTAAGTAAAAAGCATATAGTGCTCATACACAGAGAAAAAAACTCTGATAACAACGTTGTAAAAAAATTTAGTATTGTTGAAAATAAAATTTATGGACGATCAGAGATCTTCTTTCTAAAACTTTTTTAGTTTAAGAAACTTCTTGGTTAATATTTTTACTTGCTCAACTGCTGGTTGATCAAAAGGATTAATATTCATAATTTTTCCAAGTAAAATTGTTTCAATGATAAAAGACAAAAATAATTTCCCTAAGTTGTCCTCATCAAATTTTTTTATCTTTATTTCTCTAAAAACAATTTTTTTCGATTTAAGAGCACTTAAAAAAGCATTTTTTTGTGAATTTATTATTGTGTTATACTTTTTTTTATTAAGGTGCTGCATTCCTTGATCGAAAAATGTAGATTTAGTCTTAATACTTGATTTTTTTTCTGAACTGAAGACATAAAAAATTTTGTCTTTAGGTCCATCCAAATAGAGTTGTAATAAACTGTGATGATCTTTTGGAGCATTAGAAATTACCGGAATAAATCCTTTTTGATTTTTACCTAAACTTTCTGCGAAAAGTTGTTGAGCCCATAACAAAAAATCATTTAACTCTGGAATATAATTGAAGAAAATAAGAATATTTTTTTTTTTTGATTTGAATTTTTTAATCAAATTTAATGATTTAGATAAAAACTTTTTATTATTTGTTAATTTTCTTAAATTTTTTTTAAAATGTTCAATTTTAAGATCCATTAAATAAGCCGGTAACATTCCAACATTAGATAACACTGAGTATCTACCACCAATAAGTTTATTATGATTAACAAAAAAATGTTTATTTTTAATAGCAATCTTTCTAAGGAAGTTGTCTCTATTCTCAGCTAAAATAATTGTATTGTTATGTTTTAAGAAATTTTTTAAAAAATACATATTTAAAATTGTTTCGTCAGTATTTCCAGATTTAGAAATAATTAAAAAAAGGCTTTTAGATAGGTTTCTATTTTTCTTTATTTGCTTTAAATAATTCTCATCGAGGTTGTCGAGAAAAATAAGTTTCTTTTTTATTTTATGTTTTAAGAATGAATAAATAGCCTTTGTTCCTAGTATAGAGCCACCCATTCCAATAATAACAATAGTCTTATATTTTTTAAAGTTGCTGTACTTTGCATCAAATTTAATATCTGAAATCATGTGTTTAAATAAAATACTATTTTCCTTAAGCACTTCCTGGATAATTTTTGTATTAGATGGCATAAATTATTTTTTTAATTCTCTTAAGATCATGTTTTCTAGATCAGATGACGCCTTTGTTTCATTTTTGGTATTATCATCTGATCTCAAAATATTTTCAATTGAATCTTCCTGAGATTTTTTTTTATTTGATTTTGGTAAAGGAAGTTCTCCATACTCTGGGGGTAAAACAAGCGGATCCTTTTTTTTGATTAAAAATTCATCTGTATTAGTAGTTTTTTGTCCGGTCATAGTTTTTTTAAAATCACCCCAACCCCCACCACAATTTATTAAAAAAATAAAAAGTTTAAGATAAATTAATATTTTTAAAAATTTGCTCATAGATTTTGTTTATAAAATAATTCTTTAATAATCATTAAAAATATTCCTATAGAAATAAAAATGTCTGCTAGATTAAATGTGAACCAGTGATAAGACTCAATATGAAAATCGATAAAGTCTGCAACTGCAAAATAACTAAGTCTATCAAATAAGTTTCCAACCGCCCCACCAATAATTAGTGCAAATAAAATTTTTCCAAGTGAGTCTGATTTAACCATCAGATAAATTAAATAAATAATTATTGTCAAAATTAAGATTGATATTAAATGATAAACTGTTGTAGCATTAAAACTTAATAATCCAAATGCTATACCCCTGTTCCAATTTAAAGTAATATTCAAATAATCATTTATAAAGAGTTCGCTTTGATTCTTTTCGATAAGGTTGATTACATATACTTTTGAAAGTCTATCTAAACCAAAAGTAAGAATTATTATTATGAAACTAAAAATATCAAATTTTTTTACTTTTATTTTATTTTGCAACATTTTGTAACGGACAAATTTTGTTTCTTGAACATTTATTTTTACTTCCACTTGATACTATTTTCCAGCATCTTGAACACTTTGTTCCGTCAGCTTTCTTTACTGATATTGATAATTTATCTTTTAAATCATCCTGTATAGTTTTTGTAACATTAGATGTAATAAAAAGTTCCTCTGCATCCACACTATTCAGAATTTCATGGTCTTTTTTAGATAATGAAATTTTTACATCAGCTTCCAAACTAGAGCCAATTATTTTTTTTGACCTTTTCTCCTCTATGGCGGTATTAACTTCCTGTCTAAAAGAAAGTAATTTTTCCCATTTTTTGTTTAGAGTTTCATTTTCCCAATTTTTTGGTAAGTCAGAAAAAGTTTCCTCATGGATACTTATTTTTTTATTTTTATTTGATAAGTCAGTTATTTCCTCAGTTGTAAATGATAAAACTGGTGCGTACCATTTTAAAAGACACTCAAGAATTATGTTTAGTGAAGTTATACATGACTTTCTTTTTTGTGAATTTACATCATCACAATACAATGTATCTTTTCTTATATCAAAATAAAATGAAGATAGATCAAGCGTACAAAAATTTAGTAATTCCTTTTGAAACCTATGGAAGTTATAATCTTTTAAACTCTTTTTAATTCCTAAACTTAAAAAGTAAAGTTTATGCAAAATTACTTGCTCTAACTCTGGTAATTCTTTCACCTTAATTGACTTGAAATTTTGTGGGCTGAAATTGTCCTTTAAATTTCCCAAAATATATCTAAAAGTATTTCTTATTTTTCTATAAGACTCAGCATGTTGTTCTAATATCGTATGATCTATCCTTAAATCCTCCGCATAGTCTGAAGAAGCAACCCAAAGTCTAAGTATATCTGCACCATATTTTTTTAAAATATCTTCAGGTGAAATAATATTACCGGCAGATTTAGACATTTTCATCCCTTTTCCATCCACTACAAAGCCATGTGAAAGTATACTTTCAAAGGGAGCTTTACCCCTAGTTCCGCAAGACTCTAAAAGAGATGAGTGAAACCAACCTCTGTGTTGATCAGAACCCTCTAAATACATTGATGCTGGCCATTTTAAATCTTTTCTTTTTTCCAACACAAATGAATGTGTAGATCCACTATCAAACCAAACTTCAACGATATCGCTAGATTTTATATAATCTTCTTTTTTATATTTATTTCCAAGGAATCTTTGAGGATCATCATAAAACCAACAATCAGATCCTTCCTTTTCATAAATCTTTGCTATATTTTCAATAACTCCCTTATCTCTCAAAGGTTCGTTAGTTTTTTTATTTACAAAAATAGGTAACGGAACACCCCAAGATCTTTGTCTAGAAATACACCAGTCAGGACGTGTTTCAATCATTGCCCTAATTCTTGCTTTTCCTTTTTCTGGATAAAAAGATGTTTGATCAATTGACATTAATGCTTTGTTTCTTAATTTATGACTTTCCATTGAAATAAACCATTGTGGTGTAGCTCTGTGAACCAAAGGTGCCTTAGATCTCCAAGAATGAGGATAACTGTGAACTAAGCTACCGCTTCCTAGAAGATTTTTTTGCTCATCTAAATTTTTGATAATAATATCGTCTGCCTTAAATACATGTGTACCTTCAAAAATAGGAATGTTTTTAGTATATCTTCCATCGTTATTGACTGTTTCAATAGCCTTCATTCCATGCTTTAAACATAAGTTAAAATCATCTGGACCATGACTTGGTGCGCAATGGACAATTCCAGTTCCTTGTTCAAGAGTTACAAAATCAGCATCTAACATTGGAATATCTAAGTTATAACCAAGATTTTTAAATGGATGAGAACAAATTGTTTTATTAAATAATTTACCTTCAAAAGATTTGACAATTTTATATTTACCTAAACTACAATTTTCAACAACAGAATTAATTAATTTTTCTGCTACTACTATTTTTTTATTATCAACCTGCAAAACTGAATATGTTAAATTTTGATTATACGCTAATGCCTTGTTTGCAGGAATCGTCCATGGAGTAGTTGTCCAAATAATAATAAAAGCATCTTTTAAAAAATCTTGATCAGTTTTTTCAATTCTAAACTGTGCATATATAGTATTTGATTTATGGTCTTTATATTCAACCTCAGCATCAGCTAATGCTGTTTTTTCCACAGTTGACCACAGCACTGGTTTAAAACCTCTGTAAAGACTTCCCTCAAGTAAAAATTTTCCTAATTCTCTTACAATCTGAGCTTCGGCTTCAAAACTCATTGTTGAATAATAATTTTCCCAGTCACCTATTACACCAAGTCTTTTAAACTCAGTTCTATGTATATCAATCCATTTTTGTGCAAATTCTCGACATTCTTTTCTAAAATCCTTAGTTGGAATTTCATCTTTATTTTTTTTCTTTTTTTTATATTGCTCCTCGATCTTCCATTCTATTGGTAAGCCATGACAGTCCCATCCGGGTACGTAAATAGAATCTTTATTATTCATTTGATGGAACTTAGTTACTATATCTTTTAAAATTTTATTTAGAGCTGTTCCCATATGTATATGACCATTTGCATAGGGTGGTCCATCATGAAGAATAAACTTTTCTTTTCCTGAAGACCTCTTTCGAAGTTTTTCATAAAGTTTTGTTTTGTCCCAATTTTCTAAAATTTTTGGTTCTTTTGAAGGTAAGTTAGCCTTCATTGAAAAAGCTGTTTTGGGAAGATTAAGGTTATTTTCTGCCATTTGTTTAAGCGCCTTTTATATCTTTATTAATTTGTTTTTTTAATTCTGTAATGTTTTTAAATTTTTTTTCTTTTCTAATAAATTTAAGTAACATTATTTTTATAGTTTTATCATATAAATTTTTTTTGAAACCAAAAATATGTGCTTCTAACAAAAGTTTATTTTTTCCAAAAGTCGGCTTATAACCTACATTTACAATACCTTTTTTTTTTGAATTTTCATTTAAAATTATTTTGGATGCGTACACACCAGCTTTTGGAATGACATAATCACCCAGCTCTAGATTACACGTTGGGAATCCAATTTTTCTCCCTCGTTTTTCTCCACGTTTAACAATTCCTTCGATGGTCCAGGGCCTTCCTAACATTTTATTTACAAAGTGTATTTTCCCATTTTTAATATTTTTTCTTATTAATGTTGAGGAGATTAGAAACTTATTTTTTGTTAAAGGATCAACAGTTTTTGTTTTGTAATTAAATAATCTTTCTTTTTTTTTTAATAAATTTATATTCCCAATTCGATTTTTACCAAATTTAAAGTTTTGGCTAATAAAAATTAGTTTTGCTTTTAATTTTTTGTGAAGAATTTGACTTATAAAATTCTCTGCACTTGTTTTTGAGAAATTTTTATCAAACTTTTTTATAATTATAAAATCAATTCCTAATTTTTTTGAATTTTCAATTTTTTGCTTTAAGGTATCTATCCTAAAATTATTAATTTTTTTATTAAAAAACATTACTGGTAAAGGGTGAAAAACCAATAAACCAAACTTAAGCCTATGTTTTTTAGCTAAATTTTTTCCTTTCTTGATCACCTTTTGATGTCCTAAATGAAATCCATCAAAGTTTCCAATTGCTATAGCTGCGTTTTTAAATTTATTTGAAATATTAAAATTTTTATAAATTTTCATCTACCAGGTTAATTCCTTTTGAAAATAGTTGGCTGTTACATTATGTTCGGCTAATAATTTATCCATTAATTTTTCATCTATCGTTTTAGATTTATATACTCCACTAGTAATAAATATCGAATCTAAATTCATATTATTAGCTCCTTTAATATCAGTTTTTAGATTATCTCCGATCACTAAAGTTTTCTGATCTGATTTTAAACACGAGAGATAAACTTCTTTATGAGGTTTACCAAAATATACTACTTTGCCACCAAGACTTTCAAAAATTTCAGCTATTTTTCCTGCGCAATATTCTTCTTCACCGCCTCTATGAACAATTAAATCTGGATTAGTACAAACTAACTTTTTTTTAGTAAAGTTTTTTAATAAATCATTATAGAATTGTAAATTTTCACTTTCCCTGTCAAAAAGTCCAGTACAAAGTATAAAGTCACATTTATCTAATGTAGTTTTGTTTATTTTTATATCGGAAAATAATGAGTCATCTCTTTGAGGACCAAGATGATAAAATTTTAAACCAAATTTATTCTTTTTAAGAGAATTTATTGCTGCCTCACCTGAGGTAAAAATATTCTTTAGAAATCTATCTTCCATTTTCATCTTCTTTAAAAATTCAACGACTTTTTTAGTAGGCCGAGGCGCATTCGATAAAAAAACAATTCTTTTTCCATTAGACTGTAACTCGCTTACTGCTTTGACTGCAGAATTGTTTAAACTAACTCCATTATGCATTACTCCCCATAAATCGATTATAAATGCATCATATTCATTAAAAATCGAGGAAAGATGATCTAATTTTTTAATTTTCATAGGAAATTCAAGCCTTTTTTAGGTAAATTTTTTTTATCATACTCTTGCAAAATTCTAAATACATACCATATTCCACATTATTATAAATTATAGGAGTTTTCATGAAATTTAGACCGCTACACGACAGAGTACTAATAAAAGTGCTTGATAGTGAAGAAAAAACTAAAGGTGGAATTATTATACCTGACACTGCAAAAGAAAAACCACAAGAGGGCGAGGTTGTAGCAGTGGGAAATGGTGCAAAAACTGATGATGGAAAAATCATTAAAATGGACGTTAAAATTGGCGACCGCGTTTTGTTTGGCAAGTGGTCTGGAACAGAAGTAAAAATTGATGGTAAAGAATATAGCATAATGAAAGAGTCAGACATTATGGGAATTACAAAAAGTAAATAAATATAAAAAGGAGATTTAAATGCCGAAAATTATAAAATTTAATAATGAAGCCAGAGCTAAAATGCTTAAGGGTGTAGATACACTTGCAAATACAGTCAAAACGACACTTGGTCCAAAAGGAAGGAATGTGGTTATCGATAAATCTTACGGTGCTCCAAGAACAACAAAAGATGGAGTAACAGTTGCTAAAGAAATCGAGCTTGAAGATAAATTTGAAAATATGGGTGCTCAAATGGTTAAGGAAGTTGCTAGCAAAACAAATGATAATGCTGGAGATGGAACAACGACTGCAAGTATTTTAGCACAAGCAATTGTCGGTGAAGGAATTAAATATGTTACTGCCGGCATGAATCCCATGGATATTAAAAGAGGTATTGATAAAGCAGTCGAAAACGTTATTGACAGCTTAAAGAAAACCTCAAAAAAAGTTAAAGCTAATGAAGAAGTTGCTCAAGTTGGAACTATATCTGCAAATGGAGAAAAAGAAATTGGGGATATGATTTCAAAAGCAATGCAAAAAGTTGGTAATGAAGGTGTTATCACCGTTGAAGAAGCAAAAGGAATTCAAACAGAATTAGATGTGGTTGAAGGAATGCAATTTGATCGAGGTTATTTGTCTCCTTATTTTGTTACAAACGCAGATAAAATGACAACTGAATTAGACAACCCATTAGTATTGCTTCATGAGAAAAAATTAACTAATTTACAACCAATGGTTCCATTATTAGAGTCTGTTGTTCAAGCTAATAGGCCTTTGATGATAATTTCTGAAGATGTAGAAGGTGAAGCTTTGGCTACGCTTGTAGTAAATAAACTTAGAGGTGGTTTAAAAGTTGTAGCAGTAAAAGCTCCAGGTTTTGGTGACAGAAGAAAAGAAATGTTGGAAGACATTGCAATTTTAACTGGTGGACAAGTCATATCCGAAGATCTAGGTACTAAGCTTGAAAATGTTAAAATTAATAACTTAGGTTCTTGTAAAAAAGTAAAAATTGATAAAGAAAATAGTACATTAGTTGCTGGTACAGGAAAGAAAGCAGATATCGAAGCAAGATGTAATCAAATTAGAAAACAAATTGAAGAGACTACTTCTGATTACGATAAAGAAAAACTTCAAGAAAGATTGGCTAAATTAGCCGGTGGTGTTGCTGTAATAAAAGTTGGTGGCGCAACTGAAGTAGAAGTAAAAGAAAGAAAAGACAGAGTAGAAGATGCTTTAAATGCCACAAGAGCTGCAGTAGAAGAAGGTGTAGTAGTGGGTGGCGGATGTGCTCTTCTTTACGCTTCACAAGAATTAGATAAGGTAAAAGTCAAAGGTGACGATCAGAAAGCTGGTGTAGATATTATTAAGAAAGCTTTACAGGCACCAATAAGACAGATTGCAGCCAATGCTGGAGTAGATGGTTCAGTTGTGGTTGGAAAGCTATTAGATGGAAAAAAACATACTCAGGGTTTTGATGCGCAGGAAGAACAATATGTCGATATGTTTTCTAAAGGTATTATAGACCCGATGAAAGTTGTAAGATCGGCTTTGCAAGATGCTTCCTCTATTGCAGGTCTATTAATTACTACGGAAGCAATGATTGCTGACAAGCCAGAGGAAAAAGATGCTGGTCCAGCTATGCCTCCTGGTGGAATGGGTGGTATGGGCGGAATGGGTGGAATGGGAATGTAATACGTTTCCATTTAGAGAACACTCTAAAACTTACACTAAACAGAATTAGAACCCCTGGAACAAAAGTTTCGGGGGTTTTTTTTGAATGTCCTAAGATATTTTTTTCCTAGAATTGTAAATATAATAGAAGAATAATAACAAAAAGAACATCGATAAAACGTTTGAAACCAATCCTAATACCAATATAGTAAATTTTCTTTCAACAATTTCTTTAAGATCCATTTTTAAAATTTTAATATCATCATTGATTTTCTCGATCTCATCCATCAAATCGTTAAGAATTAACCCTGTATATCTAAAGTTGTGTAGTAATTCATCTTCTTTTGTTTGGATTTTTTCTGGATTTTCCAAAAGTTTATCAATTTCATCAAAATATTTAAGGTACTTTTCTTTCTCTTCTACATCAATATATGGGTTGGAAAGTATTATTTTAAATTGATCTAATATAATATTTTTATTTCTTGATAAATCTTTTTTAAGAATTTCCTCTGTAGCATTCTTATTACTCATTTTGAGTCTTAAACTAGAATCTGTTTCTAATTTTACGTAGGTTTCATAATAAGCTTCAACAGCGTTTAAAGTTTCTGTTCTCTTAAAATCGTTTCTTTCAATTTGATTTTCCATTTTCCTTATAACTTGTTCTTTTTGAATAACATATTGATCTAATGCTTGAGAAATTATTTGAAATAGCCCTGCAATAATAATTAGATATTGGAATTTGTTCATAATCTTTTTTTATTTCCTCTATTAGTCATGACATCCGCTAGTACAATTAATGTTGTTGACAAAATTAGAATCAAAAAAGTAATTAAATATATATTGGATGATTTTTTTGAAAGTGATGTTATCTTATTATATAAGATGTCTTCTCTTTGGAATAAGTCATTTAAAACTTTATCCAAATTAAAAATTAATTTGTAAGCACCAATAATTGTATTATTTGTTTGATTTTCAACAAATTTTCTATGAACTTCTTTTAAACAAGGTTTTGATTTTCTGTAGGTTTTGTTCCACCTTGAAAACGTCTTGTAATCATTTTCAATTTCTGAAAAAAGAACTGGTTCATAAAAACTTTGATTAGAAAAATTTTTTTGATAGTCCTTAAAAAAGTCATCATAAAAAGATGTGGTTCTCAATACATCCCATTGTTTTATACAATAATTTATTTCTCTGATTTCCTTATCCTCTATTAAATAAAAATCCTTTGCATTAAGCATTTGGGCTGTGCTATTTGCATAAAACCTGGAAAAAATTTTTTTATATTTATTCAAATATTTTTTTTCTAAATCTATTTCATCTATCTTTTCATATATATTTGAAATTTTTTTCTCAAAATTAAGACCATAAATTGATAAAAATGCAGAAGATATAATAAAAACTAAAAATATCTTAATAAAAAGAATTAATCTCACAGGAAAAATTTTTTTATTTTTCAATTTCATAAAACATTTATAGTGAGATATTTCAAAATCTTCAATGTAGTTTGCTTAAATTGTTTATTAAGTTTGAGTAAGAGGGACTAGATAAATAAGACCTAATTACAATGAGAATGGGAATGTAATCCCTATCACTTTAAGGAATTTAAAAAAGGCTGCAATTTAGCAGCCTTTTTTTTTGAGTAAAATAAACAAGCCTGAGATTTTAAAATTAAGCCGTCTTTTAAAATTCTGAGATTATTATCTTTCAACGTTTTTCCTGTAGAAGTTATATCTGTAATTATTTCTGATGAACCGATAAAGGGATAAGTTTCTGTTGCTCCAAGGCTGGTAACCAATTTGTATTGTGTAACACCTTTCGAAACTAAAAAATTATTAGTCAAATTTGGGTACTTTGTTGCAACTCTCAATCTAGTATTTTTTTTATCTCTAAAATCGAAGGATACTTCCTCTAAATCAGCAACAGTTTGAACATCGATCCAATCATTGGGAATAGCAACCACAACATTAGCTGAACCAAAATCTAATTTTTTCTTAACTTCAATTTTTTGTTTAAGGTTCGCAGCCGATTCATTCAAAAGATCTAAACCTGAAATTCCTATATCAAGGGTATCATCACTGATTCTTTGAATAATCTCTTTAGCGTGTAAATATATAATTTTTATGTTTGGATAATTTTCAAATTTTGCAAAATAATTTCTATCTCCACCATTTGAAGTAAGTTTAAAATTATTTTTTTCGAAAAATTGGATTGCTCCCTCTCTTAATCTCCCCTTGCTTGGTAATCCTATAGTTATTAAACTTTTCATGTTTTTAAATTATTTAAATTAATTGCAGCACCTACTGCTGAAATATTTTTACCAGCTCCAAGACTCTTCAATAAACCATCATACCTACCACCTCTAGCTATTTCTTTTTTTGATGAATTATATATTTCGAATACTACTCCAGAATAGTATTCGATATCTCTACCAAAATTAGTGGAAAAGATAATTTTAGAATTTAATCTAGATAAATTTTTCAAACTTGATAGATCATTAAAAACACTCTTACTTAATTTATTATTATTAATAAAATTATTTAATGTTTTTTCTAATTTATCTAATGGACAATTAATTTTTAAAAAATCTTTTATAATTTTTACTGTTTTTTTATTTTCTTTAAATGATCTTGGGTCTTTAATTTTTCTATCAAACCTAGATATGATTTCTGAAACTTTTCTGCTTGCAACTTCTTTGTTCTGATCAATATTCTTCATTTCAAAAAACTTTTTCTTATCTAATTCAACTGTAGCAGGATCGACGTCAGAATTTGTTTCAAGCCTTTTAAGTAAATCTTCAAAATATTTTGGCCTCCAGAAGTGTCTTTTTAATCTCATTCTCCATCTTTCCGGTATTTTTAAAGAATCGATTAATTGCTTGAATAAACTTACATCTCCAACTTTAATTGATATGTTTTTAATTTTTATTTTATTGATTGAATTAGTTATTGTTTTTAAAACTTTTAAATCATCCAAAGATTTATTTTTAGAACCGAAAATCTCTAAACCTAATTGATAATTAACAACTTTCTTTAAACTTTTCGATCTTCTATAAGCTTGACCGGAATAATATATCTTTGAATTTGCTTTGGAGTTATCTTTTAAATACTTAATACACGATGCAACTGTCAAATCAGGTCTTAAACACATGCTTTTTCCAGTATCATCTTCGAAAGTTAGCATTATCTTCCTAAAGTTCTCGCCAGATCTTTCGATAATATAATCTGAATCTAAAAGCACATCTGGTTCTGATAAAACAAAACCATCTTTCTTAAATACTTTTATTATATTTTCAGAGTAATTTTTTGATTTCATTTACTAGTTCCTCAATTTTAACTGAACTCTCATTTCCGCTTTCTAGATTTTTTAAAGTCGCTTTACCTGATTTTATTTCATTGTCACCGTACAAAATAACTGCTGGGGATCCTAACTTGTTGGCATACTCCATTTGCTTTTTTAACTTGCCCTCGCCTGGATAAATTTCTGAACTAATATTTGAGGCTCTGAGTTTATTTAGTATATCTACATATTCTTTGATTTTATCCTTATCAAAAATACAAATAATAACAGGTCGTGTGGACTTTATTTTAAAATCTTTTTTCTGCATCAAGGCAAATACAAGTCTATCTAAACCAATTGAAATCCCAGTTGCAGGACAATCTAAATTCCCAAAGTTACTAACAAGATTATCATACCTTCCTCCGCCACCGATTGATCCAAATTGTATAGTCTGTCCTTTTAAATTTTTTACTTGAAAATTTAAATTAACCTCAAAAATTGGTCCTGTATAATATTCTAGTCCCCTTATAACCGATGGATCAAATTTGTAATTTTTAAAATTGTAAGCCTCAAATATTTTTATGATCTGTAAGATATCTTCACTATCAGGGATTTTATCTTTTAAGGTAGTTTCGATTGTTTCTATTTGATCATTACTAAGGTTTGCTCCCTTTGTATAATCTCCTGATTTATCTTTTCGACCCTCTCCAAGAAGTTTTTTTGCCTCATTCCAACCAAGTCTGTCAATTTTATCAAGGGCTCGCAGCGTAGTTGAGATTTGATCTTTAGATGTAATTTTCAAATTTTGGAATAATTTATCTGTTAATTTTCTAGATGAAATTTTTACAGTATAATCTTTTTTATCTAAACCACACTTTTCTAATATCTCAGAAATTAAAACACAAAGTTCTGCGTCTGCCTGGAGATTTTTTGTTCCCACATAGTCAGCATCAAATTGTAAAAATTCTCTAAATCTTCCTGGTCCAGGTTTCTCATTTCTCCAAACAGCGCCTAATTGGTAACGTTTGAATGGTTTTGGTATTTCTAGATAATTTTTTGCAACATACCTTGCTAGAGGAGCAGTGAGATCATAACGAAGGGACATCCACTTATTTTCATCTTTAAAAGAAAATACCCCGGAGTCTGGTCTTTCCTTATCTGGTAAAAATTTGCCAATACTATCCGAATACTCGAAACTTGGTGTTTCGAGATATTGAAAACCGTACTTGATCATAACTTCTTTAATATTAGAAATTACAAAATCACGGATTAATAATTCTTTTTCTTGTCTATCTACAAAACCTAAAGGTAATTCCCTAGAAGGTGTTGTTTTTTTATCTTTTACCATTTTTTGGTACAGCAGGGTGGATTCGAACCACCGACCCCTAGTTCCACAAACTAGTGCTCTAACCAACTGAGCTACTGCTGCATAACTCCTTTTTATATTAATTATTTATAAATTTGTATTTTAAATATGTTGAGATTTAGCTAAGCAAAAGCCTAGCGTGCACTCTGTGAGAGTGTGAGTGTAATTTAGCAATGATATTTCGACTTTTCATTAATATTGGTGTTTTAACAAATTCAAAATTAAATTCAACCCCTGATTATTGGGACAAAAACATAAATCTTAGTCTTTGTCCCAATTGATTATTTTGCTGGTAATTAAGATTTAAGATTTCTGTAGATTTACCGCGGCAGGTCCTTTTTCTCCGTTCTCTACATCAAAAGTAAGCTCATCACCTTCGTTTAAATGTTTTAAACCAGCTGCTCTTACTGCTGAAGAATGAACGAAAACGTCCTTTTCCTTATCTTCTCTTTCAATAAAACCATAACCTTTAGTTCCATTGAACCATTTTACTTTTCCTTTTAGACTCATTTTTTTCTTCCTTATTTATTAACTTAATATTAGCTTTTTTAAAATTTAAAAAAAACCAATACGGCTCTTTAACTGAATTAGAGAATAAATGTCAAGCTATTGATCGTTATAAATTAGAGAAAATCTGTTTTAATGCCCATTTACTACACTAATAAGTAAAGAAATGCGGCTAATCCTAAGAACCCAAGGGTAATTAATGAAATACTTTTATTTTTATTAAAAAATCTAACAAGCTTATTATATCCTGGCTGAACATAGCTTAAACCCTGAAATGACTCTGTGTTTGTCGATTTCTTAAAACCTTGGTCTCTCCCAATTTTTAAAAATCTATTTTTCCTGTGATCAAAAATTTGATCACCAGATAAATTTTCAAATCCCTCTAAATTTTTTAGAATTGATTTTTTAATTTCGTCAGCTATTTGATCTGTGTCTCTATGAGCTCCACCTATCGGCTCCGGTATAATTTCATCAATAATTTTTAAATTTAATAATTCATCTGCTGTTAATTTCATTGCTTCGGCTGCCTCCAAAGACTTAGTAGGATCTCTCCAAAGAATAGAGGCACATCCTTCTGGAGAAATTACAGAATAAATTGAATGCTCTAACATTATAACTTTGTTTGATGAGGCTAGAGCTATCGCTCCACCAGATCCTCCCTCCCCAATGATTATGGATATGTTCGGAACTTTTAATGACATACAACATTCTATTGAGTTAGCAATAGCAGTTGCCTGACCTCTTTGTTCAGCACCTATTCCAGGATAAGCACCTGGAGTATCGATAAAAGATATTACAGGTATTCTAAATCGGTCTGCGAGTTTCATAAGTCTTATACATTTTCTGTATCCTTCGGGTTTCATCATTCCAAAGTTTCTTTCAAGCCTTGTATTTAAATTGTCTCCTTTTTCCTGACCTAAAATCAAAACAGATTTTCCTTCTATCAACCCAAAACCTGCTATGATTGATTTGTCTTCAGCAAAGAGTCTGTCGCCAGAGAGTAGTGTAAAGTTTGAAAAAATTTTTTTTATGTAAAAATTTGCTCTAGGTCTATCCTCGTGTCGTGCTACTTGAACTTTTTGCCAACTATTTAAGCTTGAATATGTTGATCTTAACTTTTCATTAATCTCATCTTGAATTTTTTCAATTTTTTTAGTGTCAACCTCTGAGATACCTTCCTTATCGAAAGGATTTTTGGAAGCATCTAAATCTTCTTCAAGATTTTTAATTTCTTTTTCAAAATCAAGGTAATTTTTCATAAATTATTAAAAAAAAATAATATATTTATTTTAATTAAATTTCAAATGTGTCAATAAAGTGTTGTTAAAACATTGTTAATTTGTTGTACTATCTAGAATGGAAAAAATTAGTATTAGCGATCTTAGTGTTGATGAGAATCTGGTAAAATTCATAAATGATGAGGCTATACCTGGTACAAATGTTGATGTTAAAAAATTTTGGGGTAACTTTAGCGAGGTTGTTAATAAGTTGGCCCCAAAAAATAGAAATTTAATTCAAAAAAGAGCTGAAATTCAAAAAAAGATAGATGAATGGCATATATCCAAAAAAGAATCTATTTTTGACAAAAAAGAGTACATTAATTTTTTAAAATCTATTGGGTATATCGTTGAAGAGAAATCTGATTTTAAAATTAGTACTTCTAATGTTGATCAAGAAATCTCATCAATCCCTGGACCACAATTAGTTGTTCCCGTAGATAACGCAAGGTACGCCTTAAATGCTGCAAACGCCCGGTGGGGAAGTTTTTATGATGCCCTTTATGGCACCGATGTGATACCTGGGAAAACAAACAAAGGCTATGATGATGAAAGAGCAAAAAAGGTAATTAATTATTCAAGAGAATTTTTAGATAATATTTTTCCTATTACTGATGCTAGCTGGAAAGATATTACAAAAATTAAGTTAGAAGAAAAAAATTTAGCTCTTTTAATAAATGAAAAAAAGTTTTATCTAAAAAATAAAAAACAATTTGTTGGTTTCAATGGTGAGGCTGAAAATTTAAACTCAATTCTTTTAAAAAATAATAATTTACACATTGATATATTGATCGATCCAAAAAGCGCTGTTGGAAAAAATGACAAAGCAGGTATATCTGACATAATTATTGAATCTGCTATATCCACTATAGTAGATAATGAAGACTCCGTTGCAGCAGTAGATTCAAAAGATAAAGTAAAATGTTATAGAAATTGGCTTGGTTTAATGAAAGGCGATTTAAAAGCAGAAGTTCAAAAAAATAACAAAAAATTCACAAGAAAACTTAACCCAGATAGAGTCTATAAATCTCCAGATGGATCGAAGATTACTTTACATGGAAGAGCTTTATTACTTAATAGAAATGTTGGTCATCTTATGACGAATCCTGCAATTATTTTAAACGATGGCTCAGAAATACCTGAGGGCATTATGGATGCTTTCTTTTCAACACTTTGTGCGCTACATGATTTCAAAATTAAAAAAAATTCAAGAACAAGTTCTGTTTACATAGTTAAACCAAAAATGCACGGACCAGAGGAAGTAGACTTTACCAATGAAATTTTTGAAAATGTTGAGAAAGTTCTTAACTTAAAAAAAAATACAATTAAAGTTGGAATAATGGATGAAGAAAGAAGAACTACGGTTAATTTAAAAGAATGTATACGGAAAGTAAAAGACAGAGTGGTTTTTATTAATACTGGATTTTTGGATAGAACTGGTGACGAGATGCATACATCTTTTGAAGCTGGTCCTATGATTTTTAAAGCTGATATGAAAAAATCAACCTGGCTTAATTCTTATGAAAATTGGAATGTCGATATTGGTTTATCATGTGGCTTTTCGGGTAAAGCACAAATCGGTAAAGGAATGTGGGCAATGCCTGATAGAATGTCGGATATGATGCAACAAAAAATTAATCATCCAAATGCAGGAGCAAATTGTGCATGGGTACCTTCGCCAACAGCAGCAACACTTCACGCAACACATTATCACAAAGTAGATGTATTTAAAAAACATGGTGAGATAAGTGAGAGAGGAAAGGCAGACTTAAAAAATATTCTTGAGATACCTAAAGCAGATAGACCAAACTGGTCGGTTGAAGATATTAATAAAGAATTGGAAAATAATGCTCAAGGAATATTAGGTTATGTTGTTAGATGGATCGATCAAGGAGTGGGTTGTTCAAAAGTGCCTGATATTAATAATATAGGTTTAATGGAAGATAGAGCGACTTTGAGAATATCATCTCAACATATGGCAAACTGGTTGCATCATAATATTTGTACAGAAGAACAGGTTATGAAAGTTTTAAAAAAGATGGCAGCAATCGTGGATCAGCAAAATTCGAAAGATAAAAATTACTTACCAATGTCGCAAAATTTTGAAAAATCATTTGCGTTTTCAGCTGCTTGTGACTTAATTTTTAAAGGTAGATCTCAACCTTCGGGTTATACTGAGCCATTATTACATAAGAAAAGGCTTGAGAAAAAATCTAGTCACTAGAAACTGGAACTCTATTTTTGAAAGCAGAAACCAAAGTACCGTCGTCTAATTGTTCAATTTCTCCTCCAACTGGCAATCCTTGTCCTAACTTTGATACTTTAATCTTGTTATTTTTTATAACATCCTCAATATAATGGGCGGTGGTTTGACCTTCAACAGTTGCGCTTGTAGCAATAATAACTTCTTTCAAATTATTTTTTTTTACCCTTTTTACTAGTGAGTCTATTAATAAATTTTTCTTTTCGTATTTTTCATCTGAATTTAGTGTTCCTCCAAGAATATGAAAGTATCCTTTGTAAATATTGGCAGACTCAATAACCCACATATCAGATAAGTTTTCAACAACACAAATTTTATCATAACTATTATTGTCTGTTTCACATATGCACTTTTGGTTTACTACTTTGAGATTCCCACAATCAATACATCGAGAAACATTTTTATAAACCGCAGCTAAAACTTTAGCTAAAGGCTTAATCATATTTTCTTTATTATTAATTAATTTTAAAATAATTCTTTTAGCAGATTTAGGGCCTAGACCAGGTAGTTTTGAGAATTTTTTTATTAAATCTTCTATTTCTGGAATATTATTATTCATTTAAAACGGTAGTTTAAAATCAAGTGGAAAATTTGAAACTCCAGTTACTTTTAGAAGTTCCTCTGATGTTTTCTTTTTTAATTTTTCTTTGGCATCATTATGTGCAGCAATTATAAGGTCATTAATAATTTCGTGTTTCTCATTTTTTGCATTCGGTGACAAAATAATTGATTTCATTTCATAATCTCCTTTAAGTACAACTTTGACTAAGTTGCCCCCAGCAGCACCCTCAACTTCAATTTTTTTAATATTTTCCTGTACTTCTTTCATTTGTTCCTGAACTTTTTTTGCCTTTGATAACATGTCTGAAAAATTAGTCATTTTCTTCCTTTACATCGGTTAAATCAGCATCTGGAAATATACTTGAAATTTCTTTGTATAAATTTGTATTTTTTTCATTTTCCAATAGTCTTTTCTTTTCATCCCTTTTTTCTTCCATAAAAGTTTTTCCACCATCTTCTTTACTGAGAGTTATTATCCATCTTTTATTTGTCCATTTAAGTAAACTTTGGGACAATTTTTTAATAAAATTTTTATTTAATTTTTCGTTGAAATTAATATCAATTTTTCCATTTTCAAATTTGATTAATTTTACATTTCTTTCTAAATCAAATTTGAGTTCAGCATCTTTTTCCTTACCAGCCATAAATATTAAATCTGTAAAAGACTTAATTTCAAAATTTGAAGCTACCTCATTATTTTTTTTTTTGCTTTTTTCATTAAAAACCTTAATTTGTTCAACGCTTTTTAATTGTTGTTTAACTGGATTAACTAAATTTTGCTCGATATTTTTCTCTTCAATTTTTTTTTTTGATACTGGCTGTTCACTAATACTTTTCGTAGTTAAATCTTCAATCGTATCAGTGTCCTCAATATCTTTTATGTGCATTAATTGAATTAAGTACATCTCTAAAGCTGATTGTTCGCTTGATACTGTTCTTAAATCCTCAATTGTTTTAATGGTTAATTGCCAAAATAGTGCTAGGTCTTTAGTATTTAAGTTTTTACTATTTAACTCAATCAATTCTACCTCGTTCTCTGACAAAAAAAGATCTTTATCAATTGGGCCAAGATTTATTCTTCTACTTAATAGATATATAATCTCAAGAATATCATTCAAAAATAGTTTGCCGTCTAAACCATCATCGAAAATTTCTTTAAAAATCTTTAGTGTATTTTTTTGATCACCCTTAAATACAAAACCAAGTAAATTTATCAACTTAGATTTATCTACTAAACCTAACATATCTCTTACTTCTTTAGCATCAATTGCTTGATCAGGTTTTAGGCTTTGGTGAATTAATGTTCTATCAAGAAGAGAGACAGCATCTCTTACGGATCCTTCAGAGGCTCTAGAAATTATATTTAGCGCTTGCTCGGTTACATTCCCTTTCTCGATAGTGCATATTTCTTTTAAATGTTTTGAAATTGCAATTAAACTTACTCTTTTCAAATCAAATCTTTGACATCTCGACAAAACTGTTATTGGGATTTTTCTAACTTCAGTAGTTGCTAAAATAAATTTAAGTTTTTCAGGAGGTTCCTCTAGTGTTTTTAATAAACCGTTAAATGCTTGTTTAGAAAGCATATGAACTTCGTCTATAATAAATATTTTATATTTTGCACTAGTTGGATTATATTTTGAATTTTCAATAAGTTCCCTTACATCATCAATACCAGTTTTTGATGCTGCGTCCATCTCAAGAACATCAATATGATTTGAATTTTCTATTTCCCTACAGTGACAAGTTTCTTTTTCACCGCACTTTTCATCTTTTTCAAAATTTTTAAAACAGTTCAATGCCTTTGCAATTAATCTAGCAGTTGTTGTTTTTCCAACACCTCTAATCCCTGTTAAAAGATAGGCATTAGGAGTTTTGTTCATTTTAATTGCATTTGAAATAGTTTCCGAGATTACTTCTTGACCTATTAATTCCTTAAAGGTACTCGGCCTGTATTTAAGTGCTAAAATTTTTGATTTATTTTTGTTCATCGTTTCAGGAGACCAAACAACCCGCTTTCAAAAGTTCGTGCTGCTGTTGTTACACCCTGACACATTAAACATATCAAAATCGCCTGAATGGCCTCCGAATTATTATATCAATATAAAAATCAATTCTACAAGACATGTTTACTAAAATTTGTGGACTACTTCTTTTGCCTAAAAGCAGCTGCTTCGTAAACACCTAAAATATCCAAGCTTTCTGTATGAAAACCCAACTCCTCTAAAGCTTTTTGAACTGAGGAGTCCTCAATATGTCCCTCCATATCAAGATAAAAATTTGTTTGATCAAATGTATTCTTAACAGAAAAACTCTCCAATTTTGTTAAATTCACCTGGTTAGTTGCAAAGCCTCCTAAACACTTATAAAGAGCAGCTGGAATACTTTTTAATCTGAAAATACAGCTTGTAATATATTTTTTATTCTTAATATTTTCTGGTTGATTTACTTTTTTACCCATTATTAAAAATCTAGTTACGTTTCCGGTATCGTCCTCGATATTTGATTTTAAGATTTTAAGATTATAAATTTTTGCAGATAATTTAGACGCTATAGCAGCTATAGATTTATCATTACCTGTTGAAAGATCTTTAGCTGAACCAGCGGTGTCAGCTGAAATAATAGTTTTAAATTTATTTTTAGATATGATTTTTTGACATTGATCTATAGCTTGAACATGGCTTCGTACATATTTAATATCTTTTAGTTCAGTCCCTTCCTTCACCAAAAGATTGTGTTCAACATTTTGAAAGTGTTCTGAATAAATTTGAAGTTTATATTTTGTTAATAAATAATGTATATCAGCAACTCTTCCAGCTAAAGAATTTTCAATTGGAACCATTATTTTAACATTCTCATCTTCTGAAGCCATCTTAAAAGTTTCCTCAAAAGTGGCACAAGTCTTTATAGTTGCTTGTGGAAATATTTCTTCACAAGCTAAGTGTGAATAGGCACCTTTCTCACCTTGAAATGCAACAATTTCCTTGGTCATTGTTTTTCCATATTTTGTTTAATTTCTTGTAAATCTTTTTCTGTATCAACACTTAAAGGTAATGAATTGGCAAGTCCAACATGAATTTTCATATTATTATCTAACACTCTCATTTGCTCTAAATTTCTTTCTAATTCTAACTTACTTCTTTTAAGATTTACATACTTTATTAAAGCTTTATTAGTAAATCCATAAATCCCGATATGATGATAAATAAAATTATTTTGTTTAGAAGTAATATTTCTTTGAAAATCTAAAGCTTCAGAAAAGTTTGACTTTTTAAGATCTTCTTTTGTAAAAACTTTCACTACATTTTTATCTTCAATTTCTTCATCATTTTTAATAGATGCAGCTAAAGTAACAACATCGCAAAGACCTTTGTTTAGATAATTGCTTAGCGATATAATCTCTTTTGGATCTAAATTCGGCATATCTCCTTGAAGATTAATTACAAATTCAGGTTTATTTGAGTAATAATTTTCGAATACTTCGAAAATTCTATCCGTTCCAGTTTCATGAGTTTTATTTGTTAAAAAGGATTTGCCACCGTTTTTTTCAATTAATTCAAAAATTTTCTTATCTGGTGTTGCCACCACAACTTCTCCTACACCAGATTTAATAGCTAAATTTAAAACATGTAAAATCATCTCTTTTCCTTTAATAATTTTTAATGGTTTTTCTGGAAGCCTTTTAGCTTGTAAACGTGACGGAATAATAATTACTGTTCTTGACATTATAAAATTGTGCGTCTCAAGGACGCAATGATGTTAAATTTATTTAAAGTTTTTTTAATAAACTCATGATATATAATTAGTTAATTATCAAATTTATGAACGGTTTTGAAATAAATAAAATTATAGCTGCAATTATCTTTACAGTACTTGTTGTTTTTGGAATTGATAAAGTAACAGATCTGATTTTTTACGTAGAAAAACCAAAAGAAGCTGCTTATGTCGTTGAAGCTCCAGTTGCAAAAACCGCGGTATCAACAGCAGGGTCCGGTGGTTTAAATATAAAAGATTTTCTGGCTCTTGGAGATATAGAGCATGGAAAAGCAGTTTTTAAAAAATGTTCTGCTTGTCACGTAGTTGCAAAAGGCGGAAAAAATAAAATTGGTCCAGTTTTATATGGTGTTTTAGGTAGAAAATCGGGTGCAATAAGTGATTATAAATATTCTAAAGCGTTAATTGCTCATGGAAAAGTTTGGTCTTACGAAGAAATGAATGGATATCTTTTAAAACCTACGGCTCACATAAAAGGTACAAAAATGGCTTTTGCAGGATTGAAGAAAGAAAAAGATAGAGCTTCAGTAATTCTTTATATGAATACTCAAAGTGATAGCCCTCTACCTAAACCTTAATTATTTTAAACACCATTCAATTATACTTTTCTGGGCATGAATTCTATTAAAAGCTTGTAACCAAACAACTGATTGTTTTCCATCCATAACATCGTTAGTAACTTCTTCACCCCTACTTGCCGGAAGACAGTGCATAAATATTGCATCTGTTTTTGCTGAGTTCATTAACTTTTTATTAACCTGAAACTTTTTTAAAATTTTCTTTTTTTTCTTTTTGTCGCCTTTATCACTCATAGATATCCATTTATCAGTCATTACACAATCTGCGCCCTCGACAGCTTCGAAAGGATCTTCAGTAACTAAAAGTTTACAATTGTTTTTTTTTGCTTCACTTACTATTTTTTTATTTGGCTGGTATTTTTTTGGACAAGCAATTTTAAGTTCAAATTTAAACTTAGTTGCAGCTTCAATAAAAGAATTCGCTACATTATTTCCATCTCCTAGCCACGCAATAGTTTTCCCGTTTATATCACCTTTAGATTCCTCAAAAGTTAAAATATCAGCCATTATTTGGCACGGGTGACTGAGGTCTGTTAGTCCATTTATAATAGGAATGTCTAAATGCTTTTGAAATTCATCAACATCATTATGAGAATCTGTTCTTATCATCAAAATATCTGCGTATTGGGAGAGAACCTTGGCTGTATCTTTTATGGTTTCATCTCCTTTACCATAATGAATTTCATCTTGGTTTAAAATAATTGAAGAGCCTCCTAATTGTTTCACTGCAAGATCAAAAGATATTCTGGTTCTAGTAGATGGTTTTCCAAAAAGCATAATCATGGTTTTACCTTTTATCGGTAAATCTACATCGGGTTGGGAGTTAGGTATTTTTCCTCTTTCAGATTTTCTTTTTTTAGCTCCATCGATAATTGATCTAAGATCATTTTTCGATAAATCTGAAATATTAATAAAATTTTTCATTTTTAATTATAATTTTTGCAAACTTTTCTAATTATGTTTACTGCAAGATCTAATTCTTGTTTTTTAACATTTAAAGGAGGCAGAATTCTGACTACATTTTCTCCTGCTCTTATTGTAAGTAATTTGTTTAATTCTAATTTTTTAATAAAGTTTGATTGGTCTTCAAAAAGTTGTAATCCGATCAATAGTCCAATCCCTCTTACCTCTTTAATTATATCTGGGTAATCTTCTTTTATTAGGTTTAATTCATTAATAAAATATTTTGATAATTTTTGTACATTTTGTAAAAATCCTTTTTTAAACATTTGATCCATAACAGCATTTCCAACGCTCATTGCTAAAGGATTTCCACCGAAAGTACTTCCATGAGATCCAGCTGTCATCGCGGGCGCCACCTTTTTATTCATTAAAACTGCGCCAATTGGAAAACCACCACCAATACCTTTGGCTATTGGAACAATATCAGGCTTTATTTTAGCATGTTCAAATGCGAAGAATTTACCAGATCTACCTACTCCACATTGAACTTCGTCAAGGATTAAGAGTATTTTTTTCTTATTACAGAGTTTTCTTAAACCCTTTAAACACCAATCAGGTATAACTTTTATTCCTGACTCGCCCATTGCAGTTTCACACATTATTGCTGCTGTTTTTTTTGTAATGGCTTTTTCTAAACCTTTGTGATCAGCAAAGTCAAAATGATCAAACCCTGGTACTTTGGGCCCGAACCCCTCAGTCATTTTCTTAGATCCGCTTGCAAAAATTGCAGCCAAAGTTCTACCGTGAAAAGAATTCTTTATACAAAGTATTCTATTTTTTTCAGGTTTCCCTTTTGAATAAAAGTATCTTCTAGCAACTTTTACAGCAACTTCAGTGGCTTCAGCACCGCTATTTTGAAAAATAACATAATCTGCAAAAGTTTTTTGTTTTAATCTTCTTGCAAGTTTTTCACCTTCTGGAATTAAAAATGCATTTGATACATGCCAAACTTTTTTTGCTTGTTTATTCATCATTTTAGTTAAATAAGGGTTTGCATGACCCAATGAATTAACTGCAATACCTTGAACAAAATCTAGGTATTTCTTACCATTTGTAGAATAAAGAAAACTTCCCTTACCTCTTTTAAAAGAAATTTTTCTTCTGTTGTAATTTTTAGCTAATGCAGACATTTTAAGACTTTATTTTATACCCTTTTTTATAAAGTAAGTAAGACACGAACCAAAGTAAAATTGATAATCCTACAAGATAGATTGATCCAATAAAAATCGAGCCATCTGATTTTTCTAAGAAACCATATCTGAAACCATCGATCATATAGAAGAAGGGATTACATTTGCTTATTGTTTGTAATATTTCAGGTAATCTTTCTATTGAATAAAATGTTCCTGATAAGAACGATAAAGGTATAATGATAAAACTAGTTACTGTTGCCATATGATCAAATTTTTCTGCCCACAAACCTGCTATAACGCCAATACAACCAAGTATAATAGATGAAATTAAGGTGAAAAAAATTACGGCATAAATATTTCTAATCTCAATATCTACTAAAAAATAAAATATTATTATTGATATGAAGGCAATCATAAAGCTTCTGGTTGCAGATGCTAAAACAACTGCGGTTGTAACTTCACCTGGTGAAAGGGGAGCGTATAAAATATCAACAATGTTTCCTTGAATTTTACCAATCATAAAAGATGAGGAAGAGTGTGAAAACGCTTGTTGTATTACCTGCATTGCAATTAATCCGGGTGCTAAAAAAGTAATAAAAGGATAACCTAAAACGTCTGCTCTTTCGTTACCTATCGCTAGTGCTAAAACTAAGAGAAACAGTAAGGATGAAATTATTGGCGATAAAAGGGTTTGAATCCAAACAATAAGGAATCTTAAAACCTCTTTTTTGTAAAGTGTCCACAACCCAATCCAATTTACAAAGCCAAAAGTTACAGTATTTTTAAGTTTATATTTTTTACTAATTTCAACCATACGTAGTCTTATATCTTCAAAAAATAATTTTTCTGTGAAAAACTTTTTTTACAACCTAATTATTAATTAATTTATTTTAATACTACTAGATTATGTATTAGTTTAGTACTTAGAAACTATATTTAGTTTCTTAGAATATGAGTTGGACACAAGAAAAAGAAGAAAAATTAAGACAATTGTGGGAAAAAGGCCATACAGCAAGCCAAATAGCAGAGATTCTAGGTGATACTACAAGGAACGCTGTTATTGGAAAAGCTCACAGACTCAAACTTGCTGCTAGAGCTCCAAATAAAAAATCAGTAGCTCAGAAAAAAGAAGTTTCAAATGTTCAAAATAGAAACGATAAACAGATCAGTAGAAAATCTAGATTTAAATCAATTCTTTTAGATAAAAACTTTGAACCTGAGAATCCAAAAAAATTGGAAGAATTAGGTGATAATAATTGCAGATGGCCCATAGGTCATCCAGATCAAGAAGGCTTTTATTTCTGCGGTAGATCTCCAATTGAAGGATTTTCTTATTGTAAATTGCACGTGCTTTACGCATTCCAGCCTAAAAATCAAAAAGAGGAGCTCATCGATAAAGAAGATGATGTTCCAGAATTTATTGAGAAAAAAGTTAAAGCTTCTAAGTAATTCCTTAATAAAACCTTAACAATACTTTAATATAACAATCAGGAGACAAAATATGAATAAAATAACTATAAAATATCTTAAATGGACAAGTACGTTTTTAACCTTATTTGGAATATTGGCATTCTATTTAGATTACTATCCTTACAGCATGATACCTCACGGACTTGGTATTATTGGATGGACAGTTGTAGGAACCATAACAAAGGATAAACCGCTACTTACAAACTTTGCATTGCAAATACCTATAATGTTTGCGGGTATAATAAAGTATTCGATATAGATTTATGAGGAATATTTTGTTTGTGTGCACAGGCAATTCAGCAAGAAGTATTCTTGCAGAAGCTTTGATCAATAAAAATTATAGTTTAAAATTTAAAGCTTTTAGCGCAGGTAGCAATCCAACAGGGAAAATAAACCCTAATATAAAAAAATATTTAGAAAAAAAAAATTTCGATATATCAAATTATTCTTCAAAGAATTTTGACCAGTTTTTAAAAAATAAAATAAAAATTCATCAAGTTATAACAGTTTGTAACAATGCCCATAATGAGGTCTGTCCGGTCTGGCCTGAAAAAAAAGATATAATTCATTGGGATATTGAAGACCCAGTTGAAAAAATTAAATCTGCTACTTCTGATACAGAGATTGAAAAAGTAATTGATGAAACTTATGAAATATTATCTAATAAGATTAAAGAATGGGTCTCAAATGAAGAATAAAATATTTGTTGGTGAATTTATAGGAAGTTGTTTTTTAGTCATGATAATTGTTGGCTCAGGTTTAATGGCTGAAAACTTAAGTAATGACGTTGCTGTGATGTTAATTGCAAACACAATAGCAACAGGAGCAGGTTTATTTGTGCTTATTACAGTATTTGCTGATGTATCAGGAGCTCACTTTAATCCATTTGTAAGTATTGCCATGACAATAACGGGAAAATTAAAAAAGAAACTGCTACCCTACTATATCATTGCTCAATTGATTGGTTGCTTGATTGGTGTTGGTTTAGCCAATTTCTTTTTTGAACATGACATTTATGAATTATCTACTAAATCAAGAGATGGAATTTACATATTCACATCTGAAGTAATAGCAACATTAGGGCTTATAATAATAATTTTTGGCTCTATGAAGTCAGGAAAAATTGCTGTTGCTGCTAGTGTTGGTCTTTATATTACAGCTGGTTACTGGTTTACTTCGTCTACTTCTTTTGCAAATCCAGCTGTTGCGATTGCTAGAACTTTTACAGAATCGTTTACTGGTATTAGTTATTTAAACACTCCTTATTATATCTTAGCTGAACTTGTAGGAATGTTAATTGCTGTATTTATTGTTAAAAAGTTATTTTTAGTGAAAAATTGAAAAATACAAAACTTGCCAATCGGATAAGTTTAATTAAAAAATATTAAAAATTTGTAAACTACTGGTTGTATAAAATTAACTTTTAGATTTATGAATTCTGTGATTAAATTAATCATCTAATAATCTGGAGGTAAAAATGGGAAAAAAACTAAAAAAAAATGAGAAGAAAAAAACAAAAATTTTAAAAGCAATTGATAGACTGAAAAATAAAATTAAGGCCAAAGAAAAAAAATTGTCAAAAGTTAATATTAAAATTGCTGGTTTAGAAAAAAAGGTTGCAGAAAAAAAAGCAAAAAAGCTTGCTAAGAAAAATGCAGAGAAGTCTCCTGCATCTATAAATAATTAATATCAAAAAATTGTCTTTCTCCCTTCTCTTAAATAAGAGGGAGAAAGTAGTGAATTAACAAGATTTAACGGGGATAATAACGATTTAAACATCAAATTTTGTTAAGACTTCTTTTAAAGAAACTAAGTAACAAAATTTTTTAATTATTATTAAAGTTTTATGAATTTAAACATTATATCTTATAAAGAGATATATATTTGATTTATAATGAAATACGCTCGATAAATTTTACCGAGCGTATTTTGAGGGAAACGTAATAAATTAATTAAAATAAATATTAAGGAAGTCTCATAATTAATTAATAATATAGAAATGCTAAAAAAATATTTAAATTAAGTTAAAGATTTATTAATTTTCAAGAATAAATGATATTAGAGTCGACATTCATCTCTCTTGCCAGGTTTTTAAGTCTTTTAGTTACTTGTTTTGAGACTATATCACTATGATTGTTAGGTATTTTCAAAAAAATAGTCTTATTTCGTTTATAAATTTTAAATTCATCTAACAACAACGAAGACATGCTAGTAAGTGACTCTGCTAATCTTAAAGCAGATCCCACTTGCTTTGAGGATAAAATCTCGTTGTTATTTAATAAGGATAGAAACTCATAATCCGGGTTATATTTTAAGCCACAATGTCTCCAAAAACTTGCTGATGCAACTTTTACCCTATCTTTATGATTTAGTTTTAGTAATGGAGTATTTAATACTTCCATAAAAACTAACTCTGCTTTTTGAAAAGCGCCTAGGCCCCAATCCATTTTACTTAAGATACAAGCCAAAGTTAGTAATCTTCGATTAAAATATTCGTTGTCTTCAAATAATGGTGAAATAAAATTAAAATATTTCTCAAAACTCTTTCCATAGTCCCCTTTTTTAAATGATATACCATCAGTTTTTAATTTGAAAATTTCATCCTCGCTCACTCCTTGGTTTATAATTGTATTCATATGCCCCTCTCTCAGTCCACTGATTGAGCAAATAACTTTTGAGGGGCTTGCTGCTTCAATTATTTCGTTAAGTATTATAGAGCTAAAAGGTAAATAGGGGGTTCTAGATTTAGTAATATATTCCAGTGATTTCAAAGATGATTTATTAAATTTTGAAATCCTATTTAAGTAATTAACTGCTACATCTTTTGAGAGTTTGTATTGATGTAAAATATGTAATGGGTGTTTTTCTTTAAAGAGATGATATTTAAATAATGATCTCCAAGTCCCTCCTACCAAATAAATATTTTTAAATTTCTTTTTAGAAAGCCATTTTTCATCTCTTAAAAGTTTTCTAACATATTTTCCCAAACTTTTTTTTTTTATAATAGGATTATTTTTAAGTCTTAATACTCCAAGAGGTAAAGAGGTTGTTTCAATAATTTGATTTTTAGAAACCCTGGCAAGTTCTAAACTTCCACCTCCTAAATCCGCAACTAGTCCATCTACTTCATCAAATCCTATTATTACACCGTTTGCTGATGTTCTTGCTTCTTCCTCGCCAGATAATACTAGTGGTTTTTTATTAAATATTTTTTCAATTTCTCTTAAAAATTCACTTGCATCAGTGGCCTCTCTAAAAGCTGCTGTAGCAATAATTTCTAAATCTTGAACGTCTGAAATATCTAAAATTTCTTTAAATCTATTTAAAACTTTTAAAGAACTTTTAATTCCATCAGGATTTAATTTTTTAGATTTATCTAAATTTTTTCCAAGTTTGCAGACTGCTTTTTCATTAAAAACTGGAATTGGAGAAATTTTAAAATTGTCATATATGAGCATTCTTACTGAGTTTGATCCAAGATCTATTATGGCTTGTTTAGACTTTTTATTAGACTGAAATTTAAAAAGATTTTTAAATTCTGGTTTCATTTCACCAATCTTAAATTTTGAGGTTTAGCTTTTAAAAGTGACTTACCACGACCTGATAAACTTGAGTTTTCCATAAAATAGGTATGTGCTGAAAAGCCTTTTTCTTGTTCTTTATGATAGTTTCCTAAGCTATCTAAATACCATGTTTCTGATTTATCTTTAAAGTTGGCTAACATAATTTGATCTAAAATTTGCTCATGCACAGTATTGTTTTCTATTGGAATTATAATTTCAATTCTTCTATCTAAATTTCTAGGCATTAAATCTGCAGATGAAATATATACCTGATTCTCTCTAGAGGGCATAGAACTACCATTTGCAAAACAATAAATTCTTGAGTGTTCTAAAAATCTGCCAATAAGGCTTTTTACTTTTATATTTTCAGATTGAGCTTTAATTCCAGGTCTTAAGCAACATACGCCTCTTACTGATAAATTTATTTTAACGCCTGCGTTTGAAGCTTCGTAAAATTTCTTAATAATTCCAGGGTCTACAAGAGAATTCATTTTTGCCCATATTTCTGCAGGTCTTCCTTTATTTGCATTTGCAATTTCATTTTCAATTTTTTTTTCAAAGAAATTCCTACTATTTATTGGTGACATAAAGATTTTATTTAATTTTTTTGGTTTTGCATAACCAGTTACATAATTGAAAAATTTTTCAACATCTTTGGCCAGGTCTTGATTAGAGCTAAACAGTGATAAGTCAGTATAAATTTTTGCATTAATTGGATGATAGTTTCCTGTACCCAAGTGAACATAGCTTCGCGTTTTAGTTCCCTCTTTTCTTAAAACTAAACTTGCCTTTGCATGCGTTTTGTATTTTGCGAATCCATAAACAATTTGAACGCCAGCTTTCTCTAGTTTCCTAGATAATTCAATATTAGCTTCCTCATCAAATCGAGCTTTTATTTCTATTACAGCTGTTACAACTTTTCCGTTTTCTGCTGCTCTACTAAGTGCTTTTACAATAGGAGAGTCAGGAGTGGTTCGATACAAAGTTTGTTTGATACCGATAACTTTGGGATCTTTTGCTGCAGCTTCTAAAAATTGAATTACTACATCAAATGTTTCAAAAGGGTGGTGTACAACAAAATCTTTGCTTCTTATAGCTGAAAAAAATTTATTATCAAATTCTTTCAATCTTTCAACTTCTCTAGGATTAAATTTTTTAAATCTCAGCTTTGGATCTTTCTTTTTACAAATTTCATCTATATCTTGTATTCCAACCAATCCTTCAACCTCATAAATATGATCTTCATCCATTTTAAATTTTTTTGAAATAAAATTTAAAAGTTTTTTGTTTGAATTAGTGATTACTTCGAGTTTAACTACGTTTCCCCTTCTTCTTTTCTTAATTGCTTTTTCAAAATATCTCACAAGATCAGCAGCTTCATCATCTATTTCAATTTCGCTGTCTCTAATTATTTTAAACTGCAAACTTGCCTCGATATTATGGTCTGGAAATATTTCATTAGCAAATTTACAAATTACGTCATCAATTGTGACAAATTCATTTATTGTTTCAGAATTATTTAGCGATACAAATTTTGGAAGTGCTCTTGGTATAACTATAATTGCATTTAGTTCTCTTTTTTTTTTAATTCTTGTCATTCTTAATAAAATTGCTTGGCCTTTATTTGGTATAAAAGGAAAGGGATGTGATGGGTCAATGGCAGTAGGTGTTATTATAGGATAAATTGTTTCCTGAAAATATTCTCTTAGATACATAAGATCCTTCTTATTTAGTTCTGACATTTTTCGAATGAAAATTTTTTCTTTCGATAGCTCTTTTTTCAACTCTAGGAATGCTTCGTTTTGCTTCTTTAATAGATCTTTAGTTTTTAATACGACCCTATTCAATTGATCCTCTGCAGTTAATCCATCTGCGCTTAATTCGTCAAAACCATCTTTAATTTGATTAAAAAGTCCAGCGACTCTTACCATAAAAAATTCATCTAAATTTGTACCTGCGATTGATAAAAATTTTACTCTTTCAAATAGAGGATTTGTTTTATCTTTTGATTCTTCTAAAACACGATCATTAAACTGAAGCCAAGATAATTCTCTGTTTATGAGTTGATTGCTAATATTAGCGTTTTCTGAAAATGATGCTTTCGACATATTTAAATGTTAAATTAAAAATATGTTTAAATTATATGCGATGAGACATGCTAAATCTAGTTGGGATTTTCCAAATTTAGATGATCATGACAGGCCATTGAATAAAAGAGGGGTAAATTCAGCAAAATTAATTTGTGAATTTTTTATTAAAAAGAAATTAAAATTTGATTTAGTTTATTGCTCATCCTCTAAAAGGACAATGCAAACATTAAATATATTGTCAGAAAAAATAAGTTTTAAAAAAATTATTAAAAAAAAAGCACTTTATCATGCTAGTGAGGATGAAATTATTCATATCTTAAAACAAACAGGTGATAATTATAAAACTTTACTTTTAATTAATCATGAACCTTCAATGAGTGAACTAATAAATCGAATTTGTCTTAAAGAAAATTCTGATCAATTTGAAAATTTAAAAAGAAAATTTCCTACTGCAGCCGTTGCTGAAGTAAACTTTAATTTCAATGATTGGGAGAAGTTATCAAAAGTTAAAGGAAAATTAATATCATTTACAAAACCAAAAGATCTTCAACCATCTAAGGAATAACCGGCAGATCTTACTGTTCTGATAAGATCTTTCTTGCCATCAATATTTATTGCTTTTCTTAGTCTTCTTATATGAACATCTATAGTTCTGGACTCCACATAAATATCATCTCCCCATACGGAATTTAAAAGTTGCTCACGCGAATATACTCTTTTTGGATTTTTAATTAAAAAATCAATTAGTTTAAATTCTGTAGGACCAACTATAACTTGCTTATCTGCTCTATAAACTCTTCGTTGAACTCTATCTACTTTTAGATCCTCAAATACTACAACATCAGCAGCAACACTTGGTTTAGATCTCTTTAATAAAGCGTTAACTCTTGCAATAAGTTCTTTTTGGCTGAATGGCTTAGTTACGTAGTCATCAGCTCCTGTTTCAAATCCTTTTAGTTTGTCTTCTTCTTCACCTTTGGCTGTTAACATAATGATTGGGATATTTTTGTG
Source organism: uncultured Pelagibacteraceae bacterium (assembly GCA_902566975.1). Lineage (GTDB taxonomy): Bacteria > Pseudomonadota > Alphaproteobacteria > Pelagibacterales > Pelagibacteraceae > Anoxypelagibacter. The sequence continues at coordinate 68,279 of CACFLA010000005.1, forward strand.
AAGATTGCTTCTTTTCAAATTTTTACAGACTTCAACACCTGAAATATCTGGCAACATCCAATCTAATAAAATTAAATCAGGATTTTTCTCCTTTATATTTCTAATAGCTTCTTCTCCATTGACTGCATAATCAACTTTGTGACCCTCTTTTTCTAAATTGTATTTAAGCAAAGTTACGATGGGCATTTCATCTTCGACAATGAATAAATTTGCCCTCATTATCCTTTTGGTCGGTCTCCCTCTAAATAATCTCCTGTAATCAGAAAATAAACTTGCTCTGCAATATTAGTTGCATGATCTCCAATCCTCTCAATATTTTTAAGCATGAAAAGTAGTTGGGTTACTTTTTGTATATCTTTTTTATTTTTTTCTAAATGCTTTACTGCAGCTTCCATATTACTATTAGTCATTTGATCTATTTCTTCATCAGAATTCCAAACATTTTCTGCTGTATCTTTTGCTCTATGTAAATACGAGTTTAAAACTGCATTGACTTGTTTTGATGCTTTTAAACCAGCTATTTCGAAATTTTTAGTAATATCATTAGGTAAATCAGTTCCAATTTTAGTTAATCGTTTTGAGATGTTTTTTGCTAAATCACCAATTCTCTCTAAGTCTGAAGAAACTTTTAAGGCAACAACTGTTTCTCTTAAATCTATTGCCATAGGTTGCCTTAAGGCAATCAAATTTACAACTTGCTCTTCTATATTTATTTCATATTTATCAGTCAATTCGTCATCTTTGATAGATTTTTCTGCTAAACTAATGTCTTTTTTAACTAAAGATTGAATAGTGTTTTCAAGCTGTTTCTCAACTCCAGTTCCCATTTTCACTATTGTATCTTTTAATAACTGAAGTTGCTCTTCGTAAGATTTTACAATGTGCGGTTTTTCACTCATTAACCAAACCTTCCTGTAATATAATCCTGAGTTTGCTGATTATCAGGATTTTTAAATATTTTATCTGTTGGTCCAAATTCTATAAGTTTTCCCAAATGAAAGAAACCTGTTTTTTGAGATACCCTAGCTGCTTGTGACATTGAGTGGGTAACTATCACAATTGTGACCTCTTTTTTAAGATCATCTATAAGTTCTTCAATTTGAGCTGTTGCTATTGGGTCAAGCGCTGAACATGGTTCGTCCATAAGAATCACTTCTGGACTTACAGATATAGCTCTAGCAATACATAGTCGTTGCTGTTGACCTCCTGATAAACCAGTTCCGATTTCATCAAGTCTATCTTTAACTTCGTTCCACAAGGCAGCTTTTTTCAAACTTGTTTCAACTATTTGATCCATTTCTTCTTTGCTCTGTGCAATACCGTGAATAGTAGGACCATAAGCTACATTTTCATAAATTGTTTTAGGGAATGGATTGGGTTTTTGAAAAACCATACCAACGTTCTCCCTAAGTCTCACAACATCTAACTTTCTTGAATTCAGTTCTAGGTTGTCCATTTTAATACTGCCTTCAACTCTACAAATTTCTATGACGTCGTTCATCCTGTTCAAGCATCTTAAGAAAGTAGACTTTCCACACCCAGATGGTCCAATTAGAGCTGTAACTTCTTTTTCTGCAATATCTATAGAGACATCAAATAATGCCTGTTTGGATCCGTAATATACATTTACATTTTCCGCTTTGATTTTACTCATTTAACTCCATTTCTTTTCAAATTTGTGTCTAACGATTTGAGCTGCCAAGTTCATTAAAATTAAAAAAGCTAGAAGCACCATAATACATGCAGATACTTTTTCAACGAAACCCCTCTCAGCACTTTCTGACCATATATATATCTGAACTGGTAAACTTGCAGCAGGATCAACTGGCGTTCCAGGTATTGTGTTCACAAAAGCAACCATTCCTATTAAAATTAAAGGGGCTGTTTCTCCTAAAGCTTGAGCTAAGCCAATTATCGTTCCAGATAAGGTTCCGGGCATTGATAGTGGAACAGTATGATGCATGGTCGTTTGCATATTACTTGCACCCATCGCTAAAGCAGCTTCTCTTATACTTGGTGGTACAGCTTTTAATGATGCTCTTGCAGCAATAATTATTGTTGGTAGTGTCATAAGTGACAGAGTAATTCCTCCGACAAGTGGTGTCGACCTTGGTAAATTAAAAACTGCTAATAAAATACCCAGACCTAGCAAACCAAATACTATCGATGGAACGGCTGCCAAATTGTTAATGTTTACTTCTATAAAATCTGTAAATTTATTTTTTGGTGCAAATTCCTCGAGATAAATTGCTGCTAGCACTGCAATAGGAAATGAAAACGCTAAACATACTAATATACTAAAAACTGTTCCCATAAACGAGCTAGCTATACCTGCTAGTTCTGCCTCTCTTGAATCAGGGCTTGTAAAAAAACTAATGTTAAACTCTGATAAAATATCCCCTCTTTCATTAAGCATATCGTAAATCTGCAGCTGATAATCATTTACTCTTCTATTCTTTTCAGGGATATCTCTTGGATAATTTCCCTTATGAACTTGATCAACATCATCAGAAGCTGTTAATTTTATGGGTACTATTTTACCTAGAAAGTCTGGATTTTTTAAAAGTAGATCTTTTACTTCTGTCTCATATTTATACGAAACCATTTGAATCAATTGACGATCCTCTTCTTCAGGAAGTCCAGGATCTAATGAGGTCATAGCTTTGTAAGCAACATCATAATAGTCTGCATTTTCTAAATCATCTTTTGATGGGCTTTCTGCATCGATTAAAAGTAATTCTTTATCATAATGAACTTCTGTTACTATCCAAGTTTTTTGGAAAGCTGAGTAACCTTTTGAAAATATCTGAAACATAAAAACTGCTAAAAAGGTTAAAGCTAATCCTATAGCTATTTTGCCATACCATTGAAATCTTCTTTCAGCGTTATATCTTTTTTTTAATAAATTTTTCTTATAATTATTCATATTTTTCCCTATATCTTTTAACAACTAAAAGAGCGATTACATTTAAGAATAAAGTTACTATAAATAAAGATATTCCTAAGGCAAAAGCTGATTGAGTTTTTGGATCTCCGAATTGTTGGTCTCCAATTAAAATTACTACAATTTGCGCTGTAATGGTTGAAGTTGACTCAAGTGGATTCATTGTAAGATTAGCCGCTAGTCCTGAGGCCATTACAACAATCATTGTTTCTCCCACCGCTCTCGATACTGCTAAAAGTATCGAACCTACAATACCAGGTAAGGCTGCTGGAAAAATTACTTTTTTTACAGTCTCAGATTTTGTTGCGCCCATTGCGTAACTTCCATCTCTTAAATTTTGCGGTACTGCTGTTATAACGTCATCGCTTAAACTTGAAATAAAAGGAATTATCATTACTCCCATAACTGCTCCTGCAGCTAAAGCGCTCTCCGATGAAACTTCTAAACCCATAGCGTTACCTATTTCTTTAACAAAAGGACCGACGGTTAAAGCTGCAAAAAAACCGTATACCACTGTTGGAATACCAGCTAAAATCTCAATAATAGGTTTCGCATATTTTCTCACGCCTCTTCCGGCATACTCAGATAGATAAATCCCGCTTAACAAACCTATGGGGATGGCAACACACATTGCAATAAAAGCAATAAAAAAAGTTCCGGCAAATAAAGGTACAGCTCCGAAAGCATCCTTCATTAATTCAGGATCTGGCTGGCCATCTCTTACAAAAGTTTTAGCAGGATACCAATGAGTTCCGAATATAAAGTCAAAGATTTTTACTGCTTGAAAAAATCTAATCGCTTCGAATAAAAGTGAAAAAATTATTCCGATTGTAACTAAAACTGCGCCTAATGATGCAACAAATAATACCCATTTAAGAAAAATTTCTACTGGTTCTCTCATTCGATCATTTTTCTGAACAGATCTATATGCAAAACTCAGAGAGAAAATTAAAATTGCTAAAATAATTGCTACTTTAGCACTGTTGGCTATTCCTTTTAGTTGAATATACTTATTGGCAGACTCATCTAAAAAATTAGTAATATTTCCCGTGTAAGTTCCTACGGCTAATGCTTTAACTTTTGTGTAAATTAGCTGAAGCTCATTTTTAGTTAAATTTTGGTCGGTGTAATCTTGTAAAATAAATGTTTTAACGATTGATGGTTCAAAAACTGACCATAGGACAAAAATTATTAGTGCTGGTGCAGCACACCACGCAGCTAAATAATATCCATAAAATTTTGGTAATGCCGTAAGTCTTTGTGATGATTGAATAACTAAGGCTTTTTTTCTACCGAAATAATAACTCGTGAAAGCTAAGAGAATAATAAAAGTTACAAGTATTAAATTCATGTTGAGTTTTCAAAGATAAAAAAGGGGGTAAAATACCCCCTTTTTGTTGAATTGATACTACTACTTCTTAGCAGGCATGTTAACTAACTTTGTAGCGTTAGTTCTAGATGTTTTGTATAACTTGCTATCTAGAGGTACTAGCCCAATATCAGTTAAATAACCTTTTGTGCCCATAGCTTTTTTACTTGTGAACTCTTTTACGAATTCATGTAAGCCAGGTACAACGCCAACGTGAGCTTTTTTCACGTAGAAGAATAAAGGTCTTGCAACTGCGTAACTGTAATCTTGAATCGAAGATAGACTTGGTTGACCACCTTCAATGCTTGCAGCTTGCAATTTATCTTTTGCAGCTAAGAAATAACTGAAACCAAAGAAACCGAACATTTCTTTGTCCGCAGCTAATTTTTGGATAATTAGTGAGTCGTTTTCACCAACCTCAATTACCGCACCATCTTCTCTTAACGCTTTATATTTAGCGCCAGCTTTTTTAGAAGCATCATCGATACCTTTTTTCATTACTAATGAATTCCAAGCATCTCTTGTTCCTGATGTTCCTGGAGGTACCATAACTTTGATAGGGTAGTTTGGTAATGATGAGTCGATATCACTCCAATTTTTATATGGATTTGGTACTAACGCACCATCTTTAGCAACTTCTTTTGCTAATGCTGCCCATAAATGTTTTTTTGTAAAGTTTACTGGTTTAGCATCTTTAGAATACGCTAGGGTAATTCCATCGTTACCAACTGTAATCTCTACGATTTCTTCAACACCATTTTTTTGACATAGCGCATACTCTTTAGCCTTCATGGCTCTAGATGCATTTGTTATGTCTGGGTGCTCTGTACCAACTCCGGCACAGAATAATTTAGCTCCACCACCTGTTCCTGTTGACTCGATTACTGGTGTTTTAAATTTACCAGACGAACCAAATCTTTCAGCAACGATTGTTGCATACGGGAATACAGTTGAAGAACCTACGATTTTAATCTGATCTCTAGCTTGAGCAGAAGTTACAACTAACATTGCAACTAATGAAGCTAAAGCGATTGATAGTTTTCTCATTGTTTATCCTTTCATTTATTAATTAATTAACAAACATAAGACTCATAGAATTAAGAGGACTCTTAAATATTACAGATGTGTTACAAATTTATTAAAATGATAACTTTTTAGTTGAACTTTCTAGTTATCTCGATTTGCTCATAATCAGAGGATAAAGACCCTCCGCAACTAAAAGGTCTTACTTTACTTTTAACTGCGTAGGATTGAGTTGGCTTTAATGTAACTTCTAGTTGTACAAAGTTAACTAATTTTTGAGTAAAACCTTTATCATATCTCCAAGCATTCCATTGTGTTGGAGCGGTGAATACTTCACTTAAATAAGATGCAGCTTGTGAGTGAATCATATTGCTCTCATTTTGTCCTTTTAAAAGATTATTTTTAACTTTTTCAAAAATTTTTCTACATTTAATTGAGTCCACCATGTACGAGTTAGCATTTAAATGAGTGCTCATCGGTGCTGACACAATTAATTGAATTCCATCGTATGGTCTTGAAAATAAAGCTTCAGTATAAATTGTCGATACATTTTTACTATCTACTTCAAGTACTAAATCGTTTTTAGCTTGCTTAAGATCGTTTTTTAATCTTAAAAGTCCTAGATCAAAAACTGTAAGAGGTTGAGAACGCAAAGTTTTCTCAATTAAATTTACATCTGCTTTAACAGTTGTAAAAATTAAACTTAATAAAACCAGACTTATATAATTCATTAATCTAGTCATACTAAAACTTTAACTATTTTGCCGTCTATCTCAAGACAAAATTTAATAAAACTGTAATATTTGCTAAAATTTTGAAAAATGGACCTTTATTTCGGTGCCATTTTGAGCCTCGCTTTTTATTTCTAACTCACCTCTATGCTGATTAACAATGTGCTTCACGATCGCCATTCCAAGTCCAGTGCCACCAACTTTTTTACTTTTAGCGGCATCAACTCTAAAAAATCTTTCAGTAATTCTTGGAAGTTGTTCAGTTGGAATCCCAATACCATTATCTTTAATGGACACGGTATAAGAGTCTCCTATAACTTTTCCGTTACCTTGCTTACAATTAACCTCAATTTTTTTATTTTTTTCTGAATATTTTATACTGTTATCAATAATATTTGAAAAAACTTCAATTAATTTTTCATGATCGCCTTTAATAAAGAAATCATCTTTTATATTATTTTTAAATTCAAAAGATTTTAAATTTTTTTGATGGATATCTTCAACGTTACTTAAAATTTCTTTTAAATTTACTTTATCTTGAGGCTGTATATGTTCCTCTAACTCAATTCTACTTAATGAAAGTAAATCTTTAATTAAGCTTTCCATCCTATCAGCTTGCTCAAGCATTATCGGTATGAATTTTTTTTGAGCTTCTAAATCATCTTTCGCATGTCCGCTTATAGTTTCTAAAAATCCTTTAATAGAAACTAAAGGCGTTTTAAGTTCATGGCTAACGTTTGCTACAAAATCAGATTTGAACCTTTGCGCTTTTATAATATCAGTTAAATCTTTTAGAAATAAAACAACTGAGTCAGGATCATCGACATATGAGGTCGGTCCAGAGAATAGATGAACTTTAAAGAACTGAAATGAGGGAGAGGATAATTCTAAATCCATAGTAATTGTCTCTTTTTTTAAAAGTACTAAATCAATTTTTTGGAGTAAATCAGGAACTCTCAATAAAGTAGCCACGTGCTTATTTAAATTATTTTCTCCAAATTTTTTTTTTGCACTATTATTAAAAAATTTGATATTTTTAAATTTATCTACAATTAAAATTAGATCATCGATTTGATTTATAATCTTTACTTGCTCATTAGTTTTTTCAATATTTTCATTGGTGATGTCTTCTATCCCCTCTTCTTTATCACCTGATTTTAGTTTGTCTTTTTGTCTATTTATTTCTGATTTTGCGGCTATACCTGCTCCGATGCTTTTAAAAGATACGAATATAACAAATATAGCAAGACCTGCGCCTATTAATATAAAGAGTAAATCCATTAATTAATTATAGTTGAAGTAAGGTTAATTTAAAGGGGAGATATGTCCTAGTTTACTGCAGTGTTATTGATAAATATCTCTGCACATCTCTTCCAAGTAAATTGTTTAGCAAATTCTTTACAGTTGTCTCTATCTGCTTTTAAAGCTGTCAAAGCCGCTTTTTTTAAATCTTTATCAAGACAACCAATTGATTTTCCATTAGCTAATTTAAAAATATCCATTGTACCTGGGCAATCAGCGTAACCTGCTACGGGTGTTCCTGCCATCAAAGACTCTATACATACAATTCCAAATGTTTCCGTTTTTGATGGAAAAACAAAAACGTCAGATGATGCAAAATAAGAAGCTAATTCACCGTTCGTTTTTTGACCAACAAACTTAGCATCGGGATACTCTTTTGTGAGTTTTTTTAAATGGGGGCCTGTACCAACTAATATTTTTTTACCTGGTAAATCAAGGTCTAAAAAATCTTTAATATTTTTTTCCAATGCGATCCTTCCTACATAAACAAAAATTGGTTTGTTGTAATTTAATGTCATTTTCTTTGGTTCTCCTAAATGATCTGCCCCTCTTGTCCAAACAACCATTTTGTCATTAATTACCCCTATATCGCTTAATTCTTTTTTCATCGACTCTGTAGTGACTAATACCCTTTCAGCTTTATTGTGAAAGTTACTTAAAAATTTTTGGGATATTTTTTCGGGTATTATAGGGAGATATAATTTTAGATATTTATCAAATCTAGTGTGAAAACTTGTAGTAAATTTTATCTTATTTCTACCTAAATATCTTCTAGCTGATAGTCCTAAAGGTCCCTCTGTAGCAATATGTATTCTAAACTGTTCATTATTATTTTGTGCTTCGATCATTTCTTTTTTAATTAATTTACCAACCTTCCATACATTTATGGCTAATTTGATTTCATTATATTTGGGCATTGGAACTGTGAAAAATTGAGTAGGTTTAATGTAGCTAACTTTGTGACCCATTTTTTTTAATTCAATTTCTAATCTTGAATAAGATCTGGTCACACCATTTAAAACATGTTCCGGACAAGCATCCGTAACAATTAATATTCTCATAAATGTTAAACTACCTCTTTAAGCTGAGTTCTGTAATTTACTACTTCTTGTCTAATTTCATCCCACTTAATAATTTCCATTTTTCCATCTAGATGCTCTACAAGAGCAGTGCAGTTCTCTACCCAATCACCACAATTTAAATAGTTCACTCCATCAAAATTTTGATTTGAAGCTTTATGAATATGTCCACAAATAATTCCGTCGACATTTTTCTTTTTACCGTAGCTTGATACAGTTTTTTCATAATCACCTATATATTTAACTGCATTCTTTACTTTATTTTTTAAAAATTTTGCAAGCGACCACTTCTCCTTGCCAAAAATGTTTCTAATAAAATTTACTAAATTATTTAATCTTAATAAGAAATTATAAGCGATGGCACCCACTTTAGATAACCAGGGTGCATATTTCATAACACCATCCCACTGGTCTCCATGAATTACCACATATTTTTTTTTATCAACTGTTTCATGTATACATTTGTTTATTAACTCAACATCACCAAAATTTATTGGAACAAACTTTCTAAAAATCTCATCGTGGTTTCCTGTAATATATTTTACTTTTGTACCGTGTCTTGCCTTTCTAAGAGTTTTTTGAATGACATCATTGTGTTCTTGTGGCCAAAAAAAACTTTTTTTGAGAGCCCAAATATCGAAGATGTCTCCCACCAAATAAAGATTTTCTGATCTTGTGTGTTTATAAAATTCTAAGAGTTTATTTGCTTGGCAACCAACTGTTCCTAGATGAACATCTGAGATGAATATACTTTTAAATGTAAGTATTTTTCCTTCGGCGCTAGATTTTATTTGTTTCATTTTATAAAACGAATCTCTTCTTTTAGTT
>CACFLA010000006.1:0-61941 GCA_902566975.1 uncultured Pelagibacteraceae bacterium
TATCACCTTTTAACGCTTTCCAAATAATCCAAGGATTAGAAACTGTGGCGATAAGAATGAAACAACACTGCGCTAACGCAGAAAAAGTTGTTAAATTTTTAGAGACACAAAAGAAAGTTAAGAATGTGATCTATCCTACAAATCACCAAGGTGAAATAAGAGACAGAGCAAAAAGATATATGAAGGGTGGTTATGGTTCTTTAGTTGGAATGGACTTAGGTAGTTTAGAGGCCGGGTCAAAATTCATAGACAATCTTAAACTTCTATATCACGTTGCTAACATCGGAGATGCGAGAAGTTTAGCTATACATCCTGCATCTACTACTCACGGTCAGCTTAATGAAAAACAATTAGCTGAGGCTGGTGTTACGCCTGGTTATGTAAGACTTTCTATCGGTATTGAACATCCTGATGATATTATTGCTGATATTGAACAAGCATTAGCAGCATAAAAAAAATTCTTTTTAATACGTCAAGTAGCACACTTGACGTATTAATTCTTTAATTTACAAATACATTATGCACAAACTTCTTAAACTGTTTGTAATTGTTTTTTTTCTTAGTCAAAGCTCAGTAAAAGCAGATTTTGTTAAGCCAAATAGTGATATCGAGCCTGATGAGGTAATAAAAATTCAGTTAAAAAGTTTAATGAAAAATGATGTCCCTTCAAAAGATAATGGTATTAAACAAACTTGGGAGTTTGCTCATCCAAATAATCAACGATTTACTGGTCCATTGGATAATTTTACTAAAATGATAAAGGGTGACTCTTATAAAATGTTAATTGGTCATATTGGCCATGAAATTTCTGAAATAGATAATGACAATAAAAGAGCGTTGTATGAGGTAATTATCTTGGGACCAGAAAAAAAATACTTCAAATTTAGATGGCAGGTTGAAAAGTTTTTAGAAGACGGTCCATTGAAAAATTGTTGGCTAACTACGGTAGTTTCTCAGCCAATTCCAATGGGATCTTCAACCTAAATTAACTAGATGAAATCAATATTTTTTGGTAATTTTAAATAGTGAAAAAAAAATACTCCATATATAGCTTGGTGAAAAATTCACTTTCTGATAATCAAAATTGGAAAAAGATGTGGCGTAATCCAGAGCCTAGAAAATTCTATGATGTAATTATTGTCGGGGGCGGAGGACATGGTCTTGGTACAGCTTATTATCTTGCAAAAGAACACGGTCTAAAAAATATTGCAGTTATTGAAAAAGGCTGGCTTGGTGGTGGTAATACGGGTCGTAACACAACAATTATAAGATCAAATTATCTTTGGGATGAAAGTGCACATTTATACGAACATTCATTAAAACTTTGGGAAAATTTATCTTCAGAATTAAATTATAACATTATGTTCAGCCAAAGAGGTGTTTTAAATCTTGCTCACAATGAGCATGATGTTAAAGAAATTAGAAGAAGAGTAAGTGCAAATAAGTTAAATGGTATCGACTCTGAATGGGTTGACCCTCATCAAATAAAAAAATTAGTACCGATTATGAATACTGAAAATTGTAGATATCCTGTCTTAGGGGCTTCTTATCAACCACGAGCTGGCGTAGCACGTCATGATGCAGTTGCTTGGGGCTATGCGATGAGAGCGGATGAATTAGGAGTAGACATAATACAAAATTGTGAAGTTAAAAAAATAAGAACAGCTAAAGGAAAAGTGCAAGGGGTTGAAACATCCAAAGGTTTTATTAGATCAAATAGAGTTGGTGTAGTTGCTTCTGGTCACACAAGTGTTTTAGCAGCAACTGCGGGAATTAAATTACCGCTTCAAAGTAAAGCTCTGCAAGCATTAGTGTCTGAACCAATTAAACCTGTGATCAATACAGTTGTTATGTCGAACGCTGTACACGCTTATGTAAGTCAATCTGATAAAGGTGAACTTGTTATTGGTGCAGGAACTGACGGATATAATTCTTATACTCAAAGAGGTGGGTATAATATTATTGAAGATACGATCAGAGCAATAGTTGAGCTCTATCCGATCTTTGGAAAAATGAAAATGCTCAGACAATGGGGTGGCATTGTAGATATAACTCCAGATGCAAGTCCAATACTTAGTAAATGTGAAGTAGAAGGATTATATTTTAATTGTGGATGGGGCACAGGCGGTTTTAAAGCAACACCAGGAAGTGCAAATGTTTTTGCACATACAATAGCAAAAAATAAAGCTCACAAAATTAATGCTCCATTTAGTGTAGATCGATTTGTAAGTGGAAGATTAGTAGATGAACACGGAGCTGCAGCTGTAGCACATTAAATGTTTACTATAAGATGTCCTTATTGCGGAGAAAGAGATCAATCTGAATTCTCTAATGGTGGTGAGGCTCACGTAGCAAGACCTAAAGATCCTGAACAAATAAGTGATAGAGAGTGGTCTGAATATGTTTTCATTCGTGCAAATCCAAAAGGAATTTATTACGAACGTTGGGTTCACACTCACGGGTGCAAAAAATGGTTTAATGCAGTTAGAAACACTTCAACGGATGAAATATTAAAAGTTTATAAAATGGGAGAGACCCCTCCTCCATTAAAAGAATTTAAAAATACAATAAAAACACCATCTGGAGAACCAGATGTTGGTTCAGGTAACTTTTCGGTGAAAAAACCATGAAAAAAATTATTGGCTTTGTTGTGTTAATTTTGTTCATTTGCGGTGAAAGTTTTGCAGCTTCATGGAAAACAGGTTGGAGATTAAAAACTGGTGACTCTATTTCTGGAGAATTCAAAGTATTTAAAAATTTATCAATTCCATTACCTGAAGGGGAATTTGTTGTTATTGAAAAATGGGCAGGAGAATCTTTCAATGGTATAGGAACTGAGGGTCTAGGCCTAGCACAATTAAAAAATAATATACCGGTTAAATATTTCGAAATAGCTAGAGCGTATGGTTTATCAAAATGGACTGGATATTTAGACCCTATTATTGAAGCTGAAACTTTTAAACCAAAAAAAGAGGGTTGTAGAGAGAGACAACATTACAGTTATTTAAAATTTTACAAAAAAGGTGCAGCACATAACTGTCTCATAGTAAAACACTACGATGTCCAGAGAGAACTTTATGGTAGTGATGATGATCAGGATAGAGTGTTTACTGCGGGAATAAGAAGTTGGGTAAAGAAAAATAAAATTAAACTACCAGATATATACTTATACTCAGAGCATTTGTTTTTCTCAATGTTAGTTAGAGATCAGTGGATAATGGTTTTGCATATGGAAACACCGGAAAGTTTTGCTAATTATAATATAAAATTTACCACAAGGGATACCAGTGAATTTCATCCTGACATAATTGGAAAATATCCTAAATCACAAAAAGTATTAAGAGACTGGAAGGTGATCTCAGCAAAAAGACATAAAGACTTTGAAAAAGCTATGAAAGCTAAAAAACAACATTTTTTAGATTTGGGTGAATTTATTGATGACGGATATATTACAAAACAAAAGTCCGGTAAAATAAGTGCCCAATTAAAAAAACTTCACGACCTTTATAAGGATGGCGTAATCACTGAATATGAGTATGAAAAGGCAAAAAAGAAAATACTTGATTAGAAAATATGACCGAGAATAAAATATATTTTAAATTTGATGGAAAAAAATATGCTGGTAATCAGGGAGATACTATTGCCGCTGCTTTATTAAGAAATAACGTAAGATTAATTGGACGAAGTTTTAAATATCATAGACCAAGAGGTATTTATACATGTGGAATTGAAGAGCCTAACGCATTAGTTCAAATTATAAATGAACATAATGAACCTAACGTTAGAGCAACAGTAAAAAAAATCTACGAGGGAATGATTGTTAAAAGCCAAAACCGTTGGCCTTCATTAAAAACAGATTTAGGCTCAATAAATAATATTTTATCACCAATATTTTCTGCAGGTTTTTATTACAAAACTTTTATGGGACCTAAAGGATTTTGGAAAAATGTATATGAGCCTTTAATTAGAAGAACAGCTGGATTAGGAAAGCCTCCAAAAGAATTTAAATCAAAAAGTATCCATCAACATCATAACGTCGACATTATTATTGTTGGTGGTGGTTTGAGCGGGCTTCTTGCAGCCAGAAAATTTGCAGGTACAAATTATGATGTTTTATTAGTTGAAAGAGAAGATGCATTAGGCGGTATTTTAAAAAATTCAAATAAAATAAAATCTATCAACGATCAACCATCGAATGATTGGTTAGAAAAAACTAAGAGATTAATTAGAAATTCAAATAATATAAAAATTTTAAAAAATACTTTAGTCACTACATATAATTTTAGTGATCATCTAATTGCTTTAGAAGATAAAAATGTTGGAAAACCACAAGATAATGAAAAGCCTGAGTTAGTTTTACATAAGATTAGAACTAAACACGCTATTTTAGCTAACGGACATATCGAAAGATTTATTACATTTAGAAATAACGATTTACCGGGGGTGATGCTTGCAGCATCTTTTGAAAAATATTTAAATAGATACGGTGTCATTCCTGATGAAAGCCCTGTTATTTTTACAAATAATTCATCAACCTATAGTCTGTTAAAATCTCTTACGGATCTAGGTCACAAACCAAAAGCTTATGTTGATATAAGGGACCAAAAAAATATTGAAAAAGAAACATTAGACCTTCTTGAAAAATTTAATATTCCTTTTTATCCAAAATCTGAAGTTGAAGGTTGTGAAGGAAAAAAAGAAGTTAAAAAAGTTTCTATAAGAACTAAAAAAAATCAAATTACTAAAATCAAATCATCGATGCTGTGTGTGTCAGGTGGTTTTAATCCAGATATTCATTTATTTACTCAATCCAAGGGTCTTTTAAAATGGGACGAGACACTTTTAACTTTTAAACCAGATAGAATTTTCCAAAACACAATTACTCTAGGATCTGTAAGCGGTAACTTTAGCTACGAAAAAGTTTTAGTAGAAGTTGAAAAAAAATTAAGTGAATTTCAAGGTCTAAATGAACTTGAGGTAAAGTTTGAACTTAATGGACCCGAAAAATTTCAAATCAAAGAGCTTTGGGAAACTAAACATGAAAAAAATTCACTATGGTCTAAATCATTTATTGATCTTCAAAATGATGTAACAACAAAAGATCTGAAGCAAGCAGTTAGTGAAGGTTTTAATAGAATTGAACACTTAAAAAGATTTACAACAAATAGTATGGGAACTGATCAAGGAAAAATTAGTAGTATAAATGCTCTTGGAATTGTATCCAAAATATTAAAGAAAGATATTTCTGAAGTTGGAACAACAACTTATAGACCTCCTTACAGCCCTGTTAATTTTTCTGCTATAGCTGGAAGAAGTACATATGAATTTTATGATCCTGAGAGAAAAACATCTTTGCATTCTTGGCATGTAAATCAAAACGCTGTTTTTGAAAATGTTGGACAATGGAAAAGACCTTGGTACTTCAAAAAATCTGAAGATGAAACTATGCATCAGGCTGTTCAAAGAGAAGCTGAACAAGTTAGAAAGACTGCTGGAATTTTAGATGGATCTACACTTGGTAAAATTGAAATTAAAGGTAAGGATGCTCTAACTTTTGTAAATCTAATCTACACGAATAGTTTTACAAAAATGAAACCTAAAACAGGGAGATACGCTCTTATGTTGGGAGAAGATGGAATGGTTAAAGATGATGGAATTGTTTGTAAGATAAATGATCAACATTTTATCGTCACAACAACAACCGGTAATGCTGCGAGTATTTTAGCTCACATGGAAGAATACGCACAAACCGAGTGGCCAAATTTAAATGTTTACATGAATTCAATTACAGAACAATTTGCTACATTTAACCTTAGCGGACCAAAGTCAAGAGTAATAATGAGTAGAGTTTTTAATGATATCGATTTTGCAAATGATAGATTTCCATTCATGAGTTTTAAAAATTTTAAATATTTAAATACAGAAATTAGAGTTTTACGGGCAAGTTTTACAGGAGAATTAGGATATGAAATCTATGTTCCACCTAGTCATGCTTTAAAACTTTGGCAGAAATTTTTTATATATAGTAGAGATTTTGATTTAGTCCCTTACGGAACAGAGACTATGCATCTTTTAAGGGCAGAAAAAGGTTACATTATTGTTGGTCAAGATACTGACGGAACTGTAACTCCACTTGATCTGAATTTAAACTGGATGATTGGTAAAAAGAAAAAAGATTTTATTGGTAAAAGATCTTTAACCAGAACTGATATTGTAAGAGAAACTAGAAAACAACTTGTTGGACTTGTTCCAATTGATAAGACTTTAGGAATTGAAGAAGGTCAGCATATTATCGAACAAAAAGATTTATCATTACCAATTAAAGATCCTGTAGATATGCTTGGTCATGTAACATCGAGTTACTTTAGTCCGAATTTAAATCACTCTGTTGCTATGGCTCTCATAAGAGGTGGTAAAAGAAAAATTGGTAGCCGTCTTTATGTTTCAACAGAAAATTTAAACACTATTGCGGTTGAAGTAGTGGAACCTAATTTTATTGATCCTAAAAATGAAAGGATGATGTTATGACAACCTTAACCTACAAAGACGGTATTGAAATAAACCAAGTTACACGTCAGCAAATTACCTTAAGAGGTAAAGGTGATGGAGCGTTTGCATTTTCTATTAACAAAGAAGTCTCACTTCTTCCACCTTCAGATAATTTAAGAATGGTTGATAATGATCGTTTTATCTTTGCTAAACAATCTTTTGACCAATGGGTATTGATTGCAAAAACTAAAGAGGATGATCAAGAAATCTTAAGAATGGTTTCGGATATTAATAAAAATGAGGCAATGCTAGCTTCTAATTACTCAGAAGGTCAGTCTTATTTTGAAATTAGTGGCAAAGATAAAGACCGCTATTTAAATAAATTAACCCACTTTGATTTTAGAGATAAAAAGTTTCCAGCTTCAACGATGGTACAGACTTTAATTGCTAGAATTGATTGCTGTATATATAAACTTGAAGATAAATATTTAATAACTTGTGGTAAATCTTTTGAGGATTATTTTAGAGACCGATTGTTAGATTCGGTTAATTTATGATGAAAAAACTTTTAATGATCCTGGTCCTTAGTTTGTTAATGAGCGTGAAAGTTTATGCCAAAAAACCTTTAAAAATCGAAATTTACTCAGAAAATAATTTGGGTGGACTATATGGAATAAAATACCCTTTAATTGGTAGTTTTAAAGGAAGAGCGAGTCCTGCTTACAAAAAAGTTTCTGAGCTAGCAGAACGAAATTGTAAAAGTCATAACAAAAGTAGTTTTATATTTTTTAAAGAAGGTTATGGAAGAATAAGTATTGATCCGTATGGAGTATTGAGTAGTCATAAAAATAAAGTAGGAAATATTCCAGATTATGCAACAAGAATAACTTCAGCAATGGTATTTAGATTTTTTTGTGGAAAAAATATTCAAGAAGTCATAGCTAATTATATAAAAAGATCAAAAATTTTTTCACTAAAACAATTTAAAACATCTTCTTTATGGGGCAATCCTGAAAAACTCATGTATTTTAATCAAAAAAATAAAAAATTTAAATTAAGTGATATTTCTGAAGAAATGAATAATAAAATTCAAATGAGCAAAAGTGCATTACCTGAATGTTTTGGACCTCCAAATAAATCGTGGAATGCCTGCTTTGGTATAGATGAGAATGATAAATATAAATATGAAGGTGAATATGGTGGTTACGATATAATTTCAAAAGGGTTAGTTATGGAAAATTTATTAATTAAAAGACATGGCTATGGAAAGGCAATATTTAAAGAAATTGGAGTTACTTATGAGGGAAATTTTTTTGATAACAGTATGAGTGGATACGGAATTGCAAAATGGAGAAACGGGGCCACTTATGAAGGTCAATGGAAACTTAGTGAGCCATACGGAGAAGGCAAGTTCACTCATCCTGATGGAAAAGTAGAAGAAGGTTTTTGGAACAATGGAAAAGTAAATTAAAAAACTATGAACATAAAAACTTTAGCGTTTAAATAATTAATTTCAGTGAAAAAACAAAAAAACGTATTAGGAGAGACTTTAGAAAGCTGTTCAACTGATCCTATCACAGGGTGGTTTAGAGATGGTTGTTGTAATACAGATGAAAATGACCGTGGACTTCATACAGTTTGCGTAAAAGTAAATGATGAGTTTTTGAGATGGTGTAAGGAAGCAGGTAACGACTTAATTACACCTCATCCTGAGTTTGGTTTTCCAGGACTTAAAGATGGAGACAAGTGGTGTGTTTGTGCAAGTTGGTATGCAAGAGCACTTGAAGCGGGAAAAGGGTGTCCGATTTATTTAAAAGCCACACACGAAAAAACTTTAGAACTAGTTAAAATAGAGAAATTAAAAGAGTTTGCAGTAGATCTCTCATAAGGTTGCTTCTTTATAATTAGATATCAAACTCACCATTAAAATATTTTCTTGGTTTAAAAATTATGTTAAAGATAATCATGACTAGGAAAGAAGCTCAAAAAGAATTAGAAAGAATTAATAAACTTCCAAAAGGTGAAAAAAAATTCACAAAAAGCTTATTTTTGTACAAATATTTAGTGTTGATTGCACACAAAGGAAAAATTAATCCTTTTAATATTTAACTATAAAGCAGAAAAGTTGCTGACCAGGACTCTTAGATCTACATATCAATTATCATTGTATCTTTAGAGCCACCACCTTGTGAACTATTTACAATCGTACTTCCTTTTTTTAATGCCACTCTTGTTAATCCACCTGTTGTAACCCAAGTTGATTTTCCACTTAAAATAAATGGTCTTAAATCTAAGTGTCTTGGTTCTATACTATTATCGGTGATAGTTGGCGTGGTAGAAAGTATTTCTAAAGGCTGAGCAATATAATTTCTGGGATTTTTTAATATATTTTTTTTCATTGCTTCTCTATTTTTTTTAGAGGCGTGTGGGCCAATTAAAATACCATTACCGCCAGAGCCGTTTGTTGGTTTTACAACAAACTTAGAAATATTTTCTATTACGTGCTCTCTGTGAATTTTTTCACTACACAACAATGTTTCAACTTGTTTTAATTTTGGTTGTTCCCCTAGATAATAAACAATCATTTTATCGACATAAGAATAGATTGCTTTGTCGTCAGCTATACCTGTACCAGGGGCATTTAAAATACCAACATTACCTTTTCTCCAAGCTTTAAATAAACCTGGAACTCCTATCAATGAACCTTTGAAAAATGCTTTAGGATCTAAAAAAGTATCATCAAGTCTTCTGTAGATACAATCAACTTTTAATTTTCCTCTTACTGTTTTCATGTAAACAACATCTTTCTCAACAAATAAGTCTTTGCCCTCAACAAGAGCAATTCCCATTTGCTCAGCCAAAAATCTATGCTCAAAATATGCGGAGTTTGCTCTTCCTGGAGTTAAAACACACATATGAGGATCTTTAGTTTTTTTTGGAATACACTCAAGCATGCAGTGATAGAGTTTGTTTGGGTATTGATGAATATCTGAAACTTTATATCTAGTAAATAATTCAGGGAAGACATCTCGCATAACCATTCGGTTTTCTAACATGTAAGAGATACCAGAAGGGACCCTTAAATTATCTTCCAAGACTAAAAAGTCACCCTTGATGTTTCTTATTAAATCGATTCCAGAAATATTTGACCAAGCTTTATGTTTTGGAGAAAAACCATCACACTCTTTTAAATAATAAGGAGACTTAAAAACCAACTCTTTAGGTATGACGTTGTCTTTAAATATTTTTTTATCATTATAAACATCATCGATAAAAAGATTAAGCGCCTTAACCCTTTGTAACAAACCTTTTGATACTTTAGACCAATCTCTTTTTGGAATAATTCTTGGAATTATATCTAGTGGCCACTTTTTTTCTTGAGCTTTTTTCCCAGATGAATAAACACGAAAATTAATTCCCCTTGCGCTTATTGTACTCGCGCAGTTTCTTTCAATTTCTTGTAGTTTTTTGCTGCCTATTTTCTCCAGAATATTAGAAATTACCTTAGCTTGCTTCCTAAGCTTATTATCTTCACCTAAATATTCATCATAAGTAGTGTCAGAGTCGTATTTATCCCAAAGTGATCCCATGAACATTCTTTCATTGTTAACAATTATGCAAAACAAACAATTGCATTAATTAGATAGCTGGCATGCTATTATTAATTTGTATATTTATAATTTTTTAATTAAGTATTCGTACATGACATATTGTATCGGAATCAAGACAAAAGAAGGTTTAGTTTTTGCATCAGACTCTAGGACAAATGCTGGGATGGATAACGTTAATATCTATTCGAAGATGTTTACACACGATGTTGGTGATAGAACAATAGTTATAGTTACTTCAGGAAACTTAGGTACATCTCAGGCTGTGTATAAGTCTATAGAAAAAGATTTAAAGGGTAAGTCAGGACCGAATCTAAATACCTGTAAAGATTTTGAACAGATTGCAAATTATTTGGGTAAATTAAACATAAAACATTCATCTCCAAACGGGGTGAATACAGACATTCTTACTCTTGGAGCAACATTCATTGTGGGAGGGCAAATTAAAGGTCAACCTCAAGAAATTTATTTAGTATATCCTCAAGGTAATTTTATTAGACCGGCAGATAGTAAACCTTATTTAGTGATTGGTGAGGTTAAGTATGGAAAACCTATTCTAGATAGAGTTATAACGCCGAGTGTAAAAATTGGTGACGCTGCGAGATGTGCTTTAATTTCGATGGACTCGACTTTAAAAAGTGATTTAACCGTAGGACCTCCAATTGATTTTGCTATTTACAAAAAAGATACAAATAAAATTGCATCTTTAAAATGTTTAAATACTTCTGATGAAGACTATTTCAAAGTCTGTAATCAATGGTCGGATAAAGTTGTGAAACTATTCGATACATTCCCAAGATTTGATTGGGAAATATAAATAATTAAGTTTTCCAGATTTATTTTATGAAAACTGCAATAATATTTGGTTCCTCAGGTTTGATTGGAAATGAATTATTTAAAACCATACTTTTAAGCAATACCTACAATAAAATAAAAATTTTCGTAAGAACAATACCCGAAGTTAATAATCCTAAAGTAGAAATTATTAAAACCGATTTTAGAAATTTAGAAAAATATAAAGATAAAATTAGTGGTGACGATTGTTATTTTTGCATCGGCACTACAAAAAAAGATACACCCGATAAAAGTGAATATACAAGAATCGAGTATGATATTCCTGTGCGTGTAGCTACAATTGCTAAAGAAAATTCTGTAAATTCTTTTTTCTATGTTTCCTCTATTGGTGCTAATCCAAAGGCGTCTAGCAATTATTTAAAAAATAAAGGACAGGTTGAAGAACAGTTAAGAAATCTAAATTTTAAAAAGCTTGCTATTATTAGACCCTCTTTGTTAGTTGGAAATAGAAAATCATTTCGATTAGGAGAGGTCATTTTTACACCTGTCATGAATACTCTTACACTATTTGCTTTTGGGAGTTTGAAAAAATACAAACCAATAAAAATTGAAAATGTTGTTAAGGCAATGTTGTATATATCTACAAGTACTTCAAATAAAATAGTTTATGAGTCAAACGAGCTTGAGACTATAGCTAAATCAAATTAGTATCTAAAGACATACTGCCTAGTGTTAAAACCGTAAAATATAATTGCTAAAGTAATTATAACTCCTCCGATAATTGTATTGTTATTTGGAACCTCATTAATTCCAAATAAAGGAAGCCAAACCCAAAAAATTCCACCTAAAATTTCTGTAAGGGATAACAAAGTTAAGTCTGCAGCTGGTAAATATTTTGATTTTGATGAATATAAAATAAGTGCTGAACAAACTATAAATCCATGTAGTGAAGAAAGTGAAGTATTTTTTAAAGACATTAAAACATTACTGTCATTAAAAAATATAACTAATAAAGAAATAATGGCCGCAAAAATTCCAGCAATAGATACAGTTGTAAGTTTAGGGGTATTTTTTTTCCATCTTAGAGTAACTGTGAATATCGCAAAACCTAAAGAAGATACTAGACCATTAACGAGACCAAAGAATGTTCCGGTTTGGATGCTATCAAAACACATAAATATTATTCCAGCAGCAGCAATTATTATGGCTATAAAAGTCGTTTTAGATATTTTTTCATTTAAAAAAATATAAGCTATAATTGCAGCCAAAAAAGGTAGAGCGCCTAACATTAAAAGTGTCACTGCAACTGAAGTTGATGTTAATGAAAGAATAAAAGTTAAATTAGCAATACCAAGACTTATTCCTCCAATTATTCCTGATAAACCTATTTTATTATAATTATTTGTAAAATTGCTGCCCTCAGTTAAAAACAAATATATATTTAAGATTATAAAAATTGCTGATCCTCTTATTAATGAATACTGCCATGGAACTAGTTCGGCATTATCCATATTTCTTATTACTAATGGACCGAAAGACCAGATTAACCCAGCAAACAAAACAAAAAACATGGCCGAGGTAATTTTATTTTTTGACATTACATATTGCCGTATTTTGGGCCACCGCCACCTTCTGGGGCTACCCAATTAATATTCTGGGAAGGCTCTTTGATATCACAAGTTTTACAATGAATACAATTTTGTGAATTAATTACAAATTCGTTTTTTTGAATCTCGTAAACACCGACGGGGCAATATCTTTGAGCAGGCTCATCATATTCTCTTAAAGTATATTGGATAGGCAGATATTTATTTTTTAATTGAAGATGCACTGGTTGGTTTTCAGTGTGATTTGTACCTGTTAAATAAACAGAGCTTGTTTTATCAAAAGTAAGTTTTCCATCAGGTTTTGGATATTCAATTTTAGGCATTTTACTTGCAGGCTTTAAAGCTTCATGATCTGCATGCTTGTGCTTTAATGTGAAAGGTAGTTTTCCTCTAAATAAAATTTGATCAATACCTGTAAATATAATTCCAAGTAATAAACCCCAACTAAAACTTGGTTTAACATTTCTAGCTTCATGTAGTTCTTTATACACCCAGCTTTTTTTAAATAATTCTTCGTATAGAGATAACTTTCTTTTTCTTTTGATATGTTCAACAATAGTTTCTGCTGCAATCATTCCGCTTTTCATTGCTGTGTGAGTTCCTTTAATCTTTGGCATATTTAAAGTTCCTGCATCACAACCAACTAATAATGCTCCAGGCATATACATTTTTGGTAAGCTTTGAAGACCACCCTCAATTAAAGCTCTGGCGCCAAAAGAAATTCTTTTTCCACCTTCAAACATTTTTCTTATTGCTTTATGTGTTTTAAATCGTTGAAACTCATCAAATGGAGATAAGTGCGGGTTTTGGTAATCAAGTCCTATCACATAACCAAGGTAAATTTGTTTATTCTCAGCATGATAAATAAAGCTTCCACCATATGTTTTACTATCTAAAGGCCAGCCTGCAGTATGCATTACTAATCCTTCTTGATGTTGTTCCTCACTAACTTCCCAAATTTCTTTTAGCCCAATACCGTATTGCTGTGGATTTTTTCCTTCATCTAAATTAAATTTTTTAATTAATTGTTTGCCTAAATGTCCTCTACATCCTTCTGAAAAAACTGTAACTTTTGCATGAAGCTCCATTCCTTCTTGGTACCCATCTTTTTTATTTCCTTCTTTATCTAATCCCATATCTAAAGTTGCTACTCCTTTTACAGAACCATCTTCATTAAAAAGAACTTCGCTCGCAGGGAAGCCTGGAAAGATTTCAACACCTAACTTTTCAGCTTGTTCAGCAAGCCAACGACAAAGATTAGCCAGACTGACTATGTAATTATTATGATTTTTTTGTACCGCAGGTAAAAGCCATGTTGGCCAGCTAAGAGATGATTTTTTTCCTAAAAATAAAAATTTTTCTTTTGTAACTTTTGTTTTAATTGGAGCGCCCTCTTCTTTCCAGTTTGGTAATAATTCATCAAGAGATCTAGTTTCTAAAACATTTCCACTTAATATATGAGCACCAACCTCTGCACCTTTTTCTAAGATACAGATATTTAATTTTGGTTCTAGTTGCTTTAATTTAATTGCAGTAGATAAACCTGATGGACCAGCTCCAACTATTACTACATCATATTCTGTTGCTTCTCGCGCCATAAATAAAACTATATCATAAAATTTTATCAATGAAATTTTCTTATTCTGGGGACCCATCTTAAATGGTTTTGTTATATACTGCGCAATGTCGCAGGTAGCAAATAGTACGATATTGAGTTAAGCTTTTAAAGAATATGAAAAAAGTTTTAAGCATAATTTTAATAATGTTTGTTTCAAATGTTCAAGTAAAAGCTTCTGAAAAATGGGGGGAAGGAGAATTGCAGCTTACAAGAGGTGTTGTTAATTATTTTATTAAATATTTAAGGGGAAATACTGAAAGTAGGCCTTTGGATTTTTATGTTTCTACGGATGGAACATATGCAATGTATTGGTTTTGTCCTACAGGTGGGGCGTGTCAAGAAGGTAATTATCGTACAGATATTAAAAAATGTAATAAAGCTTCTGGTAAAACATGTAGAAAGTTTGCTGTTAGAAGAACTATAAAATGGCAGAACGGTATTAATCCTGCGAAAGGTAAAGCATCAAAGATAAATTCAAGGTGGAGTGATGAGGAAATTTTTGCAAAATTAACAGAACTAGGTTTCTACAATAATAATTTTAGCAAAAAAGATGAAAAAAAAGAGCAATCTAACGAGATTAGTAGCCAGATAGAAAAATTGAATGATTTATATAAATCAGGCGTTCTTACTAAAGAAGAATTTGAAAAAGCTAAGAAAAAAATACTAAATTAAATTATTTTCTAAATTACTTATTTTTTTTGTAATTTGCACTTTTCAGTTTGTGACTGCTCTTTACCATTCCATTTAAATTTAGAATTTCTCTTAAATTTTTCAAAATCAGTAACTGAAACACTTGATGTTAACACACCTGATTTGAATACTGCTTTAGCTGTTAAACAGGTTACTTTTTTGTCAGTTATAATCATGTCCACACCCTCAACTGATTTTAGAAAATGTTTATTATCATCTCTGACTTCACTTGGACAAAACTTATGGTATTTTTTTTTATCTCTCTTTATATTTGCGCTATATATTGAAATACCGGAGCTATCAGCCACATATTTATAACGATTGTGTTTACATTTCATTATTATTTCTTCAGCTATAATATTAGTTGAAAAAGTCGTAATCATAAGAATTATTATAAATTTTTTTATCATAATTAAATATCTACTTTCTTACTTTTATATCTATTAATGTAGCAACAAAAATAATTGAATACTATATTAATATAATTATTTTTGAATAGTATTAAGCTTATTTAGTTCAGATAAAAGTTCTGGAAGAGCTTTGAATAAGTCTGCTTCTAAACCATAATCTGCGATACTAAATATTGGAGCTTCACCGTCTTTGTTGATTGCAACAATTATTTTGCTCTCTTTCATGCCAGCTAAATGCTGAATCGCTCCTGAGATTCCAACTGCAATATACAAATCTGGGACAACTACTTTTCCTGTTTGCCCTACTTGATGATCATTACTTATATAACCTGCATCAACAGCTGCACGTGATGCACCTACTGCTGCATTTAATTTATCAGCAATATCATTTATGAGTTTAAAATTTTCTCCGCTTTCTAATCCTCTGCCGCCAGATACAACTATTCTTGCAGTTCCAAGTTCAGGTCTTTCTGATTTTGTTTCTTCTCTTTTTACAAATTTAGAAAAGTTTGGAACATCAGCTGCCTCTACTTTATCAATTTGTGCAGATCCTCCAGTTTTAGGTGCGGGTTCAAATGAAGTAGGTCTAATTGTTACACATCTTTTTTTGTCGTTACTTTTTACAGTCGCAAAGGCATTTCCTGCATAAATTGGTCTTACAAAAGTATCTGGTGAGTTTACTTTTATAACATCACTCACTTGAGAAGTGTCTAACGCAGCGGCAACCCTTGGCATAAAGTTTTTTCCAAAAGTATTTGCTGATGCAACGATATGATCATATTTTTCAGAATGTTTTGTTACAAGTGGAGCTAAGTTTTCTGGTAAATAGTTTTGATAATTAGGAGAATCGCAGTGTAAAACTTTTTTAACTAGAGGAACTGCTGCAGCTTCTTTAGCTACACTTTCTGATCCACTGCCCGCTACTAGAACATGAACTTCTGCATCAATTTTAGATGCTGCGGTTATTGCATTTAAAGTAAATGGTTTAAGGTTTTTATTATTGTGTTCTGCTATTAATAGTACTGACATTAAATTACCTTAGCCTCATTTTTAAGTTTACTTACTAATTCTGCAACGTTTGCAACTTTAATTCCTGCTTTTCTTTTTGGTGGTTCTTCTACTTTTAATTGCTGAACTCTGTTTGTAATGTCTACACCTAAATCTTTCGCAACCATTTGATCAATTGGTTTTTTCTTAGCTTTCATAATGTTTGGTAGTGATGCGTAACGTGGCTCGTTTAATCTAAGGTCGCAAGTTACAACAGCTGGTAAATTTACCTCAACAGTTTCTAATCCTTCATCAATTTCTCTTACTATCTCCATGCTTTTATCTTTTAAAGTTACTTTTGAAGAAAAAGTTGCTTGAGGCCAATTCAATATCGCTGCAAGCATTTGACCAGTTTGATTACAATCGTCATCAATTGCTTGCTTGCCTAAGAAAACCATATCTGGTTTTTCTTTCTCAACTACTTTTTTTAAAATTTTAGCAATACCTAATGGCTCAATATAAGTATCTGACTTAACATGAATTCCTCTATCTGCACCAACTGCTAAAGCTTTTCTAACAGTTTCCTGTGCTTTATCATCGCCTATCGTAACTGCAACAATTTCTTTAACTTTTCCAGACTCTTTTAATTTAACAGACTCTTCTGTTGCATTATCATCTGGAGGATTGGTTGACATTTTTACGTTGTCTGTGTGAACACCAGAGCCATCTTCTTTAACTCTGATTTGTACGTTGTAATCAATAACTCTTTTAACAGCGACTAATATTTTCATTTTGTGCCTGTTGCTTTTATATTTCCTGATAATGTCATACTCATTTTTTTAGATCCATGCGATACAATTTTTGTAAAACCTTTTTTGGGACAATAAGTATAGCTATTATCATCAATCATTGTTCCATCTAATTTAGCTTTTGACCATCTAAATGTTAAGCATTTTTTTTCATTACCAATTTTTTTAATTGTAATAGTCTTCTTATAGTCTCTACTTCTATTATTATAAAAATATGTCGATATAAATTCTCTTTTCTCACCCTCTTTCCACTTACCTAAAGGAAATTTGCAGCCATTTTTTATATAAACTAATCCTCTTTTTTCATATCTGCTGTCCATTACCCTTCCTAAACACTGACCATTATTTGTCTTCGCAAATAATTGTATTTTTGAACCTCTTTTTCTCTCATAAACTTGTAGCACTTCACCAGTTCTTTTATTTTTCCAATCCATAGGACCGGTAACTTTAAGTTTACCACTGTGTTGTCTTTCTTTTGCGGTAAATAATTCTAGTGGAATTGATCTTTCGTTTGCAAAAGATATTTTTGGTAAAGCCAATATTATACAAATAAATATTAACTTTTTCATTAAGCTCTTAATAATTTATTTTCAGAATCGTAAGGGGAGTCCTCGATAATAGAAACTTCATGCATCTTACCAAGAATATCAATTTTAAGCTTTTGTCCTACTTTTGCGTATTCTGGTTTAACCATTCCAAGTGCAATAGATTTGTTTAATCTAAAACCATAATCTCCTCCAGTTGCTCTACCAATTACAGATCCATTTTCATAAATAGGATTGTTACCTAGTACATCAGCATCTGAAACTCCATGAATTTCCATAGTTACCAGTTTATTTGAAAAGCCTTTTGCTCGCCATTGATCCAGCGCCGCACGTCCAATAAAATCTCCTTTATTTGGATGGATAAATCTATCTAAACCTGACTCGTATGGCGCATACTCAATTGAAAGTTCTGTTCCCACCAACTTGTAAGATTTTTCAACTCTCAAACTATTCATTGCTCGAATACCGTAAGGCTTAAGATTAAATTCCTTTCCAGCTTCCATAAGTTTATCAAATATATGGTTTTGATATTCAATTGGATGATGTAATTCCCAACCAAGCTCACCAACAAAATTTACTCTCATCGCATTACAAGGTGCTAAACCAATGTTAATATTTTGTGCGCTTAGCCATTTAAATTTTTCATTTGAAAAATCAGTTTTAGAAACTTTTCGCATCAGTTGTCTAGCCTTTGGACCTGATATAACAAGTACTCCCATGCTGTTGGTTAAGTTTTCATATTGTACTGTTCCATCTTTTGGCATCCATTTATCTATCCAATCATGATCTAATCTTTGATATGCACCAGCTGAAACTAAATAAAAACTATCTTCAGCTTCTCTCATTATTGTAAATTCTGAATGCACTCCACCTTTGGTATTAAGTGCATGACACAAGTTAATTCGACCAATTTTTTTAGGAAGTTTATTTGCAACAAGTTTATCTAAAAATTCTTCAGCTCCTGGTCCTTTTATTCTACACTTACCAAATGCAGACATATCTAGTAGGCCCACATTTTCTTTCACATTCTTGCATTCTTTCTCAACGCTTTTAAACCAATTTGATCTTCTAAATGACCAATCATCCTCTTGTTTTTCTCCTTCAGTTGCAAAAAAATTTGGTCTTTCCCAGCCAAACTTTTGTCCGAAGACTGCTCCAAGTTTTTTCATTCGATCGTAGCAAGGAGCTTGTCTTAGAGGTCTTCCAGCTTCACGCTCTTCATCTGGGTAATGTACTGTGAAAACATTTGCGTAAGCTTCTTCATTTTTTTCTATTAGGTAAGATTTTGTAACGTATGATCCAAATCTTCTTGGATCCACACCTAGCATATCTATCGTTGGCTCTCCATCTATAATCCATTCTGCTAATTGCCAACCAGCACCACCTGCAGCGGTAATTCCAAAACTATGTCCGTCATTAATCCAAAAATTTTTCAATCCCCAGGCAGGTCCTACCAATGGACTTCCATCAGGTGTATAACAAATTGCACCGTTATAAACTTTTTTGACCCCAACCTCACCAAATGCAGGAACTCTTTTAATAGCTCCTTCTATGTGTGGTGCTAATCTATCTAAATCTTCCTGAAATAATTCGTATTCACTATCTTTTGACGGACCATCTACATAGCAACATGGTGCGCCTTTTTCATATGGGCCTAAAATAAATCCACCTGCTTCCTCTCTCATGTACCATGCGTTATCACTGTCTCTTAGAACTCCCATCTCTGGTTTTTTTTCTTTTTGTCTTTTGAGAACTTCTGGGTGTGGTTCTGTAACAATATATTGATGTTCAACTGGTATGGCAGGGATTTCAATGCCAACCATTTCTCCGGTTTGTCTTGCGAAATTTCCACTGCAAGATACTACATGTTCACATGAAATAGCTCCTTTGTCTGTTTCAACTGTCCAACCGTCTGTTGTTTGCTTAATTCCCACAACTGTTGTGTTTCTATAAATTTCTGCTCCATGGTTTCTTGCACCTGTTGCTAATGCTTGAGTTAAATCTGCAGGTTGAATGTAACCATCTTCTGGATGTTGGATTGCGCCTTCAAGTCCCTCAATGTTACATAGCGGCCAAATTTCTTTTACTTGTTCTGGTTTTAAGAATTTTACTTTTACTCCAATTGTTTTTGCAACGCCTGCGTACTGATGATACTCGTCCATTCTATCTTTTGTTTGAGCTAAACGTATATTTGATACAACACTGAAACCAACCTTTTTACCTGTTTCTTTTTCTAAAGACTTGTAAAGTTGTACAGCATACCTGTGGAGTTGTCCGACAGAGTAACTCATATTAAAAAGTGGAAGTAGACCTGCTGCATGCCAAGTTGAACCTGAAGTAAGTTCTTTTCTTTCAACTAAAACTACATCTGACCAACCTTTTTTAGCTAAATGGTATAATGTACTTACACCTACAGCTCCACCACCTACAACTACTACTTTAGTTTTAGATTTCATGTATCGAGAATATGATATGTTGATATAGATTTAAATGATTAAAATTAGCTATTTTGCCTTAGACCAATAAGAATAACGAGGTTTACTTGCTGGGAATGCATCTTTAACTTTGACAGTTTTGATATCCTTTAAATGTAAAACCCATTTAGTCTTTGCTTTCACACCTTTAGATTGTAATTTATTTTTTTGGTCAATTACGCTGGCTGTAACCAAATTAGATTTATTTTCAACCTTTGTTTCTATTAAATCAATTTTTTTAACGATTTTTTCTTTCTCTCTTTGAAATATATGCTCAACTGGAAACTTTCCGGTTTTATGTTTTACACCGTAACTCAATCCAGTGGATGCAGCAGAATAAGCCAAGTTCCCTTGGGACGCAGTTGCTGCTGGCCCAATCATTGGAACAAAAGATGTTTGATAACATCCTGATAGTAAAAAAAGCAGGGATAGTGTCCCCAAAATAAATTTCATATGTGTCAGTAACATAAAGTTTTTATTTTAAAAGAAAATTATGAGTGATATTTCGTTACAGGATATTTCTTCACGTGAAATGTAAACTTACAGTTGTGTTGAAATTTAGTTTATTCTTTTTTTTGATTTGCTAAAATTTTTTGATGGTTTTTTTCTATTCTTGCTTGAAGATTATGTCCTAGAAGTTGTTTTCTTGTCTTTTCTACTCTTAAATTTATAGCTTTACAGAAATCAGGATTTTTTGTGCAAGGATTTATTTTAGATTTTTTTTTATCTAGTGTTTTAATTTGTTTCTCACTTAGAACGTGTTCTATTGGAGTTTTTCCTGTTTTTTTCTTAACTATATGTCTTACTGTTGTTGATGTTATGGTTTCAGATAATTTACCAGATGCAACTCCAGTGGCTGGACCAACCATAGTTAATGAGTTGGTATAACAACCTGTTAAGAAAATCCCAAAAAATAGTAGCCCTATAATTTTTCTCATTCCTTATCTCCAATAACGAATCAATCACAAAACTGTGGATAAATATACAGAAGTTTAAGTTGTAAATACAACCTATAGTTTATGCTAATTTATTAGTCTTTTTGGTTTTCCTTCGATGCAAGAATTTAAGTTTTGGATCATTTGTTCGAAAAAAATAGAATAATTTTCTTCTGTGACATAACCAAGATGAGGAGTTAACAGTGCGTTTGGTAAAAATCTCAATTTGTGATCTTGCGGTAAAGGTTCTTTGTCATAAACATCTAGACCGACTCCCGCGATAACATCGTCTTCTAAAGCTTGTATTAAATCCTTTTCATTTATTATTGGGCCTCTAGATGTGTTGATTAAGAAAGAGGTCTTCTTCATCATTTTAAACTCATTTTCAGTAATTAAATTTTTATATCTCTCGCCCAATACAACATGAAGAGATATAATATCTGATTGTCTAATTAATTCTTCCTTACTCATAGGCAAAACTCCAAGTTTATCAGCTTCTGATAAATTTAAATTTTCACTCCATGCAACTACCTGCATACCAAATGCTTTACCAATTTTTGCAACTTGTGAACCTATTTTTCCAAGCCCTATTAATCCTAAAATTTTACCTTTTAGCTCAAATCCAACAGTTGTCTGCCAATACCCTTGGAACATATTGTCTATTTCCTGCTTCATGTTTCTAACTAAGCCAAGAATTAAAGCCCAGGTGATTTCAGCAGTTGGATTGGAATTTATTTCTGTTCCACAAACAAAAATTTTTTTGCTTTTTGTATATTCTAAATCTATTGATTTATTTCTCATTCCGCTTGTTAGGATATATTTTAGGTTTTTTAACCCTTCTAATAAAGATTTTGTTAGAGGGGTTCTTTCTCTCATTATAAATAAGGCATCAAATTTTTCTAAAGCTAAAATTGCCTCAGTTTCGCTTTGAAATGGTTCATTAAAAATTGTGAATTCAAATTTATCTTTATATTTATCAACATCAATAAATTCCACAAAAATATTTTGGTAATCATCCAAAACAGCAATTTTAATCATTTAATTAAATCTCGATGAGCTATAAGGTAGTAAATCTAAATTTGTTTTTTCATTTGCTAAAATACCTGAAACAACTTTCCCAGTTATTGCCCCTAATGTCCAACCTAAATGTTGATGACCAAAAGCATATACAATATTTTTATAATTTTTCGATGGTCCAATTACCGGAAGAAAATCTGGCAATGTTGGTCTGAAACCTAACCATTCATCTTCATGTTCTTTTAGTTGGGGTAAAAGTTCTTTTGCACATTTAACAATATAATCAATTCTTTTTTTTGAAATAGGATTTTTTAAACCGCCTAGTTCTACAGTTCCAACCGCTCTTAATCCCTGGTTCATTGGAGTTAATCCAAATCCACGATCTAAAAAAATAACAGGACGTTTAAGAAGATTTTCCATACCTTTAAAATGAACATGATATCCTCTTTCAGTATCAAGGGGGATTTTTTCGTTAAGTTGGTCCGTTAATTTTTTTGAAAAAGCACCACATGCAATCACAGATTTTTCAAATTTGTAATCTTTGGTTGTTGTCTTAATAATTGTTTCATTATTTGATGATTGCTTAACTGTTTGGACATTTTCTTTTATAAACTTTCCACCTCTTTCAATAAAAAGTTCGAATATTTTTTTAACAATTTCACCAGGATCTTTAGCATGATAAGCATAATCATAATAAGCACCACCATCAAATACAGGTTTAAGATTTGGTTCTAGATCTAAAATTTCTCTAGTAGTCAATAATTTTTGCTTTACCCCAAAATCATTTCTAATTTTAATCTCTAGTTCTCTACTTTTCATATTTTGATTAGTCCACACGTAAATAATTCCTTCTTTTCCTACTAAGTTTGTAATATCAAACTCTTGAAAAATTTCATCGTATGCGTCTAAAGATAAATTTAAAATTTGATGCATGTACTTCGCTGTATGCAGCATAGATTTTTTATTACAATTTTTTAAATATCCAAGTACCCAAGGTATCATTTTGGGCATGTAGTTCCATTTTAGAGCTAATGGACCATATGAGCTGAACAACATTTTAGGTATATCGT
This sequence comes from uncultured Pelagibacteraceae bacterium, assembly GCA_902566975.1. GTDB lineage: Bacteria > Pseudomonadota > Alphaproteobacteria > Pelagibacterales > Pelagibacteraceae > Anoxypelagibacter. Next base: position 23,055 of record CACFLA010000006.1, read on the forward strand.
ATAAAACATCTGGTCTGTTTAATTGTAAAATTGCATAAGGTGAAAAATGACCTGCGTTACCATAGGATGCCATAGTACCCGGGTCCTCTTTATCAAAAATAGTTGCCGGAATATTCTTTTTTAGTAATTGAAGTCCAATACAAACTCCTTGAATACCAGCGCCTATTATACCTACTGACTTACAAGAGTTCGATGACATATAAATAGTTTTTATGCTTATTTAAGTTTTATTAAATGTGGTGAATTGTACTTCTTTTTAAGCGTTACTAGCAACTATTTTAGGACGGCCTTTTTTAGCAACTTTTTCTTTTTCTTTATTTTCTTTAGCTTCAATTTCTTCAAGTTTAAATTCGTCTTGTGCAGCTTCTAGGCTGGTGCTTTCAGTTTTCTTTATGTACCCATTTATATCTGCTCCTTCTTCTGTTTTTAATGTTTCGCTAAACAAAATATCGCCTTTAACTACGGCAGTGTTTCCAATCACAATTGTTTTTGCAACAACTTTTCCCTCTAAATGTCCGTAAATTTCTATTTTATCACTTTCAACTGGTCCAACAACTGAACCTGTTTCTTTTATAACTAAATCGTTTGTGAATACTGCACCTTTTATTAATCCTGCAATATCAATTGCTCCCGAAGTTCTAAGAGTGCCTTCTAAAGAAAATGTTTCACTGATTAAAGACCTACCAGTATCATTTAAAGGTCTAGGTGCACTTGGTTTTTTTGTTCCAAACATTGTTGCGTATATCACCAAATTATTATCCCTAATGCAACTAGAGAATTAACTATTTTGGGCCTAAATTATTAAATTTTTAGTTGTATTAACCTAAAGATTGGTCTTTATGTATCTTGCAACTCATAGTAATACCCAAACCTATCATTATTGCCATCATTGAGGAACCGCCGTAAGACATTATTGGTAAAGGAGCACCTACTATAGGTATTAATCCCAAAACCATACCCATGTTTACAGCTACATAACTAAAGAAAGCTGTAGCAAAACTGTAACAATACAATTTACCAAAACTTGTTCTCAAAGTATGGCCTATATTAACAATTCTCCATGTAATTAAAATATAAATCAGTAAAATTGTCATAGAACCAAAAAAACCAAACTCTTCAGAAAACAATGTAAATATAAAATCAGTATGTTTCTCTGGTAAGTAATCAAGGTAACTCTGTGAACCATCTAAAAAACCTTTTCCAAACAAGCCGCCAGAACCAATGGCTATTTTAGATTGTGTGATTTGATATCCTGCGCCCAAAGGGTCTCTGGATGGATCTAGAAAAGTTAAAATTCTTGATTTTTGATAAGGTTTAAGGAATGAAATAGCTACTGGTGCTGAAAGTAAAAATAGTCCACCAAGATATGCAAAAAATTTCATTTTTACACCAGCTAACCAAACAACTATTACTCCACCAACTGCAATTAAAAAAGACGTTCCGAGATCTGGTTGTGTTATCACTAATATTACTGGGAATAAAAGTGCTAATAAAGGTTGAGCTAGGTATCTAAATTTATTCACATCACCTGAAGAAATCTTATGATAATACTTAGCTAAAAATAATATGAGTCCAATTTTCATTAATTCAGATGGCTGCAAATTTAAAAAATAAAGATCTAACCATCTTTGAGAGCCCGAAGAAGTTAAACCGAAAAATTTTACCAAAATTAATAAAATCAAAATTCCTAGATAAAAAATAGTTGCAGAACTGTACCAAAAACTTGTTTTCACGAAAGATATAATAAAAAATAATGTAAAAAATATTAAAAATCGGACTATATGGCTTTGAGTATGATAGGCAAACTGACCTCCATCAGTAGAATACATTGCAAAAAAACTAATTATACCTATTAAAAAAATACAAATCGTTAAGGTAAGATCAAGAGAAAATATTTTATCCCTTAAAGTCAAATGAGATTGTATTGAGCCAGATCTAAACATCTTCACCTTTATAATTGTCTTGAATTTTTTTTCTTAGAGGATGTCTTTCCATTAGTTTTTTAATTACTTTTTTTGCGATTGGCGCTGCGCTTTTACTTCCAGATCCTCCATGTTCGACGACTACACTAATTGAATACTGCGGTTCATTGTAAGGAGCAAAAGCAACAAAGAGTGCATGATCTCTCTGTTCGTAAGGTAAATCCTCATTTTTTATTTCAAGTTCTCGTTGTTTTTCAGTAATTCTTCTCACCTGTGATGTTCCTGTTTTACCTGCAAACATGAATTCTTTTTTGTTTAATCTTGATCCATAAGATGTTCCTCCAGGTTCATTTGTGGCTCCAAAGAATGCATCTTTTACAAAATTTATATTTTCTTGATTTCTAAATAACGGGTTGTAGCCTAAATTAATTGTTGTATCATCAAATTCATTCGATACATCACTATTGAAAAATTCTTCAAGTGATTTTGGGTTCTTCTTTTTCTCAGCAAATACACTAAATTTACTTTTCTCACCTAAAACTATTCTAGGTTCCACATCATAACCACCGTTAGCAATTCTTGCTGTCATCAAACAAAGTTGCATTGGTGTTGTTTGCCAATAACCTTGACCTATACCGCTGTGAAGAGTTTCACCTAAATACCAAGATTTACCTATTCTTTGTTTTTTCCATTTTGTATTTGGTACAACACCTATTTTTTCTTCGTGGAAACCTTTAACCATTGTATCTCCCAATCCAAAAGATCTTGCGGTTTCTGAAAGTCTATCAATACCCAATCTTCTTGCTACTTCGTAAAAATATACATCACACGACTCCTTGATAGCTTTTCTCATATCAACAAATCCATGACCTTTTTTCTTCCAGCAATGGAATTTTTCTCCGTAAAGTTCTATGCTTCCGCTACATTGTTGAACCATTTTTGTATTTACTACATCATTCTCTAGTGCACTAATCGCAACTAAACCCTTTATTGTAGATCCCGGTGGATACAATCCAGATAGAGCTTTGTTTACTAAAGGCTTATCTCGGTGATTAATTAATTCTTTCCAATCTTTTGTGTTAATACCATGTACAAACTTGTTGGGATCAAAAGTTGGAGAGGAAACCATTGTGATAATGTCACCTCTATAAATATCCATTACACATATTGCTCCTGCTTTATCTTTTAATAAATTTGCAGAAAGATTTTGAAGTTCTAAATCAAGTGTTGTTTTATAGCTTTTTCCACTTTTGCCTTGGTCAATGGAAACCTCTTTAATTCTCTTTCCAAAGGCATTTACCTCATACCTCTTATGACCTACATTTCCAATAATTTCTGAGTCAAGTTTGTTTTCTAAACCAGTTTTACCAACTCTCATCCCTGCAGCTTTCATATCCGCTAAATAATTCTTTTGCTGTAAATCTCTTTTACTTATTTTTGAAACATATCCAATTACATGAGATGAAGATTGCTCACGATATACTCTGGCTACTGATATTATTGGTTCAACACCTTGCAATTCATGTAAAAATAAATTTATCCTTGAAAATTCTGCCCAGGTTAAATTATCTGAAATGATAACTGGATCCCAAGGTTTCTGCGATTTAATTTTTTTTTGAATTCTAAGAACAGCATTATCGGATATTTTTAAAATATTTTTTAATCTGTACAATAAAGCTGAGAGATTTTCTGCATTTTCTGGGATTAAATGAAGTTGGAAAACCTTTTCATTAGATGCTATTTCCTCACCGAAATAATCTTTGATAACTCCACGTGGAGGAGCAAATTTCCATTCTCTAAATCTATTTTTATCAGATAAAGTTTTATATTTTTTGCTTTCATTGATTTGTAAAGAGATTAATCTTCCAACAACTCCAAAGACAATTATTGCTTTAGCAGCAGTGAGAACAAACATCCTTCTACCTATTAACCTTATTTTACTACCACCACCAGAATCGCTAATCATTTCTCCTCGCAAAAGTTATTTTTTTATAGGCCTCAAAGATTGACCAAAATAAAGGATACAAAATAAAAGTGAAAAGAGAATTATAAAATAATGTTGTGTATTCAATTCCTGCATCAGCAAATCTATTCATTAAAAAGAAATAAATAAAATTTCCAATAAATACGGCAATAACGAATGTAAACCAGTCTGTAAATAATGAAGTTCTAACAGTTGCATTTCTCACATACGCCGCAACTAATGAAACAAATAAATACGATAATGCGCTTGTTCCTAGTGGCAAACTTAAAACTACATCATTTATAAATCCGCAAATAAAGACAAAACCATAACCTAAAATATCTGGATCTCTTAAAATCCAATAATAAATTACTATGAATTGTAAATTAAAAGAAAAAATTGCCCAATAATAAAATTGTGTATGGAATTCCGAAATACAAATATAAATTAATAGAATTAGAGGACCAAGCCTAAATAGTGAATCTTTGAATTTTGATAGTACAAGTGCCATTTTATCTTGCCCCGCTATCTTCTTGTTGATCTAAAGCAACGCTTACAAAATTTATTTGATCTGGATCTGCAAAAAGTTTTACCAATTTTTTATTGTCTTCAAGAACTATTTTACCAACCGCAATCCCTGGAAAAAGAACTCCATCTTTACCAGAGGTAAAAACGACGTTTTCCTTATCATCTAAAATGAAATTATCTGGCAAATACTCTAAATTTGGTTCTCTCTTACCTATACCAGACAATATAGCTTGTGTGCCTGATGGAGATACGGTTACTGGTATTCTACTATTAAGATCATTAAGAAGTAAAATTCTTGAGGACATAAAATTTACTTCTACAATTCTACCTGCAAGATAACCCTCGTTAAGAACGGGCATACCTAATTTTATTCCTGAATTACTCCCTTTATTTATTATTACAGAGTTTAAATAAGGGCTATTTTTATCTAAAATTACTTTGGCGTTTACAACATAATAGGGGGATTTTTTTTCCAACTCTAAAACATCTTGTAATTTATTATTTTCAGCCTCTAAGAAAGAACTTTGGAAGTCTTTGCTTTTTAAATCCTCTAATTCCTTTCTTAATCTTTCATTCTCCTGGTAGGTAAAAATATGTTTTACAAAAAAATCTTTTGATGCGCCTGAAAATTTAATTGGAGAAGATGAAACAGCAGATATTCTATATATACCGTCATTAATAAGACTTCGCAAAATTTTAATAGGCTTAAGGTTTGAATTGTCTAGAACAAAAATAAACAAAGAAAGTAAAATTAAAACAAATAAAGAAAATTTCTGTTTTGCTCCTCTTTGCAAAAGAGCCGAACGAATAACTATACCAAAATCATCTCGGCTTGTAGACATGTTTTAAACTCGATAGTCTTAGTACTCCGAAAGCATTGTAGAGAATAACTCTTCTTGTTCTAATGCTTTTCCAGTTCCAACAGCTACACATGATAAAGGATCATCTGCTATTTGAACGGGTAATCCTGTTTCTTTCGAAATTAGTTTATCAATATTTTTAAGCAGTGCTCCACCGCCTGTTAAAATTAATCCCATATCAACTAAATCTGCTGATAATTCTGGAGGGGTGTTCTCGAGTGCAGTTTTAATACCATTCATCATTATATCTAATGTTGGCTTAAGTGCTGCTGCTGTATCCTCTTCTTTAAGATTTATTTCTCTAGGAGTTCCAGATCTAATATCTCTTCCCTTCATTACATATGTGTTTCCAGATGTAGCAATTGCTGTTCCAATTTCTTTTTTGATTTTTTCTGCGCTTGCTTCACCAATTAACAAATTAAATTTTTGCCTCATGTAACTTATTATTGCTTGATCCATTGCATCTCCAGCAACTCTTAATGACTCAGAATAAACTACTCCACCTAAAGACATTACAGCTATCTCAGTTGTACCGCCCCCAATATCAACGACCATTGAACCAGTTGCTTCGGATATAGGTAGCCCAGCTCCTATCGCTGCTGCAATCGGCTCCTCGATTAATTGAACTTTTCTAGCACCAGCTGCTAATGCAGAGTCTTGAATTGCTTTTCTTTCCACTGGTGTAGATCCAGTCGGAACACAAACTAATATTCTTGGATTTGCGAATGCATTTTTTTTGTGAACCTTTCTTATAAAATGTTTAATCATCTCTTCTGTTACAACAAAGTCAGCAATTACACCGTCTTTAAGAGGCCTTACTGCAGAAATATTTCCTGGAGTTCTTCCCAACATTGTTTTAGCCTCATCTCCTACCGCTAAAACAGATTTTTTCCCTTTTTCCTCAATAATTGCTACAACTGAAGGCTCATTCAAAACGACACCTCTACCTTTAACCACAACTAATGTGTTAGCAGTTCCTAGATCTATAGCCATATCTTGTGACCACATTTTTGATAATTTATTTAATCCAAACATTTTATATTCCTCTCACTTTCTCTTGGGCCATTTCTTGTGGCGCAGTTTTTTCTCTTTTAATAATCATTTTATTTAATGCATTTAGATATGCGTTAGCTGAAGCAACAAGTGTATCAGTATCGGCTGCCTGACCAACTGTTGTTTTACCATTTTCTTCAATTCTGACACTTACAGTTGCTTGAGCGTCTGTGCCTTCTGTAACTGCATGTACTTGATATAGTTGAAGCTTAACATCATGAGGATATAATTTTTTTATACATTTAAATATTGCATCTACTGGACCATCTCCAGTTTCGTTTGCTTTTTTTACATCCCCATAAACTTCTAGTGTCATCTCAGCTTTTTGAGGTTCGCCTGTGCCAGCAAAAACTTTTAGAGATTTTAAATTAATAACATTGCTTTCCTTAATTAAACTATCATCTACCAATGCGATTATATCTTCATCGTAAACGTGTTTCTTTTTATCAGCCAGAATTTTAAATTTCCCAAAAGCAGTTTGAATAACATCATCTGTAACTCCAGCATAACCTAGATCAGAAAGTTTATCTTTAAAAGCGTGTCTTCCAGAGTGTTTGCCCATTACTAATGAAGTTTTTTTAACACCAACGCTTTCTGGTGTCATAATTTCATAAGTATTTCTGTTTTTAAGCATTCCATCCTGGTGAATTCCAGACTCATGTGCAAAAGCATTTTTACCAACGATAGCTTTATTAAATTGCACTGGAAAACCAGTGGCATTCGAAACTGTTTTTGAAGCTTTGCTTATAAGCTTTGTATTTATCCCAGTTTTATATGGCATCAAATCATTTCTAGTTTTCATTGCCATAACGATTTCTTCTAAAGCTGCGTTACCTGCTCTTTCACCAATACCATTTATTGTACACTCTACTTGTCTAGCACCTGCGGTTACACCTGCTAAAGAATTTGCAACGGCTAAACCTAAATCATTGTGACAGTGTACTGAAAGAATTGCTTTGTCTATATTCGGAACTTTATTTTTTAAAGTTTCTATAATTTTTTTAAACTCTGAAGGAACTGTATATCCAACCGTATCTGGAATGTTGATAGTTTTTGCACCAGACTTAATGGCAAGTTCAACAGTTTTACACATAAAATCCATATCTGTTCTTGTTCCATCTTCACAAGACCACTCAACATCATCAGTAAATTTTCTTGCATAGGTTATATGCTCTTTAATAGAATCGATAACTTGTTCAGGTGTTTTGTTTAATTTGTGTTTCATGTGTAGTGAACTCGTAGAAATAAATGTGTGAATTCTAAATCGTTTTGCAGATTTTAAAGCTTCGTGACAAGCGTCAATATCTTTTTTTGTATGTCTTGCTAGACCTGCTGGAACTGATTTTTTTAAAATTTTACTTATAGCGGTTACAGCTTCAAAATCGCCTGGTGAAGCAATTGGAAAACCTGCTTCAATCACATCAATTCCTAACTCATCAAAAACTCTAGAAATTTGAATTTTTTCCTCAAGACTCATAGATGCACCTGGAGACTGTTCTCCATCACGCATCGTAGTATCAAAAATTATTATTCTATTTTTATCTTCCATTTTTCCTTAATTTTGGTGTCATGCATAATACAATTTATACGTTAATTTGCAAAATAATTTTTTAAAAATTAAAATAATTACGAACCAGATTGGTTAATTCTTCGATTTATCGACGAGTTTATTCTTACCAATCCAAGGCATTAAATCCCTTAATTTTTTACCCACTTTTTCAATAGGATGTTTTGCTAATTCTTCTCTCATTTTAAGAAAGTTTTTTTGACCACCTTTGCACTCATCCATCCATTGTTTTGTAAATTTGCCAGATTGAATGTCTTTTAAAACCTCTTTCATTCTCTCTTTGGTTTTTGAGTCTACAATTTTTCTTCCAGAAATATATTCGCCATACTCAGCTGTGTTAGAAATTGAGTAATTCATATTTGCAATTCCACCTTCGTAGATTAAATCTACAATTAATTTAACTTCATGAAGAGTTTCGAAGTATGCCATTTCGGGTGGGTAGCCTGCTTCGGTTAAAGTCTCAAAACCATTTTTAATTAATTCTACTAAACCACCACATAAAACTGTTTGTTCTCCAAACAAGTCTGTTTCACATTCGTCTTTAAAAGTTGTTTCAATAATTCCTGATCTGCCTCCACCAACAGCACTTGCGTATGACATTGCGAGGTCTCTAGCTTTACCTGAGCTATCTTTGTGTACTGCCATTAAACATGGAACACCGCCACCACGTTGGTATTCACTTCTCACTAAATGACCAGGGCCTTTAGGTGCAACCATAAATACATCTAAATCTTTTCTAGAATTGATTAAATTAAAATGAATATTCAAACCATGAGCAAATGCTAAACTCGTACCCTCTCTCATTCTTTGTTCAATATGATTTTTATAAATTGATGCTTGAAGTTCATCTGGAGTTAAAACCATAACAACATCTGCCCATGCTGCAGCATCTGAAAGTGACATTACTTTTAATCCTTCACTTTCAGCTTTTTTTATACTTGATGAACCTTCTCTAAGAGCAACTACAACATTTTTTACACCACTATCTTTTAAATTTAGTGCATGAGCATGTCCTTGGCTACCGTAACCAAAAATTGCAACTTTTTTATCTTTTATTAAATTTGTATCTGCATCTTTTTCATAAAACATTTTCATTTTGTAATTCCTTTACTATTTAAATATTTCAGAGCCTCTTGTCATTGCAACGGCACCAGTTCTTGACGTGCTAACTAATCCAAGCGGGCTTAGTGTCTCGATTAGTTTATCAATCTCTCTTCTTAAAGCAGTTACTTGAATAACAAAAGAGTTTTTTGATTTATCTAATATAAAAGAATTATATTTTTTGCATAATTTTTGAGCTTTCTCCCTATTTTTCTTGGATGAAACAACCTTAAATAAGGCTAGCTCTTTAAACAAAATATTTGGATCATTTCGTTTAAAATCAGCAACTTTATGAACTGGTATCAACTTTTTTAGTTGAAGTTTAATTTGTTCAACAACTGAAGGCGTACCAGAAGTAACAATAGTTATTCTAGATATATGTTTTTTTTTATCAACTTCTGCAACGGCTAAAGACTCTATGTTGTAACCTCTACCAGAAAATAGACCAACAACTCTTGCTAATACTCCGGCCTCGTTATCAACCCAAACTACAATTATATGGTGCTCAGGTTTTCCAAGTTTACCAGGTTCACTATAAGCTGATTTTGATTTTGGCATTATACTAAAGTTTTACCTTCATCTGTTACTTCTTCTTTCTCATCCTCAGGACCTAAGAGCATTTGGTTGTGAGGTTTTCCAGATGGTATCATTGGATAACAATTTTCTGCTGGGTCAACTCTACAGTCAAAAATAACTGGTTCTTTTGTGTTTATCATTTCGTTTATTTTTTCATCTAATTCATCTGGTTTTGTAGCTTGTATACCAACACAACCGTATGCTTCTGCTAATTTAACAAAATCAGGTAGAGCTGCAGTGTAACTTTCAGAATAATTTTTTTCATGTAGAAGTTCTTGCCACTGTCTGACCATTCCCATGTACTGATTATTTAAAATAAATATTTTTATAGGAAGCTTGTACTGCACAGCTGTTGACATTTCTTGCATGGTCATCAAAACTGATGCCTCCCCAGCAATATCTACAACTAATTTATCGGGGTGAGCAATTTGAACTCCTACTGCAGCAGGCAAACCGTAACCCATAGTGCCAAGACCTCCAGAGGTCATCCACCTATTTGGTTTATTAAATTTATAATGTTGAGCAGCCCACATTTGGTGCTGTCCTACCTCAGTTGTTATAAAAGTATCTTTATTTTTTGATAATTCATAAAGTCTCTGTACCGCATACTGCGGTTTAATAACCTCTTTGCTATTTTTAAAGCTTAAAGATTTTTTTTGTCTCCATTTATCTATATCCTTCCACCATTTTGAGATATTTTGTTTATTAGAGTTTAAAAAATCTTTATGTTTTTCTTTTATTCTTTTATTTAAAGCTTTTAAAAAACTGCCAACATCGCTGACAACTGCTAAATCTACTTTAATATTTTTTCCAATAGATGATGGATCAATATCCACATGAATTTTTTTTGACTTTGGTGAAAACTCATCCACTTTTCCGGTTATTCTATCATCAAACCTTGCTCCGATGTTTATCATCAAATCACAACTGTACATAGAGTTATTCGCCTCGTATGTTCCGTGCATTCCCAACATTCCTAAAAATAAAGGATCGTCTCCAGGGTAAGCGCCAAGACCTTGTAAGGTAGAAGTTATTGGGAAACCAGTTATCGAAACAAGTTCTCGTAATGCCTTGCTTGCCTCAGGGCCTGAATTAATAACGCCTCCTCCAGTATAAAAAATTGGTTTTGATGACTTCTTCATCAAATTTATAACTTTGTCTAAATCACTAGAGCTTATTTTTCCGTTTGATTTAGATTTTCCATTTAGTTTTTTCTTGTTTGAACTTTTTAAAACAAAATTTGTTTTTTTAAATTGAATATCTTTTGGTATGTCGACTAAGACTGGTCCGGGCCTACCGGTTGTTGCAACTTCAAACGCTAAATCCATTACTTTGGCCAAATCATTTACATCTTTAACTAACCAATTATGTTTTGTACAAGGTCGCGTAATTCCAGTTGTGTCACATTCTTGAAATGCATCTGTTCCAATTAAATGAGTTGGGACTTGGCCGCTTATGCAAACTAACGGAACTGAGTCCATGTAAGCATCTGTGAGAGCGGTTACAGCGTTAGTTGCTCCAGGTCCAGAAGTAACTAATAGAACACCAGGTTTTCCTGATGAGCGTGCGTATCCTTCGGCAGCATGTCCTGCTCCCTGTTCATGACGTGCCAGAATATGTTTTATTGTTTTATGGTTTTTAAGTTCATCATAAATTGGCAATACCGCTCCGCCTGGATATCCAAATATATGTTCGACTTTATGGTGCTCTAAAACTTTAAAAACAATTTCAGCACCAGATATTAATTTTCCCATGAATATAATCTATCTTAGGAAAAATTTGGGTCAAGTTTTAGATAAGTAAGTTAGAATTTTTTTTCTTAAATCTAGATAATTGGTATCGTTAAACCCCTTCCAATCCTTCATCTGACCTCTTTGCCAGGTCAATTGCCTTTTCGCATATTGCCTAGTCCTTATAGCGACTTTTTCTTTAACTTCTTCTAATGAAATTTTGTTTTTTAAAAATTCTGATATTTCATTAATACCAATTATAAAATTTGAAGATTTGAGGGAGTTCACACGTTTTTTTTTAAAATTTTCTGTTTCCTTTATTGCTCCACATTTCAACATGTCTGAAAATCTTTTTCTAATCCTTTTTTCAATTTCAATCTTGGGAGGACACAAAAAAATTTTTGTAAATTGAGATTTCTTGAATTCTTTTTTATTTTCTTTTTGCCATAACCAAAGGGGTTTTTTTGTAAATTTATATACCGAATAAGCTCTTTGAACCCTTTGCGTATCATTCAAGGATATACCTTTAAAAATATTTGGATTTTTTAATACAAAATTTTTTTCAATCTTTAATTTTTTATATCTTTCCGGGATGTCAGGTATTTGAGTAAAACCATCAGTCAGTGCTTTAAAATAAAGGCCAGTTCCACCAACAACTATCGCAACTTTTCCTTTTTTATTTATTTGTTTAATTTTTTTTGTTGCAAGTTTATACCAGAACCCTGTTGAAAAAGTTTTCTTTATTGAAACAAAGCCATATAAATGATGTTTAATATTTTTTTTTTCAGGTCTTGCTGATAAAATTTTAACTTCCTTATAGATTTGCATACTGTCTGCATTAATTATTTCGGCATTATATATTTTAGCTATGTCTTCTGCTATTTTTGATTTTCCTGATGCGGTAGGACCAAATAAAAGTATTATCTTTCTATTTATTTTTTTAGGCAATCTATTTGTCTTTAAATTCTTCCGCTGACTCCATTCTTCCTAATGTAAATTTTTTTGATATCAGCTTTTTTTCTCTCCAAATTTTTACATTTACTCTTTTATTTGGTTTTGTATTGGCAACTACTCTTGGAAGGTTTCTCATTGTTTGAATTTTTTCTCCATCAAATTCTAAAATAATATCTCCCGATTTAATTCCACCCTTATCTGCTGGGCCACCCTCAGATACTCCACCTATAAAAGCTCCTTTTGGTTCTTTTAAACCTGCAATTGACGCTATCTCTTTCGTAACTTCTTGAATTCTTACACCAAGCCATCCTCTTTTAGTTTCTCCAAACTCAATTAATTGATCGATGATTGTTGAAGCGTAATTTGAAGGTATGGCAAAACCTATTCCACTACTTGCTCCTGAGGGACTTATGATTGCTGTATTAATTCCAATAACATTTCCATTCATATCAAACAGAGGTCCGCCAGAATTTCCTTGGTTAATAGATGCATCTGTTTGAATAAAATCATCGTAACGAGTTAGATTAATATCACGGTTTCTTGCTGAAATTATTCCTGAAGTTACTGTTCCACCCAATCCAAATGGATTTCCTATTGCCATGACCCAGTCTCCAACTCTTGCCTTGTCTGAGTTGCCAAACTCTACAATATTAAAACTTTCTTTCGTATCAATTTTTAAAACAGCCAAATCAGAATAAGGATCTGCACCAATAACTTTAGCTTTGTATTCTTTGTTATTAATTCTAACAATTATATCCTCGGCGTTAGCAATAACATGATTATTTGTAATCACTGTTCCGTTTTTTTTAATAACAAATCCTGATCCTAGAGACGTTGCCTTTCTTTCAGTTGGTCTATCAAATTCTTTGAACATTTCCCCAAATGGAGATCCTGGTGGAAATTGAAATGGAAATGGATTTGCTTGAGTTTTAACAGTTTGAGTTGTTGAAATATTTACAACAGATGGCATCAGTTCCTCGGCAAGATCTGCGAACGATTCTGGTGCTGCCTTTGACCAAAGGTTTGTGTTTATAAAAAAAACTAATATTAAAACTTTAGTTGTAAATTGTTTTAAAAATTTCATTATCTTTTGATATACCAAATAATTATAAATCCAATTATCGTAAATACCACTCCTAGAATTCTCAAATTATTAGCTGGCATAGCCTCAATTAATTTAGACATATTCTTGATTTTTGTCGGAAACAAGGCGCATATCAGCCCCTCTAAGAATAAAATTAAACCAATGGCAATAATGAATTCCTTCACGCCTTGATTATTGTTTTTTTGAAACTCCCGCTTTACCGAAGAATTTAAAGAAATCGCTATCAGGTGATAGAATTAATGAAGTATCTCCGCCAATCAATGCCTTTTCATAAGATTGCATTGCCCTATAAAATCCGAAGAACTCTGGGTCACGGCCAAATGCGTTTGCAAAAATTCTATTTCTTGTACCGTCACCTTCCCCTTTCATAATTTCAGATTGTTTATTTGCTGTAGCTAAGATTACAGTTACTTCTTTATCAGCTGTTGATGTAATTTTTGCAGCTATCTCCGCACCTTGCGCTCTAAATTCTTTTGCTTCTCTTTCTCTTTCTGTTTGCATTCTTTTAAAAATCGCTTCACTGTTTGCTTGAGGTAGGTCGGCTCTTTTAATTCTCACGTCAACGATTGTAATTCCAAAGTTTTGGGCTTCAATATTAACATCATTTTGAATTGTTGCCATGTGCTTAGATCTATCTATCGATAAAAGTGTAGCTAGGTTTTGGGTACCTAATACGCCTCTAATTCTTGAATTTATAATTGTAGCAAGCCTTGATCTTGCAACATTCTCGTTACCCACTGAAATATAAAATTTTAATGGATCAACAATTCTGAAACGCGCAAATGCATCAACTATAAGTCTTTTTTGATCAGCAGCAATAACCTCTTCTGGTGGAGTGTCTAAATTTAATACTCTTCTATCAAGATAAGCAACGTTTTGAATAAAAGGTAATTTAAAATTTAATCCAGGTTTGGTGATAATTTTTTTCGGGTCACCAAATTGTAAAACTATAGCTTGATTAATTTCTTGAACAATAAAAAGACTTTGGTAACCAGTTACTGCTAAAACTACTATCAAAGGTATTAAAAATTTTTTCATTGGTTCGCTTTCTTCTTAATTTCCGGAAGAGGTAAGTAAGGTACTACTCCTGATCCTGAATTTTTGTCAATAATTACTTTATCAATATCAGCTAAAACTTTTTCCATTGTTTCTAAATACATTCGCTCTTGTGTAACTTGTTTAGCTTTTGAATACTCAGTATATATAGCTAGAAATCTACTTGCTTCACCCTCAGCTTTTGCAACCACTTCTTTTTTGTAAGCTTCAGCTTGTTGTAAAATCTTTTCTGCCTCCCCTCGTGCTCTTGGTATAACATCGTTAGCATAAGCTTCGGCTTCGTTTTTAGATCTTTCTCTATCAGCTCTTGCAGCCTGTACATCTCTAAAGGCATCAATTACCTGATCAGGTGGATCGGCTTTTTGTGTTTGAACTTGAGTTACTTGAATTCCTGAACCATATTCGTCCAAAATTCCTTGTGTAATTTCTTGCACTTCTACTTCAATTTTAGATCTACCTTCTGTAAGAATAGATTGAATTTTGCTTTTAGCTATTACTTCTCTCATTGCAGTTTCTGAAGCAGCTTTTACTGTTTCTAGAGGACTTTGAATATTAAATAAAAATTTGCCTGCATCTTTAATTACCCAGAAAACTGAGTAGTCAATATCAACTATATTTTCATCTCCAGTTAACATTAAGCTTTCTTCTGAAACATCTCCTATACCAGAAGATCTTCCACTATCACTCGCAGATCTAAATCCAACATCAATTCTATTAACTTTTGTAACTTTGGGAGTAAAAACTCTCTCTATAGGAAAAGGTATATGGTAGTTTAACCCTGGTTGAGTTGTTTTTGTAAATTGTCCAAACCTTAAAACTACTCCTTGTTCATCCGGTAAAACTCTGTAAAGACCACTCAATGCCCAAAGAACTAACAGAACAATTAAACCAATATAAATTGGTTTATTACCACTTGATCGTCCACCTGGAAATATTCTTCCAACTGAACCTTGGGCTTTCCTAATTAAATCATCTATGTTTGGAGGCTGTCTTCTTTGGCCTGAACCATTGCCGTTACCATTATCATTTCCACCACCCGGGGGTGATCCCCATGGGGACTCTCTTTTAAATGTAGTGTCGTCTGATGACATGACATTTATATAGTGACTTTTTGAATAAAAACAAGTTATGATAAAGCGATATAATGTCCGAAAATAAAGCAAAATTAAGCGATAGACTTAAAAAGAATGTTTCCCCGAAAAATTTCAAGAAAAATCCCATAAAGGGAACAAAATTCACAATTATGGTTTCCAGTGCTAAGGGTGGTGTTGGAAAATCTACATTTGCAATAAACCTAACATTTGCACTTCAAAAAAAAGGTAAAAAAGTAGGATTGTTGGACGCAGATATTCATGGACCCTCTTTACCAAAAATGATTGGACTAAATGACAAGCCTAAAACTGACGGAAAATTTCTTTTTCCATTAGAGAAATACGGTGCTCAGTTTATGTCACTAGGTTTTTTAGTAGATGAAAAAACCCCAATGATTTGGAGAGGTCCAATGGTTATAAGTGCTATCAAAACTTTGACAGAAAAAGTAGCATGGAAAGATTTAGACTACCTTATAATCGACATGCCTCCTGGAACAGGTGATACTCAACTTACTTTTGCTCAAGATGTGAAAATTGATGGGGCAATTATAGTTTCAACTCCACAAGAGTTAGCTTTAATGGATGTACAAAGAGGTATCCAAATGTTTGATAAAACTAAGATAAAAATAGTTGGATTAGTCGACAATATGAGTTTTTTTAAAAGTGACGATGGAATTAAACACAACATATTTGGTGAAGGCGGAGTTGAAAAGACTGCAAAAGAATTTAACAAAAACTTTTTAGGAAAAGTTCCAATAAGCACAAAGTTAAGAGAGTCAGCTGATTTAGGCTTACCATTAACTTACAAAGACCCAAATCACGAAATTTCAAAAGTATTTTTAGATATTGCGGATAAAGTTATGCAAGATGTTGTTTGAAACCAAAAGAATCCATTAACTCGTTCCATTCTCTTTTAGAAAGCCCAGAAGATTCGATATCACATTTCTCACCTTTAATCATTTTTTGTATTACAACTTTACCTTTGGCAGATAGTTCCATACCTCCAACTCTGTAGTCGATAAAAGCATCATAAGTTGTTGGGACCCATTTCTTAACAGAATTCAACATTACATTTGCATATTCTCTTATTTCATATTGTGCATGACTATCAGCTCTTAACGCTAAAAAATTTAAAAGATTTAGTAAATCTGTTTTCCAATACCATTGTGTATAAGAATTTAATGTAAGATTCATCCTTGCAAGCTCTCTGGCCAGGCCCTGTTTGTTGTCGTCAATAATACTTCCATCATATTTTTCATTTAACATTTCTTCATAATGTTTGTAATTTCTTTCTGCATCTTCTTTTAAAATTTTAAGAATATTGTCAGCTTGTTTTCCATTTATTAAATCACCTCTACCTTGTCTGTTATTTGTTGATTGTGCTGCTAGGTTTTGTCTTTCTGGAACATAAAATTCTTTATCCATAATGGAGTATCTTGCGGAATACTCATTTACATTAGCTGTTCTATGTCTGATCCATTGTCTTGCAATAAAGATCGGAAGTTTAATGTGATATTTTATTTCGCACATCTCGAATGGAGTGCTGTGTCTGTGTCTCATTAAGTATTTTATTAAACCACTATCTGTTGAAACTTTTTTAGTTCCTTTACCGTAAGAAACTCTAGCAGATTGAACTATGGATGTATCATCACCCATGTAATCTACTACTCTAACAAAACCGTGGTCTAATACGGGCATTGCCTCATAAAGAACCTTTTCTAATTCTGGTGAGGTTACTCTTTTAGTAATATTTTTTTGTAATTGTTGGTCTAAAATTTCCTGTTTTTGCTCTTTTGTAAGTTTCATTTGAAATATTTATTGAATCTTTATTTTTTGATTTTATATTATATCTGTTGGTTTTCCAACTATGACGATAAACGAGTTTCGTAATAAACATTGCGGACGTGGGGGCAGTACCCACCACCTCCACCATTTACAACTTATGGGGGTGAATCAGAATCGACGAGTGTCTAAAAGCTATTCTTTCGTTCGAGATGGTTCCGACGTAACGGGCTAATTATAAATGCAAATGATAAATTTGCACTTGCTGCTTAATTAACTTGTTAATTAAGTAAACGGGGTTTGGGGCACCTGGCAACAGAACGCCCCTTACAACTTTACAATTATCTTTGAATAATAATACTATTTTGAATTATGCTCACTAGCTTGCCGAAGCTGTGACGGAATTTTCATTAAAAATTTAGTTATTGGTTAACAATATTAAATAGTTTGGCTGCGTCTCTATTCAAAAACCATCCGTCAGATGTACTACAATATTTTATTGTTCGATCAAATAATAACTCACCATCATTAGTTCCAATTTTTTTAACATAATAATCTTTCAAATTTGATGCTGCTTTTCTAGATGTACATTCAATTGTGTTTCTTGAAACATATCTATAAGGAGCATGAACCATAAGTTTTGCTGATCCCCACATCGATCTATACTTACCACCTAAAAAAGCTGTGGAGCAAGAAGACATACAAACACCACCGCTTTGAATTATTGTCTGAACCGAATATTTTGTAAATGTTTCACCTAGTTTGAAACCATCTCTTAAATAACCGCCTTTAGAGTTTAAGTAAACTACCGGAACTAACCAGGTGCCTTGGTGATTAATGCATTTAGTTTGTTCTGATAAAAGTTTGTCTATAACTAAACTTGTATCTTCATTTATCATTCCTTTTAAATATAAACTGTAGTGAGTGCCAGTTTTGCATTGTGAGGCATCTACAACTTCTCGAATTTCCAAATTATTAATTTTAATATTTCTTGTAGTTTGAGAAGTTGAACATCCTTGTACTATCAAACTCAGAACCAAGATGGTTAAAAGCTTTTTCATTATTAATCATACCCTGATGCAATTCCTGACGCAATACCGACGCAGTGAAGAACCAGTTTTGGGCTTTAGGTTGTAAAATAATTATTATATAACAAGGATTAACGAAATGAGGTTAACGGCACCTGGCAACAGAACGCCCCTTCGTAGCGGCTTAAACACTAATGAATTAAATATTTTTATAAATCTGATCACAATCTGATCACAGTGATAAAAAGCAAAGTACGTGCGCAGGGGAATTTTAATTCTTAATTTTTATAACTCTAATCGTAAAAGCCTAGTTTTGTTAATTTTGTTTTTATCTCATCTAAAGAATCTTTAGAACTAAATCTCTTATTTTTTCCTTTTATATTCACTGTTTGTTTGTTTTTCCATCTTATGGATCTTCTTAATGCAAAAACTTCGCATTTGTTTCCAAATTGTCTTTCACAAAGTTTTTTTTCATTCATGGCTCCTGTATGGACACATTGATTGTGTGGGCATCTCCATCCTATAGAATTTTGACCGTCAATGGTCACTAAAAACAGGACTGGCTTATCATAATTAAGGTATCTTTGAAAGTTATTAATAACCCTGTCATTAATTTTTAATTCACCGGCTCCACCACTTGCAAAAGAATTTTCACTGAATAATAAACCGAAAATTATGATCATTAAAATTTTTTTCATGATCAAATTATATCTTAACTCACAAACGGACTCAATACGGTTACACTGGCTAGGGAAATCAGGGGTTTAGGTTGTAAAATAATTATTCTATAGTGACTGTTACATCAGGTTCTGCTGCGTACAATCCTTTTGCAGCACCAACTGTCTCACAAGAGTCTCCCATATCATCAATAGCCCCTACAGCATTATCAGTACCAAATGCAATAGTTACACTTGGTATATTTCCTGGTTCCATAATAAATGTATTTGCTAATTGTTGTCTGTACTGAAAAAACTCATCATCTTCATCCAAAGTTGATGCAACTCCTGAAGTGTCTGTTAAAGTCTGTAACCCAGTTAAATTATCACCAACACTTGTTCCATTCACAGCTGCATACAAAGTTGCCGATGCTTCTTCGTCTGCGTCTTCTGATCCTTTAGCAAGTGTTCCTGCTGATCCATTGCTTTTAGTATGGCAGGTAGTTCCACTACCATCAGCCGCAGATCCTTTAACTGTAAAGTCTCTACCCATTGTTATCTGTAAATAAGTATACGCTGTTCCAAATGTTGCTGCAGATGCATTTCCTAAACTTGCTGCAGCTGCTCCAGCAGTTGTATTAGCAATATCAATATCGCCTGAGTTACCATCAAAAATAGTAACAGCACCATTGCACACTGATGCTGTACTGCTACTGTCACACAATTCTATCTTAAATATATTTATTTTATACTCTGTTGCTTCGCCTGTTCCAGCAACAACATTACTATAAAAAATAAATGTAAGTATAATTGAAATTAAAAATGTTTTTATTTTTTTCATAACTATTTGCTCGTTACAATAACTGCTCCTTGAATCTCAACTGTCAAGTTATTATTTCTTCTTACTTTTTCAGTTAGTTTTGCCTGCATATTATCCTTTTCGAATGCAACATCTGATTTACCGTTTTGCATTGTTCTAATATTTTCCCTTGGCGGGTAAGTAAATAATACCTCTGCTTTGTAAATATCTTCAACGCCTTCGTTGCTTGATTTATCCAGAGAAAAATTAAATTGTACTACTGGATTAATATTAAATTCAGATCCATAGACCATTCCTTTAGAGTCTGTAATTGCTTTTTCAGCTTTCCATTTATATCCCTCTAGATTTAATTTAATCCACGGATGATATGGAACTTGCGTTGTTAAATTATAGTCCCAACCACTTAAGACTTTTTCTTCAGTTTCATCAACTGTTTTCATTCTGGTTAATCCTTGATAATAATTTGTGCTTAAATCCACTAGTGACGATTTAGTTTCTAAACCTAATCCTAATCTTTTATGTCCTTCTAATATATCTGCATCTAAAAAAACATTAGCTCCATACATAAAAGATTGATCTTGGTTTAATTCTCTTAAACCAAAACCTAAATTTCCAGTTAATCTTCCTGAGCTATTTTTTTCCTCATTTCTTAAACTAAATTGAGTAAAAACATTTGAATCATCAGTTTTTTCTATACTTCGAACTCCTAGAATTGAAAAATTGATATTATCATTATCTGCATCATTTAATTCAACTCCGACTTCAGTTATACCTTCTCCTGGTATCCAGCCTGCAATGATTTCTGATATTCTATTTTCAAGGTCAGCATGTGAAGCTGACATAAAAAAAATTGAAGCAAAAATTAATGACAATATTTTTCTCATTAAATCACAATATACAGATACAGCAGTTGACGCAATACCTACGCAGTGAAGAACCAGTTTTGGGCTTTAGATTGTAAAATAATTATTATATAACAAGGATTAACGAAATGAGGTTAACGGCACCTGGCAACAGAACGCCCCTGCGTATTGGCGTTAACACTTATTAATTCACAACTTTTTTTAATTAGATCACAATAGGATCACACTGAAGAAAGACAAACTTGGTGTACGGGGGAATTAGAATTTTTATTAATCAGCCCATCTTAAAACGAAACTATCTGGAGTTTGATTGTATTTTTTTTCACATTCAGTTAGCCAATCTGCATAAATTGGAACTTGAGATTTTCTTTTTAAATTAACTTTTTTAATTATTGTATGGCTTTCTCTTTGATACATATTTGATGCTTTTTGTCTAAGAGCTTCTTCTTTTTTTTGTGTTTTTTTATACTCTCTAAGTTTTTTTTGATAAGTGTCCATAATTTTATCTTTAAACTCAACTACTCTAGTATCTTTTGGATCAAGATTTTCCAAAGCCGGTGGCAGTATAACATTTGATCTTTTTGCTGGTGGTGTGCTATTTAACCCTAAATTTAAAAGTAAGTTGCCGGTATTTATTCTTTTTTTTCTTTCAAATGAAGTCCTTTGAAATCGACTTAAAGATATCGATAGTTCTGATTTTTCATTCCATAAAGCGTTTGCTTCATCAATTAATTTTTCAGCTTTGTTATATTTAGCGCCCAGGTTTCTAAATAAAAAACCCGGGTAAATGTCTTCAGATTTGTAGTACACCGCTTTATTGTCAGCACAGTTTTCTAACGCACTTTCTTTTTTGCTTGAACAGCTAACTAAAACAAAACCCAGAAATAAGATCGCTAAGAGTTTTTTCATTTAATTGTTTTAGCGTTTAAACATTTATCTGATTTATCACAAATTAAATGCTCCATAGGCTTAGAGGGTTTAAACTCAGTTATAAATTCACCTTCAACATTTTTATAAACAATATATTCACCAGTGTATTTTGCGACATAACTTGGATCAGGATTATTGAGAAGGCTAATATTTTCACCCTTTTTAACTTTAATAAGAGAAATAATTATACCTTTTTCAAATTTAAAATTAGCAATGGTATTTAGACCAAAAAGTTTTTTATTAACTATTTTTGAACAGAGACTTTTATATTTCGTATCTTCACAAAGATTTCTTTTTTGCCAATCAATTTTTGCATAAGCGGGTCCACCCCAGAACAAACTCAAAACCACGATCGCAAATAGTTTTTTCATTAATAACATCTAAATTTACCGATCTCTTTTTTATTATAAGGATTCCAAAATGTAATCGAATATCCTTTTTGAACACCAAAATTTGCTACGGCACCATTGCAAACAGTATAACCTAATCTATCGAAATCGTGGCCACCTTTCGGATTAGACATAAATATCCATAGGGATTCCTTTTGTGGCCACCCTGCGTCTGCCACTCCAGGAATTCCTTTAATTTCCTTAACCATTTTTTCTCTACCACCTCTAGCTACTTTTTTTGTGCTTGATGTTGTACTTGTATTTGATGATGTTACTGACGCTGATTGAGAAATTGATGCTCTTGCGTCATCTAAACTGTCATGCCACGAATCTAGGGTTCCATTACCAATTTTACATAAAAAAATACCACAGGTTACAGGTTGTGAAACATTTTTGAATACGTAGAACTGACTTTTATTAGGTGCCCAAACAATTTCATTACTACTATTAGCAAAAAATTCTGATCCGCCGTCAGTATATAAAGGCGTATCACTTGGATATGATGTCAAAAATGAATCTTGGAACTCAGATTTCGACATGTCTTTTCTCAACTTGCCACTACTAATGAGGCTTTCTGTTGTGGCACATCCGGTTAACAACAAACATTGAACCACGATCGCTAAAAGTTTTTTCATTAATCGAAAGCTTCTCTGCCCCAAGCTTTCTTGCAAAGAACAAGAAATCTAACTTCTCTATCTTTTAAATCGTTATCGACCATTGCTACTTCTTTAAGATATTTTTTAGCTAATTGTCGATATTCTGGAGTAGTGATATTATTGAGATAAAAATTGCAAGCAGCATCAAAATCCTCTCGGAATTTATTTTGTATCTCTTCAAAAGCATTATGAACATTAAAATCAATTTTTAGTTCTTTTGAGATTTTGATTATCTTATGGGTCTCCTCGTTCTGAAGCTTATAATCACTTATTGCGACTAACACACAAAGATAGAGAATATTAGTTTTTTCCGACATGTTTAAATCCCTTTTTGATACACTCGTTTATACTATCAGTATAGAACTCGCCTTTCTTTTTTTCAATATGAACACGGTCATAAAATTTATCGAAAGGAAGAAAAAACAGCTTCTTTCCCCTTTTATTAATATTGCATTTTATCATAGGGAAGTTTTTATCTAATTTTATGTAGCTATGTTTTATATTAAGACTTTTAACAAAGTCTTTTGCTGTTGGTGAAAGTTTTGCGGTCGTTATAAATACTCCCTTAGGCTTCTTTTTATATTTATTCATATAATGAAGGATAGTTCCAGCTAACTGCATTATATGCTTTTCGAATATAGTTTTTTTTTGGGACCAACACTTAGCTTGAACGATATGAATTTGTTTTTTTTTATAACAAAGAAGATCTCTGCCTAAATCAGATCTACCTTTTAAAATACCGTAGGGTTTAACGAACCAACTATTTTTTTCGTAAATGTATCGTATTTGGCGTTCATAGAGTTCTCCAATTCCAGGCTTAGAAAGATTTTTTTTCTTAAAATCATTATATTTTATCTGAAGAGATTTCATGGACTCATCATATCTGGACTCACTGGCGGACTCAATACGGACTCACCCAGCAGAGAAAATGCCATTTTTTATGATCTAGAATTGTTGTATAATATTAAAAGGTTAAGGGCACCTGTCAACAGAACGCCCCTTTAAATTTCTGATGTTTCTTTATTTAATTTAACTATTTTTTGAAACTGTAAATTTAACCTTCTTATTACTATTATCTTTACCTATTCCAGTTACACCGCCATTACCCCACTTGAGCGTACCTTGAGCTCCCATATTATTTGTGCATGTAATTTGCCAAACACCTTTTCCACCTTTTTGTAGTGAATAAGTTCCATTACAAATTCCATCATTGTTTGGTAAAGGTAAAATTAGTGTACCATCGTAATTTTTTTCATCAAATTTAACTTTTCCAGCTATTAAATCATCGTAACCTTCCCAGTTTATCGCAATAGATCTTTCACCTTTTAATTCATATTTTTTCTCACTTGGTTTTTTTTTTATTGTTTGATTGTTAAAATTTTTCAAGATTCTATTTTTACTTGATTCAAATATTTCTTTTGTAATTAACCCTGATTTATAAGCTTCTCCTAACATCTTTAGTTTATATATATCTTCTAAATTTCCATAAGCATTCACACCGAACAACAAACTTAGAACCATGATCGCTAAAAGTTTTTTCATTTAAAATCTTTTATTATTGAATATCAATAATAAAAAATTACGGACAATTTTTTTTGCTTTTTAAATTTTGTAGATGTTCTGCTCTTCTATTAGCTGCGTCAACCGCCTCTTCTACGTTTTTATGTGTAGCCCACAAACCTGGTAACCAAAATAATAAAGCACTTATATTAGTTCCGGTACCCATATCTTTTTCTTTTCTAGCATCGTCTGCATATTTATTTGCAATTGCGATTTGAGTATCTAATTGATTACATGTCATCGAACCATCGTTTGGACCAACGACGTTTACAACTGTTGGAGTTGCGCATGACATCAAGAACAGCATCAATATTGAGGTGCTTAGGGCTTTTCTCATAGAAATTATGATATAATAACTCAAATGGATTTCAAGAGTTTTAAACATATATTTATTGTAATAATTATATTGTTTTTAGCTACAAATTTAAACGCAATTCCTTTGCCAATACCTAACATATCAATTCAAGATATATTTAAACATGGAAAAAGAGCAATCGATAAAAACAGAGAAGATAAAAATGCTCAGGAAGAATATAAAAAAAAAACAGGAGGATTTTAATAAAAATATAAATCAAAAAGAAGATGATGAAATTAAAAGTATAAAAAATGAATTAAGAAAAAAATTTAATGGTATTTGGTCTGGAGAAATTAACATTAAAAAGGAAAATGTTTTAGATGTATCATGTAAAATTAAAATTTTAATTAGAAATTTTGAGGGTAAATTAGTTTCTAGTTGTAAGGATATAAAATTAACAATTTATTTATTTATAAATTTAGATAGAAATTTAGAAAATTCTTATGTTTTAACTTCTCTCGAAAATGACAAGCTAAAATTATTTGGTGACATCACCTCTTTTGCTGGAAATACCAAAGAAATCCACATAAGAGGAAGCTTGGAAAAATTTTAGTCGCCTAATTATCGCTCAATGTTGTATAATGTCTTAAAACGAAAGGAATCGAAATGAGCGGATGGGAAATATTAATTGTTGCTGCTGTAATTTATGCAATAATTAATTAAATTTTTTTATGGGGTTCGGGGCACCTGGCAACAGAACGCCCCTTTAAATCTCTTATTTTTCTTTAATACCAACAATTAAAAATTTTGTGACGCACTATGGACGCACTGAGATAGGAAATTTAGTGAATTATTTTGTCTCGACTATTTTGATCTTCTTTAAAATTATAAACGTCTAGTTCGACCCACTCAATTTCAGAGTTTATTGTATCTTTTGTAATTGTTTTTTTCGTATACAGGATTTTTTCTTCTTTTTCTTTTTCAAGCATAAATTATTATAGAAAATAAATATGTCAATTATT
The DNA here is from genome assembly GCA_902566975.1 of uncultured Pelagibacteraceae bacterium. Lineage (GTDB taxonomy): Bacteria > Pseudomonadota > Alphaproteobacteria > Pelagibacterales > Pelagibacteraceae > Anoxypelagibacter. Next base: position 48,562 of record CACFLA010000006.1, read on the forward strand.
TGAATTTTTTTAAAGACTTTTAAACTTTCCATCTTTGTCATTAAATAAATTCATAATTAATTATACCCTGACGCAATTATGGACGCAATGTGGACGCAGTCAGGTCTGGTTTTGGGCTTTAGGTTGTAAAATAATTATTATATAACAAGGATTAACGAAATGAGGTTCAGGGCACCTGGCAACAGAAGGCCCTTTAAAATAGAAAGGGGAATAATGAAAAAGTTCGATGATTTAATGAGCGTAAGTAAGAAAATTGAAAACATTAGTGCTACAGATGCAAAGAAAAAAATAAATAACCCTAATGTACAATTTATTGACGTAAGGGATAAGGAAAGTTTCTCTAAAGGAACAATTGGTAATGCAATTCATATGGATAGAGGGCTTCTCGAATTTTATTTAGCAGATGGCAGTCCGTTAGAAAATGATATTTTTAAAAATAACCCTGATAAGGAGTATGTTGTATTTTGTGGTGTAGGTGGACAAGGTACTTTGGCAACTAAAACAATGAAAGATATGGGTGTTAAAAATGTTAAGAATATTTCTGGTGGAATGGCTGAGTGGAATAAAATTAAAGATAAGTAAAGTGTTTGTTACCAGATTAAGAGTATCTGGTAATAAAACGATCCCTATAAAATATTAAAATGGAATTACCTGTAGTAAATCATCCTGATTATGTTGCAAAAATAAATGACAATAGTATTTTTCCTATTAAAAAATTTTCATCATTAGCAAATTATCTTTTGCAGAAAAAAGTAGTCAAAAATTTCTATATACCAAAAGAATGTTCGGTTGAGACACTCAGTAAATCTCATTCGATGGAATATATTAAACACATAAAAAATAAAACATTAGATAAAAATTCTGAAACAAGAATTGGATTTCCAATTAATGATAGCGTTGTCAAAAGATCATTCCTTGCAACAGGTGGAACCGTTTTGGCAAGTAAACTCGCTTTGGAATATAAACTTGCATGTAATACTGCAGGTGGCAGCCACCATGCGTCCTTTGGTAATGGTGCAGGATATTGTGTTTTTAATGATGTAGCTGTAGCAGCCAATTATCTGAAGTATAAAAAAAATATAAAAAAAATTCTTATTTTAGATCTTGATGTTCATCAAGGAAATGGAAATTCAGATATTTTTAAAAATGATAGAGATATATTTACTTTTAGTATGCACTGTAAAACAAATTACCCAGCAAAAAAATCAAAGAGTGATTTAGATATTGAGCTTAGTGATGGAATTGAAGATAGAGAATATTTAAAAGTACTTAAAGATAATATATCGAAGTTAAACAAGCTAAATTTTGATTTTATTTTTTACATCGCAGGTGTCGACGTTCATTTTGACGATAAATTAGGAAAATTAAAATTAACCGATGAAGGTATAAATTTGAGAGATAAAACTGTGATTGAAAATTTTTACTCTAGGAAAATACCACTTTGTGGTGTGTTAGGCGGTGGATATAATAAGAGTTTTAATAAGTTGATAGAACTTCATGCAATGTTGCACAAAAACTGCTCATACTTCTTTTAATTGTAAGAAAAAATATAACTATATTCTTTTTTCCAAACTATTTTATAGCCTTTGTTATCGAGAAATTTAAAAGTTGGATTATTTTTAAAACTTTCTTCATTTTCTGAATGGATTTCAACACATATTAACCTAGGTTTATAAATATCAAAATTAAGAGACTCTAAAACGTCTTTCTCTGTATTTTCTACATCGACATTTAAGAAATCGATTATTTTATTTTTGAACTTAGTTTTTTCCAAAATATTATTGAGTGTTAAACATTCAATTTCTCTACTTTCATATCCATTAGGGAAATTTCTTTTTGCAAAACTTTCATCAGTTGTGTTAAGAACATTCATTTTTCTTCTATAAAAAAGTTTAATTTTATTTTTTTTTTTATTTGTTACGGCAAGATTAAAATTATAATCATCTTTTCTTACAATATTAAAAAGCTCAGTTGACAAAGGATTTGCGTCTATATTTATTCCATTCCAATTTTTTTTGTAAAGTAAATATGTATTATTCCAAAAGAAAGGGTGGTATGAACCCACATCAACATAATAACCCTCATTATCATTTTTAAAAAAATCTTTAACAAATAAGTCTTCACCAAAACATGAATATTGTTTTTTTGGCAAAAAAGATTTATGTTTCCAATAAAGATTATAAATATTAAAAAAATATTTTAACATTCTTATTTAATAAATTTGTTTAAATCTGGCTGAAAATATTTAGGTCCTTTCATTACTTTACCCTTTTCATTATAAATCGGTTTTCCATCTTCCCCAAGTTTACTCATATTGGATCTTTGGACTTCCTCAAAACATTTATCAAGATCAATTCCAAATGCATGTCCCGCTCCATAAGTCACATACAAAATATCAGTTAAGGCATCGGCTACCTCTTTTAAATCTTTGTTTTTTAATGCCTGATCAAATTCATCTAATTCTTCTTGGATTAGATTTAATCGAAGTTTAATTATTTTTTCTGAAGGAAATTCAGCTTTAGTCTTTACCTCCTGACCAAAAACTTCCATGAATTTTTTAACACTATTAAAATTTGTCATAAAATCTCCACAGTTAAATGTTAACTAGTTTACAATTATCAATGTTTAATATAATTTGGTACACGAATGAAATATAGAACTGAATTTGATTCTATAGGTAAAATTAAAGTTCCTGGTGATAAGTATTGGGGTGCTTCGACACAAAGATCTAATAAGTACTTTGACATTGGTGATTTTCTTGTTAGACCAATTTTAATTCAATCAATAGGAATTGTTAAAAAATCAGCTGCTATTGTTAACGCTAGGAATAGAGATTTAGACAAAAAAATAAGTAAATACATTATTAAGGCTGCAGACGAAGTGATCAAAGGCAAGCTCAACGAACATTTCCCTTTAAAAGTTTGGCAAACTGGGTCGGGTACTCAAACAAATATGAATGTCAATGAAGTAATATCTAATAGAGCAATTCAAATGATGGGTGGAAAAATGGGAACTAAAAAACCTGTTCACCCAAATGATCATGTTAATAAATCCCAATCAACAAACGATGTTTTCCCCACAGCGATGCATATAGCCATTGCTTTAAAAACTAAAAAAAAATTATTACCAGCTTTAAAGCTTCTTGAAAATGAATTAAGTAAAAAAGTTACTCAATTTAATAAAATAGTAAAGTTAGGAAGAACACATCTACAAGATGCTACACCTTTAACATTAGGACAAGAATTTTCTGGTTATCATTCACAATTGAAAAAATGTATTGAGAGAATAGAAAAATCTTTAGATGAAATATATTACTTAGCTCAGGGAGGAACAGCAGTAGGAACAGGTTTAAATACAAAAAAAAATTTTGATAAAAAAATAGTTATAGAAATAAAAAAAATAACTAAACTTCCATTTAAACCTGCAAAAAATAAATTTGCTGCTTTAGCTGCACACGACGCAATAGTAAACTTTTCTGGAACAATGAATACTGCAGCTGTTTGTCTAATGAAAATAGCAAATGATATAAGATTTTTAGGTTCTGGTCCTAGAGCTGGCTATGGTGAATTGATACTTCCAGAAAACGAGCCTGGATCATCTATCATGCCAGGTAAAATAAATCCAACTCAGTGTGAAGCAGTTACAATGGTTTGTGTAAAAGTGATTGGAAATCATAATGGTATAACTATGGCTGGATCACACGGACATTTTGAACTTAATGTTTTTAAGCCACTAATTATTCATAATATTTTACAATCAATAAATATAATGTCGGACTCGGCCAGCGGCTTTGCAAAATATTGTATAAAGGGTCTAAAGGCAGATAAAAAAAGAATAAAGTTTTTACTTGATAATTCATTAATGCTAGTTACTGCTTTATCTCCAAAGATTGGCTATGATAATGCGGCTAAAGTAGCAAAAAGAGCTCACACAAATGGTACAACTTTAAAAGAGGAAGCTTTAAAAACTGGATTGATTAGTGAAAAAGAATTCATAAAAATTGTTAATCCTAAAAAAATGATAAAACCAAGATAATATTTTAATGACACTAATTTAAAATTTCTTTTGTAAATTTCTTTAACCTAAAAAAATCAATAATACCAATAATTCCTTCGTTTAAAACAAATTGATTAAAATTTTTTTCTATATTTAATACATCTTTTCTATCTAGCTTTTCTCGATTATTTAATATTACATTTTTAAATCTTATTTTATTTTTTTCTACATCTATTTTTCCTTCAAGGGATAGCGATGTTTCTTTATTAAATTTTTCATAAATATTAAATCTTCTGAGAATTTTGTTTGTATTTTGAGAGTTAAAATTTATATTAAAATCTATAAATGGATTAGTAAGGTTTTCTGTAAACAGAAAATTAAAATTGATTTTGCTATTATGCGGCAAAATTGCAGATCCGTTTTGCACCCTAATGTCTCCATTTTCAAAAATTAATTTCATTTTAAGATCGTTTATTCTTCCGATGAACGAGTCTGTATTTTTAATTGAAATGTTTAATTTACCATTAATTTTTTTACTCAAACCTGAATTGAAAATATTATTTTCTTTTCCTTCTGGAAAATAATGAAAAATCAATTTTCTGAATTTTATTTGGTTTATTTGTAAATTAAGATTGAAAATTAGATTTTCAATTAACGAAATATTACCATCTATCTTAGAATTTAAAAATTTACTTCTCAAAAAAGATTCGTAAATTTTAAATTTATTTTTACCTTCAAAATTAATAATAAGAATATTATCAAATAGTTTAATTTTTGACTTCCCTTTTACACTTTCTAAACTACTAGAAGGATTAAAGAAGACTTTAATGTTTGAATCGATTTGTGGGAACTCAATATCTAAATTTTTTTTCCCGTCGATGTCATTTTTAAATTTAATTTTCATTTTATTTTCTGAAAAAAAACTTTTTAAGTCTACGTGATGAGTATTATTTCTGAACTTGTCTCTAAAATAAAAATCTTCAAACAAAACTTTATTTTTTTGATCATCTAGGAAAAATAGAGAAGAATTTTTAAAAAGAATGTCTTTATTTTTAATTTTTGTTAAGTATATAAAATAGTCTTTAAAGTCATTTGAGTATATTTCAATGGTACTATTTTCTACATAAAATTTTTTAAAATTAATATCTTTTATTTTTTTATTATTTAAAACTGGTATCAATATATTTATTTCCTCTAGTAAAATAGGTTTTTTTTTATTATTGAAATTTAGTTCTGATTTTTTAATTTTAATTCTTGGTGATGGTAAAAAATTGTATGATATTTTGCCGTTTATTTTTATATCAAATTTAAATTCTTCTTTTATTTTTTTTTCAATAACTTTTATGTTTGAGTTATACTTATAAAAATAAGGTTTTAAAAAATAGTAAGAAAATATAAATAAAATAGATAATAAAATTAAAGGTATAACTGTTTGTTTGCTTAGATTTTTGTATAACTTTTCAACATTCTTTTTATTTAATATAAATTTTATAATTTTAGTTGCTGAATTTTTCATCACGTTGTTTTATAAGCAGTATAGAGCCAAAAATAAAGAATTTTACAATGAAAGATTTTTTACAAAAACTGAATGATGAACAAAAATCTGCTGTATTAAATACAGAGGGTCCTAGTCTAGTTGTCGCTGGCGCTGGATCAGGTAAGACAAAAGTATTGACGTCGCGATTGGCATATATTCTTGAGCAGAAAAAAGCTTGGCCAAATCAAATACTTTGTGTCACTTTTACAAATAAAGCAGCTAAAGAAATGCGAGAGAGAGTTATAAAAATAATAGGTGGTAAAACAAACTCACTCGCTTGGTTAGGTACTTTTCATTCAATAAGTGTAAAATTTCTTAGAAGACATGCGGAAGCAATTGGTTTGAAAAGCAATTTTACAATATTGGATACTGACGATCAAAAAAAACTTATTAAAAATATTTGCAAAGGTGAGAATATTGACGCAAAAAAAATCTCACCTCAATTTATAATGTCCTTAATTGACCAATGGAAAAATAAAGGTTTATTGCCTGATGAAGTTAAATTAACAAAAAAAAACCTATTTGAAGGACAAATCCTCAAAGTTTATAAAATTTATCAGAATAAAATTAAAGATCTTAATGCATGTGATTTTGGTGATTTAATCCTTTATTGTGTAAAAATTTTTGAAAATAACGAAGATATAAAAAATATTTATTCTAATAACTTTAAATATATTCTAGTAGATGAATATCAAGATACAAACTTTATTCAAAATAAATGGCTAAATTTAATTATAAATAAAAATAAAAATATATGTTGTGTCGGGGATGATGACCAGTCTATTTATAGTTGGAGAGGCGCTGAAATTAAAAATTTTTTAAGTTTCGACAAAGTTTATCCTGATTGTAAAATTTTTCGCCTTGAACAAAATTATAGATCAACTAAAAATATATTGGATGTAGCATCTTTTTTGATATCACATAATAAAGATCGATTGGGGAAAAAACTTTGGTCCGATGGTGATAAAGGAGATGCTGTTAAATTAAATTGTTATAGAGATGGTAAAGAAGAAGCTGAAGGTATAAGTGATTTAATAGAGGAAAATATCAAAAAAAAATATTCACTTAACAATATAGCAATCTTAGTTAGAGCGATATATCAGACAAGAGAGTTTGAAGAAAGATTTTTAAAAACAGGAATTAATTACCGAATTATTGGAGGAATAAAATTTTATGAAAGAGCCGAAGTTAAAGATGCAATATGTTATTTAAGAATTATAAATCAAAAATTTGACGATTTAGCATTTGAAAGAATTATAAATACTCCAAAAAGAGGTTTAGGTGATGCTACAATTAAACAATTACACAACTATTCGTCAAAAAATAAATCTTGTTTAGAAGACTCTGCGCGTAAACTTTTGCAACTTAACGAATTTAAACCAAAAGTGAGAGTTGTGATAAATCATTTGCTTGAATTAATTTCTAAATGGAGATCAGATTTAAAAACCAAAAAGCATTATGATCTATTAAAAACTATTTTAGATGAATCTGGATATTCAGCAATGTTAAAAAATAAAAAAGATTTAGAAAATGAAAATAAAATTGAAAATTTAAAAGAACTTTTAAGAGCAATGCATGATTATGATAATTTACAGGGTTTCTTAGAGCATGTTGCTCTGGCAACATCAATCGATCAAGAATGGGGTGATGAAAGAGTAAATATTATGACAATGCATGCTGCAAAAGGTTTAGAATTTGAAACCGTTTTTTTACCTGGATGGGAAGAAGGTCTTTTCCCCCATCAAAAATCTTTAGAAGAAAAAGGAGATCTTGCTTTAGAGGAAGAAAGAAGATTGGCATACGTAGGTATAACTAGAGCAGAAAAAAAAGCTTATATTTCTTTTGCAATGAAAAGATTGTGGCATGGCGATTGGATGGATAGTTTGGCTTCACGATTTATAAATGAACTCCCAGAAAATAGTATTGAAAAAAATGAAGAACCAGTAAAAGAAATAGCTGATGACTTTGATTTCAATCAGGATAATCTCATTGAAGATAACAGTGAATATAGAAGCCCAGGATGGGCAAGACTAAAAAAAAAATTAATTAAGTAGTGAATAAATTTAAAAAATTATTTAGTAAATATAAAATTGATGGATACATAGTGCCAAAAAACGATGAATATTTTAGTGAATACATTCCAGCATATAAAGATCGACTTAAATTTATCTCAAATTTTTCTGGTTCTGCAGGTTTTGCAATTTTACTTAAAAACAAAAATTATTTATTCGTTGACGGAAGATATACAACTCAAGCACGTATCCAATCAGGTAAAAAATTTAAAATAGAAACAATTCCAAAAAAATTTCCAAAAAATGTTTTAAAAACAAACAAAAAAATAATCATTGGTTTTGATCCAAAGTTACATACTGAGCAACAGTTAAATTATCTTTTTAAAATTAAAAATGTAGAACTTAAATCTTTAGAAAAAAATTTAGTAGACATAGTTTGGTCAAAAAAACAAAAAGCTATAACACGGTCCTACTACTCGATGCCCAAAAATATGGTAGGTGATAAAGCAGAAAAAAAGATTTTAAAGGTAAAAAAATTATTAAATAAAAATAAAGTTGATTTATTGTTGGTTACTGCCCCAGAAAATGTAGCTTGGATCTTAAATATAAGAGGTTATGATAGTTTTTACTCTCCAATTCCAAATACAAGATTAGTAATTAGTAAAAGTGGTGAGGTATTCCTTTTTGCCAATTTAAAAAAAACACGTAAACTGAATAAATTCCTTAAAAATAAAGTAAAGATTTTAAATGAAATGGATATAAATAAATTTTTTTTTAAAACTATCAAATAAAAAAATTTGGTTGGATCAACAATCATGTTCCTTACATTTTAAAATGATATTAAGTAAAAAAAATAAAGTTTTTGAAAAAATAGATCCAATTTATTTCTTAAAATCTATAAAGAATAATACTGAAATAAAAAATATGGAAAAATCTCATTTGATAGATGGTATAGCACTAACCAAATTTTTATTTTGGCTTAAGAAAAATTTTAAAAATAAAACTATAACTGAAATATCAGCACAAAATAAGTTGGAAAGTTTTAGAAAAATGAATTCAAAATATAAGTTTCCAAGTTTTAGCACAATTTCTGGTTCTGGACCTAACAGTGCAATAATTCACTACAAAGCCACTGCTAAAACAAATAGAAAATTAAAAAAGGGGGATTTATATCTTGTTGACTCAGGTGGCCAATATTATTTTGGTACAACTGATGTTACAAGAACACTTTCTCTTGATAATAAATCAAATTATATCAAAAATATATATACTCGGGTTTTAAAAGGTCATATTGCGGTTTCAAATTTTAAAATCAGAAATAATACAACAGGTTCAAAAATTGATTTCGATGCAAGAAAATACTTAAAAAAAATAAAATTAGATTATCCTCATGGTACTGGTCATGGTGTAGGATATTTTTTAAATGTACATGAGGGACCACAATCTATTTCGAAAAATAGCCAGATAAAATTAAAAGATGGTATGATAATTTCTAATGAACCTGGTTATTATAAAGATGGTTCGTTTGGAATTAGAATAGAAAATCTTGTTTATATTAAAAATAATAAATTTATAGAATTAACTTTGGCACCTATTGAAAAAAATTTAATAAATAAAAGTATTTTGAGTTCAACTGAAATAAAATGGCTTAATAACTATCATAAAAAGGTAAAAGAAAGTTTATATAAATTTATGAATGTTAAAGAAAAAAATGATTTAATAAAAGCCTGCTCACCTATTTAGTAAATTATACCAATTTTCTTCGGTCATTAAATTAACTTTCAATTCTTTTGCTTTTTCAATTTTTTTTCTAGTCGGTTTTGAATTACCTATTACAAGGTGGTCTAATTTTTTTGAAACTGTGCCTAAAATTTTTGCACCGTTTTCTTCGGCTAATGCTTTTGCTTCTGATCGACTCATTTTTTCAAACCTCCCTGTGAACATGACACTTTTATTACTTAATTTACCAGTCTTATCAACCTTTGAAATATCTTTAATGTTAAGAGATAACATTAAGGATTGCGTTATTTGAGAATTTGTTTTGTTTGAAAAAAAATCATTTATTGACTTTATTTGAGTATCACCGATTCCATCAAGATCTTCAAGGTTTTTTAATATTTCGTTTCTTTTCTTTTGATTAAACAATTCAGAAAATTTTTTAGGTTTTTTAAAAAAAATTACCCAGAATTTTTGCGTTTTCTTGTCCTATATGTCTTATACCTATTGAATAAATAAATTTATCTAAAACTATATTCTTTGATTTATTAATCGCATTTTGTAAGTTTTTTATAGACAATTTCCCCCAACCCTCTAATTTTTCGATTTTTTTATAATCCAAACTAAAAATATCAGCAGGTGTTTTTATTAATTTAAGTTCCCAGAAATTATCTATTACTTTTTTTCCTAATCCCTCAATTTCAAAAGCGTCTTTGGATACGATATGTTTGAGTTTTTCCTTTGCTATAAAATCACACTTATACCCTTTTGTGCATCTACTAACAGCATCTTTCTTTTTCGTTGATATATTAATTTCTTTTTTAGTCAAAGATCCACAGAGACATTTGTCTGGAAAAATAAATTTTTTACTACTTTTTTCTCTTTTAGACTTATCAACAGAAAGAACTTGTGGGATAACATCGCCGGCTCTTTGAATAGTGATGGTGTCTCCAACTCTCACATCTTTTCTGTTTATTTCATCTTCATTATGTAAAGTTGCATTTGAAACAACTACTCCACCTACAGTTACTGGATCTATTTTGGCAACGGGTGTTATTGCACCCGTACGACCAACTTGGATTATAATTTTTCTAATCTTAGAAGTAGCTTTTACAGATGAGAATTTATATGCAATTGCCCAACGAGGTGAATTTGAAGTAGAGCCTAATCTTTCCTGAAATTTAAAGCTGTTTACTTTATAAACTACCCCATCCACATCATAATCTAAATCAGATCTTAAACTTTCTAATTTAGAATGGTTTTTTTCAATCTCATCAATTGTGTTAACTGTTGTACAAAGTGAATTAACAGGAAAACCCCATCTCTCAAGTTTTTTTTAAAAAATCTGACTGGTTTTCAAAAGGGTTTGGTTTAATTTCACCTGAACCATAAGCAAAAAATCTCAATGGTATCTTTGCGGTTTCTCTTGAGTTTTTTTGTCTAAGTGAACCTCCTGCAGCATTTCTAGGATTAGCAAACTTATCTTTAATTTTTTCAAAATCTTTTTTTCCTATATACACTTCTCCCCTAATTTCTAGAATTTTTGGTGCATCGTTTAATTTTTTTGGTATATCTTTAATTGTTATTAAATTTTCTGTTATATCTTCTCCAAAAGTACCGTCTCCTCTTGATAAACCATAAATTAAAATACCATTTTCATATCTTAGAGTTGATGAAATACCATCAATCTTAGGTTCGGAAGATAATTGAATTTCTTCATTATAATTCAAAAAGTTATTGATTTTTTTTTTAAAGTCTACCATATCATTTTTTTCAAAAGCATTACTTAGCGAGAGCATTGGTTTAAAATGTTTTATTTTTGCAAATTTAGATGACGGTTTATGTCCGACCAAATTTTCAATATTTTGAATTTTTTTTAAGAATGGATATTTTTTTGATAATTTTACTAGCTCATTTTTGAGATTATCAAAATCTAAATCAGATACCTCTGGGTTATCTCTCTCAAAGTAGGCCTTGTTTAAATCTAAAAGTTTTTTTGACTTTCTTTTATATTCTGCCTCAATTTGAATTTTGTCTTTATTCTTCATCAATAAATAATATTTTTTTTATTGTTCTTTTAATTAGGCTTGTGTCTTTTTTCTTATCAATTTGGATAGGTTTATAATTTTTATTTAATATTTTGTAAGATCTTTCATACCATTCACTTGAATTATAGTTATACCCTAACAAAGCCGCTGCTGATTTAGCTTCATTTTCCAAACCAATTTTATAATATATTTCAACCAATCTATGCAAAGCTTCTTCTATAAAAATTGTTTTATCATATTTTTCAACAATTATTTTTAATCTATTTATCGCGGGTATCCATTTTTCATTTTTTATATAGTACCTTGCAATAAGTAATTCTTTTGCAGCAAGTTGGTTAATAACTAAATCGAGTTTAAATTTTAAATCAATTGCATAATCTGTATCTGGAAATCTTTCTAAATAAACCTCAATCTTTTTTTTAGATAATAGAAGTGGTTGGATATCTTTATCTTCATCCAATATTTGTTCATAATAACTTATTGCAATTAAATAATGTGCGTAACTTATATAAGGACTGGCCGGATAAATTCTAATAAATCTCTCTAAATTTAGAACTGCTTCTTGATAAAAGTTAATATTGTATAAACAGTAACTAGACATTAATGCTGATTTTGATGCCCAATCTATTTGTGGCAGCATACCTTCTGCTTCACTAAACTTTCTTGAAGCGTAAAGAAAATTACCTTCAAGCATGCCGTCCAAACCTTCTTGATAAATTTTAATCGCCTCTTCATTAGTAGTTGGAGGTTTAATTACCTGTTCATCTAATTTAGGGCCACCACAAGATAAAAGAAATATAATTAAAAAAATGAAAAATAAATTTTTACGCATTAAGTTATTAATAACAAAAAAAACACTTGGCGTAAAATGGTCTTAGAATTAAGCGTTTACAGCAAATCTCTTATTAAGAGGAATGATTTTTCTTACATTAGAGAATAAAGAATGACTTTCTACAACTTCATAGTTGTTTTTATTAGAAAAAATCTTTTTTAAGAATTCAATAGTCAAAGCGTGACCACCATGAAAACATTCTACTGAACCAATTAATCTAGTTCCTGAAAGCATGAAATCTCCGACTAGATCGAGTATTTTATGATTTACAAATTCTTTTTTAGATCTAAGTCCACCCTTATTTAAAACTTCATTGCCTCTAACAACTATGGCATTATCTAAACTCCCACCTTTAGCAAGTCCCATTGATTTTATCATCTCTATATCTTCGTATAAGCAGAAAGTCCTTGCATCTACAATCTCTTCTAAATTTTTTTCTGCAAAATTTATTTTATTTATTTGTTTTTTAATTAAAGGGTTTTTTTTGTAATTTAGTGTAAACTTTACATCAAAAGTTTGGCTTGACGGTTTTACACTTATTGATCTCCCGTCTTCTTTTTTCAACTCAACACTTTTTTTGACTCTTACAAACTTCCTCTTACCTTCAAGTGTTTTTAATCCTATCTCATTTATAATCTTCACAAATTCTTTTGCTGAACCATCCATAATAGGGACTTCAGGTCCATTTAAATTTACAATGATATTATCAATTCCACACACATAAAACGCTGCAAGTAAATGCTCTACAGTTGAAACACTTACTCCATGATTATTCTCGATTTTAGTACACAATTTTGCTGAAGAGACATTTTTAAAATTAGCAACAATTTCATTGTCTTTTTCTAAATCTGTTCTCTTAAAAACTATTCCTGAATTTGAATTACCTGGAACTAATGTAACGTCAACTTTTACACCAGAATGTAATCCAATTCCTGAAAAGTTCGTTTCACTGTTTAGTGTTTTTTGATATTTATCCCACATAACTTAAGTTTATATAGAAATTTAAAAAACAGTTGAAAACAACTAATATTACAAAAGACTACGATTTAATTAAAAAAACGATCAAAAAAACCAGATATTATTGACTTTTTTTTAATAGAGAAAGGTAACGCCTCATTAGGCCAGCCTTTAAATATTAATTCAGCCGCTCCATAAAGTGTCCCGAGGTCATCGTCAGTGAAATTTTCTACAAGAATTTTTTGATCGTTAAGATCTATGTAGCTTTTAAATATTTCGCCC
>CACFLA010000007.1:0-47241 GCA_902566975.1 uncultured Pelagibacteraceae bacterium
GTTAATAGATAGACTAATTATTGATAATAAAAAAATTGAGAACATGAAAAGCTCAATTTATGAAATCATAAAATTCAAAGATCCTTTAGGAAAAGTGCTTGAAAAGTGGAAAAGACCAAACAATTTGGTAATTAAAAAAGTTGCTGTACCAATTGGTGTAATAGGAATTATTTATGAAAGTAGACCCGATGTAACCAGTGATGTATCATCTTTATGTCTTAAATCTGGTAATGTTGCGATTTTAAGAGGTGGCTCGGAGTCTTTGAATTCGAATAGAATTCTAGCTAATCTTTTTAGAAATTCACTTTCAAGTAACAACGTTGATAAAAATTGTATTCAGTTTGTTGATAAAAAAAATAGAAAAATTGTAGATTTTCTTTTATCAAAAATGTCTGATTATATTGATGTTATAGTTCCAAGAGGTGGTAAAGGCTTAGTTAGAAAAGTAAAGCAACTTTCTAATGTAAATGTGATTGGGCATTTGGAAGGAAACTGCCATGTATATGTTGATAAGGATGCTGATCTTAATATGGCAAAAAAAGTTGTTTTAAATTCAAAAATGCGAAGAACTTCTATTTGTGGCGCAGCAGAAACTTTATTGATTCATGATAAATGTTTAAAGTCTCACTCGCTTCCAATTATTAGAGAACTAATCTTAAAAGGATGTGATGTATTAGTGGATAAAAAGATTAATAAATATTTCAAAAATAAATTAAAATTTGCAAATGAGAATGATTGGAGAACTGAATATTTATCACCTAAAATATCTATAAAGAGTGTAAATGGAGTTAATGACGCTATTGCCCATATATTAAAATATGGAACTATGCATACTGATGCTATTATAACTCGAAATATTAAAACAGCAAAAATATTTTTAAATGGAATAAACAGTTCTATTGCTGTTCATAATGCTTCAACTCAATTTGCAGATGGAGGTGAGTTTGGATTTGGTGGAGAAATCGGTATATCTACAAATAAATTACCTCCAAGAGGTCCTGTTGGGATAAATCAACTTACTTCTTACAAATATATGGTCACAGGAAAAGGAACGATCAGACCGTAGTAATGAGTAATAAAAATATCGAAAAAAAAATTGGTATATTTGGGGGAAGCTTTGATCCACCTCATAGAGGACATATTCAAATAGCAAAGCTTTCTTTAAAAAAACTTAAGTTAAAATATTTAATTTGGGCAATAACAAAAAGAAATCCCCTCAAAGAAAAACCTATGTTATCATTAAAAAGTAGAATTCTACTTTCTAAAAAATTAGTAGGTAAAAATAAACGAATTAAAATTCAAAATTTAGATGAACGGCTAAAGACAAGTAAAACGATCGAATTAATTAAGTTTTCAAAAAAAAATCTAAAGAATTCAAAGTTGTATTTCATTATGGGCTCTGATAATATTATTAATTTACACAAATGGCATGGATGGAAAAAATTTCAAAAATATTGCACCATTGTAGTGTTCCCAAGAAAAGGATACTTAAAAAAGATGTTGATATCTAAGGCTTACAGACTGATTAAAAAAGATAAATTAATATTTCTTAAGTCAAAAATAGCCGATATTTCATCTTCCAAAATAAGAAAAAATTATTTAATATATAAATAGTGGAAATTCCTAAAATTAAAAAAATTGTCGAAAAAACTTTAAATCAAAATAAAGCATTAAATATTGTTTCAATAAATTTAAGAGGAAAAACATCTATAGCTGACTACATGGTAATTGCCTCAGGTACTTCATCAAGGCACATCCAATCTCTTTCGGAAATATTGTTAAAAGAATTACAAAATAACGGTATTAACAAATGCAAAATTGAAGGTAGAACTAGTAGTGATTGGAAACTTATCGATGCTATTGATATTATTATTCATATTTTTCACCCAGATAAACGTAAGTTTTATGACCTAGAAAAAATGTGGTCTGAACCAATTGCAAAGGATAGATTAAGTGTATGAAAAAAATATTTGTTTTAATATTAATTTCTTTTCTAACTGTTTCAAATCTTTTTGGAAGTACTAATAATGATGCTCTTTATAAAAAAATAGATTTGTTTGCTGAAGTATTAGACAAAATAAAGAGAGAGTATGTTGATAAAGTGGATCAATCTGAGCTTATTGATGATGCAATCAATGGTGCTCTTCAATCTTTAGATCCATACTCTGCTTATATGAACCCTGAATTTTTTGACAGCATGCAAACTGATACGAAGGGTGAATTTGGCGGTTTGGGAATTGAGGTTGGTATGGAGGCGGGCGTTGTCAAAGTAATTTCACCAATAGACGATACACCGGCCTCGAAAGCTGGCATAAAAGCTGGTGACTATATTATAAAGATCAATGGAACACAGGTGCAAGGTAAATCTTTAATGGAAGCTGTAAAATTGATGAGAGGACCGGTTGGATCAGAAATAGATTTAACTATTAGGAGAAAAGGTAAGAAAAAAGCATTTATAAAAACCATTAAAAGGGAAATCATTGAAATCAAATCTGTAGAAGCAAAAATTATAGAAAATAAAATTGGTTATCTAAGGTTAAAAGCTTTTAATGAGAATAGTAGCAAACAACTTAAAAAAAATATTTCAGATTTTGAGAAGAGTAAAAAACCACTTGGATACATACTTGATTTAAGAAATAACCCTGGAGGATTATTAACCCAAGCTATTCAAGTAACTGATTTCTTTTTGGATGAAGGTGAAATTTTGTCTACAAGAGGAAGAAAGATAACGGAAAACAGACGCTTCTTTGCAAAAAAAGGAGACAAAGTAAAGGGCAAGCCTCTCATAGTTTTGATAAATAATGGCTCTGCATCTGCATCAGAAATAGTAGCTGGTGCCCTTAAAGACCATAAAAGAGCTATTATTTTAGGAAGTCCGACTTATGGTAAAGGATCTGTTCAATCAATAATACCTTTAAATAATGGTGGCGGTATAAGAATTACAATTTCTAAATATTATTTACCATCTGGGAAATCTATTTCAGAGGTAGGGGTAAAACCAGATATTTTTGTGGACGATGAGTCAGATGATTTTAAAATCGATACAAAAACAGATGATCAACTAAATTACGCACTTAAACTATTAACTACTTAAATGAATGAGAAAATGTTGCCATTAAGGAACGGTGTTGGAGCTATTGTATTGAATAAAAATAATCAAGTTTTTGTGGGAAAGAGAATTGATAATCCTGGAAAATTTTGGCAAATGCCTCAAGGTGGAGTTGATGATGGAGAAAAATATCTCGAAGCGATGAAAAGAGAGCTTTTTGAAGAAACTGGTATTAAAAACTTCGAACTAGTTAAAGAAATTGATGGCATGACAGAGTATGAGCTGCCTGATTACCTTTTAGGAAAAATTTGGAAAGGTAAGTACAGAGGTCAAAAACAAAAATGGTTTGTTGTTAGGTTTTTAGGAAATGACAACGAGATTAATTTGAACACTGGCAAACCTGAATTCATTGAGTGGAAATGGGCAAATCTTGATGATCTTCCAGGTATGATAGTGGACTTTAAAAAAAAACTTTACGAAAAATTGCTTCCAAAAATTAAATTAATTATTAGTTAATTTTAGATAGAGTATCTATTTTATGTGACGCAATATATTTTGCTTTATCACTTAAATTTTCTTTAGCAAGTAGTGCTTTACTTTCCTCAATCATTTTAGATAAATTTTCACCTTTAACATTCTCTAAAGGTATAATTGTGGATGATAATATTATTAAAGTATTATTTGAAAATTCAACGGTACCTTCCTCAACAAAATATTCACTTTCCTTGCTGCCTTCAATTCTTACAATCCCTGGTCTTAGAAAGGTTATGAGTGGTATATGATCTGGTAGAATAGTCATTTCACCTTCAAAAGAGGGCATTGTTACAGAATTTACCTTCTCAGAAAGTATAATTTTTTCTGGGGAAATTATTTCAAGATTAAAGTTTTTTTCCATTTATGCTGCAGCTTCTTTTGCCATTTTTTCAGCCTTTTCAATAGCTTCCTCGATAGAACCAACCATATAAAATGCTGCTTCAGGTAAATGATCGTACTCACCTTTACATATGGCATCAAAACTTTTTATTGTAGAGTCCAAATTAACTAATTTACCTGGTGTTCCAGTAAAAACTTCTGCAACAAAAAACGGTTGTGATAAAAATCTCTGTATTTTTCTTGCCCTTGCTACTGTTAGTTTGTCTTCTTCCGAAAGTTCATCCATACCAAGTATAGCTATAATATCTTGTAAAGATTTATAGGTTTGTAAAATTTTTTGAACTTCCCTGGCTACTCGATAATGCTCTTCACCTACAATTCTTGGATCTAAAATTCTAGATGTAGAATCTAATGGATCCACCGCAGGGTAAATACCTAACTCTGCAATTTGTCTCGATAAAACGGTCGTGGCGTCCAGGTGTGAAAAAGATGTTGCTGGTGCTGGATCAGTTAAATCGTCTGCGGGAACATAAATTGCTTGAACCGAAGTTATAGATCCTTTTCCTGTTGTCGTAATTCTTTCTTGTAGGTTACCCATATCTGTTGCTAAAGTCGGCTGATATCCTACTGCAGATGGTATTCTACCTAGCAAAGCAGAAACTTCTGATCCCGCTTGTGTAAATCTAAAAATATTATCTACAAAAAATAAAACATCTTGGCCTTCTTTGTCTCTAAAATATTCTGCTACCGTTAAGCCTGTTAAACCTACTCTGGCTCTAGCTCCTGGAGGCTCGTTCATTTGACCATAAACTAAAGCAGCTTTTGAACCTTTACCTTCAGGTTTAATAACACCTGACTCAATCATTTCATGATACAAATCATTTCCCTCTCTTGTTCTTTCTCCAACACCTGCAAAAACAGAAAATCCTCCATGAGCTTTTGCAATGTTGTTTATCAATTCCATAATAATTACTGTTTTGCCAACTCCAGCTCCTCCAAATAATCCAATTTTTCCACCTTTCGAGTATGGCGCCAGAAGATCTATAACTTTAATACCAGTTTCAAGAATTTCTGTTTCAGTTGACTGGTCTGTAAATTTTGGTGCCTCTCTGTGTATTGGCCATTTTTCTTTTGTTTTAACTTCTCCTTTTTGGTCAATTGGCTGACCTATTACATTTATTATTCTTCCTAAAGTTTCAGGACCAACAGGAACACTAATTGGTGCACCAGTGTTTTGAACAACATCACCTCTTTTTAGTCCTTCAGTACTATCCATCGCGATTGTTCTTACACTGTTTTCTCCAAGATGCTGTGCTACTTCTAGAACTAATTTGTTTCCAGAATTATCTACTTCTAGTGCTGTTAAAATCTCAGGTAAATCACTATCAAATTGAACATCAACTACTGCTCCGATTACCTGGATAATTTTTCCATTTTTGCTCATTTTATAAACTTTCAGCTCCAGATATTATTTCAATTAATTCTTTTGTGATAGAAGCTTGTCTGCTTCTATTGTAGTTAATTGTCAACTTATCTACTAAATCTCCTGCATTTCTTGTCGCATTATCCATTGCAGTCATTCTTGAACCTTGTTCGCTCGCTGAATTTTCCAAAAAGGCCTTAAATATTTGTGTCGATATATTTTTTGGTAGTAGATCATCTAAAATTTCATCTTCTTCAGGTTCAAATTCATATGAAGAAATTTCTTCCTGTTTTTTATCTTTTTCCTCTATCTTGGCAGGTATTACTTGTTGTTGTTGTGGAATTTGTGAGATAACGTTTTTAAATTTATTATAAAATATAAAGCATTTATCAAATTCTTTATTTTTAAATAACTCAACGATTTGTTTACCAATTTCCTCTGCGTCTAAAAATGTTAATTTTTTTTTATCCTTTAAATTTATTTTTTTAATAATGTATTTCCCATAATCTCTTTTTAATTGATCAAGACCCTTTGTGCCAACAGTGATTATTTTTAAGTTTTTAGAAGATTTAATAGCCTCATCAAAATATTTCTTAGCTAATTTACATATATTTGTATTAAATCCACCACAAAGACCTCGATCAGCTGTCATAACAACGCATAGATGTATTTTATCTTCTCCTGTTCCAACTAAAAGTTTTGGTGCATTAGACGGATCATTGATCGCTTTACTTAAATTTTGAATTATTAAATCCATTTTATCACTATAAGGCCTTCCTTTCTCAGCCATTTCCTGCGCTTTACGTAATTTAGCAGCAGCCACCATTTTCATTGCTTTTGTTATTTTTTGCGTAGATTTAACGCTAGCAATTCTTTTTCTTAAATCATCTAAACTTGGCATTATTTTTTCTCAAAATTTGACTTTTTATAATTTGTTATAACTTCTATTAAGAGCTTTTCAGTATCCTCTTCGATCTTTCCACTTTTTTGAATTGACTCTAATATTTCAGGTTTTTCATTTTTAATTAAGTCTAATAAACCTTTTTCGAATGATCGAATTTGATTGTTTTCAATAGTATCTAAATAACCTTTTACACCAGAATAAACTGACACTACCTGTTCTGCTACTGTCATTGGACTATATTGATCTTGTTTTAATAACTCAGTAAGTTTAGATCCTCTATTCAATAATTTTTGAGTTGAAGCGTCTAAATCAGATCCAAATTGAGCAAAAGCTGCCATTTCACGGTATTGTGCTAATTCTAATTTTATTGAACCTGCTACTTTTTTCATAGCTTTGGTTTGGGCTGCGGAACCAACTCTAGAAACAGATAGACCAACGTTCACTGCTGGTCTTATTCCTTGATTAAAAAGTTCTGTTTCTAAAAAAATTTGACCATCAGTTATTGAAATTACGTTTGTTGGAATGTAGGCAGATACGTCACCGGCTTGTGTTTCTATAATAGGCAAAGCTGTTAATGAACCACCACCATTGTCATCATTTAATTTTGCTGATCGCTCAAGTAATCTACTATGCAAATAAAATACATCTCCTGGATATGCTTCTCTACCCGGGGGTCGTCTTAATAAAAGAGACATTTGTCTGTATGCAACAGCTTGTTTAGATAAATCATCATAAATTATTAGAGCGTGCATTCCATTGTCTCTAAAAAATTCACCAAAAGTACATCCTGTATATGGTGCTAAAAATTGTAATGGAGCGGGGTCAGATGCCGTAGCAGAAACTACAATTGTATAATCCATTGCACCTGCGTCTTGTAAAGTTTTTACAATTTGAGCTACGGTTGACCTTTTTTGACCAATCGCAACATAAATACAATAGAGTTTCTTTTTTTCATCGTCTGACTCATTTATTTTTTTTTGGTTTATAATAGTATCTATAGCAACTGCTGTTTTTCCAGTTTGCCTGTCTCCAATAATCAATTCTCTTTGCCCTCTTCCTACTGGTATTAAACTATCAATTGCTTTCAAACCTGTTTGCATAGGTTCACCAACTGACTTTCTTGGTATAATTCCTGGAGCCTTAACTTCAACTCTTTTTCTTTTTATATTCTTTTCTAAATTTTCTTTACCATCAATCGGATTTCCTAGTGCATCGACAACTCTGCCAAGTAACTCTTTTCCCACAGGAACGTCAACAATTGACCCTGTTCTTTTAACTGTATCACCTTCTTTTATAGATTTATCGTCTCCAAAAATTACAATTCCAACGTTATCGCTTTCTAAATTAAGTGCCATTCCTTTAGAGTTGTCTTGAAATTCTACCATTTCACCAGCCTGGACGTTATCTAATCCATAAACTCTTGCAATTCCATCACCAACGGAAAGGACTTTGCCAATTTCTGAAACCTCGGCTTTGTCACCTAAATTTTTTATTTGCTCTTTTAAAATTTTTGTAATTTCTGAGGGGTTAATATCCATTTAGTTCTCCATTAATACTTTTTTATAATTTGCTAGTTTGTTTTTAATTGATGTATCGATCATTAAACTTCCAATCTGCAGTACTATTCCACCGATTAAAGTTTCATCAACTTTTGATTTTAATTTTATAGTTCCATTTACATTTTCAGAAATTTCTTTCTCGATTTCGGAAATAGTTTTTTCATCTAATTTTTTTGATGAAAACAGATTTGCACTCACTTCGCCTTTTTTAGATGACACTTTTCTTAAAAATTCTTCGATAATCTCAGCTACAAAAAATATTCTTTTTTTTATTATTAATATAAAGAAAAAGTTTTTGATTATTTTATCTGCTTTCATTATATTTAAAATTTTATCAAACACTTCTTTTTGATTTTGGTTGGTATTAGTTGGATTTTTTATATAGTTTTTCAAATTATCATCAGAATTATAAATTGTCATAAATGAACTCAAAATAGATACATACTCATCTGTTTTATTTGCTTCGTTAGAAAGCTCTAACAAAGCCAAAGCGTATCTTTCTGATATACCGCCTGAGAATGATCTGTCTTT
The DNA here is from genome assembly GCA_902566975.1 of uncultured Pelagibacteraceae bacterium. Taxonomy (GTDB): domain Bacteria; phylum Pseudomonadota; class Alphaproteobacteria; order Pelagibacterales; family Pelagibacteraceae; genus Anoxypelagibacter. The sequence goes on from CACFLA010000007.1 coordinate 8,340, forward strand.
AGTCAAATTAGTTCCTTAAAGAATTCTGTTAGATTTATTGGGATTTCGTATCATAGGAAAATGTTCTCTTCAAGTGCGATTGAAACGCATATTAGCTAAAATTTAGAGGGTCAACATCAACTGTAAGTTTAATTTTTTTTGATAAATTAATTTTTTTAAGTATTTTAGCAATATGCTTTTGTACAAAAAGATTATTTTTAGATCTTAGAAGCAATCTAGTTCTATAATTATTTTTAATTTTAAATATAGGAGAACTAACTGGACCCATAATCTCTAAATATTTAAGTGCAGATAAATTTTTTTTTATTTTTTGCGCCTCAAAAATTCCCTCTTTTTCATTTTTTGATGAAATTATTAAAGCAATGAGTCTTGTAAAAGGTGGAAGATTTTTTTCTCTTCTTAAGATGATTTCATCTTCTAAAAACTTGGTGGGGTCATTTTCTAGTATGTTTTTTAAGGTCTCATCTGATGGATTAAAAGTCTGATAAATAACAAGAGAGTCTTTACTAAATCTGCCAGCTCTCCCACTCAATTGATTATATAGCTGAATATTTTTTTCTGTTGACCTTAGATCAAAACCCATTCCAGAAAAATCTGCGTCTACAACTACAATACAATTTAAATTAGGAAAGTTAAATCCTTTTGAAATTAATTGAGTACCTACAAGTATATCTATTTTATTATTTTCTATGTCAGTAAGTACGTTTTTTGTTTCCTTCTGCTTATTTAGAAAATCACTTGATAATATTTTGATTTTTTTCTCAGGAAAAATTTGTTTAAGTTCAGCATAAATTTTCTCTACGCCTGGGCCGTACATTTGATAATCACAACTATGATCAGTCTTTATACATTTGGAATTTACACTAGATTTATATCCACAATGATGACACATAGCTTTATTTATATGTTTATGAAAAGTTAAGAAGATTGAGCAATTTGGACAGTCAAGTTTTGATCCACAAGCCTTGCAAATCATAAATGGTGCATAACCTCTTCTATTAAGAAAAAAAAGCACTTGATCTTTTTTTTCGAGATATTTTTTAACAAGCATAATTGTTTTTGGATCTATCCATATATTTTTTTTCTTTCTATCCAATTTGAGATCAATTACCTCAGCTTGTGGCAGGGAAAAATTTTTATATCTTTTTTTTAATTTAGTAAGATTGTATTTTTTATTTTTAACATTATTGAATGTTTCCAATGACGGAATAGAGGTAGAAAGTAAAACTGGAATGTTTTCTATCGAAGCTCTTGAGATTGCCATATCTCTAGCATTATATCTAATACCCTCGTCTTGTTTGTAAGATGAGTCATGCTCTTCATCAACAACAATTAATCCTAAGTTTTTAAATGGTAAAAATAATGATGATCTTGCTCCAACTACTAATTTAATTTCACCATTAATAATATTTTTCCAAATAATTCGTTTATTTTTTTTTGTTATTTTTGAATGCCAAATCGCAGGTTTAAAACCAAAATAATCTTCAAACCTTTTATTAAATTGGTTTGTCAAAAAAATTTCAGGTAGTAAAACTAAAGATTGTCTTCCTTTTAAAATATTTTCTTTTATTTTTTCAAAATATACTATTGTTTTACCCGATCCAGTGATACCTTGTAATAAAGTTGTACTAAATTTAGTACCTAAATTATTTATTTCCTGTAAACATTTTTTTTGTTCCTCATTTAGAATAAAATTATTTTTTTTTTTTATTATGTTATTAAAAGTTTCTTTTTTTTTTGAAAAAAATGATTCATCCCCCAAGCACATCTTAAGAACCATACCCTTTGGTGCTAAATTATATAATGAAAACCAGTTGATGAATTTAACTAAATTGTGACTTAATGAAACACCTTTTTTTTCTTTAATATTTTTTAATTTAAAATTCTTATTTGTATTTTCCTCTTTATCCCATACAACTCCGATTTCCTCCTCTTTACCAAACGGTACTGAAACAATGGACCCTGTTTTTAATTTTCCATATTTTTCAGATAAATAAGTATGAGGATGATCAAAAATTCTTGGTATAAGAACTGGTACTTTCATTGTTTTAAAAAATAAATTTACTTAAAAATGAATCGGTCTCTTTTCAACTGCTAAAGCAGCTTCTTTTATAGCTTCTGTATGTGTTGGATGAGCATGGCATGTTCTAGCAATATCTTCTGCACTTGCACCAAATTCCATTGCGATTGCCATTTCAGCAATCATGTCTCCACTATGTGGACCTATTATATGTACTCCTAAAACCTTGTCAGTTTTTGAGTCCGCTAATATTTTTACAAATCCTTCCGTTTCATTGTTAACTTTAGCTCGAGAGTTTGCCATAAAAGGAAATTTCCCAATTTTGTAACTTATATTTAACTTTTTTAATTCTTCCTCAGTTTTTCCAACAGCAGCGACCTCTGGTGATGTATAAATTACTCCGGGAATTACATCGTAATTTACATGCCCAGATTGACCTGCAAGAATTTCTGCAACGGCTATTCCCTCTTCTTCAGCTTTGTGTGCTAACATTGGTCCTTTTATTACATCACCAATTGCAAATATATTTTTTACAGAAGTCCTAAATTCTTTATCAATATCTATTCTACCCTGTTTATCTTTATTGATACCAATCTTTGACAGATTTAAGCCATCCGTATAAGGCTTCCTACCCACAGAAACCAAGACTTTCTCACATTCAATTATATTTTTTGCTTTGGTGGAGTTATCACTAAATTCAACGTTAACTTTATTATTTTCATCTTTTACTTTTGTAACTTTGTTATTTAATAAAAATTTTATACCTTGTTTTGTTAAAATCTTTTGAAACTCTTTTGAAACTTCTCTGTCCATTCCTGGTATAATATGATCTAAATATTCAATTACTGTAACTTCTGAGCCTAATCTAGACCATACTGAGCCCATCTCAAGACCGATATAACCTCCTCCAATAACAACTAAACTTTTTGGAACCTTTTCTAAAGATATAGCCCCCGTTGAAGAAATTATATTTTTTTCATTAATTTCAATTCCTGGAACAGAACTTGATGATGAACCAGTAGCTATAACAATATTTTTTGATTTATAAGAAGTTTTTTTTCCATTTTCGTATACAACTACATCGTTTTTTGAAAACAAAACTCCCTTGCCTTTGATGTACGTAACTTTATTTTTTTTAAATAAAAACTCTACACCTTTTGTTAGAACTTGAACTGATTTACTCTTATTCATCATTATTTTTTTAAGATTTAATTTTACTTCTCCAACTTCTATACCGAGATTGTTATAGTCTTTTTGTGCCTTTTTATACATATCAGATAAATTAAGAAGACTTTTAGATGGAATGCATCCCACATTAAGACAAGTTCCTCCTAGTGTTCCTCTCGACTCAATACAACCTGTCTTTAAACCTAATTGAGCTGCGCGTATGGCACAAACATATCCTCCTGGTCCACCGCCAATTACTAATAAATCAAATTGTTCGCTCATATCTATTTATACATTTAAGAAAAGCCTTTGTGGCTCTTCTAAATAATCTTTTATGTTTTTTAAAAATGAAACTGCTTCTTTTCCATCTACGATTCTATGATCATAGGATAAAGCGAGATACATCATCGGTCTAATTATGATCTGTCCATCTTTAACAACTGCTCTTTCAATTATATTGTGCATACCAAGAACTCCAGACTGTGGAGGATTTAATATTGGAGTTGAAAGCATAGAGCCATAAATTCCACCATTAGTAATAGTAAATGTTCCTCCCTGAAGATCTTCAATGCTTATTTTTCCATCTCTTGCTTTTTCACCTAAAGATAAAATATTTTTTTCAATTTCGGCGAAGGACATCTCGTCTGGACTTCTTAGTACTGGAACCACAAGTCCTTTTTCAGTTCCAACAGCAAAACTAATATTGTAATAATTTTTATAAACTATTGAGTCTCCTTGAATTTCTGCGTTAATAGCTGGGTAATTTTTCAGCGCTGTTACACAAGCTTTTACAAAAAAAGACATAAAGCCAAGTTTAGTTGAGTATTTTTTAATAAATTCATTTTTATAATCATTTTTCATTTGTATTACTTTTGACATATCCACTTCATTAAAAGTAGTAAGCATTGCAGCATTATTTTGTGCTTCTTTTAATCTTTTGGCTATTGTCATTCTTAATCTAGTCATTTTAATTTTTTCTTCAGGTCCGTGTGTTATTTTTCGTTTGTTAGGAGCTGGTTTGGACCCCATTAAATTTAACAAATCTTCCTTAAGTATAACTCCATTTTTTCCTGAGCCTGCAATTTTGCTTAAGTCGATATTCTTTTCACTTGCAATTTTTCTTGCAGATGGAGAAACGGTTAGCTCTTCGGCTTGCTTATCACTTTTAATCTCTTTTGATAAAATAAGTGGTGGTTCTTTTGGAGTTTCCTTTAAAAAAATTTTTTGTTCAATCTTTTTATGTTTTTTTTCAACTGGCTTATCAAAAATTTTAGGAACAACTTCTTCTTTTTTTGGTGGAGGTGTATATTTTTTTTCTTCTTTTTCAATCTTTTGAGCTTTCTTTGCTCCTATACTTCCAAGTAAAGCACCTACTTCTACTGTATCCCCCTCTTTAACTGAAATATTTTCTAAAACGCCATCTGATGGTGAGGGGACTTCGACATTTACTTTATCTGTCTCAAGCTCAACAACAGGCTCATCCGAGTCAACCTTTTCTCCAACAGTTTTAAGCCATTTAGAAACTGTTGCCTCTGTTACTGACTCACCTAAAGCTGGTACAACTATTTTTTCTGACATTTAATTAATTTAACCTACCTACAACCTTTTCTAATATTTCTTTTTGTTCTGCAAGGTGTTTGTTTAAGTTTCCAGTTGCTGGTGATGCCGCAGCATTTCTTCCAATATATTTTACTTTTTCACCTTTAATTTTAATGATTTCTAGTGTTCTATCTATATAATATTTAACAGTATTCCATGCTCCCATATTCATTGGCTCTTCTTGACACCAAATAAATTCTGCATTTTTATACTTTTGTAGCTCTCTTCCCAAATGTTTTACAGGGAAAGGATAAAGTTGCTCAATTCTTATGAACACTATTTCATCATTTTTATTTTTTTCTCTAGCCTCTAACAAGTCAAAATATATTTTACCTGAACACATAATAACCTTTTTTATATTATTATTTTTTTTAAGTTTTATAAGTTTGCTTTGATTAAGGTAAGCATGATCTTCCAAAATTCTGTGAAATCTTGTTTTTCTTGTAAAGTCTTCAAGATAAGAAATACATCTTTTATGTCTCAATAAGGATTTAGGAGTCATAATTATTAAAGGTTTTCTAAAATCTCTTCTCATTTGTCTTCTAAGGACATGAAAATAATTAGCTGGAGTTGTACAATTGACAACTTGTAAATTTTCTTGTGCACATAATTGTAAAAACCTCTCTAATCTTGCTGACGAATGTTCTGGTCCTTGACCTTCATAACCATGAGGAAGAAGCATCACTAGTCCACTTGCTCGTGACCACTTAGACTCACCAGAAGAGATAAATTGATCTATAACTACTTGCGCACCATTTGAAAAATCTCCAAATTGTGCTTCCCAAAGAACTAGGGTCTCAGGCTCAGAAAGAGAATATCCAAACTCAAAACCTAGAACACCAAGCTCTGACAATAAACTATCAATGACTTCGAAGCTTTTTTGTTTCTTTGATATGTTATGCAAAGGCACAAATCTATCGTGACTATCTTGATCTCTTAATACTGCGTGTCTTTGACTAAAAGTCCCTCGTCCTGAGTCCTGTCCAGAAAGTCTTACTGAAAAACCCTCATTTAGTAAAGTGCCAAATGCTAAAAGCTCAGCTGTTGACCAATCTATGGGTTTATCATCTGTAAACATTTTTCTTTTATTTTCTAAAATTTTTATAAGTGTTTTGTGAATATTAAAATTATTTGGCACTTCAGTAATTTTTTTACCTATATTGATCAATTCTTTTTTTTCAACACCAGTTTTTCCTCTTTTATCTTTTCCTATTTCAGGCTTAAATCTCGACCAAACTCCATCAAACCATGTCATTTTCTGTTTAAAGCTTTTCGCATTTTTAAATTCAGTATTCAAAAAATCTTTAAGTTTATTTTTTCTTTCATCGAAATCTTGTTGTGAAATTAAGCCTTGGCTGATTAGTTTTTTTCCGTAGATTTGTAAAGTTGTAGGATGACTTCGAATTTTTTTGTACATAAGAGGTTGTGTGAATGATGGCTCATCACCTTCGTTATGACCAAAACGTCTATAACAAACCATATCAATGACGACATCACTTTTAAATTTTTGCCTAAATTCTGTAGCAATCTTTGCGCAATGAACTACTGCCTCTGGATCATCACCGTTAACATGAAGTATTGGAGCTTCCACCATTTTTGCAAGATCTGATGGATACGGTGAAGATCTAGCAAATCTTGGTGCTGTAGTAAAACCAATTTGATTATTTACAATTATATGTATTGTACCACCTGTGTTGTGACCAGGTAACCCTGACATAGCAAAACACTCTGCTACTACACCTTGGCCAGCAAATGCAGCATCCCCATGAATAAGAACAGGAATAACTTTTTTTCTTTCTTTGTCTTTATGAAAAAATTGTTTAGCTCTCACTTGACCTAGAACAATTGGATTTACAGCTTCTAAATGAGAAGGATTGTCGGTAAGACTGATATGAACTAAATTTCCGTCAAATTCTCTATTTGCTGATGCACCTAAATGATATTTAACGTCGCCTTCAAAATCTTTTTTAGAGTCAATTTTTTCTCCAAAAAATTCTTTAAAGATTAATTTAAATGGTTTTTGCATCATGTTTGCAAGCACATTTAATCTTCCTCTATGTGGCATTCCAATTTTTACTTCTTTTACACCTAAATGACCGCCTCTTTTTATAATTTGCTCTAACGCTGGTATAAGTGACTCTGCTCCGTCGAGACCAAATCTTTTTGTGCCTACAAATTTTACATGTAAAAATTTTTCAAATCCTTCTGCTTCTATAAGTTTATTTAGAATTGCCTTCTTACCATTTTCTGTAAATTTAATTCCTTTCTCTTTTCCTTCTATCCTTTCTCTTATCCAAGATCTTTCAACTGGATCTGACATATGCATAAACTCATAACCAATATTTCCACAGTAGATATTTTTTACTTTATGAATGAGTTTGTTTATATCTGCAGATTCAAATCCTAAAGTACCATCAAGAAAAATTTTTTTATTTTTATACTGATCATTAAATCCATAAGTTTCTGCATTTAGTTCGGGATGTTCTTGATGTTTTTGGAGTCTTAAAGGATCTAGATTTGCAAGTAAGTGTCCTCTTATTCTATATGCTCGTATTAAAGTACTCACCCTTATTGAGTCTTTTAAGTTTTGTTTAATATTCGAAACATCAATATTTACATCTTTCAATTCTTTATCATCATTTTCAAGTTCTTCACCATTTTTATATAAATTTATTTTACTTTTTTTTCTTGACCAGCTTGGTCCGTTTGCTGTGTTAATAATCTCTTCTTTTTTGTCTTTAAGACCATCAAAAAATTCTCTCCATTCTTTTGAAATACTTTTTGGATTTTGAACATATTGAGAATACAGTTCTTCAATGAACTCAGAACTATTTCCACCTAAAAATGAAGTTTTTTCAAATATATTATTGTTTTTAACCGTAGACATTATTTCTTAATCTTATATTAACATAAAAAACTTAAAATTAACTATTTAGTTTTTTATATAACGTTTTTCCTATATCTGCTGGTGATTCTGAAATAGTTATGCCTGCAGATTTCATTAATTCAATTTTATTTTCTGCCCCACCTTGTCCTCCAGAAATTATTGCACCTGCATGACCCATACGTCTACCTGGTGGTGCAGTAAGTCCTGCAATAAAACCCACAATTGGCTTTTTATTTTTCGATTTTTTAATAAATTCGGAAGCTTCCTCCTCAGCTGAGCCACCAATTTCACCAATCATAATAATTGACTCTGTTTCTGGATCCTTAAAAAATAAATCAAGACAATCTATGAAGTTTGTTCCGTTAATAGGGTCACCCCCAATTCCAATACAAGTAGACTGTCCCAAACCATTTTCAGTAGTTTGAGCAACAGCCTCATATGTTAAAGTTCCTGACCTTGATACAATTCCAACATTCCCCTTTTTATGAATTTCGCCAGGCATAATTCCAATCTTACATTCTCCAGGAGTTATAATTCCCGGACAATTAGGACCAATTAATCTGCTTTTACTTTTTTTGAGGTGATTTTTAACATTTATCATATCTAAAACTGGTACACCTTCAGTAATGCAAACTATTAGCTCAATTTCTGCATCTATTGCCTCGATAATTGCAGCTGCTGTAAATTTAGCTGGCACATATATCATTGTGGCTGTTGCCCCAGTTGTTTTTTTGGCATCTTTAACAGTATCAAAAACTGGCAAACTCAAATGCTTCTGACCTCCTTTTTTCGGAGTTACACCGCCGACTAATTGTGTTCCATATTTTATTGCTTGTTCAGAATGAAATGTTCCATGTTTACCTGTAAATCCCTGACAAATTACTTTTGTGCTTTTGCTAACCAAAATAGACATTTATTTAATAGCCTCTACAATTTTTTTTGCAGCATCATTTAGATTATCAGCAGATAAGATTTTTAAATTAGACTCATTAAGAATTTTTTTACCTTTTTTAAAATTAGTACCTGCTAATCGTACCACTAGAGGAACATTTAATTTCACATCTTTCGCTGCATCTACAACTCCTTGTGCGAGTACATCACACTGCATAATTCCACCAAATATGTTAATTAATACACCTTTAACGTTTTTATCTGATAGTAAAATTTTAAAAGCAGCAGTTACTTTTTCTTTACTTGCTCCACCTCCAACATCTAAAAAGTTTGCGGGCTCCTCCCCATAAAGTTTTATTATATCCATGGTTGCCATTGCTAAGCCTGCACCGTTGACCATACACCCAATAGATCCATCTAATTTGATATAAGCTAAATCATGTTTACTTGCTTCTATCTCAGATGAATCTTCCTCATTCAAATCTCTAAGTTCTAATATTTCTGGATGCTTAAAAATCGCATTATCATCAAAATTCATTTTTGCATCTAAGCATAATATTTCGTTACTTTTTGTTATTACTAATGGATTTATTTCAATTAAAGATGCATCTTTTTTGATAAGGGCGTTATACATTGCTTTCACTAATTTTATTGCGCTGTTCATTTGGTTTTTATCTAATTGGTAAATTTGTAGTATATTTTTAATTTCTTCAGGGTTTAAATTCTGTTTTAGATCTACTTTTGTTGTAATAATTTTTCCAGGGGTTTTTTTGGCAACTGCTTCTATATCAACACCACCCTCAGTGCTACTTATGAAAGCAATCTTAGAACTTTGTCTATCTACAAGACATGATAAATATAATTCTTTTTTTATATCGTAAGCTTTTTGAATATATATTCTCTTTACTACTCGTCCTTCTGGGCCTGTTTGTGGTGTTACTAAAACTTTTCCAAATAACTTATTTGCTTCATCTACTATATCTTTTTTTTTTACTAGTTTTACCCCTCCAGCTTTTCCTCTTCCACCAGCATGTATTTGAGCTTTTAAAACTAATTGGTCAGTATTTAGATCTTTAATCTTGTCAATTATACCCTTAGAATTAAATATAATTACTCCCTCTGTTGTGGGAGCCCCAAAATCTTTTAAAATATCTTTTGCTTGGTGTTCATGAATATTCATACAATTATTTACTACTCATAGTTTTAAGACAAACTCGGATCAATTTTTGCAGCTGACTCGCATAATTCTTTAACAGCTTTTATTGAAATATCGAAATTTGACTTTTCAGTACTTTCGAGTTCCATCTCTACAATTTTTTCTACACCATTTTTACCAATAACAACTGGAACCCCAGCATAAATATTTTTATAACCATACTCTCCATTTAAAAAAGCTGCGCATGGTAATGTTTTTTTTAAATCTTTTATATAAGACTCAGCCATTTCAACACCTGACGCAGCTGGTGCATAAAAAGCAGAACCTTTTTCTAATAGTTTCACGATTTCAGCTCCACCTTTTCTAGTTCTATTTATAATTCCATCTAATTTATCTTTTGAAATTCTTTTCTCACTTATTAAATCGACTAATGTTTTATTTTTAATTTTAGTCTTTTTAGGCATGGGCACCATTGTATCTCCGTGACCACCGAGAACTAAAGATTCTATATTTTTAATAGGTTCATTTAATTCCTTAGATAAAAAATATTTAAATCTTGAGGAATCCAAAATTCCTGCCATACCAACAACTTTAGTAGAAGGTAGTCCAGAATATTTCTGCAGAGCCATTACAATTACATCCAAAGGGTTTGTTATACAAATAACAAAAGCTTTTGGAGATGTATTCTTTATTCCATCTGATACCTGTTTAATTATTTTAAGATTAGTCCCAAGCAAGTCATCTCTAGACATTCCAGGTTTTCTAGGAACGCCAGCTGTTATTATAATTACATCAGAGTTTTTTGTATCCTCATAATCATTTGTACCTGATATATTTACATTAAAACCAGTTACACCTGAAGATTGAGCAATGTCTAAGGCTTTGCCTTTTGCTAATCCTTCAGCAACATCAAAAAGGACAATATCTCCAAGTTCTTTTATTGCAATTAAGTGCGCTAATGTACCACCAATTTGACCAGCTCCGATTAAAGATATTTTTTTTGACATTTTATTTCATCGTAGGCATCACAAATTCTGGATCTGATTTAATTCCTGATGGCCATCTAGAAGTAATTGTTTTTAATTTTGTGTAGAACCTAACACCTTCGGGTCCATGAATACTTTGATCTCCAAATAAGGATCTTTTCCATCCACCAAAACTATGGAAAGCCATTGGAACAGGTATTGGTATGTTTATACCAACCATTCCAATTTTTACATTACTAGCGAATGATCTCCCTGTGTCCCCATCTCTTGTAAATATGCTTGTACCATTTCCAAATTCATGATCATTAACTAAAGATAATGCTTCACTGTAATCTTTTGCTCTAACAACAGAGAGTACAGGACCAAAAATTTCCTCTTTATAAATCCTCATATCTTTTTTAACATTATCAAATAAACATCCTCCCATATAAAAACCATTTTCGTAACCCTGGAGTTTCAAATTTCTACCATCTACTACGAGCTTTGCTCCTTCTTTGACTCCAATATCTACATAACCTTTCACTTTTTCTAAATGCTCCTTAGTAACCAATGGTCCCATTTGAGATTTCTTATCTAATCCTGGACCAATCTTAAGAGATTCAACTTTTTTGGATAGACTTTTTACTAATGGGTCAGCAATTTTTCCTACAGCTACTGCAACTGATTGTGCCATACATCTTTCACCAGCAGATCCGTAGGCTGCACCCATCAAACCATTTACTGCTTGCTCTAAATCACAATCTGGCATTACGACACAATGATTTTTTGCACCCCCTAATGCTTGGACCCTCTTTTCATTTTTTGCACAGTTTTCATAAATATATTTGGCTACAGGAGTTGAACCAACGAAACTTACTGCAGAAATATCTTTGTTATTAATAATCGCATCAACAGCCTCTTTATCTCCATTCACAACATTAAAAACACCAGGAGGAAGGCCGGCTTCTAAAAATAATTCTGCTAGTTTCATTGAACAAGATGGGTCTTTCTCAGATGGTTTCAACACAAAAGTGTTTCCACAAGCTATAGCGATAGGAAACATCCACATGGGTACCATTGCGGGAAAATTAAAAGGTGTAATACCTGCACAAACTCCAAGAGGTTGTCTCATAGACCAACTGTCAACATTTGTACCAACATTTTCTGTAAATTCACCTTTAAGTAATTGTGGGATACCACAAGCAAATTCTACTACTTCTAAGCCTCTCGTTAAAGAACCTCTGGCATCTTCATAAACTTTTCCATGCTCAGAAACAATAATTTTTGTAAGCTCATCATAATTTTTTTCGATCAATTCTTTAAATTTAAAAAGGACTCTAGCTCGGAATAATGGAGTTTTTTGAGACCAACTAGTAAAGGCTTTGTTTGCTGCATCGACAGCTTTATTTAAATCAGCAGTGTTTGCTAAATTTACATTAGAACTTGCCTCGCCTGTAGCTGGGTTAAATACTTTTGTTGTTCTTTTGGATGAACCTTTTACAGTTTTACCGTTAATAAAATGCTCAATTGAATTCATTTTGTTAATGATTAATTAAGCTTTCAGCTTGATGCAAGCATTTTTTTAATAGATCCAATTGCTTTTGCAGGATTTAAACCTTTTGGGCAAGAATTTGTGCAATTCATAATAGTATGACATCTATAAAGCTTTAGCTCGTCTGCAACTTTTTTTAATCGTTCTTTTCTTTCCTCATCTCTACTATCTGTTATCCAACGATATGCTTGTAATAATACTGCTGGTCCCAGATATTTATCTCCATTCCACCAATAACTTGGGCAAGAAGTCGAGCAACATGCACAAAGTATACACTCATAATATCCATCAAGTTTTGCTCTATCTTCTTGAGACTGTTTAATTTCTGTAGAAGTTTTTTCTCCTACTTTAGACTTGAGCCACGGTTCTACAGATTCATATTGTTTATATAGTGTAGTTAAATCACCAACTAAATCCTTAATTACTTTCAGATGAGGTAATGGATAAATATTTAGTTCACCCTTAATATCTGAGTGAGACTTAATACATGACAAAGTGTTTACTCCATCAACATTCATTGCACATGAACCACATACACCGTGTGCACAAGATCTTCTAAAAGTTAAAGTAGGATCAATTTCATTTTTTATTTTAAATAGAACATCTAATACTTTGGGTCCGCACTCATTAAGATCTACTTCAAACGTATCGATTCTTGGATTGTCGTTACTAGATGGGCTCCATCTATAAACATTAACTTTTTTTAAATTATTTGATCCAGTTTTATCTTTGTAGTATTTGCCTTTCAAAATTTTAGAGTTTTGTGGAAGGCTAAATTGAACCATTAATATACTCTTTCTCTTGGCGGAAAGTATTGAACATCGTTTGTTAATGTTTTTGCATGAACAGGTCTATAAGCTACTTTAACTTCGTTTCCCTTTTGCCAAGCTAAAGTATGTGTCATATATTTCTTATCATCTCTAGTTTTGTAGTCTTCTCTTGCGTGAGCTCCTCTACTTTCTTTTCTATGATAAGCCGAGTCTATTGTCGTCATCGCCTGTCTAATAAGATTATCAAATTCTAAAGTTTCAACAAGATCAGTATTAAACAATAAGGACTTGTCTGAAACTGAAATATCAGATATTCCTTCAAAAGGTTTTCTGATTTGATCCATTCCTTCTTTTAATGTTTTTTCGGTTCTAAAAACTGCGCATTTTGATTGCATGGTTCTCTGCATGGATAATCTTAGTTCTGAAGTTTTCGTTGCACCTGAAGCGTTACGAAGTTTATCAAATCTATCTAAACATTTATCTGTTTCACTTTGAGGTATTTCTTCGTGAGGTGTTCCTGGCTTAACAAGTTCTGCAGCTCTTTTTGCAGCTGATTTTCCAAAAACTACTAAATCTATTAATGAGTTTGAACCTAATCTATTTGCGCCGTGGACAGAAACACAAGCCGCCTCTCCTATAGCCATTAATCCTGGCACAGTAGATTCTTTTCCATTCAATGTTAAAACTTCAGCTTTATAATTGGTTGGTATCCCTCCCATATTGTAATGAACAGTAGGAACAACTGGTATTGGATCTTTTCTTACATCAACTTCACAAAATGTTTTTGCTGACTCTGCAATTCCAGGCAATCTTTCCTCTATCACTTTTGGATCAAGATGGTCTAAATGTAAATTGACATAGTCTTTATTTTTACCAACACCTCTTCCTTCGTTGATCTCTACTGCTATCGATCTACTTACAACGTCTCTTGAAGCTAAATCTTTAGCTTTGGGTGCATATTTTTCCATAAATCTCTCACCCTTGGAGTTTAAAAGGTAACCACCCTCTCCTCTAACACCTTCTGAAATAAGAGTTCCTACTCCATAAATTCCTGTTGGATGAAATTGAACAAATTCCATATCCTGTAATGGCAATCCTGCTCTAAGTGCCATACCATTCCCATCTCCAGTACATGTATGGGCTGAAGTAGCTGTGTAATAAACTTTTCCGTAACCACCTGTAGCTAGAATAGTTATGTGTGATCTAAATCTATGTATTGTTCCATCATTTAAATTCCAAGCAATCAAACCTTTGCACTGACCATCTTTCATTAAAAGATCTAAAGCAAAGTATTCTATAAAAAATTCTGTATTATGTTTTAAAGCTTGACCGTATAAAGTGTGAAGTATTGCGTGACCAGTTCTATCTGCTGCTGCACAAGTTCTTTGGACAGACTCGTTACCATAATTTTTTGTCATTCCACCAAATGCTCTCTGGTAAATTTTTCCCTCTTTAGTTCTACTAAATGGTACACCATATTTTTCTAATTCAATTACAGCTTTAGGAGCTTCTTTGCATAAGTGTTCAATAGCATCTTGATCACCTAACCAATCTGATCCTTTAACTGTATCGTACATATGCCATCTCCAATCATCTTCGCCCATATTTCCTAAAGCTGCTGAAATTCCACCTTGTGCAGCTGACGTGTGACTTCTTGTTGGAAAAACTTTTGATATGCAAGCAGTTTTAAGACCAGCTTCTGAGAGTCCCACAGCAGCTCTTAATCCTGAACCACCTGCTCCTAGGACTACAACATCGTATTCGTGATCTATAATTTTGTATGCTTTCATAATTTAGGTCTTAAATAAAAAAGTAATTAATATTAATGTGACTATTATACTAAAAAAAACAAGTAAACTGTTTGCGGCATTTTTGAGTTTAAAATTGCTTATATAGTCTTCAAAAACCTCACTTATCGTCAACGTATAAAAAATTGATGCAAATATTAAGAATAAAGTAAAAATTATTTTAGTTGAAAAACTTTCCAAGAATAAAACAAATTGAGAATTATTAGCATCTAATATTGCTACTAAATTTATAATAAACCAAATCATAAAAGGAATTAGAATTCCTGACGTAACTTTAATTGTTAACCATTTTTTTGCTGCTTTAATCATTTAAAATAAATTTATTCCTATTAAGTAAAACAAAATTGTTAAAACGAATGATCCAATAATAGTAAGTATCCCTGTAATTCGTGATATCTTTAGATCAAAACCATATCCCATATCCCATGCCAAATGTCGAATCTCATTTAAGATTTGAAAACTAAATGACCAACATAAGCTAATTATTAAAAACTTTCCTATTAAAGATTTCGAAAAAACTTGAAATATTTGGATGTCTGTTCCTAAAAAAATTAATATTGAAGAAATTAAAATAATAAAAATAAAATTGATTATCGCGACTATTCTATGTGAGATAGATAAAAGAGATGATATGTGCCATTTATAAACCTGAAGATGCGGAGATAATGGATTATTTTTATTAGACATTTTTTTTAATTAATTGCTCTGCAATCTGTACTGTATTCAATGCTGCCCCTTTAAGTAAATTGTCAGAAACGACCCACATGTTAATTGCTTTATTATTTGAACTATCTTTTCGTATCCTAGAAATAAAAGTTAAATAACTATTTTCAGCTTCAAGTGGCGTTATGTAGCCTCCATCTTTTCTTTCATCTATAACTTTACAGCCACTAGATTGATTTAAAATATTTTTTATACTTTTAATATCAAAGGGCTTTTCAAATTCCACATTGATAGACTCTGAATGAGAAACCATCACTGGGACCCTAACACAAGTTGCGGATACTTTAATTTTTGAGTCAAGAATTTTTTTTGTTTCATTAATCATTTTCCATTCTTCTTTTGTATATCCTTCGTCAACAAATTCATCTATGTGAGGTATTAAATTAAATGCAATTTGCTTTGTAAAATTTTTTGAAGAAATTTTTTTTCCTTCTAGAAAATCCCTTGATTGAGTTATTAACTCATCCATAGGAGCTTTCCCTGCACCAGATACTGATTGATAAGTGGAAACTATAACTCTTTTAATATTAAAATGATCATGTAAAGGTTTTAAAGCAACAACCATTTGTATAGTAGAGCAGTTTGCATTTGCAATAATGTTCTTTTTTTTGTAATTCTGTAATTGATCCAAATTAACCTCTGGTACTATTAATGGAACATCATTATCCATTCTAAAAAATTTAGAATTATCAATTACTATTGTTTTTTTGCTTGCTTTTGTAGCCCATTGCTCTGCTATTTTACTTCCAGCTGCAAAAAAAGTTATTTTAGCACTTGAAAAATCATATTTTTCAAGATCTTGAATCTCTATCTCTTTTCCTTTGAATTTAATTTTTTTTCCTGCACTTTTTGCAGAGGCCACTAAGAATAAATTAGATATTTCAATTTTAGATTTTTCTAAAATCTCAATAGTTTTTCTTCCGACATTGCCGGTGGCACCGATTATAGCTAAGTTCATTAAAAAGTATTTTAATTTAAATTTGATATAATTGCATCACCCATCTCTGAGGTTGATACCTTTTTCTTACCTTTTGACATTATATCTGGAGTTCTTAAACCGTCTTCTAGTGTTTTTTCAACAGCCTTATCCAACATTGTAGACTCTTTTTGCATTCCTAAAGAATATTTTAACGCCATTGAGAAACTTAATATTGTTGCAATCGGGTTTGATATATTTTTACCAGCAATATCCGGTGCTGAACCATGCACAGGTTCATACAAAGATCTTATTCTTCCATTTTTATCTTTATCACCTAATGATGCAGATGGTAGCAAACCTAGTGAGCCTGTTAACATTGCGGCTTCATCGGATAACATATCTCCAAATAAATTATCAGCTAAAATAACATCAAACTGTTTCGGGTTTCTTAATAGTTGCATTGCACAGTTATCTGCCAGCATATGATTAAGCTCAATTTTTTTATAATCTTTATCCTTTAAAGACTGAACTTCCTCTCTCCAAAGAACACCTGCCTCCATAACATTTGATTTTTCACAAGATGTTACTTTATTATTTCTTTTAGCAGCTAGTTCAAATGCTACTTTTGCAATTCTTTTAATTTCCTTTGTTGTATAAACGTGTGTATTCACTCCTCTTCGTTCACCGTTTTCTATTGGTTTTACACCTCTTGGCTCACCAAAATATATACCTCCTGTTAATTCTCTTACAATTAAAATATCGAGACCTGAAACTATTTCTGGTTTTAAAGTTGAAGAATCAACAAGTTGTTTAAAACAAATGGCTGGTCTTAAATTCGCAAATAATTTTAATTCTTTTCTTAATTTTAAAAGAGCTCTTTCAGGTTTTTTTGAAAACTCTAATTTATCATACTGTGGTCCACCACATGCTCCAACTATTACTGCATCACTTTCAAAAGCTTTATAAAATACTTCATCAGTTATTGGTACACCATATTTGTCTATTGCAGCTCCACCAATAAGATCTTGGTCAATTTTAAAATCTAGAGATTTTTTTTTATTAAACCAATCAATAACTTTTCTGGTTTCTCCAACAACCTCTGGGCCTATACCATCGCCAGGTAAAAGAAATATTTTTTTTTGATTTGTTGCCATTTATAACCAGGGTCTATTTTGAGACATTTTATTCTCAAAACTTTCAATATTTTTAGTTTTTTCTAGAGATAAAGCTATATCGTCCAATCCTTCTAATAAACACTTCTTTTTGAATGAGTCTAGTTCAAATTTAAAAGTTTTATTTCCATAAATAATTTCTTGTTCTTGAAGTTTAACTTCAATATTTTCTTTTCTCTCGGAATAATTTTTAAGCTCGTTTATAGTTTCATCTTTTGCAACAATTGGGAGTATTCCATTTTTAAAACAGTTGTTGTAAAAGATATCAGCAAAACTTTCGCTAATTATAACTCTAATTCCAAAGTCCATTAAAGCCCACGGTGCATGTTCTCTCGAAGAACCACAACCAAAATTCTTTCCTGTTATTAAAATTTTTGAACTGTTAAAAGGTTCCTGGTCTAAAATGAAACCCTTTATTGGATTTCCTTTTTCATCAAACCTCATTTCATAAAATAAACTTTTGCCTAAACCTGATCTTTTTATTGTTTTTAAGAATTGTTTAGGAATAATTTTATCAGTATCTATATTCATTAAAGGAATATATGCGGGTATACTTTTTATTTTTGTAAATTTTTCCATTTTAATTGTTAAATTTTCTAACATCTGACAAGTGCCCTTCAATAGCTGCTACCGCTGCCATTGCTGGGCTTACTAAATGTGTTCTCCCCCCACGACCTTGCCTTCCTTCAAAGTTTCTATTTGATGTTGATGCACACCTTTCTCTTGGTTTTAGCTGATCCTCATTCATACCAAGACACATTGAACAGCCTGGTTCTCTCCACTCAAAGCCAGAGTCTTTAAATACTTTATCCAAACCCTCTTGCTCAGCCTGAATTTTTACAAGACCTGATCCAGGAACAACCATTGCATTTACGTGTTCCGCAATTTTTTTATCCTTAAGAAGTTTGGCTGCTTCCCTTAAGTCCTGAATTCTTCCATTAGTGCAACTTCCAATAAAGACTTTGTCTATTTTAATATCTGTCATTTTAGTATTTGGTTTTAAACCCATATAATCTAATGATCTTTCCATAGCCACACGTCTGTCATTATCTTTTTCTTTTTTTGGATCCGGAACTGATCCATTAACCGGAACAACATCTTGTGGGGATGTGCCCCAAGTAACTTGTGGAACGACATCTTCACCATTTAAAACTATTTCTTTATCAAATTTACAATCTTTGTCAGATTTTAAATTGCTCCAATAATCTAAAGCTTTTTTCCAATTACCTTTTTTTGGAGATAAGGGTCTGTTCTCTAAATATTTAAAGGTTTTCTCGTCAGGTTGTATTAATCCTGCTCTAGCTCCACCTTCAATCGTCATATTACAAACAGTCATTCTCTCTTCCATGCTAAAGTTTCTGATAACATCCCCGGAATACTCAATTACAAATCCAGTTCCACCAGCTGTTCCTATGGTACCGATAATCTTTAAAATTACATCTTTAGCGGTTACCCCTAATGGAATTTTTCCATCTACCTTAAGTAAAAAATTTTTGGATTTTTTTTGTATCAGAGTTTGAGTGGCTAAAACATGTTCAACCTCAGAAGTCCCAATTCCAAAAGCGAGTGCACCAAAAGCTCCATGTGTAGCAGTATGACTATCACCACAAACAATAATTGAACCCGGCTGGGTAAAACCTTGCTCAGGTCCAATAATATGAACGATACCTTGTCTTTTATCGTTCATGTCAAATAAAGGCACTCCAAATTCTTTACAATTTTTTCTAAGCGTATCAACTTGAATTTTTGACTGTTGGTCATTAATACCTTTTGTTCGATCTGTTGTAGGTACGTTATGATCAGCAACCGCTAAAGTAAAATTAGGTTTTCTTACTTTCCTTTTATTTAACCTTAGACCTTCAAAAGCTTGCGGGCTAGTTACCTCATGTACTAAATGTCTATCCACATATAACAGTGAAGTACCATCATCTTGTTTAAAGACAAGATGATCATCCCAAATTTTATCGTATAAAGTTTTTGGCATTAAAATTATTTTTTTAAGTTTTCTGGTTTATTATTTTCTTTTTTTTCAGTTTCTTTTTTAGACTGATTAGGTACATCTTTTTTTGATTCATTTGTGGTTGTTTTTGAGCCCTCTGAAGACGGATTTTCATTCGTTTGAATCTTAATATCACTTTTAACTTCAACTTCGATCCCAATATTTTTTTTCATTTTTTCTGCAATTCTGGCAGATTTACCTTTTCTATCTCTCAAATAATAAAGTTTTGCTCTTTTAACTTTGCCAGATCTGATGACTTTAATTGAACTAATTACAGGACTATATAGAGCAAAAGTTCTCTCTACACCCTCGCCAAACGAAATCTTCCTTACTTTAAAAGAAGAGTTTATGTCTCTATTTTTTTTTGCAATGCAAACGCCTTCAAAATTTTGAACTCTTTCTCTTTTACCTTCTACAATTCTCACCCCAACTCTAATTGTATCCCCAGGGAAAAATTCAGGAATTTTTTTTCCAGCAATCAGTTTTTGTAAGTTTGCTTTGTTTATGTCTTCAATATTTTTCATTTTTTTTGTTATTTAAATATTTTTCCCAAAGATCGGGTCTCTGGCGACGTGTTATATCCTTAGATTGTGATAAACGCCAGTCCTTAATTTTTGCGTGATCTCCCGATAATAGTACTTCTGGAACGCTTTTTTTTTCCCAAATTTGGGGTTTTGTATATTGGGGATATTCAAGTAAACCGTTTTCAAAGCTTTCATCATCTTTAGATTTTTCATTACCTAGAACACCTGGAAGTAATCTTAAAACAGAATCTAAAACAACAAATGATGCTGACTCACCTCCAGACAAAATATAATCGCCAATACTAATTTCCTCAATATTTCTTGTGCTTAAAATACGTGCATCAATTCCTTCAAAATGACCACAAATCAAATTTATTGTTTTCTCTTTGGTTAGATCTTTTGCAAATTTTTGGTCAAACTTTTTACCTTTAGGGGAAAGATAAAAAACTCTCTCATCCTTTTTTAACCTACTGTCTAAAGATTTTCCTAAAACATTTGGTTTCAATAACATTCCGCTACCTCCTCCAAAAGGTGTGTCATCTACTGTCTTATGCTTGTCTTCAGCGGAGTCTCGAATATTAATAATTTCTAAATCCCAAATTTTTTTTTGTAGAGCTTTCCCGTAAAGACCCTTGCTTAATGGTCCAGGAAATATTTCAGGATATAAAGTAAATACTCGAGCCTTCCACATTTTTTTCTTTCTTTATTTATTTAGGCAACTTAGTTGCACCAGTTTCTTGGTGTACTATTTTTCCATCTTTAAACTTATAATAAGACATAACTGCTTCTTTGTTACCATCCGCAAAACTTGCAATAGCGTGCATGAATCCTACTTCGTTGTTTTCAAATAGAATTCTTTCTTTATCGAGTTTGACATCTTTCATGCCAACCCATTTAACTACATCTTCTTTAGACAATGTTTTTCCAGATGCATGCATAAGAAATTTAAAATCATCGTGCATAACTTCTTTTGCACCTTTTTCATCGCCTTCATTTATTACTTTTACTAGTTTTTGAATTATAGACATTATTTTTTCTCCTCTTTTTTTTCTTCTTTCTTAGCTTCCTGTTTAGGAGCTTCTTTCTTTGGTTCTTCTTTCTTAGCTTCCTGTTTAGGAGCTTCTTTCTTTGGTTCTTCTTTTCCATCTTTTTTTCTATCTTTTTTCGGAATTGCTTTGTTAGGATTATTTCCTGGTTTAGGCATCGGCATAATTTGAGCTTCACCCAGAATTCTAGATACTCTTAAAGTTGGTTTTGCACCTTTGCTAATCCAATGTTTAACCCTCTCAGCCTCAATTGTAATCCTTTCCTTTTTTTCTTTAGGCAAAAGTGGATTGAATAATCCAACCTTTTCAATAAATCTTCCATCTCGAGGAAATCTACTGTCAGCGATTACAATTTTATAAATTGGTCTTTTTTTTGCACCAATCATTGATAGTCTTATTTTTAACATTCTTCCCTTTCTTTATTTCAGTTGATTAAAAAGTTCAGGTGGCATTCCATTTTGTGGTCCGCCTCCTTTTGACATCTTTTTCATCATTTTAGACATCATTTTAAACTGTTTAAGCAATCTATTTATCGTTTGCACATCAGTTCCGGATCCTAAAGAAATTCTCTTTCTTCTTGATCCACTTATAATATCAGGATTTGATCTTTCCTTTTTTGTCATTGATAAAATTATTGCCTCATTAGAAGATAATAATTTTTCATCAATATTTGCATTTTGCATTTGCTCTTTTACTTTACCAACACCAGGTAAAAGAGAAAGCACCCCTTCCATACCACCCATTTTTTTCATTTGCCTTAATTGAAGTAGGTAGTCATCAAAGGTAAAATTTCCTTTTTTAATTTTTTCTTCAGTTAATTTTATTTTTTCTTCATCAAGATCTTGAGAAGCTTTTTCTACAAGAGAAACGATATCTCCCATTCCAAGAATTCTGTTTGCTAACCTGTCAGGATGAAAAGACTCAAGATCAGCTATCTTTTCACCAACACCAAGAAATTTTATGGGTTTTCCAGTAGTTTGCTTCATACTTAAAGCAGCACCACCACGACCATCTCCGTCGACTCTAGTTAAAATTATACTCGTTAAATTTACTGCTTTATCAAATTCTGAAGCAAGATTTACAGCAATTTGACCTGTTAAAGAGTCTGCTATAAGCATTGTTTCAACAGGTTTAACTGCGTCTTTGATATTTTTAATTTCTGACATCATGCTTAGGTCTATTTGAGTACGACCTGCTGTATCAAAAATTATGACATCTGTTCCAGCAAGATTAGCTGCGTTTAAAGCTCTTTGGGCAATATCAAGGGGTACTTGATCTTTTATTATAGGAAGTACATTTAAACTATTTTTTTCACAAAGGACTTTTAATTGTTCTTGTGCGGCTGGCCTATAAATATCCAAGCTTACAAGTAGAATTTTTTTATTTAGACTTTTTTCAAGATTTTTTGCTAATTTAACTGCTGTGGTAGTTTTACCAGATCCTTGTAAACCAACTAAAAGGATAGAAGCTGGGGGTACAGCCTTTAAATTTATTTCTTCTGTTTTGCCACCTAATACCTCTACTAGTTGATCATAAACTATCTTTACTAACATTTGGCCAGGTGATGTTGATCTAATAATTTCTTGGCCAATTGCTTTTGGTTTAATATCTTCGATAAATTTTTTAACTACAGGTAAAGCTACATCGGCAGCCAGTAAAGCCTGTCTAATTTCTTTAAGGCCAGTTTCGACCTGTGCCTCACTTAATGAAGGAGCTTTCTTTAATTTTTTAAAGATCCCTTCTAATTTATTTGTTAAATTTTCAAACATTTTTCTTTTTTCCAACACCTATCGCACTAGTGGGCGAACCCTCGCTGACTAGTGTCGATCCCCTTATTTCTAAAGGCACCGCAAAATCTACTATTTGCGGAAGTGACGAGAAACTACAATTAAGGGTTTTAAAAGTCAATGAATAAAGATACTAATCAATTTATGGCACAAATTAACGCTTACATAATGGATGGTCTAGGAAATAATTTTATAATTATTGATAGAAGATTAGATAATTTTGAATTAGATAAAAATAAAATCACTAACCTGTCAAATAAAAAGGCTATCCCGTTTGATCAATTAATTACAATTGAAAAAAATAATGGCAAAGAATACCCAATAAAAATTTTCAATTCCGATGGAATTGAAGTTTCTGCTTGTGGTAATGGAGTTAGATGTATTGCATATTTGATTTCCCAAGAAAAAAAAGAGAAAAGAATTACCATAAAAACTAATGAGAGAGTTTTGTTTGCTGAAATAGTGGGTGAAAAAAATGTAAAAATCAATATGGGCAAACCTAAATTTAGTTGGAAGGAAATTCCTTTAAGTCAAAAAATGAATACACAGGAAATTGTTATTGATTTTTTAGAAAAAGATTATGGGTTAGGTTTCTGTGTAAACGTAGGAAATCCACATATCATTTATTTTGTAGATGAATGTACAAGAATAGATATTAAAGAACTAGGTAGTAGGGTGGAAAATTATAAATTTTTTCCAGAAAGAATTAATGTAACTTTTGCAGAGATTTTGGATAAAAAAAATATTAAAGTTAATGTTTGGGAAAGAGGAGCTGGACTTACAAAGGCATGTGGTACAGCCGCTTGTGCTACAGCAGTTGCGGCATCTCAAAAAGGGCTGGTTGGTGAAAATTCAATAATCCATTTTAAAGATGGTGATATTCAAATTGATTATAAGGATGAAATATTTATGACAGGACCGGTTTCTGATATTAAAAAAATTGATCTTAAAATTTAATGAAATTTTTTGAAAATTTAAATTTTAGTAATTTATTCAGTAAAAAAAAGATAGATAATAACTTACTTGATAAATTTGAAGAATTATTAATTGAGTCAGATGTTGGAACAGAAATAGCTTCCGAACTGAAAGAGAAATTCAAAAAAGAAAAAATTGGTAAAGAAATTAAAGATGAAAAAGAAATATTTGAATTTTTAGGAAAACAAATATCTAAAATATTAGAACCATACGAAAGAAAATTTGATGATCTCAATAAGAGCTCGCCAACAATAGTAGTTGTTGCTGGAGTAAATGGAGTGGGAAAGACTACTACGATTGGTAAATTAGGTAGACTATTTAAAAATAATGGAAAAAAAATAGTTTTTGGTGCTGCAGATACTTTCAGAGCTGCAGCGATTGATCAACTTGACCTTTGGTCAAAAAAAATTGGAGCGGAGTTTATTAAATCCGATTTAGGAACCGACCCTGCATCTGTTGGATATAAAACTGCAAAATTTGCAGAAGAAAATAAATTAGATATAGCATTTATTGATACAGCAGGAAGATTACAAAATAAAAAAAATCTTATGGAAGAATATAAGAAAATATTTACAGTTTTAAAAAAAATAAATCCTGAATATCCACATGAAACTATTTTAGTTTTAGATGCAACAACAGGCCAAAATGCAATTAATCAAGTTGAGGAATTTAAAAAAATTTCTAACTTAACAGGTTTAATTATTACTAAAATGGATACGTCTGCGAAAGGTGGAATTTTATTGGCGATAAGTAAAAAATTTAGTCTGCCAATTATTGCAATTGGAATGGGTGAAAAAGATTCTGACCTTCGTCCTTTCAGTTCAGATAATTTTTCAAAAATATTAGTTAACAATAAATGAAAATAAAAAAAAATATAGAACCTTTAATATCTGGAATTTCTGCTGCAATAGTTATAGGTATTCTAGCTTTTTTAACTTTAAGAACTTCAGCTGGAGTGTGGTTAATGTTTTCATTTGGAGCAACCGTTTTTCTTGTTTTTGCTCTACATGATTTGGATACAGCTCAACCAAAAAATATTTTTGGGGGTCATTTAGTTTCAGTTTTAGTCGGAATTATTTTTAATGAAACTATCGGATTTTCATTTTATTCACTTGGTTTATCGGTAGGTGTTGCTGTAGCATTAATGGTTTACTTAAAAATTATGCATCCCCCAGCTGCATCAAATCCAATAGTAGTTTTATTTACAGACGTATCTTTTGAATACATATTGTTTCCAGTAATATTTGGTACTATAGCCATAATTCTAATGTCAATTTTTATAAACAGAATAATTTTAAAAAGAAAATATCCAAAGAATAGGAATTGGTTATATTGATTTTAAGAATTTATTTAAAGCTTCTAATAAGTTTTCGTTATACTCCATCATATGATCATCTTCTTTAGGAAAATAATAGTATTTAGGCTCATTAGCTTCTAAAAAAACTTTTTTACCCATATTAAATGGGACTATTTTATCTTTCTCTCCGTGCATAATTAAAATTGGAATTTTAATATTTTTTAATTTTTTTACAGTTTCGTATCTATCTTTAAGTAGAAAAGAAACTGGTAAATAGAAATAATAATGTTTCCCTGCATCAACCATTGATGTGAAAGGAGACTCTAAAATAATTCCAGCAAAATTTTTATTTTGTGCTACTTCAGCAGAAACGCCAGTACCAAGCGACTCTCCATAGATAATAATTTGTTTATCCTTAATTTCTTGTTTATTTAACCAGTCTAAAGCTGATCTTGCATCCTGATACAAGCCTTCCTCTGTTGGGCTACCTTCATTACCGCTAAAGCCACGATAAGCTACTATTAAAAAATTTATGTCAAAATTTTTAATTAAATTTAGTTTATATATTCTATTATTTAAGTTTCCAGCATTACCGTGAAAAAATAATAGAGTTTTTTTTTGTTTTAAATTTTTTTTATGCAACCAAGCTCTTAATTTTTTACCATCTGGTGTTGGGATAAAAACTTCTTCATATGAAAAATTTATTTTCTCTGAGGTATAATTATTTTCAGATGGATGATAAAGTAGATTTCTTTGGTTAAAAAATACAAAAATTACTAATAGAAGGTAACATAAAATAATTATAGTTGCTGTAGTAAGCATATATTTAATTTTTTTTTGCAAAATACACACCTATTAACACTAATGAAGCACCTAAATAATGAAAACTTTGGAGCTGCTCACCAAAAAAAATTATTCCATAAATCGCTGCATAAATAGTATAGAGATAAAGAGTAAAGCCGGTGAGAGATGCACCTAAATATTTTTGAACCTTTGCATACAAAGTAAAGGCGATTACACCGGGAGAAATTGCTCCAAATAAAACCCAGAATGTAAAGTAAATATCAAAGTTGGTTTGACTGATAAAAATTTCTTCCATTATATAAAACGGTAATAGAGATAATGCTCCGAAAAAAGAAATAAGAGTAAATCTAATAAAAAAATTAAATTTAAATTTCCAATGAATTAAATATACAGAGTACAAAGCCCACCCTAATGCAGCTCCTAGCATCCATATATCACCAGCTGTAAATTTTGTGTTTATTAAAAAATTAATATTTCCCTTGCATATAATCGCTAAAACTCCAATTATACAAATCACTAGACCAAAAATTTGTTTTGATTTTATCAGTTCTCTGAGAATAAAAGCAGACAGTAAAATTATAAAAACAGGCGAAGATGTATATATTATACCCATGTTTGCCATAGTAGTTGTTTGACCAGCAATAAAAGGGAATGCACCACAAATTCCACAACCCATTAAACCTAAAAAAAATAACTTTGTTAACTCTGGCTTAATTTTTTTGAAATTTTTAAGTATTGGTTTATAAAAAAAAGGAATTAATAGAAAGAAAGTAACTACCCATCTCCAAAAAGCAAGAGAAATGGGTGGAACAAATTCTACGCCTCCCCTTGCGATTATGAGGTTACTAGACATAAACACTGGCTGTAAAAATAATAAAAAATAGGGATATATGTAACTGTTTTTTATTCTGTATGAGGATTTCATAATTAATCAATTCTAAAAACTCTTAACATCGAATAACTAAATTTTAGTAGAAATAATGATGTAATTTTAGAATTTTTGATCACGATTATTAAGGACTATTATTATTCGTCTTTATTCGTATTTTTTGTTGAACTAAAAAAATCGAAACAAAGCATACAAATAACAACAATCATTATAATCCAAACAGGTAGAATATCTAAAAAGCTTATATAACGAGATTTATCAAGAGTAAGTGTAATTCCCAAAAGAAAAAGAATAATAAAAATTATTCCTATTAACCCAGTAATAATATTTAAAAGTTTATACATTTTTATTTTTTTTCATTATCCAATTAGCAGTTCGCATTAATCTTGCATCATCAAATTTTTCACCAACTAATTGAACTCCTAATGGGAGATTATTTGATCCTGAAAGTAAAGGCAACGAAATAGAGGGCATGCCCAAAAAAGTCCAAATAGTGCTAAACTCTGGGCTACCTGTTGATTTTAAACCTTTTGGAGCAACACCGCTAGAAGCAGGTGTTAAAATACCATGATAATCATTAAAAACTTCTGAGAAAATCTTATAAAAATAATCTCTGTTCTCGACAGCCTCGACATAGTCTCTTGATTTATAATTTTGACCTCGTTCTATAGCTTTAACAAGCTCTTTTCCTAATTTATTTTTAGAATTTTTGTAATAATCTGAAAATGCATAAGCCATATCAGTTTCATGAATAATTTTATGATATTTTATTATGTCTTTAAAATAACTCGGGGTATCGTGAACTTCAACATTCGATCCCTGTTCTTTTATGAATTTTTCAAAAATTTTTATAGTCTCTTTATCTAAATTTTTCCACATGTCTGTTTTAAAAAAAATAAATCTAGGATCAAAAGGAGGATCTTCTTTTGCAATATTTAAAAAATTTCCAGAAGCAAATTGAACAGTTGATCTGTCCTCGGTGTCCCTCTTAATAATCTCCTGAGAGATAAAAGCTAAATCATCAACAGTTCTTGAAAAAATACCCACATGGTCTAATAAAAAAGATTGTCTTAAAACTCCGTTTCTAGAAATTAAACCATAAGAGGGTTTATATCCTAATACACCACAATATGACGCCGGTCTAATAACAGAGCCATTTGTTTGAGAGCCAATAGCAACAGGTGTCATAAAAGAAGCAACTGCTGCAGCTGATCCACTAGATGAACCACCCGGTGTTCTATTATAATCATGTGGGTTTGTTGTTTTACCTGGGTCGAAATATGCAAATTCAGTAGTTACTGTTTTACCCATCACATAAGCTCCAGAACTTTTAAGCAGACTTACAACGGTAGAATCACCTTTTGAATATCTTTTTTTTCTCAAAATGGTCCCACATTCAGTGGGCATTTCATCTGTGCCAAATATATCTTTTATTGCAATAGGTATACCATGTAATGGTCCTATTGGTCTCCCGATATTTTTTAAATTATCACACTCACTCGCTTTTTTTAAAACAAAATTAGGATCAAAAAATGCCCATGCCTTAACATCTTTTTCAAATTTTTCAATTCGTTTTAAATAACTTTTTGCCAGTTCATCTGCTGTTATATCTCCTTTTGAAAGTAAATTTGATAACTCTAAAGCTGATAGTAAACAAGGTTCGCTCATTATAAATCTACAATATTAACTACCAAAGAATTTTTCAGGTAGCCAGAGTGCTAATCCCGGAAAATTGTAAAGTATTACCATTGATAAAATAACTATTAAAAGAAATGGCATTATACCTCTAAAAATTTCAATTAATTCAACATTTCTTTTTTGAACACCCTTCAAATAGTATGCAGACATTGCCATCGGTGGTGTTAAAAAAGATGTTTGTAAATTTAAGGCTATTAACATTGCAAAAAAATATGGATTTATACCAAATAATTCTAGAAGTGGTAGAAATATAGGAACAAAAATAATTAAAATTTCTGTCCATTCTAAAGGCCATCCAAGTAAAAAAATTATTATCTGGGTTATAACTAAAAATTGCCATGGCTGTAAATCCATAGATTTAAAAAATTGTTCAAATACTTCATGCCCGCCTAAATATGAAAAAACTGAGGCAAAAGTCCAAGAACCAATAAATAACCACATTATCATTGCTGAAGTCTTAGCAGTTAAAAAAACTGATTCCCTAAAATTTTTCCATTTTAAAGTTTTGTAAAAATAAGACATAATTAAAGCTCCAAAGGCTCCTACAGCTGCAGCTTCAGCCGGTGTAGCGACACCCGCCAATATTGTTCCTAGCACCAAAATAATAAGAGTAAACAATGGTACAAATGAAACCAATACCTCTTTCACTATTTTGTTTTTTGGAGGTATTTCGTCTGCATTAGGTTTAGGCGCAATTTCTGGTTTGAAATATGCTAAAGTAATTGCGTAAATGATATATAATGATGCTAAAAGCAATCCGGGTAACATTGCAGCAGCAAAAAGTCTCAAAGGTGATAGCTCTGCTATTACTGCGTAAACTATTAACATTATACTTGGAGGTATTAAAATTCCTAAACACCCACCCGAACAAATTATTCCAGATGCAAATCTTTTATCATAACCTGCATTAACCATTGCTGGCCAAGCTAATAAGCCCATTAATGTAACCACTGCTCCTATTATTCCAGTCGCTGTTGAAAAAAGTGTACAAGTAACAAGTGCTGCTACTGCCATTGATGCAGGGAGTCCACTTGATGCTAATCGAATTGAATTAAACAGTCTCGCAACAATTCCTGCTCTCTCAACTAAGTAACCCATAAATAAGAACAATGGAACAGCGGTTAAGAAGTGATTATCCATTACAGAATAAGTATTTTGAACTACTAAATCAAAAATTCTATTATCAAATATTGAAGACATATCCTGTGAGTAATATGCGTAATAACCAAAACCTACACCCATTGCTAAAAGTGTGAATGCAATGGGGAAACCTAAAAGTACGAATAGGATAAATACGCCCATCATCATGATTGCAATTTCAGGATTTGTCATATTTTTTTCTCCTCAATTTCATCATGTGATGTTCTCATTAATAATTTTTCTGTTTCTTCGGCGTCAACGACTTCACGAGCAGGCCATCGTCCTGATCTTATAGCAATGATACATCTGCAAATTTCACTGAAACCTTGTATTATTAAAAGGAAACCTGTAGCAGGTATTAAAGATTTAATCATATATATCTGAATTTTGGCTGGACTGTTCCAACTTGTTTCTCCAGATCTCCAAGCATCACCTGCATAATCTATTCCTGCAAATGCTAAAGCACAAACTCCAGGCATAAAAAAAATAATATATAAAATTAAATCTACACTAGCTTGTTTTTTTACAGACAATAGTCTGTAGATAACATCTCCTCTAATATGTGCTTCTGTACATAATGCGTAAGCTCCGCCCATTATGAATAATGCTCCATACATTTGTAAACTAAAATCAAAATTCCATAAAGTTGGTGCCCTAAAAACGTAAGCCATTACAACTTCATAAACAGTTCCAAAAGTCAAAACTACTATGCACCAGGCAAATGATTTACCAACCCAAGTATTTAATAGATCAGAAAAAAGGATAAAATTTCTCATTTTTTATTTGTATAATATTTCTTTACAATTTACAAAAAAAAAGGGGGCACAAAGCCCCCTTTTAAATATCAAAGCAAATCTAAATTTTTACTTTAACTGGATCTCCAAACGTTTGTTCATAAGCCAATCTATAATTAGGTTGATTCATGAATAAGTATTTCATTACTTTTTTAGCATACGCTTGTTGAGATTTAACGATTTTATCAAATAAAGGATCTTTTCTCATATCCTTCATTACAGCATCCCAAGCTTTTAATTGTGCAGACATGATTGCATCAGATGTTTGATAAACGTTTACTCCATGCTCGTTCATCAATTTTCCAAGGTCATTAGAGTACCTAACTAAAGCCATAAAATAGTTTGCTGTGTTAGTTGCTTCAGCGGCATGCTTAAGTATCGCTTGGTTAGCTGGTGATAAGCTGTTGTATGTTTTCTTATTAAACATCAACTCAAACATCTCTTGTGATTGGTGAAAACTACCTAAGTGATAGTGTTTTGAAACGTCTTGCATTCCAAAATCTTTATCCGAAGTAGGGTTATTAAATTCGGCTGCATCAATAACTCCAGTTTTCATCGAAGGTTGTATTTCTGCTCCAGGCAAGTTTTTAACTACCATTCCCATTTTCATAAGAACGTCTGTAGCTAAACCAACTGTTCTATACTTCATGCCTTTAACGTCACTAACTTTTGTAACATTTTTCTTAAACCAACCGAAAGGTTGGGCTGGCATTGGCATAGCAAAGAAACCAACAACATCAAGACCGATTGACTTTAATGTTTCTTCGTACAAGGCTCTTCCGCCACCTTCTTCAATCCATCCCATTAATTCCTGAGATGAAAAACCATAAGAAGGACCAGTTCCAAATAATGAGGCTGCAGGGTTTTTTCCATACCAATATGCAGTCACTAGGTGACCAGCATCTACAACACCTTTACTTACACCGTCTGCTATTTCTGCAGTTTTTAAAACTGCTCCGACAGGTAGAACTTCTACTTTAAGCTGTCCACCGGCCATTGCGTTTACTCTGTCAGCATATTGTTTGGCCATCTCTAGAAAGATTCCACCGCCCCATGCTGCTTGCATCTTTAAAGTTTTAGGAGCACCAAATGCTACATTCGGCATTGCGATAGTTGCTGCCGCTGCTGCACCAGTTACTGCTGCTGCTTTAAAGAACTTACGTCTTGAAGGAGTTTTTACTCTCTTCAGCGTTTTTTCTTTTTTTGACATATTTGTCTCCCTTAGTTAATTAACTAGATGAATTATTTAAGCACAAATAGAATTGAGAGTCTCGGGCAGAATTAATAAAGTTTTTAATGATTCAATTAGAGATTGTACTAATTAACTTTATTTTTGCACATTCCAGTTTTGAAATACTCATCGATGTTATCAATAGCAAGATCTGCCATGGCAGTTCTTGTTTTTTTAGTCGCACTACCTAGATGAGGTAATATAAATGCTGTAGGTTGCTTTAAATATTCCGGGTGAATTTTTGGTTCTCCTTTGTAAACATCTAATCCCACAGCGTAAATTTTACGACTAACCAAAGCTTGGACCATGGCTTCATCATCAATCATATCTCCCCTTGCAACATTTGTTATAATTGCACCAGTTGGAAAATATTCCAAAGTTTCTTTATTAATTATGTCTTTAGTCTCTTTTGTAGCCGGACAACAAATTGATAATACATCTGAAATAGAGAATAGACTTTTAATATTGTCATGAAAAGTTGCTCCCATTTCTTTATCGTTACTTAATTTAGTTCTATTTCTATAATGTATTTCCATACCAAAACTTTTTGCTATTTTTGCTAAAGCTCTTCCAATTCTACCCATACCTAGAATACCAAGTCTCGATCCTGTAAGTTGCTTACCAATTAAAAAATCTGCTGACCATTTCCAGTTTTCTTTTTTAACCCAATCTATTCCTTCACTTGCTCTTCTACATGCGCCAAGAATTAATAACATAGCAATTTCTGCAGTAGCATCAGTTAAAACATCTGGTGTATTTGTAACTATTATATTTCTTTTTTTTGCTGCCTCTATATCGATATTTCCAAAACCAACAGCAAAATTTGATATTATTTTTACCGTTTCGGGAAGTTTTGTAATAGTTTCTTTATCTATTTTATCAGTAAGTGACGACAGAATACCTTCGCAACCTTCACTAAGTTCAATTAGTTTTTTTTGAGAATATAATTCATCATTCGGGTTAAAATGAGAATTAAATAGTTTGGAAGCTTTGTCCTCACAAGATCTCAATAGTTTTCTAGTTACAAGGACTTTTTTCATTTTGATTTTAATTCAAATCGAAAATTTTACCTGGGTTCATTATATTGTTTGGATCAAGAGTTCTTTTTATAGATTTCATTATTGGAATATTATCTCCATGTTCTTTTATAAGATATTCTTTTTTATGAAGCCCTATTCCGTGTTCTCCAGTGATTGTTCCATTTAATTCCAAAGTTTTTTTAATTAATAAATCACTAAACTCCCTAATTTTTTTATATGTTTCTTTTTTTTGGGGATCATAAGGTAAAACAACATGAAAATTTCCATCGCCTAAATGACCAACCATTGGAGCTCTAAGACCAAATTTTTTTGTGACGTCTTCTGCAAATTTTACACATTCAACTATTTTAGAAATTGGAAGACATACATCTGTAGAATAAACTCTTCCATTTTTAATTAATGCTTTTACAGAATAATATATATCCCAACGAGCTTGCCATAATTTATTTCTTTCTTCTAAATCTTTTGCCCATTTAAAAGCACTTCCTTTATTCTCTTTAGATATTTCTTCAACTATTTGAATATTTTCTTTATTAGAGGTTTCTGATCCATGAAATTCAAAAAATAATGTAGGTAAACTTTTCATGTCTTTTAACTTTGAATAATTAATACTTATATCCATTTGTTCCTTATTGAGCATTTCAATTCGAGCTATCGGTACACCATATTGAATAACTTGTTGTGCTGCTTGGACTGCGTCTTCTAAAGATGGAAAATGACAAACTGCACTCATTATACTTTCTGGGATAGGGGAGAGTCTTAATTGTATTTCTGTAATTATTCCAAGTGTTCCCTCTGAACCAATAAATAAATTAGTCAGATTATAACCAGCAGAAGTTTTTTTTGTTCTGCTACCAGTTTTTATAATATCACCATTAGGAAGAACTACTGTAAGACCAGTTATTACAGTCTTCATAGTTCCATATTTTACAGCCATAGTTCCTGATGCTGATGTTGATGCCATACCACCTATTGCTGCATTTGCTCCAGGATCTATTGGAAAAAAAACTCCATCCTCTCTTAAATAATCATTCAATTGTTCTTTAGTGACACAAGCTTGTACTCTGCAATCAAAGTCTTCTACATTCACGCTTAAGACCTTGTTCATCTTTTCCAAAGATATTGTTATTCCTTTGTCATTACCTACAACATTACCCTCCAAAGATGTCCCAGTCCCAAATGGAACAACAGGAACTTTGTGGTCATTACAAAGTTTAAGAATTTGGGAAACCTCTTCGTTAGTTTCTGGAAAAACCACCGCTTTTGATAATACTGGGTCGTATGTATCCTCACCTCTAGCATAGTTTGTTCTAGTAGATACTGAGGTAGAAAATCTACCGTTAAAAATTTTTTTTAATTCTGATTGTATTTGTTCGTTCATTTTTTTTCTATAATGTTATTAAATTATATAGAAAAAATATACCTTAATTAACCGAGCATCTTTTTGATTTTTTCTAAGGCTTGTGAGATATTATCGCTAGAAGCAGCAAAACTAAATCTAACATAATCTTTAGCTGTTTTTCCAAATGCTGTTCCAGGAACAATAGCCACTCCTGCTTCATGCATACATTTTTTAGCAAATTCAGCACCATTCATCCCTGTTCCTATGACTTTAGGAAAAGCATAAAATGCTCCCCCAGGTAAACTACATTCTACTCCTGGTAAATTATTTAGACCTTCGTGAATAAGTTTTCTTCTTATTGAAAATTTTCTCATCATTTCAATAATAGAATCATCTGGACCGTCTAAAGCGGCAATGCCTGCAAACTGAGCAGCTGCATTAACACATGAAACACTATTTATTACTAATTTATTTACATGTTCTACAAGATTTTTTGGCCAGAAACTCCAACCTAATCTCCATCCCGTCATTGAATAGGCTTTACTCCAACCTTCAAGAACAATTAGTCTCTCTCTTAATTCAGGGTAATTAAAAAATGTAGGCATTTCTTTTCCATCAAAGATTTGTCTACTATAAATTTCATCACTTAAAATTGTCACATGAGGATGTTTTTTTAATCCCTCTGCTAAAACATCGATATCTGATTTATCAACAAAGCTGCCAGTTGGATTATTTGGATTAATTAAAACTAGTAATTTTGTTTTATCAGTTATTAAGGATAAAATTTCCTCAGGATTAAATTTTAAGTCTTTATCTTTGGTTAAATCGTATGGAACTGCTTTAGCTCCTGTAAAATTGATCATGGATTCATAGATCGGAAATGCAGGTGTTGGGTGAATTATTTCTACACCCGGTTCACCAAAACATTGAATTGCATAACTCATTGTAGGTTTTCCACCTGGCATAATAATTATTCTTTCGGGATCAATTTCTTGATTGTAAAGTTTTTTAATTTTTCTTGTGACTGATTGCCTGCATTCAAGAATTCCATTTGATAAAACATAACCATGATGACCATCATCCAAAGCTTTTTTTGCAGCGTCAACAATATGTTTTGGAGTTTTAAAATCTGGCTGACCTAATCCCAGATGTATCATTGGTTTACCTTTGGCTTCTAATTTTTTTGCTTCAGCAAGAACGCTAAAAGCTGTCTCTGTTCCTAACCTATCTAGACTTTTTGCAAGTTTCATAATTACCTGTATGCAATATTTGTTTTTTTTAAATCTTTTATTGTTTTACATCCTAATAATATCATGTCACGTCTAATCTCATCATGCATTCTTTGCAGCAAAGCTTCAACACCTTTTTGCCCCCCGGCACTTAGGGCAAATAAGTAGCCTTTCCCAAAACTACACGCAGTAGCACCTAAAGATAAAGCTTTCAACACATGGGTCCCTCTTCTTATCCCACCGTCTAAAATTATTTCAAGTTTACCGCCTACAGCATCAGCTATAGCTGGTAATTGATCAAAGGGAGATCTTGAACCATCTAATTGCCTTCCACCATGATTAGATAACATTATTGCTGAGGCTCCGATCTCAACTGCTCTCTTTGCATCTGCAACAGACATAACTCCTTTTATTGCAAATGGTCCTCCCCATCTTTTAATACAATACTCAGCATCTGCCCAGTTCATCTTCGGATCATATTGTTCGTTAATATATTCCATGACACCTTTGGCAATACTACTACCTTTTTTTGTAAAATGAGAAACATTTGCTAACTGAAACTTTTCATGAGTTAAATAATTTATGGACCACATTGGATGAGTAGCGAAACTTAAAAGGCTTTTTAAAGTTAATTTAGGTGGTGTGGTGAAACCCCATCTATGATCTCTCTCTCTGTTACCTGCTACAACTGTATCTACAGTTAAACACATCGCCTTGAAGCCTGATCTCTTACAACGATCAATTAAATTATCGGTTAAACCTTTGTCTTTATGAATGTAAAGTTGAAACATTTTTGGGCCACCTGATATATTTGAAATTTCCTCGATTGAAGTGGTAGACATAGTTGACATGCTATAAATTGTTCCAAGTTTTTCAGCAGCTCTTGCACTCGCTTTATCTCCATCATGATGATAAAGCCTTTGCATAGCAGTTGGGGATAGAAATAGGGGCATTTTAATTTTTTGACCAAATACTTCAGTACTCATATCTGGTTCTCCAACACTTGTAAGAATACTTGGTACTAAATCACATTTTGAAAATGCTTCTGTATTTCTTTTCAGAGTGGCTTCATCATCTGAGCCACCATCTATATAATGAAAAATAGGTGCGGGAAGATTTTTTTTTGCTAATTTTCTAAAATCATCAAAATTATAACAATCTTTTAAACTCATACTTTTCTAAATCTTAAATTTTTTCTGCTTAGATCACTTATCTTAGTACATCCCATGAGCTTCATATCTCTCTCTAATTCTACACGATACTGGTTAAGAGCTCTTTCAACACCAGCTTGGCCAGCTGCTGCAAGGGCGTAAAGATATAATCTCCCGCCTGCACAGGCTTTAGCTCCCATTGATAAAGCTTTAAGCATATGTGTTCCTCTTTGAATACCACCTTCGCAAATTACATCTATTTTGTCTCCAACAGCGTCGATAATTTCTGCTAGCTGATCAAAAGGAGATCTAGCCCCATCTAGCTGTCTTCCTCCATGATTTGAAACCATAATTCCAGAACATCCAATATCAACTGCTCTTTTTGCATCTTCAACACTCATAACACCTTTTAGAGCAAAATGTCCTCCCCACTTGGAACAAAGATTTTCAGCATCTTTCCAATTCATCGATTGATCCAACATAGTTGAAAAATAATTTCCAACAGATGTAGATGTGCTTGTTCCCTCTTTGACATGATCTTGAAGATGGGGTAATTCAAATTTTCCTCTCGTAACATAATTTATTCCCCACATTGGTTTAATTGCAAAACTTATCAAGCTAGACAAAGTTAATCTTGGGGGCGATGTAAATCCAGTTCTTAAATCTCTTTCTCTATTTCCTCCTGTTATAGTGTCTACGGTTAATGCCATAACATCAAACTTTGCTGCTTTAACTCTTTCAAGTATTGCATTATTTAAGCCTTTGTCTTTGTGATAGTAGAACTGAAATAGTTTTGGGGTATTAATCATTGATGAAATTTCTTCAACACTTACTGTTGCTAATGATGAAACACCAAACATTGTATTAAACTTTTGTGCTGCTTTTCCAACAGCTCTTTCTCCCTGATAATGAAACAGTCTTTGTAATGCTGTTGGAGAACAATAAAATGGTAAATCTAATTTTTTTCCGAATATAGTAGTTGAGAGATCAACATTTTCAACACCTCTTAAAACATTAGGCACTAAATCAACATCATTGAATGCTTCTGTATTTCTTTTGTAAGTTACTTCGTCATCTGCTGCTCCATCAATGTAATGAAATATTGGTGATGGTAATTTTCTTTTTGCAAGTTTTCTGAAGTCACTAAAGTTGTGGCAATCTTTAAGTCCCATTGGTCGAATATTAAAATTTTTTAAGAAAATTGAACATGTAACTATTAGCCCCAGGATTTTTATCTCCTAAACTAGCATTAGATACATGGTTATAAGACATTCCAAAATTTGTAGTTTCTCCTAAATCCATTGAAAGTTGAAGTTCGCTTTTAAATTCTAATGGGTGTCCCAAATCTTTTCCATCACCCTGACTATAAAGACCAGGAGCAAAACTTGGAGTAAGTTTAAGTGGACCTAAATCATAATTAGCTTCAATACCTGTATAAATATAAGCGGCAGCATCTTGTGTAATCATCATGCCTGTAATAGGTGATACTCTACCTATCATAGTATCTCGGTATAAATTTTCATTTTGATGTTCTATACCAAACAAAGTAGAGCTTTTTTTGTCATCACTAAAATCAAACGTGCCACTATAAAAGTTTATACCTGATCTTGTATCATCAGCAAAAGAATAGTTTAGACTGTTTAGCGTAAGTACAGATGACAATATAAAAGTTTTTAGTTTCATATGTATAAAGTTACAATTTAAATAAACATTTGTATAGAGTTTTATTCTTTAGTTCTAATTTTTGGTTTTTTTAATAAAAAAAACAAAAGTATAATACCTAAAATAAATAGTAAATAAGGTAAAAACCATAGTAGATAGCTATTTTTCTTAAATGGAGGATTTAATAATATCCAATCTCCATACTTTTCAGATAAAAATTTATAAATTTCTTTTTCATTGTTTCCCTCTTTTATTTTATCTTTAACAACACTCTTAATTATTAGTGCAAATTCTGAATTTGAGTCCTGAACTGTCTGACCTTGACAAACTAAACATCTGAGGTTTTTCAAAATTTTATTATTTAAATTTTCGTTAGCTTGACTTTCTGATGTGATAAAAAAAAATAGCACTAAAATATTGATTATATTTTTCATTTTTTTACTAATTTTCTAATTTCGTTTACTTCTTTTATATTTAAAGGTCCAATATATTTTTTTAAGATCTTTAATTCTGAGTCAATTAAAATTGTTTCCGGAATACCGTAAACTCCAAAATTAACAGAATTTTTACCATTTTTATCTTCAGCTAAAATATCAAAAGGATTGCCATTTTCTTTTAGAAAACTTTTTTGCATTTTCCATGTTATCTTTAAAATTTACACCTAC
>CACFLA010000008.1:0-35688 GCA_902566975.1 uncultured Pelagibacteraceae bacterium
GAAATGAGGTGCCCTGTACATCTTTCTATAGGACAAGAAGGTGTCGCAGCAGGAGTTTGTGCCGCTTTAAAAAAAACAGATAAGATTTTAAGTACTCACCGGGCACACGCGCATTATTTAGCAAAGGGTGGTAATTTAAAATCTATGATTTCTGAAATTTATGGAAAAGAAACAGGATGTTCAAAAGGTTTAGGCGGATCTATGTATTTACAAGATAGTAAAGCTGGAGTGGTTGCAGCTGTCCCAATTGTTGGAAGTAATATTGCAATTGGAACTGGTGTTGCTTTTAGATCAATTTTTAATTCAAAATTAAAAAAATTCATTACAGTTATTTTTTTTGGTGAGGCTGCCACAGAGGAAGGTATTTTTACTGAGAGCATAAATTTTGCTTCTATCCACAATTTACCAATTTTGTTTGTATGTGAAAATAACTTATACTCAGTTTACACACCGTTAAAAGACAGGGAGCCAAAAAAGAAAAATCTTGTAAATATAATTAAAAATTATGGAATTAATTCTACTTCTATAAATGGAAATGATCCATCAAGAGTATATTCTGTAACTAAAAAAATGATTAGTTCAATAAGGAAAAAGAGTAAACCGATGTTCATAGAGTGTAAAACATATAGATGGCTAGAACATTGTGGTCCAAATTGGGATGATCAATTAAATTATAGACCAAAAGGTGAGTTAAACGAGTGGATGAGGAAGTGTCCTCTAAATTTTATTAAGAAAAAATTAGGAAAAAGAAATTATAAAACAGTGAAAAAAATTGAAAAAAAAATAGATAAAGAAATAGAATTAGCTTTTGATTTTGCAAAAAAAAGTAAATTACCAAATATAAAACTAATTGATAAACTTTATAGAAATTTAGGTGCCAATTGAGAAAAATAAAATTTTACGAAGCAATAAAGGAAAGTCAAACGCAGCTAATGATGCAGGACAAAAGTATTGTTACTATGGGTCTAGGTATAAATGATCCTAAGGGAATATTTGGTACAACAAAAGGTTTAAATAAAATTTTTGGAAATAAAAGGGTTTTAGAAACACCAACATCAGAAAATGCAATAACGGGCATTGCCGTCGGTGCTGCAATAGAAGGACTACGACCAATAATAACCCATCAAAGGGTTGAATTTAGTCTGTTATCTATGGAACAAATTATTAATCAAGCGGCGAAATGGTATTTTTTATCTGGAGGCAAATATAAAGTTCCAATAGTGATTAGACTTATAATAGGTAAAGGTTGGGGGCAAGGACCACAACATTCTCAAAGCTTAGAAACACTTTTTTCTCATATCCCTGGTCTTAAAGTAGTATCACCATCTAATGCTTATGATGCAAAGGGTTTATTGACTAGTAGTATAAAAGATAACCATCCAGTTATATTTTTCGAGCATAGATGGCTTCATAATATTGAAGAAAAAGTACCTAGAAAACTTTTTACTGTTCCAATAGGTAAAGCAAAGGTTCTTCAAAAAGGAAAAGATTTAACCATAATATCTTTTTCAGAGGCAATTGTGCAAGTTTTAAGAACAAGACAAATTTTAAAAAAAAGTAATATTTCGGCAGAAATTATTGATCTTAGAAGTCTTAGACCA
This sequence comes from uncultured Pelagibacteraceae bacterium, assembly GCA_902566975.1. Lineage (GTDB taxonomy): Bacteria > Pseudomonadota > Alphaproteobacteria > Pelagibacterales > Pelagibacteraceae > Anoxypelagibacter. The sequence goes on from CACFLA010000008.1 coordinate 1,602, forward strand.
TTTGATAAAAAAACAATACTTAAATCAGTCAGAAAAACAAAACGAGTTTTGGTAGTAGATAATAGCTGGAAATCATTTGGTATAAGTTCTGAAATTATCTCTTTTATTTCAGAAAATATTTTACATTCTTTAAAGAAAAAACCAATGAGACTAGGAATAAAAGAATTACCACTTCCAAGCTCAAGATCTATAGCAAAAGAGTGCTATTTGAATACAAATGAAATTTTAGATGTTATATCTAGTTTATCAGGAAAAAAAATAAATCAAAAAGCTTTAAAAACTGATATACCTTATAAAGATTTTAAAGGACCCTTTTAATTTATGAAAAATTTTATAAAAGATAAAAAACAACTTATAAACAAAGGCTACATTATAAAAAAAGTAGAAAAAAAGTCTAGTCTTGAATATATAAATAGATTTTTTAAGAAAAATATTCTTACGAGTCCTTATACTGATCGAAATAAAATAAAAAAATTTTCATTTAATAATTTGCATAAATATATTGAAATTAAGGATTTAAATAAAGTAAGGCTCAACTTAATTCATTCAATGAATAAAGATAACAATTTTAGAAAACATTTTTTTATTTTAGCCAAAGAAACTTTATTCAATATGGTTGGAAACGAACTTGCTATGCAAAATAATATTAATTTATCAATACAGTTTCCTGATGACGTAAGTTCACTTCTTCCATTACATGCTGATACTTGGAGTGGTGACTCGCCTTTTGAGAGCGTACTGTGGTTACCATTGGTTAATTGTTATAAAACAAAATCAATGTTCATTCTTGGACAAAAAAAATATCCAAAATTTATTAAAGCATTTAAAAACAAAAAAATTAAATCTGTTTCACATCTATATAAAACTTTAAAAAAAGATTTGAGATTTATTAATATTAATCATGGGAATTTTTTATTATTTAACCAATCTCTTCCTCATGGAAATGTTGTAAACAAAACTAATGAAACAAGAATATCAATTAACTGTAGATTTAAAGGACTCTTTACGCCATATGCTAGAAAAAAACTTGGAAGTTTTTTTTCGCCTCTTACAGTGATGCCAGCTTCCCAACTTGGATTAAATTATAAATTTCCAGGAGAATAATTTTGAAATTTAGAGGCTATATATCAAGTCGTGATTTAACCGACGGCAGTTTTGTCGATCAAAGTATCCAAAACTTAATAATAAGGAAATCATGCGAACAACGTAACTTTCAGTACATGCTTAGCGCAACTGAGTATGGTATGAAAAATTGTTTTCTTATGCTCAACCAGGTTATTTTGGAACTTAAAAAAAATAAATTTGATGGTGTAGCATTTTATTCGATAGACCAATTACCAAATAACACAAATCTTAGAAAAAAAATTTATGAAGTAGTTATAAAAAATAAAAAGAAAATTTTAATTTCTCAAGAAAATATTTTATTAAGTACTAATAAGGACATTGAGAAATTTGAAAATTTGTTAAAAATTAAACTTTTATTAAATTTTTGTCCAAATAAAATTAACAATTAAAGAAAATGAAGTTGGCAAGTAAAGCTATAATTTTAAATAACGGAAAATATCTTCTACAACATAGGGATAATAAAAAAAATATATATTCTCCAGACTGCTGGGGACTTTTTGGTGGTATGGCCGATGACAAAGAAACACCCGAACAATGTTTGATAAGAGAAGTAAAGGAAGAACTTTCAATAAACTGTGAAATCCATAAAAAAATACATCAATGTTTAAATAATGAAACAGGAACACTAAACATTTTTTTTTTAGTTTCCACAAAAGATAAAATATCACAGGATAAACTTAAAGAAGGTCAAAATTTAGGATGGTTTAGTAAAAAAGAAATAAAAAAATTAAAAACTACTTGGGATATTGAATATTTTTTAAAATACAAAGAAGAAAAAAAAAAATAATTTCAAACAACTTCTAAATAAAATTGTATTAAAACAAATGAATAATAAATTCTTCATGAATTTAAAGTTAGCTATAAAATTTATTTTTATATCAATAGGATTTAAAATTAACAAAATTTCCGAGAAAGAAAGGCTTATTCAAAAGATCAATATAATTGAGGATAATTCTAAGAGAGTAAGTTTACTCCAGAAAGCTATTTTAAAATATCCGAAGGATCCTCATTTGCAATTGATGTTATTCGAGGCTTGTCTTGAGACTAACCATCCAGATTTTAATAAAAATTTAAAGCTCTATCATAATAAAAACATAAATTATGATAAAACTAATACAGCCAAAAAAATTGACGCTGAATTTGTACCTCTATTAATATTCCTAGGCGCACTTGGAAATACATTACAATTACGTACTTTAATTGAGGCAAATAATCTGAATTTAAGAAACAAAAAAAAACTATATTTATTTTGGCCTAAAAATTTTAAACCTAATAATAGTATACTATTTGAATATTTTAAAGATTTTATAAATCTTATAGAGGATGAAGAAGAATTCAAAAATTTATATAATGCGTCTTTAAGACAAGAAGTTCCTCTGAGAGTATGTTTGAATTTTAAAGAATTTGCATTGACTATTCCGCACTCGTCAAATTTTGTTGAAACATTCAAAAAAGAAAATAGTATTGTTGATAGACCTTTTTTTAATTTAAAAAAACAACATAAAGTTAGTGGTGAGAAAGAGTTAGAAAAAGTTAATGTACCTCCAAATTCATGGTACGTAACTTTACATATAAGGGAACCTGAAAAAGGCTATAGAGGGGAAACTCCAAATAATACTACCGAGAAATTTAGGAATGCTAATCCAAATAATTATATCAAAGCAATTAATACAATTATTGCAAAGGGTGGATACGTATTTAGGATGGGTCATCCGGGTATAACGCCAATGCCAAAAATCCCGGGATTAATAGACTATGCAAATAGCAAGATTAAATCTGAGTTGATGGATGTTTTTTTGGGGGCCACATGTAAATTTTGCATAGGAAATTCTTCAGGATATCATGCAATACCAAGCTTCTTTTCAATTCCTAGACTTTTAACGGATATTCCAAATCACAATGTTTATTTTTTTCTAAAAGAATTTGATCTTTACTTGCCAAGACTTTTTTTAAAATCTGATGGAAAAAAAATGACTTTTAGGGAGATGTTCTCGTATCCTTTTAATGCTTTGGGCCATGATGAAAGTTATAAAAAATTTAAAATAAGGCCTATTCATAATACACCTGAGGAAATAGATGAGGCAACAAAAGAAATGATAATTAAAACTATAGACAAAAAAGAATTAACAAATACAAATGAACAATTGAAATTTAAACAAATTATAAAAAACACTTCTTTCGATCAGACGAATATTAAATTTTCAAACTTAGCCGATATAAGCCCAAATTTCCTAACTCAAAATCTAAATTTACTGCAATGATAAATAATTTGAATAAAATCAATCAGGTAATAAATAAGTCAGAAAAGAGGAAACTGATTTATTTATCAATATTAAAATTTTTTTCAGGGTTTATGGATATGATAGGTGTAGCATCAGTTGCACCTTTTATTGCGGTTATATCAAATCAAAAAATTTTAGATACAAATGAAACCATTATCAAAATTAAAAGTATTTTAGGTTTAGAAAATAGTGAGGTTATACTTTTTTTCGCTTTTATATCATTAGCATTAATAATTTTAAATCAATTAGTTAGAGTTTTAGATGTTTGGTACGAAAATTTTGTTACTCATAGTATTTGGTTGTCTTTTCATACACAATTGTTCAATTATTATTTAGCACAGCCTTATAGTTTTCATATTCAAACAAACAGCAATAGACTTTTAGAGAAATTATCTATCCAAGCAAATTCTGCTGTTGCTGGACTAGTAACCCCATTTTTTCAAATGCTTGGTAATATTTTTACTTTTATTTTTATCGTAAGTTTACTATTTTTAGCAGATCCCGTTGTAGCTCTCGTTTTATCCGTTGCGACTGGTTTGTTTTATATTTTTATTCACTCACAATTTAGAAAAAAAATCTCAAGTTATGGAGAATACGGCATAGAATTTTCTCAAGCTGCTTTCAAATTAACAGATCAAGCTTTCAGATCAATTAAAGATATAAAAATTAAAAATAATGCGTCTTATTATTTAGATTTGTTTAGAAAACGAGCCAAAAAATATGTGAAAAATTCAATTAACTTTCAGTTATTTGTAAGTTTTCCAAGAAGTGCTTTAGAAACTTTTGCATATACATCTGGATTTGCAATTGTAATTTTTTTTATACTTATTGGAACGAAACAATTTAACGAGTTTGCTGTAATATTAGGTATTTATGCCATATCGTTACAAAAGCTTCTTCCAGCAGTTCAAGGAATTTTTAATCAAATGTCTTTAGTTAGATATCACAAACCCTCTTTTGATTTAGTTTATGAGGATTTATATAGATCATTAAATATATACAAAAATTCAACTCACTCACCTTTTGAAGAAAAAATTTTTAATTTAAAGCAAAGTATATCATTTAATAATATAAATTTTAAATACCCTCAATCAGAACATTATGCTTTACAAATTGAAGACCTCAAAATTAAAAGTGGTAGCTTTGTTGGTGTGACTGGAAAAACAGGCTCAGGAAAATCTACTTTTATAGATATTTTAATTGGTTTACTTAAACCTGGTTCCGGAATAATTAAAATTGATGGCCAAAATCTTGATGAGCAAATTCTTAATAAATGGAAATCAACGATTGGATATGTTCCACAATTTTCTTTTGTAGCGGATGATACTATTATAAATAATATTGCTCTTGGTTTGAAAAAAGAGGAAATTGATATTAAAAAAGTAAAAAAGGCGTGTGAAATTTCAAAGATATCAAACTTTATAGAAAATGAATTAGCAGAAAAATACAATACACAAGTAGGTGAAAACGGTATTAGACTAAGTGGCGGTCAAAGACAGCGTTTAAGTATTGCACGAGCCCTTTATAGAAACCCAAGCGTAATTGTGCTTGATGAAGCAACAAATGCTTTAGACAATTTAACAGAACAATCGATACTAGGATCGCTACTTGATCAAAAAAATATTACAATAATTCTTATTACACATAGATTATCTACACTTAAAAAATGTGATGAAATCATTTTTTTAGACAGGGGCAAAGTTCAAGATATCGGACAGTATGATAATTTAATAATTAAAAATCAAACATTTAAAAATTTATCAAATGCAGAAAATAGTTAGAAATACAATTGCCATTATTCCAGCACGCGGTGGTAGCAAAAGAATTCCAAACAAAAATATAAAATTATTTTTTGGAATGCCAATTTTAGGAAGGACAATTTTGAAACTTAAAAAAACAAAATTATTTAAAGATATATATGTATCAACTGATAGTAAAAAAATTGCTAAAATTGCAAAAAAATATGGAGCAAAAGTTCCTTACTACAGATCCAAAAAACTTTCAGATAATTTTACTAGCACACAAAAAGTTATACAAGACATGATTAATTTCCTAAATAAAAAAACTATTAATTCATCATACGTGTGCTGTGTTTACCCTACGGCATTTAATATTAATTCCAATGATATTAAATTAGGCTTAAAGAAAATTAATAGAAATTGTAATTTTGTTATAACAGCTTCAAAGTTTAGCTCACCACCACAAAGAGGTTTTGCAATCAGAAAAAATTCATTAAGAATGAAAAGTCCAAAATCTTACAATATGAGAACCCAAGATCTAGAACCAATATTTTTTGATGCGGCACAATTTTACTGGGGAAAAACAAAATCATGGCTAAGAAAAAAATTAGTTTTCAACAAATATTGCAAAGCAATTTTAATACCAAATTGGAGAGTCCACGATATTGATACAAAGGAAGACTGGAAAAAGGCTGAATTAATATTTAAAATAAATAAAAGGAAATAAATTGAAAAAAAAATTATCAAAAAACAAAATTTTAAAAACTATTGATCAAATTGAGAAGGTGAGATCAAAAAATAATATTAACTGGATGGATATTATTAGATTAGCTGTAAATCATGCACCCAATGAAACTCTAAAAGTTATAAAAAAAATTAATAGTCAAGACAAAAAAATATCAAAACTATTTAAAAAGATTTCTTAATTATTTGTAATCAAAATAAAATGTTACAAAAATTCAAACAAGATCCAAAACACTACCAAAGCAGTCCTTATCCTAAAGATTATTATAATTTTATCATTCAAAGAATTATAAAGAATAAATATAAAAATATTTTAGATATCGGATGTGCAAGTGGACATTTTTTCTATTATCTTCCAAAAAGAATTAATGGATTAGGAATTGATATAAGTGTCCCTTTAATTAAAACAGCAAAAAAAAACAATAAAAATAAAAATATTAAATTTAAAAACTTAAATTTATTTTTAAATGATAAAAGAAAAATTGAAAGAATTATAAAAAAAAATAAATTAAATAACTTCGACCTAGTTACAATGTTTGGAACTATTTCTACTTTTCCTGATTGCAAAAAAGTTATTAAAATTATTTCAAAATTAAAACCAAAAGAAATAATTCTGCAAACACCATTAAATCCAGAAAATGTTGATGTTACTATAAGCCACAAAATTAAAAATAATAAAAAGGAAGTATGTGCATACCATATTTTTAGTTTAAAGAAACTTCAAAAAATATTTAAGGAATGTAAATATAATGTAAAAATAATTAAATATACGATAAAAAAGAATTTAAAAAAAAACAACAAAGATCCGATTAGAAATTATCATCTACATTTAAAAAATGGAAAAAAAATATTAACAAATGGAATTTGTTGTTTATTACAAGAATTCATAATTATCGCTTCAAAAAAATAGTTCTATGAACAAAAAAGTTAAAATTGCATTTTTATTAGACCTAAAAAATATATGGATAAAAAAATATCTAACTACATCTAGATTACTTAAAAATAAAAAATTTTATTCAAAAATTTTTACAGATTCTAAAAAAATAAAAAATTTTGATATCGTCTTTATATTAAATTATACAAAGATACTTGATAATTCATTTTTACGTAAAAATAATCTTAATATTGTTGTACATGCAAGTAATCTTCCAAATGGTAAAGGCTTTTCTCCAATGCAGTGGCAAATATTAAGTAATAAAAATAAAATCCCTATTTGTTTATTTAAAGCCGTATCAAAAGTTGACGCGGGAGAGATTTATGAAAAGGCTTTTATAAATCTCAAAGGAACCGAACTATATGATGAATTAAGATATTTACAGGCAATTGCTACGTTTAAGCTAATACAAAAATTCTTGAGTAAATATCCCAATATCAAAGGCAAAAAACAAAAAGGTTTCAGTACATTTTATAGAAGAAGAACTCCAATGGATAGTAAGTTAAATATTAATCTACCTCTAAAAAAATTGTTTAACAATTTAAGGATCGCAAATAATTCTGAATGGCCATCTTTTTTTATATATAAAAATAAAAAGTATATTATTAAAATTTTTAGCAAGAATTAAATATAAAAATGTTTTTATCACAATTTAAAAGAAAAATTTATTTAAATAAAATAATGATAGCACATTTAATTTCTAAATTTAAAATCAGTTTATTCACATTATTCTTAAGTAAAAATTCAATTTATAGGAAATGTTTATTGGATTTAAAAAGAGATGGAGTAACAATTTTGCCAAATTATTTTGACTTAGAAAAAACTAAACAAATTTCTAAAGAGTGTTATAAAGAATTAAACAAAATACCTAAAAATATAATTAAAGAAAATATTGAAAATTACATTTTGGAAAATCAGATAAATATTGAAAAAATAAAAGGCTCTATAAAGTTAAAAGCGATTCAAAAATCAAATAATAATATTAAAAAATTAGTAAAAAATAATTTTTTATCTTTATTCTCTGGATTCTATTCTTATGGATTGTCCTCTTTTAAAAGATTTTTGGGGACAATCAAAAATGGTCCACTTTTAATTTATCACCTAACTCACGATGGTTCTTTCGATCATTATACCGTTCCCGAGGGTGTGGATGGGAAAATGATAGCAGGCGAAATCCATGTTGACTCACCTATGCCAGGAATTAAAGGTTTTATAGCATTAGAAAAAATTAATATTGAAAATGGACCAATCTGTTATTTCAAAAAGTCGAATTCATTTAAACATTTAAAAGAATTTTATCTAGATTTATTCTTAGCAGAGTCAGGCATTGAAAAAAACAATGATACTTCAAGAAGAATAAATGAAAAATTGATAAAATATTGTAAGGATAATTTCAGTCTATACGAAGGATGTGTAAATCCTGGAGATTTAATTTTGTTTGATACATCAGGAGTCCACTATGCTTCTCAACTCACAAAAGGACAACGGCATGTTCTTTTCAAATATTACTAAAAATTAATGTCAGATAAAATTTTAACATCAATTATTGGTGCGGGTGAACATGCAAAACATTGGGCGCAAGTTTTGCAGAATGACTCAAGATATAAATTAAAAAGTGTTTCAAGTAGAAATAAAGATTTAGGTTTAAAATTTGCGGAAGAGAATTCTTGTAAATATTTTTTAAGTACAGATGATATATTAAATGATAAAAGTATTAATCTAGTAATCTTTTCTTCAGATCCAGAAAGGCAAGTTTTAGCAGTTCAATTTGCAAACGCTAAAAAAAATCTTATCTTAGAAAAACCTTTATCTTTAAATTTAAAAGATACTGAAATAATTTATAACGCGTGTAAAAAAAATAAAATTTTTTGTGGTGCGGGTTTAAATAGATATTATGATACTTTTTTACCAATGCTAAAAAAAGATCTAACAAATTATTTAGGAAAGTGTTTTTATGGTGAATACAAAATCTTTTTAAAAGGTCACTCCAGTGATAGACATTTTTCTAAAGACTTTGTTAACAAAAAGGGTGATATAATTATTGGTAGTTTAGTACATAATTTTGATCAGATAAATTCTGTATTTGGGAAACCAAAATCCCTTATGGCTAATAGAGTAAAGGCAAATTTAGAGGGGATTTTATTACATGCAAATGTTTTAGTATCCTACAAAGATAATATTTTAATCAATTTTTCAATTAAAAATGATTGTGAAAATGATTATGGTCAAGAAATTATTCTTTATTGTGAAAAAGGTATTGCACATATTAATTTTAATTTAAATACAGTTTCTTTTAATTTAAATCCTTTAAACACAAATTTTAGCAAATCTATATTTAGTAAGTTTAAATATAATTTTATTAAGAATAAGAGATTTTATAAATTTGAAAGAAAGAAAACTCTAGTCACTAAAAGTTTTCAAATAGGTGGTCAAAAAGATATACTCAATTCTTTTGCTAATAAACTCAGTGGGAAAAAAGATAGTGATTTGGTAAATATTGAGAACAACTATATCTCAACTTTAATGGCATTTGCTTGCTATGATTCTATAAAAAATAACAAATGGGTTTCAATTTAAAATATAGTAATATGAAAGGAGTATATGATTAATAAGAAAACAATTTTAATTACAGGTGGTACAGGCTCTTTCGGGCAAAAATTTGTTGAAACACTATTGTTCAAGTACAAACCAAAAAAAATTATAATTTTCAGCCGTGGAGAGCACATGCAATATGAAATGCAAAAAAAATTCCCTGGAAACAAATTTACTGAGATGAGGTATTTTTTAGGAGATGTTAGGGATTTGCCTAGGCTAAAACTTGCAATGAGAAATGTAGATATAGTAATTCATGCAGCCGCACTTAAACATGTTCCAATTACCGAATATAATCCGTTTGAAGCTGTCAAAACCAATATCATCGGTGCTCAAAATGTTATTGATGCATCCTTAAGTTCAAAGGTCACAAGAGTGTTAGCTTTAAGCACTGATAAAGCATCTTCACCTATAAATCTTTATGGTGCAACTAAACTTGCATCTGACAAACTTTTTATTGCAGCAAACAATTATATTGGTAAAAGAAATCTTAAATATTCCGTAGTGAGATATGGAAATATCGTAGCAAGCAGTGGTTCAGTAATTCCAAATTTTTTAGATCAATCAAAAAAAAATATTTTATATCTTACTGATAAGAAAATGACGAGATTTAATATAACATTACAAGAAAGTATTGAATTTGTTTTATTTTCTCTAAAAAAGATGTGGGGAGGTGAAATTTTCGTTCCTAAAATACCTTCATATAGGCTTCTAGACTTAGCTAAAGCAGTCTCTAGTAAAGCTAAGATAAAATACACAGGAATTAGAACTGGAGAAAAATTACATGAGGAAATGATTTCCTCAAGCGACTCAATGAACACTTTAGAATACAAAGATCATTTTGTTATTGTTCCTAATTCTATATTTATAAATTGGGATAAAAAAATGTATTTAAAAAAAAATAAAGGTGGAAAAAATTGTACTGAAGACTTCTCTTATAATAGTAAACAAAATGAAAATTTTTTAACAGTAAATCAGTTAAAAAAAATAATTAAAAATATCCTCCAATAATTAAGATTATGATAAATTATGGAAAGCAATATCTAGATAAAAAAGATATCTCTGCTGTCGTCAGCGTGTTAAAAAGTGATTGGCTCACCCAAGGACCGAAAGTTAAAGAATTTGAAACTTCTTTGAAAAATTTTTTTGGTGCAAAATATTGTTCTGTAGTATCAAATGGAACTGCTGCATTACATTTAGCGGTAAAAGCAATGGGCTGGAAAAAAGGTGACTATGTCTTTACTACTCCAAACTCCTTTTTAGCAACCAGTAACTCAATACTTTATGTTGGAGCAAAGCCTATCTTTATCGATATAGATCCATTGACATTTAACATTAATGTTAAAAAACTCGAGGAAAAAATAAAAATTAACAAAAAAAAAGGAAGAAGACTTGTTGGAATTATTGCAACAGATTACGCTGGTCAACCGTGTGACTGGAAGTCATTGAAAATTATCGGAAGAAAATATGGTTTAAAATTAATTAATGATAACTGTCATGCAATAGGAGCTTCTTTTTACAAAAATAAAAAATATGCATGCAAGTATGCTGATGTAGTAACGCAAAGCTACCATCCTGTAAAAAATTTAACAACTGGTGAAGGCGGATCGATATTAACAAATCATAAGGCAATAGATAAAAAAGTAAAATTGTTAAGATCTCATGGTGTTATTAAAAAGAGGAATAAATCACCCTGGAGTTATGAAATGCAAGATTTAGGTTTTAATTACAGACTTTCAGATATGAGTTGTGCACTAGGACTGAGTCAATTAAAAAAAGTAAATAAATTTATAAGGAAAAAACAAAAGATTGCCCAAATATATGATAAAGCTTTTCAAAATATAAAAAATATAAAAATTCCATTAATAAAAAAAAATATCCAACATTCTTATCATCTTTATCCACTAAGAATTGAATTTGATAAATTTAAAATAAGTAAAGAAAGTTTTTTTAGGATTTTGAGAAAAAAAAATATTAATTTACAGGTACATTATATTCCAATATTTTTACAGCCCTTTTACAAAAAAAATTTTAAATTTAATGTAAAAGATTTAAAAAATTCAATTAAATTTTATAAAGAAGAAATTTCTTTACCAATTTATTATTCTCTGAAAAGAAAAGAAATTAATTACGTAATAAATCAAATAAAAAAAATTTTAAAAATAAAAAATAATATATGAAAAAATTAAAAGAACTTTTTTGGAAATTTTACATTAATACTGATAAATCAAGGTATGACGATAAACATATTGGTACATTTAGTTTTTGGAGGCTGTTTATACTAAACCTGTTAAAACCTGGACGTTTAATTAAAAGATTTCAGTACAATCAGGTTTTTAAAAATAAGACAAAGATATTAAAAAAATACAAAAACGATAAAAAAAATAATTTTTCTGATGAAAAAAATAAAAAGATTCTAAAAGGTCTGTCTGATTTACTGGAAAATGGTGTAGCAGTTATACCAGAATATTTTTCATCAGGACAAATTGATAATTTTTTAAATCAAAATAAACAAACTATTGAAAGTCTTAAAAATTATAAACCTGATATACCATCGTATAATTCTAACAATCTAAGTTTATCAGATGAACTAAATAGTCTTTGGTTAGACGATGGTGCATTAAAATTATTAACGTCCTATATCGGTAATTCAGTTTACGCAAGAAATTATCCTGAAATATCCTATACTTACGTTCCAGTTACAGAATTCAATAAGAATAGCAATTTTAAAAGAGCTAGTGATACTTGGCATGTGGATCATGCTGTATTATTTGTGATACATATTTTACTTGAGGATGTAAATGAAAATGATACTTGCATGGAAGTTGTTCCAGGAACACAAAGAATTTTTAACTTAGGAGTTAATTGGTCTAAAAACGCTATTAAGGATTTAAATAAAAAAAATATAAAATGTATTGGAAAAAAAGGGACAATTCATATTCATTCAGGAAATGTAATACACAGACTAAATCCTATAAAAGGAAGTCAAAGATTAGCGTTACACCTCGAATTTTCTCCTGGTCCTAATATCTTACTTGATAGTGTAAAAATTTCTAAATGCCTTAAAGATGGTTACAATTTGAATAATTTAACGGAAGAAAAAAGAGAAATTTTAAAAGGTATTTTTCCAAAAAAATTATTTAAAGGCTACGATATCAAGGGTGACTCAATTCAACCAAATAAATTCAAAGGTATTTAAATTATTATGAGAAGTATTAATATTGGAAAGAGGTATAAACCTTTTATTATTGCAGAACTCTCAGGAAATCATAATGGTTCGATTAATAATGCAATAAAATCAATTAAGGCAGCAGCTAATTGTGGTGTAGACGCTATCAAACTTCAAACTTACACAGCCGATACCATGACAATAAACTCAAAGAAAAAGGATTTTTTAATAAAAAATAAACACAGTTTATGGAATGGGTATTCACTTTATGATCTTTACAAAAAAGCGCATACTCCCTGGTCGTGGCACAAAAAATTATTTAATGAGGCTAAAAAGAATGGTCTTATTTATTTCAGCACCCCATTTGATGAAAGTTCAATAAATTTTTTAAAACAATTCAAGCTTCCGTTATATAAAGTGTCATCGTTTGAAAATACCGATCTAAGATTAATAAAATTACTAGCAAGAACCAAAAAACCTCTAATTATATCTCTTGGCTTGGCTAGTTTAAGGCAAATATCAGAAGCAATCAAAACTGCCAAAAATAACGGAACAAAAAAAATTATTTTACTCAAATGTACAAGCGATTATCCTGCAAGCAATAAGAATATCAATTTAGAGACAATAAAGTTTTTAAAGAAAAAATTTAAATGTGAAATTGGTTTTTCAGATCATACTAAAGGAATCGGAGCAGCTGTTGCAGCTGTTGCAAATGGCGCAACAGTTATTGAAAAGCATTTTACGCATAATAAAAATGTTAAAAGTGTCGATGTTGAATTTTCGTTAGGACCGAGTGAAATGAAATCCCTCGTAGAAGAAACTAAGAATGCTTGGGAGTCGCAAGGAAAGGTAAAATTTTCCCTATCGAAATCTGAAAAAAGCAACCTTAAGTTTAGAAGATCAATTTATGTTATAAAAAAAATTAAGAAAGGCGAAAAATTCTCAAAGCAAAACCTCAAATGTATTAGACCAGGTTACGGATTAAATACAAAATTTTTTGAAAAAATTATAAATTTAAAAGCAAGAAAAAATATAGATCGTGGAACAGCATTAAAATGGAATTTAATTAAGAGATGAACGAACAAGAAAAGTTTTGGGCAGGAAAATTTGGAGACGAGTACATTAATAGATCGTCTCAAAAAACTCTGATAAATAATAATTTTAAAATGTTTAACAAAATTTTAAAAAGGGAAAAAAAAAATATAAGATCTTTAATAGAATTTGGACCTAATATTGGAAATAATATTTTCGCATTAAGAAAAATTATAACAAAACTCAAAAAAATTACTGCAGTCGAAATAAATAAAAAAGCATGTAAAAAGCTGTCTAAAAATTTTAAAGATATTGATATTATCAATAAATCTATTGTTAAATTTAGACCAAACAAAAAATATGACCTTGTTCTTTTAAAAGGTGTATTGATACACTTAAACCCAAGGGATCTTAAAAGGACCTACAAAGTTCTCTTTGAAAGTTCAAAAAAATATATTTTAATTGCAGAATATTACAGTCCTTACCCAATTGATGTAAAATACAGAGGTCACAAAAAAAAACTTTTTAAAAGAGATTTTGCGGGTGAACTATTATCAAAATTTAAGAAACTTAAATTAATTAAATATGGATTTGTTTATAAAAAAGACAAGTATCCTCAAGATGACATAACTTGGTTTTTATTGTCAAAAAATTAAATTAAAATAAGTGCCAAAAATTTCAACAATTTTAAATAAAAGATGGAAATTCTGTGTAAATAAGAAAATTGATTTATTACTTTTAGATGATAATTATGTAGAATTTAAATTCAGTAATTTAAAATATCATTTACTATTTAATGAAATTTATATTTATGAGTCTTTAAAAGCCTTAATATTATTTTTATTTTATCTAAAAGCAAATAAGTTAAGTTTGTATGAGATTTATTTAAAAATTATAATTAGTAAATTTGATCCAAAAATTGCAATTGGACATGATAAGAATGGTAAAATTTTTCTTTTTAAAAAATTATTTCCTAATAAAATTTCTGTTGCCTATCAATTTGGTTATATTTTTGAAAATTATTTAAGCAAAGAATATAAAAAAATCAGTAATAAAAAAGTAGATTATTATTTTGTTTTTGATGAACGGTCTAAGGATCTACTTAAAAAAATAATAACTAGCAAATATATTATTTCTGGATCAGTTAAAGCAAATGAGAGATGTGATTGGAATAAAAGAAGAAATATGATTTATGATGTTATGTTTATTTCATCGTTTAGACCACTTAAAAAGGAGTATGAAGATTTTAAATTAGTTAAATATTATAATGATCATGATATTTTTTTTATAAAAACTATTTCAAATTTCTGTAAAAAAAATAAACTTAAATTCTGTATAGCATTTTCAAGTTTACGAAGAGATAAAATATCTAGAGACTTTTTTAAAGAGGAAAAAAATTATATGGATTCAGTCTCAAATAATTTTTTAACAACATACTTAGACTCTTACAGCTTAGCAGAAAAAACTAACTTATGCATAGGTACTTTTTCTAATTTAGCCTATGAACTTTTACTGAGCAAAAAAAAGGTGAACGTGTTTTACAAAAATAAAAAAGTTGGTTTACAGTTTTTAAATAAAAATAACTCAAACTTTGTATTTTACAGCAAAAATAGAGCTCAAGTTGAAAATAGGATTAAGAGCTTACTTAAAATGTCCCATACACAATGGAAAAAAAAAAATAATAATTTTTTCAAATATAATAAATATGACTATAAGAATATTCGTTTAAAAAAATTAATTATAAATGAGTTAAAAAATTAGTTATGAAAATAGTAGCAATTATTCCTATCAAAAAAATATCCCAAAGAGTAAAAAATAAAAACTTTCTTAAGATAAATAAAAAACCTTTATTTAGGTATCTATTGGATAAAATTAAAAAGTGTAATTTTGATGAGGTCTATGTTGATTCAGATAGTTTAGAGGTAAAAAAATATTGTAAAAAAAATAATTTAAACTTTATTGAAAGGGTTCCAAAATTAGCAAGTAAAAATGCAAATGGAAATCACCTGCTTTTATATCACCAAAAAATAATAAAAGCTGATTTATATTTCCAATTGTTTGTTACCTCACCATTAATGAGTATAAATACAATTAATAAATGTATAAAAATATTGAAAACCAAAAAAAAATACGACTCGATTTTTACAGTTGGTGAAATTTATTCTTGGTTTTGGTTTAATAATAAGCCTGTAAATTATAACCCAAAAACCTTACCTAGAAGTCAAGATGCAACACCTATTATTCAAGAAACCACTGGTCTTTACGGGATAAGGTCAGCGACATTAAAAAAAAGAAAAAGTCGGATTGGTTTTAGGCCTTATTTATTTAAAGTTCAAAGAGAGGAATTGATAGATTTAGATAATAAGGAAGATGTAGAATTTTTTAAATTTTATGCCTCAAAAAATCCTAATAGCACAAGACGTTAAAGAATTAAAATTTTTATATGGGAAAAATATTAAAAATTTTAAGTGTTTACCCTTAGATTTGAAAACACAGCTTTACTGTGTTGATAAAGGAATAGATTATTTTAATTTATTGAAATTCAGTAACAATGAATTTCACTCAAAGGTTCAATTTGATACTGAAAAAATTATCGAACAAATAGATCTTCAGTATTTAAAATCCAAAAGTTTTAGAGAAGAATTTATAGGTTGGCTTCGTGCTAGAATATATTCTATAATTTTTTTAATTCTTATTTTAGAAAAAATAAATTTAGAGAATAAAATTGAAGAAATTGTAGTGACTGGATGGGATGACTTTTCAGATATTATGTCACAATACAATTATTTCCTATCATATTTAGTCAACAATCTATTTAAAAATACAAAAATAACAAATATTACAAACGATTTTAAGAACAAAAATATCCATTTTGATCAAAGAACTTATTTTTTTAATGAAAGTCTTAAAAAAGGAAGAAACTTTATATTATTAAGTGGGCTTGGATATAATTTTAAACGTATTTTCAATTGGACCATAAAAAATAACTATTCAATCGTATATCCCATTAAAGAAAAAATTAATTTTTTTAAAAAGAAATTTTATATGTTATTTAAAATTTATCCTATGCAGTTAAAGTCAAAATTGGAAAATAGTAACGAATTTAATTTTAGTTTTAACCAGAATATATCTTATAACGAAATTCCAATATCAAATTGTATTTTTCATCCAGAACTACCTTTAAAAAAAGTAATATTTAATTACAAAAAACAATCAGAGGCCATTGATACTTTCTTTAAAAAAAACAAACTAAAGCTAGCTATTTCTAGCACAGCAAGAGGTATTGGAGGATGCATTTTAGAAAGAGCACAAGAAAACAACGTAAAAGCATTATGTATTCCTCATGGAACTTTATCCTCAGGTTTTGATGAAAAAGATAAACTTTATAAAAAAATTATATCAAGAGCGATTATACCAGATAGTAATATAAAATTTGTTTCACAATCAAAAATATGTGAAAACTTTGTGAAAAGTAATAAAATATCAAATTTTCTTAAAAGCGGTAATCTTATTTTTACTGAGACAAAAAAAAAGACTGAGTCAAATATTTTATATGCAGTAACGCAAAAAGATTTTCATAACATGCAATTTCACGGTGTCGAAACATTCTATGAGTTTTTTGATAATCTAAATTATTTAAATAGTATTTGCCCACAAACTAATAAAAAATTTATCGTAAAACCGCATCCACAAGAATTTGATAGTATTAATTATCTTCAAAATAAATTTAAAAACTTAATTTTTACAAAAGAAAAAAACGATACTCTTTTTAAAAAAATTATGGTTACAATTTCATTTTCATCAACAATAATAGAAGACTCTTTACATTCAGGAGTTCCAGTTATTTTATTTGATAGATGGAATAGATATCAACATTGTAATGCTGAAAAGAATCCATCTAAAAAAAATGCAGCAGTGTATTATTTAAATCAAGAAAATAATTTAATGCAGTGTATAAAAACTATCTCAAATAGCGATCAGATTAATTTTGAACAGTATATATTTGATGGTAAATCAAATAATAATTTAGATAAAGTTATGAAAAGTTTTTTAAATTAAAATGAAAATATTAGTTACAGGCGGCAGTGGTTTTTTAGGATCTCATGTTGCAGATGCACTTACTGAGCAAGGCCATAATGTAATAATTTATGATAAAAAGAAATCTATATGGATTCAAAAAAACCAAAAATTTTTTTTAGGTAATATCATGAATTATGAAAAAACTAGCAAGGTGGTCAGGGGTGTTAAGGCAATATTTCATTTGGCAGCGTTATCAGATCTAGAAGATGCAATGTTTAAGCCTCTTCAAACTGTAAGAAACAATATTTTGGGCACAGTAAATATTTTGGAACTAGCAAGGAAATTTAAAGTCAAAAGAGTTATTTATGCGAGCAGTATTTACTCTACAAGTATTCAGGGAGGTTTTTACAGATGTAGTAAAAGAGCATCTGAAGACTATATAGAGGAGTTTAATAAAAGATATGGACTTGAATTTACAATCTTAAGATATGGCTCATTATATGGACCCAGATCAGGTTTAGAAAATGGAATTTTTAGAGTTACCAATAGTATAATTAAAAAAAAGAAAATTTTTTACACTGGAAAAAAAAACTCAATAAGAAAATATATACATGTTAAAGATGCAGCCAAGGCAACTGCACAAATGATACTGCCAAAATACAAAAATTTGTATATTAATATAACAGGGAAAAAATCTTATAAGGTTACTGACTTATTTAAATTAGTTTCAAATCTCTTTAATATAAAATATAGCGTTAAGTATGGTATTACTAAAGATACTGGTCATTATATAAAATCACCAAAACCTTTTAAAATTAAAAAAGGCTTAAATTATAAATTTAGAAAAAGCATTGGTCTAAAGCAGGGTATTGAGCAATTGATATCATCGATAACTAAAAGGTAACTAATGAAACAAAATCACTTAAAAAATATTTTGAGAACATCACAATATAGCTACGATAGAAATTCATTTTTAAGATTAGATGCTAATGAAAGAGTAATACCGTTTAAAAAAAAAATAATTTTGGACCTAAAAAAAATCATTTCAAACATTACATTACAATCATATCCTACTACTTCCCAAACCTTAATTGATTTAATCTCTAATAAAGAAAAAATAAATAGCAAATATATAACTGTTGTCCCCGGATCTGATAGTGCTATAAAGTGTATTTTCGAGATCTTTAATTCAGGAAATAAGAAAATAATATCAATTTATCCTACTTATGGAATGCTAGATGTTTATTCCAAAATATATAAATTTAAAATTACTAAAATTAATGAAGAGAAATTTGAAGAAAAAATTTTTAATAAGAAAATATTAGAGAATGTGAGTTTTATTTATTTAGCAAACCCAAACCAACCAAGCGGAAATATAATTAAGTTTAAATTACTTGAAAAAATTATAAATAAGGCAAAAAAAAATAAAAAATATATTATTGTTGATGAGGCCTACATTGATTTCTCAAATCAACAAAGTTGCTCAAAATTAATAAATAAATTTAGTAATTTAATAATTTTAAAAAGCTTTTCAAAATCATTTGGTTTAGCTGGATTAAGAATAGGATATGTAATAAGCAATAAAGATATTGCAAAATCAATATTGGCTGTGAGACCTATTTTTGATATATCTCATTTTTCCTTAAAAGTAGCGGAGTACTTTTTAAAAAATAAAATTATTCTCAGAGAGCACGTTGCTGATATTAAAACTTCTAGAAAAGTTGTAAAAAAAGAATGTCTAAAACGTAAGTTAAATTATAAAGATACTCACGCAAACTTCTTTCATATTTTTCTTAAAAAAAAACAAATTTCAAAAATTTCTAGATTTCTCAAAAAAAAAAAAATTCTAGTTAAGTCCAAATATTCTAAAGGTTTTAAAGTCCTTGATAACTCTATAAGAATTACATACGGTTCAAAACCTCAAATGATGTATTTCTTTAGAACTTTTGATAAAATATACAAAAAAATTATATGATTTGCGCACTATTAATTGGAAGAGCTGGAAGCACAAGTTATAAAAACAAAAATATTAAAAAGATTTTGGGTAAAAGATTATGTGAATATTCTTTAATTGCAGCAAAAAAATCAAAATTTATAAAAAAAATTTATGTTTCAACTGATTGTCCTACTATAAAGTCTGTATCAAAAAAGTATAAGGCGGTAATAATTAATAGGCCAAAAAAACTATGTACCAAATCTGCTCTTGGGGAGGATGTTTTTAGACACGGGTATATGGAAATTAAAAAAGATTTAAAAGAACAAAAAGAAAAAATAGAAATGGTAGTTTTATTATTTGCAAATGTTGCCACTATTTCTTCAAATCTTATCGACAAAGGTATAAAAATTTTAAAAAAAAATAAAAGATTCGACTCAGCTGTTTCAACCTCAATTTATAATATGTGGAGTCCATTAAGAGCAAGGAAACTAAAAAAAAATGGAAGTTTAAAACCGTTTGTACCATTCGAAACATTTGGAAATCCAAAAACTCTCAATTGTGATAGAGACTCTCAGGGAGATGTGTATTACGCAGATATGTCGGTATCTGTTGTAAGACCCAAGTGTTTAGAAGAAATGAAAAATGGTCTATTACCTCAAAAATGGATGGGTAAAGTTATTGCACCAATAAAATCTGAGGCAGGATTTGATCTTGACTATAAGTGGCAGGTCCCCTTAGCTGAGTATTGGATAAAAAAAAACTTAAAAAAATGAAAATTATACCTTCAAAAAATAACAAAACATACGACAAGCAAAAAAGCTTTGTAAACTTTTATGTAACTAATAGCAGTAGCGAAGCAGAAGTTTTAAACATTGTAAAAAAAGTTCTTGATGAGGGAAAATATACAAATGGGCTTAATGATTACCAAAAAAAAATTATTAATAATGTCAAGTCAGACTTAAATGGAAAAACAAAGGATAGAAAAAAAATATTTAAATTAACTCCTAACATTATTGATGAGATCAAACTTATTGAAAATCAAGATATACCTAAATATCTTTTTCATAGATACAGATATGATGTATTTCCTGAAACCTATCAAGTAGATGATTATCCTCCGTACCTTCAAATAGAGCCAACCTCTTTTTGTAATTATCGATGTGTATTTTGTTTTCAAACTAATAAAGATTTTACAAATAGATCAAATGGTTACATGGGTAGAATGAGACTAGAAACATTTAAATATGTAATTGATCAAGCAAGAGACAAAATCGAATTCATATCTCTCGCGTCTAGAGGAGACCCTTTAGTTTCCCCGAATATTGTAAAGATGTTAGAGTACACAAATAATAAGTTTCTAAATTTAAAAATTAATACAAATGCGTCAGTACTTTCTGAAAAAAAATGTCACGCTATACTGAAAAGCGGTGTGAGAACAATTGTGTTTTCCGCAGATGCTGCAGACGCAGAACTTTATAGTAAATTAAGAGTAAACGGAAAATTAGAAAAAGTAATTTCAAATATTAAAAGGTTTAAAAATATCAGAGAAAAACATTACTCAAAAAATAAAATAATCACTAGAGTTTCCGGAGTAAAAGTAAGTGACCAACAAAATTTTGATGAAATGCAAAAGGTATGGTCACAGTTAGTAGATCAAGTGGCTTTTGTAGATTACTGTCAATGGGAAAATGTTTATAAAATGAATATTAATGAAATAAAAAAACCTTGTTCTGAGCTCTGGAGAAGAATGTATATTTGGTGGGACGGTAAAGCTAATCCATGCGAAGTAGATTATAGATCTAAACTTTCTCCAGGAAATTTAAAAAATCTTAATTTATCAAAATTATGGAATTCAAGCTTATATCAGTCATTAAGAAAAAAACATCTATCCTCAAAAAGAGCTGACGTGAAACCTTGCGATCGTTGCACTGTAGTTTAATCAATTAAAAAATTTTCGTAAAATGGTTAATATTGATCAAAAACAGATAAATTTAATTTATTTAGCAAAAAGTTATATCAAAAATTTAATGAAAGAGGGTATTGATACGTCTATCAGCCCATTTTGTTATATGGCTGCCCAAGAAAGATCACCTGGAAGAGAAAGGTTAATTAATTTGATGAAAAAAAAAAGTTTGAGTTTAGATCTTATTAAAACAGTTCTCTTTAACTTTATTTCAGTAGGAACACAAAGTAATTATAAAATTATCAATGAAAATGAAAATTTAGAAAATTATAAAAATATTAATAAAATTTTTTTATCATGGGCAGTGTTACAAGACTTTGACAAAAAAGGTTCCTTTCAAGACAGGAAGTTAGGTGTTAATTCTAAATCAGATTATAGAACTCTATGGGTTTTAATATACCAAGATAAAAAACTTCCACACAAAATTGATAAAAATATTATTTTAATATTTAAAGAAAAAAATTTAATAAGATTTAATTTTGTCTATTTTTTAAAAATATTTTCAAAAAATATGGTCAAATGTAAATTTTCTCTTAAGAAGTTCATTCATACTTTTTCTTATCAATCAAATTTGGCTGAAATAATAAATAATAAAATAAAACAAATTTACGAACATAGTGGTATTAAGAGTATTGTGACCCCATATGAGTCTCAGCCATTTCAAAATAAAGTTTTTAAAGAGGCACAAAAAAACAATATTAAGACAATAGGGTATACAGCTGTTACACAACCATTTCCGTCTCACAATATTTATAGAACAGGATCACCCGATTTACTTTTAGTTCACAGTTATCAAGAGAAAAAACATTTAATAAATTATTTAAATTGGCCAAAAAATAAAATTAAATTAATTAATTCTATCAATTATAAAATAAAACCAAACCAAAAACTCAAAAAAAAAATTTTTGTACCGTATATTATCAATTACGAAAATACTTTGTTAAATGGTTTTGAAAAATTAGTTAAAAATAACAACACTGCAGTTTGCTTTTTTAAAACACAAAATCATCCTTACATGTCAAATTCTAACAAACATAGAGCTTTTATTAAAAAATTAGAAATAATTAAAAACAAATATAAAAAAAAAGTAAAAACAAAAAAAAATAATGCTTCGATTTTTTTTGGAGAAAGTTACGGTATTATAGAACTTTTAAGTAGGGGTATAGAAGTTTATCAAATTTGTGCAAATCCTATTTTAGAAAGCTATAGTAAAAAAGTATGGAACGGTTTAGATATTAAAAATCCACAAACAAATGTTTATAAATATAAGCTTAAAAAAAATTTTACCTGTATCAAGTTTGGTAATAAAAATAACAATATATTAAAGTATATAAATTAATTTTTATGATTAAATACACAATAAAAAAGATAGTAAATTTTCATAAAAATAAAAATAATACAAGAAAATCTTACTTAGTAAAAAAAATTTTGGGCAAAAACAAAATAAGACTTCTAGATATTGGTGCAGCGGGAGGTATAGAGGGCATACAAGACTTATGGTTGCCACATCTTGGAGAAATTGAGCTTTCATTGTGCGAACCTCATGAGGAGTCGTTCAAAAAAATTAAAAAACAAAATTTTAAAATAATAGACAAAGCTTTTGGTGTAGAACAAAAAAAAAATAATATTTTTTACGAAACACGCAAGGCCGAATGCTCAAGTATGAAAGAATTAAATTTAGATTATTTAAAAAAATTTCCTGATCCAGAGAGATTCGAAACAATTAAAAAATCTCAAATAGAAACTACTACCCTTGATAATGAATTTACTTCAAATAATTTTCCACACTTTATTAAAATTGATACAGAGGGTGCTGAACTTGAGATATTGAATGGAGGGAATAAAACATTAGAGAATGTTATGGGATTACTTATCGAAGTTTATTTTAAAGATCTGCACAAAAATCAAGTCAAATTTGAAGAAATAAATAATTTTTTATCACAAAAAAAATTTGAATTTATTGACTTTTTGAGATTATTAAAATGGGAACGTCATAATCAAAGACATCATGGACAAATTCAAGTAGCCGATGCTCTTTTTCTTTTACCACCAGAAGAAATAATATTTAGATTTAAAGAAAAAAAAATTAGTATAGATGATCTTAAAATTTATACCTCAATATTAACGATTTATGATCGGTCTGATTATTTGTCTGTTATTCAAGAAAATTTAGACAAAAAAACACAAAGCGATTTGTCGCTTCAAGAAAGTTATGATTTTTGTGAGAAAAAAGTCAAAAAAAAGCATTTTGTAACTCAAATATACAATTTTATTCTAAAAAATTTAATATAATATGACTTTATGGGAATAAAAGTTTTATTCATATATCCAAACACTTTTGGCATGAACATGTTACCACCTGCCATTGCATTATTTTCTGCAATTTTAAAAAAAGATGGTCATCAAGTTAAAGTTTTTGATACAACATATTATGCTGTAGATCACGGAATAGACTCAGACGGTTCAAAAGAAAAGAAACTTAATGTAGTCCCTTATGAGAAAGAAATGGAAAAAAAAGGTTTAAGAATTAAGGACTCAAATTGGAAAGAAGATTTTGCAAAATTGATCGAGGATTACAAACCAGATACTTTAATCATGTCATCAACAGAAGATATGTGGGAATTAGGTATTAAAATTTTAGATGAAGCCAGGGAGTACAAAACAAAAAATAATATCCCAGTTTTAGCTGGCGGTGTCTTCCCAACTTTTGCACCGGAGATCTGTATTAAATATGATATGGTTGATACTATTTGTGTAGGGGAAGGTGAAAACTCTTTAAAAGATTTTTGTAAAAAAATTGAAAATAAAGAAGATTTTTCAGATGTAACTAATCTTTGGGTAAAACAAAAAAATGGTGAAATAAAAAAAAATCCAATAACAAAGCCAGTAGATATAAATGAAAATCCAATTATAGACACCTCATTATTTGAGGAAGCTCGATTATATAGGCCAATGGCAGGTAAAGTTTACAAAATGTATCCAATTGAAACAATTAGAGGATGTCCATACACATGTAAATTTTGTAACTCACCTGATCAAATGAAACTCTATAAATCACTAGGACATAATTATTTTAGAAAAAAGAGAATGGACTTAGTTTATAAAGAGCTTAAATATTTTAAAGATGTTCACAATGTAGAGTATAATTATTTTTGGGCTGATACTTTTCTCGCAATGAATAAAAAAGAACTAGATGCTTTTATAGAAATGTACAAAGAAATCAGACTTCCTTTTTGGATGCAAACACGACCTGAGACAATTAATGATTATAATATTAAAAAATTAGCTGAAGTGGGCTTGCACAGAATTTCTTTTGGGGTTGAACATGGAAATGAAGAATTTAGAGCAAAAATTCTTGATAGAAGGTGGAAAAACAAAGACATAATTGAAAGATTAAAAATTCCACATAAATATGGAGTTGCTTTTAGCGTAAATAATATAACTGGTTTTCCAACTGAAACTAAGAAATTGGCTTTTGATACTATTGAGCTTAATAGATACATAGATGCAGATAATGCCAATATCTACAGCTTTGTACCATTTCATGGAACACCTTTAAGAAAAATGTGTGAAGACCTAGGATTAATTAAGCCAGAAACAATAACCAAATGTTTAACAAATGCGCCGATAATTAAAATGAAACAGTATCCACCAGAAGAAATTGAAGCAATTAAAAAATGTTTTTCACTTTATGTGAAATTTCCTAAAAATAGATGGAAGGAAATTGAAAGAGCTGAAAAAAATGATGCTGAGGGAAATAAGATTTATGACAATCTAAGGGACGAGTATTTAGAAAAATATATGCCCAAACCTGATGCAGATCCACATGGTGGTGCAGAAGCTTTTGAAAGCATTAAAAAGAAAACTGAAATTACGTCACCCGCTTCCAGACCAGGTCATGAGGATGGATTAGATGTCCATTAAGTAATTATTTTTTAATAAATTTAAAAAACCTAATATAAGACATTTTTTTCCCAAGAATTTTGAAAACCTTTGCACTAATTGGAAAAAATTCTACAGTTTTCCTTATAATACTTGACCTTTGTAATTCTGAAGTATGATCAAATTCATCATAACCCAAAAATTTAAAGCCGCATTTTTCAGCAATTTTAAATATTTCTTTATTTTTCCTTCTATACCCATGATTTTCATGAACTTCGAACCCAATATCTTTCCAAAAAATTTTTGATAAAAAATAAATTAGATAAGCTTCAAAAACTAAATAAATTTCGTGAAAAAAAAAGGAAAAATAATTATCTTCAGATCCTCCAAAATCGATGATCAACACACCATCTTTTTCAAGCATTTCTCTTAAATTACCAAATATTCTTTCTAGTTCGTAATTTGAGAAAATGTAAAGTGCAGATATACAAAATATAAAGTGATATCTATCTTTTGTTTTATTTTTTAAGATATTGAGTTTTATATATTTAAATTCACCAAAAAGATTTAATGAGGCTTTATAACAGTCAGGTATTTCTAGATCAGAACAAGTTACATTGTATTTATTTGCAATTAAATCTAACTCGTTTATTCCTCTACCACTAGCTATAGATAAGATGTTTTTACCTTTTTCTAAATTGAGTTTTAAGTATTCACTCCATGTTTTGTATCTATCCAATTTAAGATAATGATTGAAAAATTTGTCTTTACTAGTGTAATAATCATTAGGTTTATATCCACCAAGTTCTACCTCATTACTAAAGTCAAAAAAATCTTTTTTATTATTAATTTGAGTTATTTTATTTGATTTATTAAATACAATTTTTTTCCACCTGATCATAAAGAAAAACTATACTTGATTCTAAGGAAAAAGATATTGAAAATCCAATGGTCAACATAACGCTTGACTATTCTTGTAAAAAAAAATATTTGTCACAATGTACTGAATGAATGGTGGGAAATCAGTGTGAAATTCATTGGCTGTTCCTGCAACCGTAAAAGTCGGAGCGCCACCCAGTACAGTCCGCTGTTGAACGAAGGCCAGGAAAAGTCTAGTTCTACAATTTAATTAGCAGTGGCAATATTATTAGGAGCTTTTGCTCATAGAAAGGCCATATGTTAAATAAAAATATAATCACTTTAAGTATTATATCTATTTTGTTTTTTAATAAAGTTTTATGCGAGGAGATCCCAACAATTGTAATTGCTCCTAGTAAACAGCCACAATCTATTTCTACTGTTGGAACATCCGTAGTAGTTTTGGATGAAAAATATTTTAAAAATACAAAAGAATTTTTTCTAGGTGATGTTTTAGCAGGAAGCTCAACTAGTTCAAACTTTTTCCAAAGTGGGGGGTATGGCGCAACGTCAGCAATTCAATTACGAGGTTTACCTAAAAGATACTCCACGGTTTATATTGATGGAGTAAAAATGTCTGATCCATCAAGTGTATCAGGGGACTTTGATTTTAATCATATTCTTACCAGTCAAATTTCTCGTGTTGAAATTTTAAAAGGAAACCAGAGTTCTGTGTATGGAAGTGGCGCTATAGGAGGCACAATCAATATAACTACCAAAAAAGGTAAACCTGGATTACATAAAGATATAAGTTACACAACTGGTTCTCATGGTACGAATAATTTATTCGCATCATTTTCTGGAGCTGATGATAATGATAATTTTTACATTGGTTTTGAAAGATTCGAAACAGATGGAATTTCTCAAATGATGCATAATGAAGAGAAAGATCGTTACAGAAATAACACATTAGTATTAAATTATGCTCACGAATTTACAGATAATTTAAAACTTGAGAGCAATTCAAGAATTGCAGATACATACTTACAATATGATAAAGAGGTTGATACTGCTACCGCAACTCATAATGAGGAAGAAGATGGAATTCAATCATCTTCAAATTTATCTCTTATTTATAAATTGAACGAAAAGTTTAATAATAAATTTACGTTAGGAAAAACATATATTAAGAGAATTTATGGCGCTGCGAGTGGAAGTGGCAACACCATAAAAGACAATTATTATGGTGATAGATATACACTTGGTTATTCTGGAAATTATAAATTTAATTTAGATAACAGTATTGTTTTTGGCTATGAAAGGGAAGATGATCAAATAGGTTATAACAAAGATTTAACTGGTATGTCTAATAAAGCATTTTATACTAGTTCTGGGTATTTTGATTTCCAAAGTAGGCTGTCAAAAAACATTTATACAACTTTTGGATCGCGTTTCGATGAAAACTCAATAGCTGAAAATGAGGACTCCCACAGAGTAACATTAGCCTATCTATTTGATGATAAATTGACAAAGTTGAAAAGTTCATTTGGAACTGGTTTTAGATTCCCATCCTTGTACGAATTATATTATGTTTATGCCGCTAATAGTAAATCACTTGGTAGTGTAAAAGCAGAAAATAGTAAAAGTTTTGATTTTGGTATAGAAAAAAACTTTCCAGATTTTGGATTAAATTTTGAAGCGAATTTTTTTAATATAGAGTACGAAGATGTACTTGAGGGTTGGGAGGATGGAACAAGCTCTGGATTAGCATACACAACCCAAAATATGCCTGGAAAAGTAAAATCCAAAGGTCTTGAATTTTCCTCTAATTGGAAAAAAAATAATTTCCTTAATTTTGGTTTAAATTATACATTTACCTCAACATACGATGGAGCTGAAGCAGATGACCCAAACAGAAATCAAAATTACACAAATAATCAAATGGTTAGAGTTCCTAGAAATATAATCAATTTGGATACAAACTTCAGATTACCAGGATATGAAAATCTTGATTTCACATTAAGAACAAAGTGGTCGGATATGGCAAGAGATTATGGAAATGGAAATAGAACTTACCGCGATGAAAGAATAGATGATTATTTAGTTAATGATCTTTTAATAAAATATAATTTTTTAAATACTTATGACATGTTCATCAATATTACTAATGTTCTAGATGAAAAATATGAAACCAGTAGAGATTATTCTCAAATGGATAGAAGCTTTAATTTTGGATTAAAAAGAGTATATTAGTTGAGATGTTTTTAAATAATGTAAATAAATTTTACTTTCCATTGAGCTTAATTTTGATTTTAACTTTTTCAAGATTGATTCCTCATCCGCCAAACTTTACTCCAATTATAGCAGCATCAATTTTAGGAGGTTTTTTTTTTCAAAGACTTGAAATTACTATAACGGTTATTTTTTCTTCTTTATTTTTGACCGATTTAGTTCTCGGATTATATTCTAGTATGGCTTTTGTATACACTTCTCTAGTATTAATAATTATTTTATCAAATAAAATGTCGAAATTTTTAAATTTAAAAACACTTCTTATTTTTGGTTTAGCTGGCGCAACTATTTTTTTTATATTTAGTAACTTTGGAGTGTGGCTTTTAAGTGGTTTGTACCCAAAAAATATGTCAGGTCTAATAGAATGTTATATTATGGCGATACCTTTTTTTAAAAACACTTTAATGTCTACAATTTTATTTTCTTATATTACTTTTATAGTCTATAAAGTACCAAGTTTAAAAAAAGGATAGATTTACATGTCAGAAATAGATTTCTTAAAAAAATATTTTAATAATCTTAAAAATCTCTTAGATAACGAAAAGTACTTTGAAGATCTAATAAAGGTAAAAAATATTTTAAAAAAAACTCACCAAGAAGGAAAAAAAACTTTAATTTTTGGAAACGGTGGAAGTGCAGCTATAGCCAGTCATTTCAGTGTTGACCTTACAAAAAATGCCAGAGTAAGATGTACAAATTATAATGAGTCCGATCTTCTCACTTGTTTTTCTAATGACTATGGTTACGAAAGATGGGTTGAGAAAGCAATAGAGTTTTATGGGGACAGTGGTGATTCTTTAATATTAATTTCAGCTGGAGGCAATTCACCGAATATGACAAATGGCGCAAAACAAGCAAGAAAGCAAAATATTAAGAACATAATTACTTTCACCGGTAACGATAAAGAAAATAAATTAAGTCAATTAGGAGACATAAATTTTTGGGTGAACAGCAAAGCTTATAATCATATTGAAAATATTCATCAAATTTTATTATTATCTTTAGTTGATTTAATTATTGGTAAAACAGAGTATCCCCCAAATTAAAATTGAAAAAAAATATTTCTTCATTAAAAAATTACCGAAACTTAAAAGTTTTAGTCACAGGATCAACCGGTTTTAAAGGAGCATGGTTATGTAATTGGCTAATTTTACTTGGATCAAAAGTTATAGGTGTTGGTTTAAAACCAGAGAAAGAATCTATAATATTTGATGCTTTAAAAATAAACAAAAAGGTAAGTCAATATTTTGTTGACATTAAAAACTTCGACAGAATAAATAGAATTATAAAAAAAGAGAAACCAGATATAATTTTTCATTTAGCAGCACAATCAATTGTTTCATATAGTTTTATAAACCCCTTAGAAACTTTTGGTACAAATGTAATTGGAAGTGCGAATATATTAGAGTCGGTAAAAATTAACAAAATACCCAATTTAGTTTATATAACCTCTGACAAATGTTATTTAAACTTAGACAAAAAGGTTAGTTATAAAGAAAGCGATATTTTGGGTGGATTAGATAATTATTCTTCTTCAAAAGCTAGTGCAGAACTTCTGTTTAAATCATACTTCCATAGTTACTTTAGAAAAAATTATTTATCCATCGCGACTGCTAGAGCTGGAAATGTAATAGGCGGTGGGGATTTTAAAAAAGATCGAATTGTTCCTGATGTAATTAAATCATTGCAATCAAACAAAGTAGTTTTTATTAGAAATCCAAATGCCACTAGACCATGGCAACATATTCTTGAACCTTTATCTGGGTATTTAATATTGGGAGAAAAATTAATTAATAAGAAATTAAATTCTAAAATAATACCTAACTGGAATTTTGGACCAAATAGAAAAAATTGTAAAAAAGTTAAATTTATTGTGCAATCACTTATAAATGAATGGGGTGAAAAAAATCATAAAATTATAATCAAAAAATCTAAAAATTTTCATGAGTCAAAATTACTTAGTCTTAATATTGATAAAGCTAAAAAAGAACTTAGTTGGAAACCAAATTTAACATTAAATGAGACCATAGAATTTACTGTAGATTGGTACAAAAGTTTTTTCACAGGTAACGATGTTGAAGATTTATCAAATCAACAGATTAATTATTACTCCCATAAATAAAGCAAATGAAAAATTGTAGAATTTGTAAATCAAAGCTTAAAAAAATAATTAATTTAGGTAAAATCGCTCTTGTAGGAAATTTTTCAAAAAGTAAAATTAAGCATAAAAAATATAGTATTAGTCTAAATTACTGTTTGAAATGTAAACATGTTCAAATTTCTGAATATCTTCACCCTAATTTACTTTTTAAAAATTATTTGTGGGAAACAGGTATATCAAAAAGTAATATATTTTTAATTAAAAAACTATTAATTAGTCTTAAAAAGTACGGAATAGGAAAGAAATCAAAAATTTTAGAAATAGCTAGTAATGATGGATCGTTTATCCAAATTCTAAAGAAAAAATTTAAATGTTTCGCTATTGGAATTGATCCAGCACAAAACTTAGCAAAAAAAGCTAGATCAAAAAAAATATCTACAATAAATGACTATTTTAGTTATGAACTTTCAAAAAAAATTAAAAAAAAATTTGATAAATTTGAATTTATTTTTGCCAGAAATGTTATTGCACATGTAAAAAGTCCAAATAGTATATTTCGTGGTGTTAAAAATTTATTAAGTAATGATGGGATATTTATTTTAGAAGTTCCTCATCTATTAAATATTTTTAAAGAAAATCAGTATGATAATATTTTTCATGAGCATATTGGTTTTCACAGTCTTAAGTCAATACGAGATCTTTGTGGTTTCAATGGATTAAAAATTTTTAATGTTGAACTAATCGACTCACAAGGTGGATCAATAAGATGCTACATAAAAAATAAATACTCTTCATTAAAAATTTCTAAAAAAATTAAAATAATTGATAATTTAGAAAAAAAATCTAAATTATTCTCCAGTAAAAATTTAGATAAGTTTGAGAAAAGAATTGTTCAACATAAGAAAAATATTAACAAGTTAATAACAAGACTAAAAAAAAATAATTTTAGAATATCAGTTTATGGTGCATCAGGTAAAGGCCAAGCACTAATGCAATATGCAAAAATTAATAATAAGTTAATCGATAATGTTTTTGATAAAAGCAGATTAAAATGTGGTAAATATACTCCAGGGACTAATATTAAAGTTTTAGAACCTAAATACATATCTAGGAAAAATATTGACTACTTAGTAATTTTATCCTGGAATATAAAAAGCGAAATAATAAAACAAGAGAAGAAGTTTTTGAAGGATGGAGGAAAATTTATTATACCTTTTCCTAAACCAAGGATTCTAAATTAGCATGAAAGTTGTAATTTTAGCAGGAGGATTTGGAACTCGATTGTCCGAGTATACTGACTCGATCCCTAAACCAATGGTGCCAATTGGAAATAAGCCAATTATTGAGCATATAATGGAAATCTATGCTCATCATGGACATAAAGAGTTTTATATAGCCCTAGGTTATAAAGGCGAAGTTATAAAAAAACATTTTCAAAATTTTAAAAAAGATTGGAAAATAAATCTTATTGATACCGGAGCAGATACTTTTACTGGTGGAAGACTAAAAAGACTTGAAAAGTACTTATCTGAAGATAATTTTCTTCTTACATATGGTGATGGACTTTCAAATATAAATATAAATGAACTTATAAATTTTCATGAAAAACATAAAAAAATTGTTACAATTTCTGCTGTTAGGCCTCCAGCTCGTTTTGGATCTCTTAGCTTAAACGGTTCAGATGTAACAAGATTTAAGGAAAAAACTCAATTAGGAGAAAGTTGGATAAACGGAGGTTTTTTTGTCATAAACCCTAAATTTTTTAAATTTTTAAAGGGTGATGATACTGTTTTAGAATCATCTCCTTTAGAAAAAGTTACTGATTTAAAAGAAATAAAAGCATTTAAACACGAAGGCTTTTGGCAATGTATGGATCATAAACTCGATAAAGATCTCCTAGATAAAATGATTAAAGATAATAAGGCCCCTTGGATAAAATGAAAAAACTACTTGTTGTTGGTGGTACTGGCTTCATTGGTTTTCATGTAATAAAAGAAGCCATAAAAAGAAAATGGCAAGTAACTAGTATTTCGTTAAATAAACCCAAAAAAGAAAGATTTTTGAAAAATGTTAAATATTTACAATGTAATTTTGTGGATTATTACTCCCTATCTAAAAAAATTAATTCAAAATTTGATTATGTTTTAAATGCAGGAGGTTACGGTAAGCATCCTGATTTTAATAAAATTGGTGAAAAATTAATAAAAACTCACGTAACAGGGTTAATAAATTTAGTTAAAATTTTACCTAGAAAAAAATTAAAAAAGTTTATTCAAATAGGAAGCTCGGCTGAATATGGAAATATTAAATCACCAATAAAAGAAAATATGAAATGCAACCCCACAACACCATATGGAATAGCAAAATTTACATGCTCAAATTTTCTACAAAATATTTATAATGTTGATAATTTTCCATCAACTATACTAAGACTTTTTCAAGTTTATGGTCCAAGTCAAGGTAAAAATAGAATTTTGCCTTACGTTATTGATCAGTGTAGAAAAAATAAAAAGTTTCCTACTACAAAAGGTGAACAGTACTGCGATTTTTGTTTTATAGATGATGTTGTAAAAGCGGTTTTCAAAGTTTTTTTATCAAAAAATACCAACGGAGAAATAATAAATATTGGTTCCGCTAAACCTATAAAGATTAAAAACATTATTAAATTAGTTTGTAAACAGACTGGTAAAGGCAAACCTATTTTTGGCAAGTTACCGTATAGAAAAGGGACAAATATGAATTTCTATCCAAATGTGAGTAAAGCAAAAAAATTAATTAATTGGCACCCAAAAATCAAAATAACTGAAGGTTTAAACATTCTAATCAAAGACTCTTATTTATGAAAAAAGAACCAAACGTATCAATTATAATGAACTGCTATAATGGTGAAAAATATCTTAATGAGGCTTTAGAAAGTATAATTAAACAAGATTACAAAAATTGGGAACTTATATTTTGGGATAATTGTTCAACGGACAAAAGTAAAGAAATTTTTAAAAAGTTTGAGGATTTAAGATTTAAATATTTCTTAGCGCCAAAACATACAACCCTTTATCAAGCTCGGAATTTAGCAATAAAAAAAGCTACTGGGGACTTTATTTGTTTTATTGATACAGATGATATGTGGTTAGATAGTAAACTTTCAATTCAGTTAGAATTATTCTCAAATAAAAGTATAGGTCTTGTTTATGGAAATTATTGGAGATTAAATGAAAAAAATATAATAAATAAAAAAAAAATTGCTACCTCAAAAAAACTTCCTTCAGGAAAAATTACAGACGACCTACTAGAAGAATATTTTGTTGGTATCGGCACAGTCATGATCAGAAGAGAATATATAAAAGATGAAGACAACGTGTTTAACACAGAATTTGATATGTTGTCTGATATGGATTTTGTACTAAGATTTTCTAAGAAA
>CACFLA010000009.1:0-17500 GCA_902566975.1 uncultured Pelagibacteraceae bacterium
AGCTACCCAAGTTCAGTTTTGATGAATTGTATACCAGCTTTAATTGCTGGAGTTAAAGAAATTTATATGACAGTGCCTTCTATTAATGGAAAAATAAATCCGGGAGTTTTATATGCAGCAAAAAAATGTAAAGTTAAAAAGATTTTTAAACTCGGGGGAGCACAAGCTATTGCAGCTTTAGCATTTGGTACTAAAACAATAAATAAAGTTGATAAAATTGTTGGTCCGGGAAATGAGTATGTTGCACTAGCAAAAAAAGAAGTTTCAGGTGTATCTGGTATTGATATATTTGCTGGGCCGTCAGAAGTTACTATTATTGCAGATAAAAACTCTAATCCAGAATGGATTTCTGCAGACTTAATTGCTCAATCCGAACACGATGAAATGTCACAATCTATTTTAGTATCCGATAGTAAAGATCTAATTCATAAGGTTCAATATTATCTTATTAAGCAACTTAAATTCTTACCAAAAAAAAAGATCGCATCAATAAGTTTAGGTAAATTTGGTTTAGCAATTTTAGTAAGAAATTCACGAGAAGTTTCAGAAATAACTAATATAATTGCTCCGGAACATCTTCAAATTTATACTAAAAAACCAGGTAGATATTTAAAATCAATTGATAACGCTGGATCAATATTCTTAGGCGCGTATTCACCCGAAGCAGTTGGTGATTATATTGCAGGACCTAATCATGTGCTCCCAACTTCAGGTACTGCAAAATTTTCATCTGGTTTATCTGTTTTAGATTTTCTTAAAAGACAATCAGTAATTAGAATTTCTAAAAGAGGTATTGAAAAATTAGGTCCATCCGTTGTAACCTTATCAAAATATGAAAATCTCTACGGGCATTCTAATTCTGTAAAACTTAGGCTTAAAGAAAGGGAGTAATTTGGCTAAACAAGAAAAGATAGAATTTAAGGGAAAAGTAACAGAATTATTACCAAACGCTATGTTTAGAGTTAAGCTCGAAAATAATCATGAAGTTTTGGCTCATACGGCTGGAAAATTGAGAAAGAATAGAATAAGAGTCTTAGCCGGTGATCAAGTCTTAGTGGAAATGACTCCTTACGATTTGACTAAAGGCAGGATTACTTTTAGATTTTAGGATATTTGGCCTTGTAGCTCAGTAGTAGAGCAGTACCCTGAAAAGGTATGTGTCGTTTGTGCGATTCAAACCAAGGCCACCTCTAACAATAATTCTGGACATCACATAGGTTTGACTGGTATATCCGGAAAAATATGAACTTCTCTTTAGAGATAACTATGAAAACCGACCTTTCTGATTTACCAAAGGTTAAAGATGTTTATATAACAATGCTACCTGGAAATGACTTTAGGGATGTAGCAAAAAAAGCAAAAGAGCTAGTCCAATCCGGGTTTAATCCAGTACCCCACTTTCCTGCAAGATCAATTAAAAATTTAGATCAGTTAAAGCAGTACGTTTCTATGTGTAAAGATTTTGGCGTAAAACAAGCTCTGGTAATAGGTGGAAGTGCTGAACCAATAGGTGATTACCACTGCTCGTTGCAGATTTTAGAAACAGGATTATTTGAGGGGTTTAGGATAGGAATTGCTGGACATCCTGAGGGGTCCCCTGATATATCGGAATCTGATTTGGAGAAAGCGATGAAAGATAAAAAACCATTCGCAGATTACATTGTCACCCAGTGGCTTTTAAATCCTGAACCAATAAATAAATTTATATCAAAACAAAGTTTACCAGTTCATGTTGGGATAACTGGACCATTAAAATTCACAAGTTTAATTAAATTCGCAAATATTGTCGGAGCAAAAAATTCCTTAAACTTTATTAAATCTAATGCTGCGAAGGCAATAAATTTACTCAAACCATCAGATCCAAATGAATTAATTCACCAAGTCAATAAATCAACAGATTATTTCCATATTTACACTTTTGGGGGATTAAAAGAAACAAATAAGTGGTTAGTTAAAAATAATTATGCCTAAAAAGGTTCCGAATTCTTACAAAGTTGAAAAAGTAAATTACGATAAAGTTAAACACGAAACTTCAGTTGACCAATCAGATAGACAAATTCCATACAATTTAAGACAAAGTGGCCCCACTAAAGTAGAAATGCTTATCTCAACTCGAGTAAGAAAATCTCCTTATTGGCATTTATCTATGAAAGCTGGTTGTTGGAGAGCTACAGTTTATAATCGTATATACCATCCAAGAGGATACGTAAGACCTGAAAAGGGTGGCGCGATGGTTGAATATAAAGCTATAAAAAATCACGTTACAATGTGGAACGTAGCAGTTGAAAGACAAATTCGTGTAAAAGGCCCGGACGCTGAAAAATTTGTTGACTATGTAATCACAAGAGATGCAACAAAAATTTCAACTATGCGAGGCCGTTACGTTATACTTTGTAATTACAAAGGTGGTGTTCTTAACGACCCTGTTTTGTTAAGAGTTGAAGACGACGAATTTTGGTTTAGTTTGTCAGACTCAGACATTGGTTTATATCTTCAAGGTGTTAATGCTGACAAAAGATTTAATGTCGAAATAGATGAAATCGATGCTTGTCCAGTTCAAATACAAGGACCAAAGTCTAAAGCTTTAATGAAAGATCTGATAGGAGACCAAGTAGATATTGATAATATTCCATTCTATGGTCTGGCTAAAGCGAAAATAGGTGGGAGAGATTGTGTAATTTCACAATCAGGTTTTTCAGGGGAAGCTGGATATGAAATTTATTTGAAAAATGCAACTTTGTACGCAGAGGATATGTGGAATACTGTTTTAAAGGCAGGAAAAAAACATAAATTGATGGTCATAGCGCCAGCACACCACAGAAGAATACAAGCTGGAATACTATCTTGGGGGCAGGATTTAGATCACGAACACAACCCATTTCAATGTAACCTTGGTTATCAAGTTTCATTATCAGGTAAAGGAGCATGGGATAAACAAACAGACTATGTAGGTAAAGATGCATTGGAGAAAATGAAAGAACAAATCAAAAATGGAAAAAAACCATATAAACTTCAACTTGTAGGTTTAGAAATGGGTGGTAAGCCCATCGAAGATTACGCAAATGACTTTTGGTTAATATCAAATGAAAAAGAGCGTAAGCCAGTAGGATTTATAACATCTCCATGGTATCATCCAGAAAAAGCTACAAATATAGCTATGGGCTATGTTCCATTTGAAGGAAATTTAAACACAAATGGTTTTCCAATTGGAAATTTTGGAAAAAAATTTAAAGTACATTTACCAAAAAAATACTCAAACAAGCCTGTTAATGCGACAGTTGTACCAATACCATTTACTCAGTCTTACAATAAGAATACCAGAGAAACAAACTAGTTAAAAAATCTTAATTTAAGTTTTTATGATAGACAAATTTGGAAACGTATTTTATTTAATAATCTACTTAGCACACTTTATTATAGTTGGTAGCTACTCTTATCAATTAGTCTTTGATACTAAAAAATTTCTTAAGGATAGAGGGGTTGATAAAACCGCTACTTTGATCACGAGATTTGCAGGTTCATTCATGGTTGCCACTGTTTTAATGGCAATCTATGTTGCTTTTATTAGATCAGGTGGTTTAGTTGCTACTTGGGCTTTCTTTAACCTAGTTTTTATAATGAACGTTTCAATATTAATCGCAAATTTTTATACATTGAAGATTGACAAAACAGGATTAACCAAAAAAACTAGAAATGATGGAATTTATGCTCCGATAGTTCTTGTTATCATTAGTGCTGTTCTTTGCTACGGTTTAGCAGACAAGATATATGTGTAGTTCACTGTAGCGTATCTTTATCATTTAGATCTTCGTAGAATCCAAACTTGGTTATTTCATTTAAAGTACTCGCTGCCTCATTTAAATCAGGTATTTCTAAAACTTTTTGTTTTTCGCTCACAGAAAATGGGGAAATCATTGCTAATGTATAAATTTGTTCAAAAGCTTTTAGTTTTGAAATTTGTTTCCAATCAATTAATACTCCTTGTTGATTAAAATATTTTTTTGAATTATCAATTAATTTTTCAAGTATCTCATTCTTAACTGTATATTCTTTTAATCTCGTATCTTCTTTGAAATCATCATAATTTACCATAAATTCTCGATAAAGTTTATCATTATTAATTTCCTCATCTATTTTAAATCTAGTCAATCCACTAAGATTAATCAAAATTCTTCCGTCAGAAGTTTTTTCATGTCTATCAATTTTACCTAAACAACCTACTTTAAACACATCACCCTCGACTTGTTTCGACTGTACCATACCAATATATTTATTACTTTTTAAAGCATCCTCTACCATATTTACATATCTCTTTTCAAAAATATTTAAAGGCAAATTTGTTTTAGGAAAAAATATTGCACCTCTTAAAGGGAACACAGAAATTTTTTTTGGAAAGTTATTATTCATTTTATGCTACCTTCCCATGACAATGTTTGTATTTTTTTCCTGAGCCACAAGAACATGGTTCATTTCTTGAAATTTTTTTCTTTTTAACAAAATTATTTTTTTGTGTTTCATCTTGTTTTTCTTGAATTATAACATTTGTATTAATTAAAAATTTAATAGTCTCTACCTTTATTTTAAATAATAAATTTTCAAATAATTGAAATGACTCTCTTCTGAATTCTGCTAAAGGGTCTTTTTGTCCATAACTTCTTAATCCAATGACTTGTCTCAATTGCTCTAAATATTGTAAATGAGACCTCCATAGGAAATCCATTATTTGTAAAAAAATTCTTTTCTCAATTTCAATATTTTGATTATCACCTAAAGTTTTTATTCTTTCATTTCGTTTTTCTTTAAAAAAATTTACAAGACTCTTACTGACATCTTTTGTTTCCATTTTAGAAAACTCCTGAATTTTTTTGTCATCAAAAGCGTTACCGTAGCTTGATTTAATCTCATTAGAAAATACTTTAAAATCATTACTTTTAGTATAATTTTGATGCGCCGACTCTAAATTTTTATTCAACTCATCAAGGAATGATAAAACCATTTTTTTAATATCACTATTTTTTAGAACTTCTATTCTTTGTCCAAATATAATTTTTCTTTGATCATTCATTACGTCGTCAAATTTTAAAAGAGTCTTTCTTATTTCAAAATTTCTTGCCTCTACTTTCTGCTGAGCTCTTTCCATGGCTTTATTTATCCATGGATGATTGATAGACTCGTTTTTTTTAAGACCTAATTTTTTCAACATTCCATCAATCGATCCACCCCCGAAAATTCTCATTAAATCATCCTCAAGGCTTATGTAAAATACAGACGAACCTGGATCACCTTGTCTACCAGATCTACCTCTTAGCTGATTGTCTATCCGCCTGCTCTCATGCCTTTCTGTACCTACGATAAATAGACCACCTTGATTTTTAACTTTTTCTTTTTCAATTTTTATTTCTTCAATTTTATCTTTATTATCATTCATATTTACAAATAGGTTTTTATTACCTCCTAGTTGAATATCTGTTCCACGACCAGCCATGTTTGTTGCAATAGTAATCATTCCAGTTTTTCCTGCTTCAGCAATTATGTTAGCTTCTTTTTCATGTTGTTTAGCATTTAAAACATTATGATTTAATTTATTTTTTTTAAAAATTTTTGACATTTTTTCAGAATTTTCAATACTTGTTGTACCCACAAGTACAGGTTGACCTTTTGCATTACACTCTTTCACTTTATTCAAAATTGCATAATTTTTTTCTTCTTCTGTTCTAAAGATTTGATCATTAAAATCTTTTCTTATCATCTCTTTATTAGTTGGTATACTTATGACGTTAAGTTTATAAATATCAAAAAGTTCTTCTGCTTCCGTCATTGCAGTACCAGTCATGCCTGCAAGTTTTTGATATAATCTAAAAAAATTTTGATAAGTTATTGAAGCAAGAGTTTGATTTTCTTTTTGAATTTCAACATTTTCTTTTGCTTCAATAGCTTGATGTAAACCATCAGAAAATCTTCTTCCCTCTAATATTCTGCCAGTAAATTCGTCAATAATCTTAATTTGATTATCTTTTACAATATAATCTTTATCTTTTTGAAATAATAAATTTGCCTTTAACGCCTGATTAATATGATGAACAAGATTTAAATTTTGAGGGTCATAAAAATTATTATTTTTAAGTATACCAGTTTTAATAGACATTTTTTCAATATTATCAATTCCAACATCAGTTAATATTGCATTTTTATTTTTTTCATCTAAATCATAATCTTTTTTTTGTAAGCTTTTTATAAATTTATTTGCCAAAAAATATTGATCAGATTTATCTTCTATTCCACCAGAAATTATTAACGGGGTTCTAGACTCATCGATTAGAATACTATCAACTTCATCTATTATACAAAAATTTCTATTTGTTTGTACAATTTCAGAAATATTATATTTCATATTGTCTCTCAGATAATCAAAACCTAATTCATTATTTGTTGCGTACGTAATATCTTTTTTATAATTTCTCTCTCTATCTTTGTCTTCTAATTCGTTTGTTATACAACCTGTCTCCAATCCAAGATGTTTATATATCTGCCCCATCCATTGAGAATCTCTTTTTGCCAAATAATCATTAACCGTTACTATATGAACACCTTTCCCACCTAAAGCGTTTAGATATGCAGGAAGTGTTGAAACTAAAGTCTTTCCTTCTCCTGTTTTCATTTCAGCTACACAACCTCTGTGAAGAAAAATTCCACCTGCTAATTGAACATCAAAATGACGTTCACCAAGTACTTGTTTTGAAGCCTCTCTAACTAGTGCAAAAGCCTCAGGTAAGATGTCATCATAGCTTCGACCATCTAAAGCATTTTTTTTTAATTCATTAGTTTTTTCCACAAAATTATGTGCTTTATAATTTGTGAAATTTTTCTCAAGATCATTAATTTTAGCCACTAGAGGCTTAATTTTATTTAATTCCAGTTGATTGCTGCTTTTAAATAATCTATTGAGTGTTTTAGTTATAAAATTCATAAGTTAATTTTATATAATTATTAAATTCATATATATATATAGTGATAAAATAAAATAATAACATGACAATTAATGTAAAAAATTTTTTAAAGGATAAACCAAAGCTGTCAAAAATGGGCGAATTTCAAGAACTACAGCCAATCGAGGGTATGGAGATCTCGGCAGTTTCCGCAGATTTGTATGGCACAGGAAGGGACGATCTTTGTTTATTTTATTTTAAAGATGGGGCTAATTATGCAGCAGTATATACAAATAATACTATATGTTCTGAGTCGATAACTTGGAACAGACAGATCAGAAAAAAATTTATTAAAGCTCTAATGATCAACACAAAAAAATGCTAACACTTTTACAGGAACACAGGGTGCGGAAGCATTAGAAAGTTTATCAAAAAATCTTGCAAAAAATCTTACTTTGAGAGAAGCTCAAAAAAAAGGAGGCACGAGTCAAGTAATCAAACCAAACGAAATACTTTTTGCTTCAACAGGTGTGATTGGAGAGAAGTTTCCGACCCAACAAATAAAAAATAATACACCTCAACTTGTTGAAAAATTAAGAGATAAGCAAAATAAATTTATATGGTTTAAAGCAGCCGCATCTATAATGACAACTGATACTAGACCTAAGCTTGCTTACGAAGAATGTAGAATTTGGAATAAAGATATTAGACTTTCTGCAATCGCAAAAGGTTCTGGAATGATATCTCCGAATATGGCAACAATGCTAGCTTTTGTTTTTACAGATGCAGAAATCCCATCGGTATTTTTGAAAAGTTTACTTAAAAGAGCAATGACAAATACTTTTAATGCAATAACAGTAGATAGTGATACTTCTACAAACGACATGGTAGCAATTTTCTCAAGCAATAAAGTAAAAACAGGAAAATTCTACAATGTTTTAGATCCTAAGCTAAAAGATTTTGAGATGGCACTTCAAAGATTACTTCTTAACTTGGCAAAACAAATAGTTAGTGATGGAGAGGGAGCAAAAAAATTTATAACGGTTAAAGTTGTAAATGCAAGATCTCAACAAATGGCAAGAACTATTGCTTTCTCTATTGCCAATTCACCTCTTTTTAAAACAGCTATGGCCGGTGAAGATCCGAATTGGGGAAGGATAATTATGGCAATTGGAAAATCAGGAGAAAAAATTTCACCTGATAAAATTGAAATTAAATTCGGAGAATTGAAGGTAGCTGAAAAAGGAAAAATTTCTGATGAATATGATGAAGCAAAATTAAAAGAATATATGAAGTGGGATGATTTAAAAATCGAGGTGAATTTAAAATTAGGGCAAGGCTCTTTTGAATGTTATACTTGTGATCTTACAAACGATTATATTAATATAAACGCAGATTATAGAAATTAATGATTAAATATAATTTAAAATGTAAAAATAAACATGAGTTTGAAAGTTGGTTTTTAGATTCAGTTGAGTTTGAAAAATTATTAAAAAAAAAAATGATAGAATGTTTGTTCTGTAAAACAAAGTCTATAAAAAAGTCCATAATGTCACCAAGAATATCAAGTAAAAAAGAAATTAATTTTCCTAATAAAGAAATTAAAAAGATGAAAAAAGACTTATTAAAATTAAGGAAATTTGTTGAGAAAAATTTTGATTATGTTGGTGAAAATTTTCCAGGTGAGGTAAGAAAAGTCTATTATGATAAAAAAAGAAATAAAAATATTTATGGAACCGCAACGGCTAAGGAAGCCGATGAGCTAAATGATGAGGGCATTGATCTAACTACTATTCCATGGATAGATAATAAAGAAAATTAATTCTTTTTAGAAACTATAATATAATTTACAGAATAATCTTTTGTTTTTTTCCAAGTTTGATTAAATATGTTAAAGCTAAAACCATCTAAATCAATATTTTCAAAATTCAATTTATTTAACTTATGTTCAATTTCTTCAGGTTTCAAAAATTTATTCCACTCATGTGTTCCAATTGGAAGCCATCTGAGAATATACTCAGCACCAACAATTGCTTTAATATAAGATTCGAAAGTTCTATTTAAAGTTGCCACAAACATTATTCCACCCTTATTTAACATTTTACTACAAGATTTTAAAAAAAGATTTACATCTTGAACATGTTCAATAATTTCTAAATTTAAAATTACATCAAATTTTTTTTTAATAGAATTCTTTTCTGGAGATGAGTTTATATAATTTATTTTCAACCCACTTTTTTTGGCATGAAGTTTTGCTACAGCAATATTTCTTGCGGAAGCATCCATGCCTGTAACCTTAGCTCCCAGTCTATGCATAGGTTCACTAATTAATCCTCCACCACAACCTATATCTAAAATTTCCAAAGAGGCTAATGGTTTTAAATTATTTTCTTTTAATTTAAAGTGATAAATGCATTTTTCTTTTATGTATTTAATTCTTGTAGGATTGAACATATGCAAAGGTTTAAATTTTCCTTTTGTATCCCACCACTCATCAGCTATCTTTGAAAACTTTTGAATTTCTTCTTTATTTACTGTAGTCATTTACTTCTTTATTATAATTTAAAAAACTTAATTTTAACTTATTTATTTTATAATAAAATCTAACTATGGCAAAAAAAGTATTAAAATTTGGTGGAACATCAGTAGGTTCAATTAAACGAATCCTGCATGCGGCAAAAATTATTAAAAAAGAGCATGATAATGGTAACAAACTAATAGTAGTTGTATCAGCTATGGCAGGCACAACGAATAATTTGGTTGCATACTCAAATTCAATTTCAAAACAATTTAATAAAAGAGAGCTTGATGTTTTATTAACATCAGGAGAACAAGTAACTAGTGCACTCATAGCTGGAGCTTTAAACGATATAGGGGTTAAGTCTAAATCTTGGATGAACTGGCAAATTCCAATTGTTACTGAGGGAGAACATAGTAATGCAAGAATTATTCATATGAATGTAAAAGGTATAAATGATTATTTAACTTCTGGTGGTGTTGCCGTTGTACCAGGTTTTCAAGGTATTTCTAAAACAGGTGATATAACTTCTATTGGCAGAGGTGGATCTGATGCAACTGCAGTTGCTATAGCAAAGATTTTTAAAACAGATAGTTGTGAAATATATACCGATGTAGATGGAGTATACTCATCTGATCCAAATAAAATTCCTTTAGCCAAAAAAATTGACAAAATCTCTTATGAGGAAATGCTAGAGC
The DNA here is from genome assembly GCA_902566975.1 of uncultured Pelagibacteraceae bacterium. Taxonomy (GTDB): domain Bacteria; phylum Pseudomonadota; class Alphaproteobacteria; order Pelagibacterales; family Pelagibacteraceae; genus Anoxypelagibacter. The sequence goes on from CACFLA010000009.1 coordinate 10,143, forward strand.
TTTCATCTTTAGGTGCAAAAGTTATGCAATCATCTGCAGTTCAAGCAGCAATGATTGGGGATGTACCTATTCAAGTAAAATCAACATTTACAGATAGAAAGGGTACAGAAATAATTAATCAAGACAATATCGATTATACCAAAGCAGTAACAGGAGTTGCTTACTCAAAAGATGATGCAAAAATTACACTTCTCGGCGTAGAGGATAAACCAGGTGTTGCTGCTGATGTTTTTGAACCTCTATCAAAAAATCAAATTAATGTTGATATGGTAATTCAAAATATATCAACTGATGGTAAAAAAACCGACATAACTTTTACAACCAAAAGACAGGACTGTAAAAATGCTATTTCATTGATAGAGTCCAATAAAAAAATAAAGTATGAAAAAATGTATATGAATGATAAAGTTGCAAAAATATCAATTGTTGGTGCTGGAATGGTTGCTACCCCTGGGATAACTTTTAAAATGTTTAGATCTTTAGCAGATGAAAGTATTAATATGTTAGCTATTTCTACATCTGAAATTAAAATTTCGGTTATAATAGATGAAAAACTCACTATTGATGCAGTAAAAAAATTGCATAAAACATTTAACCTAGATTGATAGAATTATGGAAATAAGACCTCATAGAATAATTAAAAGAAAAAAAACAAAAAAAATTAAAGTTGGCAATATTTTTGTTGGTGGCGACTCAGTCATATCTGTTCAATCAATGACAAACACATTGACAACAGATCACGAAGCTACGATAAAACAAATTAAAGAGTTAGAAGAAGCAGGTGCAGATATAGTCAGAGTTTCATGTCCAGATGAAGAATCAACAAAAGCGTTAAAAATAATAACAAAAAAAACTAGAGTACCTATAGTTGCTGATATCCATTTTCATTATAAAAGAGCAATAGAGTCAGCTATTTCCGGAGCAAAATGTTTAAGAATTAACCCAGGAAATATAGGCTCAAAAGAGAGAGTCAAAGAGGTTGTGAAAGCTGCAAAAGATTATGACTGTGCCATAAGAATTGGAGTAAATGCAGGTTCACTGGATAAAAATATTTTAGAAAAGTACAAGGAGCCTTGTCCTGAGGCATTAATTGAAAGTGCTGAGCAAAATATAAAATTATTAGAAGACAATGATTTTTTTAATTTTAAAATAAGTGTTAAATCTTCAGATGTATTTTTAGCAATTAAGGCATATGAAGGCTTATCAAATTTGTATGATTATCCTCTACATCTCGGTATTACTGAAGCAGGTAGTTTAGTAACTGGCAGTATCAAATCATCAATTGGTATTGGAAAGCTTTTAATGCAAGGTATTGGAGACACAATAAGAGTATCTTTATCTGCTGATCCAGTTGAGGAAGTTAAAGCAGGTTATGAAATTTTAAAATCGCTAGGTATTAGGTCCAGAGGGGTTCAAATAATTTCTTGCCCATCTTGTGCTAGACAAGCTTTTCCAGTCATAGATACTGTTAAAATTTTGGAAAATAAACTATCACACATCAAAAAACCTTTAACTTTATCGATAATAGGATGTGTTGTTAATGGACCTGGTGAGGCAGCGCAAACAGATATCGGTCTTACAGGGGGTGGGGAAGGTAATAATTTATTTTATTTATCTGGGATACCTCATCACAAAGTGGCTAATAAGGAAATTATTGAAAAAGTGGTGGAGTTGGTTGAATCTAAAGCTAAAGAAAAAGTAAATTAAATTTCATGATACCATCCGACAAGGTACAAAATATTATAAACAAATATGATTCTTTAGAAAAAGAATTATCAACCGGCGAGTTTGATTCAAAGCAATTTGCGAAAAAATCTAAAGAGTATTCAGACTTAAAAAATATTATTAAAATTGCACGAGAATATTTGAATTACGATAAAAACAAACAAGATCTAAAAAATATTATAAATGACAAAAAAAATGATAGTGAAATGATAGACCTCGCTCAAAAAGAGCTGGATAGCGCAGAGGATAAAAAAAATCTGTATGAAAAAAAATTAAAAATATTTCTTTTACCAAAAGACCGTGATGATGAAAAAAATGCTATAGTGGAAATTAGAGCCGGAACAGGAGGTCTAGAAGCTACTTTATTTGCCTCTGATCTATTCAAAATGTATGAAAAAGTATGTTCAAAAAAAAAATGGAAGATAGAAATAATTAGTATATCTAAAAGTGAAGCCGGAGGATTTAAAGAAGTAATTTTTTCAGTAAAGGGAAATAGTATTTATTCTTACTTAAAATATGAGTCAGGAGTTCATAGAGTTCAAAGAGTACCGAACACCGAAACCCAAGGTAGAGTTCACACCTCTGCAGCAACAGTCGCAATATTACCTGAAGCAGAAGATGTAGATATTAAAATTAATGATGCTGACCTAAGGATCGACGTATTTAGATCAAGTGGACCTGGTGGCCAATCTGTGAATACTACTGATAGCGCTGTTAGAGTTACACATAAGCCATCAGGAATAGTTGTTACTCAGCAAGACGAGAAATCTCAGCATAAAAATAAATCCAAAGCACTTAAAATTTTAAGAGCCAGACTTTATGAAGCAGAAAGATTAAAAAAAGAGAAGGAAAGATCAAGTGAAAGAAAAAATCAAATAGGATCAGGAGACAGATCTGAAAGAATAAGAACATACAACTTTCCCCAGGGAAGAGTTACTGATCACAGGATTAATCTAACACTTCATAAACTTGATGAATTTTTAAAAGGTGAAATTCACGAAGAAATGAATGAGAATTTAAGACTTAAGGACCAAGATTTAAAATTAAAAAGTCTCGTATAATATGAAATCTTCTGAGCTTATAAATATCGGTTCAAAACTTTTAAGAGAAAAAAATATTAATTCTCATAAATTAGATACAGAAATTATTTTATCCCACATACTAAAAGTGAAGAGAGAACAACTTTTAATAAGAGAGAAAGAAATATCTCATAAGGACTTCAATATATTTAATAAGATGCTTAATAGAAGACTAAAAAAAGAACCTATAGCCTACATAACAAATAAAAAGGAGTTTAGAAGTAAAAATATATACGTTGCGAGCAATGCGCTAATCCCTAGGCCAGAGACTGAACTTTTAATAGATCCACTTATAAGAAAATTTAAAGGAAAAAATTTATTCTTTCTGGATGTTGGTATAGGTTCAGGATGTATTATATATTCTTTATTACATGAACTTAATAGGAGCAGAGGAATAGGTATTGATATTTGTAATAAAGCCTTATCAATTGCTAAAATTAATTTAGATAATACCAATGTTGGAACAAGAGCAAATCTTCAATGCAAATCAATAGATCAAGTATTTAATGTAAAATTTGATCTAGTAATATCTAATCCACCTTACATTGTTAGAAGAGAGATTAGTCAACTTTCCGAAGATATAAAGAATTTTGAACCAAAAAGAGCATTGAATGGTGGTAACGATGGACTTGACGTTATTAAAAAAGTTATTTACAAATCTAAGTATATCCTCAAATTAAATGGAATTTTGGCATTAGAAATAGGGACAGGACAATATATTTCTGTAACACAAATTTTAAAACAAAACGGATTTAGAGAATTTAAAAAAATTAAAGATTATAAAGATAATGTTCGTTGTATTTTTAGCACTCTTTTGTGGAAAAAAACAAAAATTTGAAAAAAAAATTAAATTAATAAGGTTATAATAATATTATTAGACACTTTTAAAATATGAAAAATGGAAAAATAAGAAGATTTAGACCACGATCCAACAAGCATTTTTCTAACAGGAGATCAAACGGATCTCATAAGAATAATGGTGTCCATAATCTAGATGGACATAAAAATGGTTTTTTCAGAGCCAGCAACGTTGGTAAAAATCCACATAACTTAGAAAGAATTATTGAAAAATATAAAAACCTCGCAAAGGAAGCTCTTGGATCAGGAGATAATATTTTACATGAAAATTATCTACAGCATTCAGATCACTTCTCAAGAATTTTGTCTGAGGTAAATCAAAGAAATATTTCTGATCCTGCACCAAAATCTGAGACTAATAAGCCACAAGAATAAAATTTAAAGCCTCGATAATAATTCACCTAAAGAAACATCCAACTTAATTCTTTGTATTTCAAATTGTTTTCTTTCTTCCCCAGATAAAATTTTACCTGAAGGTAATTTTAATTTTTGGGAATTAATAAATTTTCCGTTATGAGAAACTGTATAATGTAAATGAGGACCTGTTGACATCCCGGTGTTACCAACGTAACCAATAATTTGACCTTGACGAACTCTTCTTCCAGCTTTAGTAGCTATCTTTGACATATGACCATAACCAGTAGTATAGGAAGAGTTGTGTCTAATCCTAACACAATTTCCTCCATTACCACACCAACCTGCTTTGATTACTGTTCCGTTACCCGAAGCCATAATTGGTGTACCTGTTGGTGCTGCAAAATCTGTGCCATTATGATGTTTGGTAAAACCTAAAATAGGATGTTTCCTATTTCCAAAAGGCGATGAGAGTCTTGCTCCGTTAATTGGAGTTTTCATAAGTGCCTTTCTAATACTTTTTCCGTTTGTATCATAAAAGTCAAAGTCATTTTTTCCTTCAAACCTATACAATTTTATTTTTTGATTGTTAACATCGAGAAAAGCATAAAGAATTTTACCAGTTTTAACTATTTTATTTCTATCATCTAGATATCTTTCATACATTACTTGAAACTTATCACCTTTTCTAATATCTCTTTGGAAATCAACTTCAAAACCAAAAATTCTTGCGAACTCTATAATTATACCAGGTTCCATACCTGATGAAGTTGCTGAGTTGTATAAATTATTTGTAATATTACCCTCTACGACAACCCTTCTTTTAAATAGTTGAGTAACATTTTTTGATATTTGTATTCCATCCTTCCTCTTGTCTATTCGTACAAAAGTTGTTTTAGAAATAGGGTAATTAACTTTAAAGATCTCTAAATCTTCTTTGCTTTTAGATTTTTTCAAAATAAACTTTATTTTTTGACCAGGAGATATGTTTGATAAATTTTGTTTTTTTATCTCTTTAACCACAAAAGCTATTTCTTCTTTTTTAACGCTAAACTTTTTAAAGATATTTTCAATAGTATCATTATTTTTGACCACATAATCGTATTCCAAGTAAGGAGATTTTATTTTATTAAATATATAATTTCTTAGAAGAAGTGTTTGATTATTCGCTAAGAAAGAGTTTATTTCTTCTGCTCTTTTTTTCTTAAGATTTTCATTAATAATTATTGAAAATGAGATGATTGAGAATAGCAATAAACTCCCAAAAAAGTAAATTGGTTGAAAAATTTTGAAAAAAGTAAATTTTTTTGAAAGGCTTTGTGAGAATTTCTCTAAATTTGATAAAAATTGATTTATAACCATCACTTATTCTATATTAAAAAAATTTGCTATATTCAATGTCAGGTAGTGTTAAAAGTGCTATTTTTGCTGGATTTTTTGACAAATATACGTCTTGATTAATTTTTATTTTTTAATATAACTGCGTTTCGCAATAATCACTAATAAAACCAAGCTTTTAAAGGGTTTTTTTACAGATGCCGATTGCGTTTAATTTTCTATTTATAGAAAATTTAGCTTTTTTAAATTGTTGATATAGAGAAGAGAAGTGTGGACGGTTAGGTTAATAAAAGAAATTTGTCGTACACACTTTAACGAAAGTAACTTTAATTGACTTTAAAGTTATTAAAGCTAGTGTGCGCCGTTATTAAACTTGAGAGTTTGATCATGGCTCAGAACGTACGCTGGCGGCACGCTTAACACATGCAAGTCGAACGCAGTAGCAATACTGAGTGGCAGACGGGTGAGTATAATGTGGGAATCTGCCTTTTGGTTCGGAATAACTCGGGGAAACCTGAGCTAATACCGGATAAGCCCTTACGGGGAAAGATTTATCGCCAAAAGATGAGCCCGCACTTGATTAGCTTGTTGGTGAGGTAAAAGCTCACCAAGGCAACAATCAATAGCTGTTCTTAGAGGAAGACCAGCCACATTGGGACTGAGACACGGCCCAGACTCCTACGGGAGGCAGCAGTGGGGAATCTTGCACAATGGGGGAAACCCTGATGCAGCGATGCCGCGTGAGTGAAGAAGGCCTTTGGGTTGTAAAACTCTTTCGTCGGGGAAGAAAATGACTGTACCCGAATAAGAAGGTCCGGCTAACTTCGTGCCAGCAGCCGCGGTAATACGAAGGGACCTAGCGTAGTTCGGAATTACTGGGCTTAAAGAGCTCGTAGGTGGTTAAAAAAGTTGGTGGTGAAATCCCAAGGCTTAACCTTGGAACTGCCATCAAAACTTTTTAGCTAGAGTATGATAGAGGAAAGTGGAATTTCTAGTGTAGAGGTGAAATTCGTAGATATTAGAAAGAACACCAAATGCGAAGGCAACTTTCTGGATCATTACTGACACTGAGGAGCGAAAGCATGGGTAGCGAAGAGGATTAGATACCCTCGTAGTCCATGCCGTAAACGATGTGTGCTAGACGTTGGAAATTTAATTTTCAGTGTCGCAGCAAAAGCGTTAAGCACACCGCCTGGGGAGTACGACCGCAAGGTTAAAACTCAAATGAATTGACGGGGACCCGCACAAGCAGTGGAGCATGTGGTTTAATTCGAAGATACGCGCAGAACCTTACCAACTCTTGACATGTCCGTCGCGACTCGTAGAGATATGAGTCTTCGGTTCGGCCGGACGGAACACAGGTGCTGCATGGCTGTCGTCAGCTCGTGTCGTGAGATGTTGGGTTAAGTCCCGCAACGAGCGCAACCCCTACGTTTAGTTACTAACATTTAGTTGAGTACTCTAGACGAACTGCCAGTGATAAGCTGGAGGAAGGTGGGGATGACGTCAAGTCCTCATGGCCCTTACGAGTTGGGCTACACACGTGCTACAATGGTACTTACAATAAGACGCAAAGAGGCGACTCGTAGCTAATCTTATAAAATGTATCTCAGTTCGGATTGCACTCTGCAACTCGAGTGCATGAAGCTGGAATTGCTAGTAATCGCGGATCAGCGCGCCGCGGTGAATACGTTCCCGGGTCTTGTACACACCGCCCGTCACACCATGGAAGTTGGTTACACCTTAAGGCAAAGCGTAAAACCTTTGACTACGGTACGATCAGCGACTGGGGTGAAGTCGTAACAAGGTAGCCGTAGGGGAACCTGCGGCTGGATCACCTCCTTTCTAAGGATGACCAAAAGTTTCTTTTGGTCAAAAAATATTTTTAATGTGACCGTCCTCATTTCTCTTCTTTAAAGTGTCTCTATTTATTAAAGACTTTAGGGGCCGGTAGCTCAGGTGGTTAGAGCGCACCCCTGATAAGGGTGAGGTCGGACGTTCGAG
>CACFLA010000009.1:22500-26049 GCA_902566975.1 uncultured Pelagibacteraceae bacterium
TATAAGAATGTTGGCTAAAATTTACAAACTTAAAAACACAATTCAAGGTAGAAAATTTTTAATTCTATATATAGTTGTTTTTTATCCATAGCCTATAAATAATACCATATATAGTCTTTACTGTTCAAATATTGAACAATACTATGTTCAAAATTTGAACATGAGAAAAGTAAAATCAGATGACCAATTTGAGGTATTAAGAAAAATAGACAAAAAACCTCAAACATCACAGAGAGAAATGGCCCAAGAACTTGGTTTTAGTCTTGGAAAACTAAATTATTGTCTTCAAGCTTTGAAAGATAAAGGGTTAGTAAAAATAAAAAACTTCCAAAAAAAAACCGACAAAGTTGCTTATTTCCAATATGTAATCACACCAAAAGGTATATCTGAAAGAACCAAAATCACCATAAATTTTATGAAAAGAAAAATGAAAGAATATGACGAACTTAAAAAGGAATTAAAAAAAAGATAATATGTGGACAGTCCTTAAATTTGATAAAAAAAATCTTTCACTTCTTAAAGAAGATTTAAAGAAAAAATTAGGTAAAGACTACGAAATATATATACCTAAATTAAAAATTCAAAAATTTAAAAACAATAAACTAATAAATAAAGAATTTAATTTACTAGGGGACTATCTATTTTGCTTCCACAAAAGCTTGTTATGTAAAAATAAAATTAATAGCCTTAGATTCTTAAGAGGTTTAAAGTATTTTTTAGAGGGATCTATTGAGTCTCAAAAAGATATAGAAAATTTTATACAGAAATGTAAAAACTCTGAAAGTGCTGAGGGCTTTTTATCAAAAAATTTTTTTGATTTAGAAATACATAAAAAATATAAATTTTCTTCAGGTCCTTTTGTTGACAAAATTTTCCAAATAATAAATTTACAAAAAAACAAAATTAAAATTTTAGTGGGTAATATTGAGACAACTGTCAAAAAGAAAGAGTTTCTATTTAGCCCAGTTTAAAAAAAAACAATGAAAAACCAAAGTGTAAAAATGTATATTTTACAAAGTGCGGAGCTTTGCTTAAATCTTTATGTCTAAAAAAATTAAAACTTTAAAAAATCTACAAAAAATTTTATCTAAAAAAAGAAAGAATAAAAAAAAGATCGTCTTATGTCATGGCGTATTTGACTTGTTGCATATAGGCCATATTAAACATTTTAGAGAAGCTAAAAGTAAGGGAGATATATTAGTAGTGACCGTAACACCAGATAAATTTGTTTCGAAAGGACCTAATAGACCAATTTTTCCATTAAACACTAGAATGGAAGCAATATCAGAACTTGATTGTGTAGACTTTGTTGCGCCGAATATTACTTCTAATGCGATTAAGCCAATAATAAATCTTAAACCAAATTTTTATTGTAAAGGTCAAGAATATAAAAAGTCTTCAAATGATTCTACTGGACTAATTAAACAAGAAGTCAAGACAATACAAAAAGTTGGTGGTAAAATTTTCTATACTGGGGGTGAGGTACATAGCTCAAGTAAAATAATCAATGATACAAGTTTAAATCTAACATACGACCAGAAAAAATTTTTAGATAGTGTCAAAACTCAAAATACTTTAAGTAAAAATAATAATATTAACAAAATAATTGAATCTTTTTCAAACCTTAGGGTTTTAGTAATCGGTGAAGCAATAATAGATGAATATATTTATTGTGAAGCACTTGGAAAATCTGGTAAAGAACCCGTTTTAGTTTTAAGAGACTTATTTAAAGAGAGATATTTAGGTGGATCAGCTGCTATAGCAAAAAATATATCAAGTTTCAGTAAGAAAGTGACACTTTTATCTTATGTAGGTGAAAAAAGCGAAGAGAAAAATTTTTTAAGTAAAAACCTACCATCAAATATAAATTCGTATTTTTTAAAGAAAAAAAATTCACCAACAATTATTAAAAAAAGATTTGTTGAGGATATTAACAAAAGAAAAATTTTAGGCGTTTACTCATTAAATGATCAATCACTAAGTAATAAAGAACAAAAACTTTTTCAAAAAAAAATTATTCAAGAAATTAAAAAGCATGATCTAGTAATAGTATCTGATTACGGACACGGGTTAATCTCAAAAGAGACAGCAAAGTTAATTATTAAAAAATCGAAGTTTTTAGCCGTCAATACTCAACTTAATGCATCGAATGCAGGTTTTCATGTAATCTCTAAATATAATAAAGCTAATTTAACCTTAATAAATGAAACTGAACTAAGACAGGAATTCAGAAATAAAGTCGACAATGTTGATATCTTAATTAAACAACTTTCAAAAAAGGTAAAATCAAATTACTCAGTTGTAACATGCGGTAAACATGGATCTAAAATATTTTCTCTTAAAAACAGAAAAATAATTACTTGTCCTGCTTTCGCAAATAATGTTACAGATAAAATAGGTACAGGTGATACAATGTTAGCACTTCTATCATTAGCTATGTATAAAAAAATAGATACAAGGTTTTGTATGCTCTTATCAGCTTTGGGAGCAGCATATAATATTGAATATATGGCAAATAGCGTTTCTCTTTCAAAAAGTTCTATTATTAAAGCAATGCAATCTTACTTAAAATAAAAATTATCTTTATGAAAAAAAATAAATTTACCGAGTACTTTTTTGAAAATACTTTAAAAATCTCTAAATCTATAAATAAAGACGAAATAGAAAAACTGGCAGTGTCTATTTCGAAAATCAAAAAAAATAATGGTAGAATTTTTTTTATTGGAGTAGGAGGAAGTGCAGCAAACGCATCACATGCTGTTAATGATTTCAGAAAATTATGTGAGATTGAGTGTTATACACCAATTGATAATATTTCTGAATTAACAGCAAGAGTAAATGATGAGGGTTGGAATAGTTCATTTATAACTTGGCTGAAAGTTAGTAATCTTAATAAAAAAGATGCTATATTTATATTTTCAGTTGGCGGTGGAAATATCAAAAAAAATGTAAGCGTGAATATTGTTAAGAGTATAAATTATGCAAAAAAAGTTAAAGCTAAAATTTTTGGTGTAGTCGGTCGGGATGGTGGAGAAACGAAAAAGTATGGAGATAACGTTGTAGTAGTTCCTACAACTGATAAATTGTTGGTTACCCCACAAACTGAGTCTTTCCAAGCTATTGTTTGGCACTGTTTAGTTTCTCATCCTTTACTCCAAACAAAAAAAACAAAATGGTAATTTTTTAATGATGGAAAATTTAAAAATAGAAATTTATGCTGATGGAGCTGATCTAAAGCAAATGTATGAACTTAATAAAATGAAGTTTATTAAGGGTTTTACCACTAATCCTTCCCTAATGAGAAAAGCAGGAGTAACTGATTACAAAAAATTTGCAGTAGAATTGTTGAGTCAAATTAAGGATAAGCCAATTTCATTTGAGGTTTTTTCCGATGAAATTGAAGAAATGGGTGATCAGGCTCGAGAAATTGCATCCTGGGGAACAAATGTTTTTGTTAAAATTCCGGTTACAAATACAAAAGGTGAAAGCACAGCAAATCTTGTGAACGAACTATCGAACAAGGGTGTAAACCTTAATATCACAGCAATA
>CACFLA010000010.1:0-22672 GCA_902566975.1 uncultured Pelagibacteraceae bacterium
AAAAATAATACTTTTACAGGTGAATTTTGGTCAGGCTCAACCTCATTAAAATTAGGACTTGTGGATGGCATAGGAAATGCAGAACAAATTTTGAGAGAAAAATTTGGAGAAAATATTGAGATTAAAAAGTTTGAAAAACAAAAAGGTTTTTTAGCAAAAAGATTATCTTCCTCATTAGACAATCAAGTTGATACTATAGTAAGCGCTATAGAAGAAAGAGCACTGTGGCAAAAATTTGGTTTATAGATGCCAAAAAAAACTAAAGAGAAAAATAAAGTCTTATCATTTCAAAACTTAATTTTTAATTTACAAAAATTTTGGGATAAACAAGGATGTATTATTTTGCAACCTTACGACTTAGAAGTTGGTGCGGGTACTTTTCATCCAGCAACTACTTTACGATCACTAGGACCAAAACCTTGGAAAGCAGCTTATGTTCAACCATCAAGAAGACCAACAGATGGAAGATATGGAAAAAATCCAAATAGATTACAACATTATTATCAGTATCAGGTTATTATCAAACCATCACCGAAAGATATTAAACAACTATATTTAAAAAGTTTAGTTGCAATTGGAATAGATCCCAAAGATCATGATGTAAGATTTGTTGAAGATGATTGGGAGAGCCCAACTTTAGGAGCTGCAGGTTTAGGTTGGGAAGTATGGTGTGATGGAATGGAAATAACTCAATTTACTTATTTTCAAAAAATGACAGGATTAGAATGTAAGCCAATATCAGTCGAGTTGACCTACGGTTTAGAAAGAATTTGTATGTTTGTGCAAAAAAAGAAAAACGTATTTGATATCGATTGGAATGACAATGGAGTAAAATATAGAGATGTTTATCTTCAATCCGAAAAAGAATTTTCTGCTTATAATTTTGATCACGCAAACACCGAGTCACTGCTAAAAAATTTTGATATTGCAGAACAGGAATGTAAGAACCTTCTAGAGCAAAAACTTCCTCTTCCAGCTTACGACCAATGTTTAAAAGCCAGTCATATTTTCAATTTATTGGATGCGAGAGGAGTAATTGCAGTTGCAGAAAGAACTGGTTATATAAATAGAATTAGAGAACTAGCAAAGGGAGCAGGATCAGGTTGGTTAGAAAATCAAGATAAATAATGTCTGAACTTTTTATTGAATTTTTTAGTGAAGAGATACCACCAAGTTTACAAATAAGTGCAAGAAACCAATTTCAGAAAATTCTAATAGACAAACTATCTGAAGCAAACTTAAAATATAATAATTTTGAGATATATTCTACACCAACAAGAATAGCCGCCTGTATTTCTGGATTACCAGATAAAATTAAAATATTACCAGCTGAGATAAAGGGTCCTAAAGTTGGTGTGCCAGAAAAAGTTTTGGAAAATTTTGCTAAATCAAGATTTGTTAGTTTGAGTGATCTATATGAAAAAAAAACAGAAAAAGGAAATTTCTATTTTGTTAAAATTAAGGGAAAAGAAATTAATAGTGAAGAAGAATTAATTAAATGTATTTTAAAATCTCTTAGTGAAATATCATGGAAAAAGTCTATGAAATGGTCCGACCATGAAATGAGTTGGGGTAGACCACTAAGATCAATTTTAGCTATTTTTGGAAATAAAGTGCTTAAATTTAACTACCAACACCTTGAGGCTACGAATTTTATACAAATAGAGGAAAATTCAACAATTACTCAAAAAAAAATCAATAATTTCAACGAGTATAAGAAAATTCTTAAAAGTTATTCAATTATACTTGATCACAAAGAACGCGAAAAAATTATAAGCGATAAAATTTTATCGATATGTAAAAAAAAATCATTTAAAGTTTTTATCAACCAAACTTTACTTACCGAGGTAAGTAATTTGGTTGATAAACCAAATGTGTTAATAGCTCAATTTGATAAAAATTATTTAAAATTGCCCCAAGAAGTTATTAGGTCTACACTTCAAACACACCAAAGATATTTTACTTTGGTGGATCATAGAGACAGAATAAGTAATGAATTCGTTGTAGTAGCAAATATAAAAGATGAAAAAAAATTAATCAAAATAGGAAACGAAAGGGTAGTTGATGCAAGACTTTCTGACGCCAGTTTCTTTTGGGAGAAAGATAAGTCTTTAAACTTGATAAAACAAATTAATAAATTAAAAGAAATTACGTTTTATGAAAACCTGGGCTCAATTTATGATAAAACTCAAAGACTCAGAAAGATGGCTTATTTTATTTCTGATCAACTTGATTTAAAAAAAGAAAAAGTTGAGATAGCTGCATCTATAAGTAAAACTGATTTAGTTTCAGGGTTAGTTGGTGAGTTTCCTGAACTTCAAGGAATAATGGGAAAATATTTTGCCTCAAATCAAGGATTTGAAGAAGATGTATCTTTAGCAGTAAGCGAACATTACTTACCGATAAGTATTTCCTCACATGTTCCAAAAAGACCAATTAGTTATGGTCTTTCAATTATAGATAAACTGGATACTTTAGTAGGTTTCTTTTTGATAAATGAAAAACCCACAAGTTCAAAAGATCCATTTGCTTTAAGAAGATCATCTATTGGACTTTTAAGAACTGTAATTGAGAATAATTTAAGAGTAAGCATAAGAGATTTAATTGATTATTTAATAAAGATGTATACTGAACAAGGTGTCAAAGAATTAAATCAAAATACACATTCAGAACTTTTAAAATTTTTTAGAGAACGTATGAAAAATATTTTAAAAGAGAAAAAAATTAGACCTGACATTATTGAAGCATCAGTAAGCTCACATTTAAATGACGATTTTCTTGAACTATATAAAAAGACCATTGTTATGAATAAATTTATATCAAAAGATCTCGGTAGGAATGCAGTATCAACTTATAAAAGAGCATCCAACATTCTTGATAAAGAAAAAAATATATCAAAAAGTGGTCCAGATGCAGTTCTTTTTAAACAAGACGAGGAAAAAGAACTATTTAATAAAATAAATGACATCAGAAAGGTTTTTGCATTTAAGGAAAGGAAAGAAAATTACGAAAATCATTTAAAACTTTTATCAGAAACTAAGTTATCCACTGATAAGTTTTTTGAAAATGTGAAGGTAAATGACGATAATAATGATATTAAAAATAATAGACTAGAACTCTTGCAAAGACTCTGTTCTACATTTAATACTTTTATAGATTTTTCAAAATTGGAAGGTAGTTAATGTCGAAGTTCATATTTAGTTTTGGAGATAAAAAAACAAAAAAAATATCAAATTCAAGAAATATATTAGGTGGTAAAGGTGCAAATTTAGCTGAGATGGCTAGACTAGGATTGCCAGTTCCTCCAGGTTTTACAATTTCAACTAAGATGTGTGAAATTTTTTACAAAAATAATAAAAAATTAACATCTAAAGTTAAAGCTGAAATTAAAAAAGAACTTAAAAAAATTGAAATTATAACAAAGAAAAAGTTCGGTGAAAATTCAAATCCTTTATTAATATCTGTCAGATCAGGATCAAGAGTTTCAATGCCTGGTATGATGGATACTATTCTCAACTTAGGACTCAATGATAAAACGGTGTCAGCTCTTTCAAAAAAAACTTTAAATGACAGATTTGCAAAAGATAGTTACAGAAGATTTATTCAGATGTATTCTAATGTAGTTATGGGGGTAGAAACGCATCATTTTGAGGAAATGATTGATAACTACAAATTAACCAAAGGTGTTCTGCAAGACACTGAACTAAACTCTGAAGATTGGGATGGCTTAATTAATAATTTTAAAAAATTAATAAAAGAAAAAACAAAAAGAAGCTTTCCTCAAGATGTCCACGAACAACTTTTTGGCGCAATAAATGCTGTATTCCTATCATGGGAAAGTAAAAGGGCAAAAATTTATAGAAAATTAAATCATATACCAGGTGATTGGGGAACCGCAGTAAACGTTCAGTCAATGGTTTTTGGTAATATGGGAAATGATTGTGCAACAGGTGTAGCTTTTACAAGAAACCCTTCCACCGGAGAAAATAAATTTTTTGGAGAGTATTTAATAAATGCTCAGGGGGAAGATGTTGTAGCAGGTAGTAGAACTCCAAGATACATTACAAAAAAATCGAGAGAAGAAGCAGGGGCAAAAGAGAAATCGATGGAAGAAACTATGCCAAAAGTTTTTAAAGAACTAAAAAACATATTTTTAAAATTAGAAAATCACTACAAAGATATGCAAGATATTGAATTTACCGTAGAGAACAAAAAGTTATGGATGTTACAAACTCGAAATGGAAAACGAACAGCTAAGGCCGCAATTAAAATAGCCGTAGATATGGTAAAAGAAAAATTAATTTCAAAAAAAGAAGCAATTTTAAGAATTGATGCTAATACACTTGATACACTTTTACATCCCACTTTAGATGATAAAGTTGAAAAAAAAGTAATAGCAAAAGGCTTGCCGGCATCACCAGGAGCCGCCAGTGGCAAAGTAGTTTTTACAGCGGATGAGGCTGAGAAAATGAGCAATCAAAAAGAGGATACGATTTTAGTAAGATTAGAAACATCGCCAGAAGATATTCACGGGATGCATGCTGCAAAAGGAATATTAACTGCGAGGGGAGGAATGACAAGTCATGCCGCAGTTGTTGCTAGAGGTATGGGAAGGCCATGTGTCTCAGGTTCTGCGGAAATTAATATCGATTATGAAAGTAAAGAATTTAAAGTTGGAGACCTAGTAATCAAAGAGGGCGATACTATAACCATTGATGGAGGATCAGGAAAAGTAATGGAAGGAGTAGTTCCAACTGTAAAACCAGATATTTCAGGATATTTTTCAACAATAATGAAATGGGCAGATGAATTTAGAAAATTAAAAATTAGAACTAATTCAGAAACACCTCAGGATACAAAAATTGCCAGAAGCTTTGGAGCAGAAGGTATTGGACTATGTAGAACTGAACATATGTTTTTTGAAGAAGAAAGAATTTTATCTGTGCGACAGATGATAGTATCAAAAGATTTAGATGGAAGAAGGATAGCTTTAGAAAAATTGTTACCTTATCAAAAAAACGATTTTAAAGAAATATTCAAAATTATGAAAGGTTTACCAGTTACCGTAAGACTTTTAGATCCACCACTACATGAGTTTCTTCCAAAAACAGATAAAGACATGGAAGATTTGGCAAGATCACTTAACTTAGGGGTTAAAGAAATTAAGGATAGAGTAGCAGAACTTCATGAATTAAATCCTATGCTTGGTCATAGAGGATGTAGACTTGGAATATCTTTTCCTGAAATTTACGAAATGCAATGCAGAGCAATTTTTACAGCTTTAATTGAGTGTAAAAAAGAAAAAATACAATCTGTAATACCAGAAATCATGATACCCCTTGTTTCTACTGAGGACGAGATTGGTATAATGAGAAAATTAGTAGATGAGGTAGCCAAGAAAGTTCAGAAAGAAAACAAAATTAAATTAGAATACTTTGTTGGTACAATGATCGAATTACCAAGAGCAGCACTAAGAGCAGCGCCTATATCAAAATATGCTGACTTCTTTAGTTTTGGAACAAATGATTTAACACAAACTACTTACGGTATAAGCCGCGATGATTCTGGAAAGTTTTTAAATGATTACTTAGATCATAAAATTTTCGATACCGATCCATTCGTAAGTATTGATAAAGATGGAGTAGGTGAGTTGGTTAAAATCGCGACCGAAAGAGGAAGAAAAAATAATAGAAAACTTAAATTAGGAATTTGTGGAGAACATGGTGGTGATCCCAAAAGTATAGAATTTTGTTCTAAAGCAGGATTAAACTATGTCTCTTGCTCTCCTTTTAGAGTACCAATTGCTAGGTTAGCAGCAGCACAAGCTGAACTTAGGAAATAAAATCTAATTTGCAGTCAACTGTAGGAGCGCTATGTGTAATTTGACCAATAGAAATTCTATGGACACCTGTCGAGGAAATTTTTTTAATATTTTTCAGTGTTATTCCTCCAGAGGCTTCAGTTTCATAATACCTTTTAGACATTTTGACTGCTTTTCTCAAATTTTTAGCACTCATATTATCAAATAAAATTCTATCAAATTTTAAACCAATAATTTCTTTTAATTGTTCAAGGTTGTCTACTTCAACAGTAATTTTCTTTCTCTTTTTATTTTTAATCAATTTTTTAACAATATTTCTAATATTTTGATCGACTGCAATATGATTATCTTTAATTAAAATTTCATCACTCAAGTTAAATCTATGATTAATACCTCCTCCTAATTTAACAGCATATTTTTGTATTAATCTTAAGTTCGGTAAGGTTTTTCTCGTACAGCAAATTTTACAAGATTTACCATTTATTTTTTTTACAAATTTATTTGTAATTGTCGCGACACCAGAAACGAGTCCTATAAAATTTAACGCAACTCTTTCAGCTTTCAATATACTTTTGGCACTTCCTTTTAATATTGCAATAATTTTACCTTTTTTTATTTCTTTTCCGTCCTTTATTTTTGATTTAAAAATGATTTTTTTATCTAAAATCTTAAATGTCTCCTTTGCAAAATTTATTCCACCGATAATACAGTTTTGACCAGCAATAATTTTAGCCAAAACCTTTTTATCATTTATATTTTTTGATGTTATATCTCCTGATGGCTCAAGATCTTCTTTTAAAGCCTGATAGACAATTGATTTAATATATTTATTATTTATTTTTTGCACTCGAAATTATCTACCAATTTCGGCCATTCTCAAAACAGATTTTCTTGCCATTTCAGCAATATTATGACCAATTTTAATTTCATTGGTTTCATTCTTTAAGCAATCATAGATTTTATTTAAAGTAATTTTTTTCATATGAGGACATAAGTTACATGGTTTGACAAACTGAACATTTGGATTTTCAACTTGAACATTATCGCTCATTGTACATTCAGTTACCAATAAAACTTTTTTGGGTTGTTTTTCCTTTACATACTTTACCATACTTGATGTTGATCCCGCAAAGTCAGAAGCACTTATTACATCTGGTGGACATTCAGGGTGAGCAATAACTTCAATCCCCGGATTTTCTTTTTTAATGTCTTCAACTTCTTTACCTGTAAATTTTTCATGGACCATGCACGTTCCTTGCCATGAAATGATTTTTACTTTTGTATTTTTTTGAACGTAATTTGCAAGATAATGATCAGGAAGAAAAATAACTTTATCAGTTCCTAAAGACTCAACAACTTTTACAGCATTTGCAGATGTACAACATATATCTGTTTCTGCTTTAACTTCTGCAGATGTATTTACGTAAGAAACAACCGGTACACCTGGGTATTTTTCTTTAAGCATTCTTACGTCTTGACCTGTAATTGACTCAGCAAGTGAGCAACCAGCTTGCATATCAGGTATAAGAACTTTTTTACTTGGGTTCATTAATTTTGCAGTTTCAGCCATAAAATGAACTCCACATAAAACTATTATTCTAGATTCTGTTTTAGCTGCCTCTAGAGCAAGAGCTAGAGAGTCGGCTGAAATATCAGCTACCCCATGATAAATTTCTGGTGTCTGATAATTATGAGCAAGTATTACAGCGTCTTTTTCTTTTTTTAATTTATTTATTTTTTCTATGATTGGAGCGTGAAATTTCCACTCAATTTCAGGTACAACTGATGAAATTTTTTTATATATAGCGTTTAATTCTTGCGAAGGCATATAAATAATTTATCAACTTGAAGATAAAAAGTCATTCATTTATTGTCGCATATAATAATTGCGGTCGTGCTGAAATTGGTAGACAGGCACGCTTGAGGGGCGTGTGGTTTTCCCGTGAGAGTTCGAGTCTCTCCGACCGCACCAAAATTTTAAAAAAGTCCATCTATATCTCCCTTATCATTTATTCTAATACCGTCTGCTGCAGGAGTTTTAGGAAGTCCTGGCATAGTCATTATTGAACCACATACAACAACTAAAAATTCAGCTCCACTTGATAATCTAATTTCTCTAATTTGCAAAATATGATCTGAAGGCGCACCTTTTATCTTTGGATCTATTGAAAAGCTATATTGTGTTTTTGCAACACAAATTGGAAATTTACCATAGCCAGATTTTTCAATTATTTTAATTTGATCCTTAATTTCACTACTAAACTCTACTGACTTTGCTCTATAAATATCTTTTGCAATTTTTTCTATTTTTTCAATTACAGATATATTATCAGGATACAGATATTTAAATTTTTCTCTATTACTATTTTTACATATCTCAACAACGTTTTCAGCTAAACCTTTTGCTCCACTACTTCCCTCAGCCCAATGCTTACAAAGATTCACTTTAACTCCAAGTTTCGTACAATATTCTTTTATTAATTGAATTTCTTTATCCGTATCACTAACAAAGTGATTAATTGCAACTAAAACTTCTAAACCAAATTTTCTTATATTTTCTATATGTCTTTCTAAATTTGGCAAACCTTTTTTAAGAGATTCTAAATTTTCTTTTTTTAGATCATCTTTTTCTACTCCACCATGCATTTTTATTGCTCTTATCGTTGCAACAAGAACAACACAATTTGGTTGGATTTTGGCTTTTCGACATTTAATATTTAAAAATTTTTCAGCACCAAGGTCTGCGCCAAATCCAGCTTCGGTCACAACATAATCTGAGATTTTTAATGCAGTTTTTGTTGCAATAATTGAATTACATCCGTGTGCAATATTAGCGAATGGACCTCCATGAATTAATGCTAAGTTATTTTCAAGTGTCTGTACGGCATTTGGTCTAATAGCCTCTTTAAGAAGTACAGTCATTGGCCCATGTGCATTTAAATCTTTAGCATAAATTGCCTTTTTATCTTTTGTATAAGCAATAGTAATATTTCCAATTTTATTTTCTAGATCTTTTAAATTGTTCGAAAGACAAAAAATTGCCATTACCTCCGATGCAACAGTAATATCGAAACTATCGTTTCTAGGTATATTATTTTTTAATTTTTCCTGATTTATTTCAATTTTCCTAAGTGCTCGATCATTTAAATCAACTACACGTTTCCAAACTATATTATCAGGATCTATATTTAACTTATTACCCCAATAAATATGATTATCTATTAGTGCTGATAAAAGGTTATGAGCAGTTGTTATTGCATGAAAGTCGCCAGTAAAATGTAAATTAATTTGTTCCATCGGTATAACTTGAGAATAACCACCACCAGCAGCTCCACCTTTCATTCCAAATGATGGGCCTAAACTTGGTTCTCTTAAACATACAATTGATTGTTTACCAGCTTTGTTTAAAGCATCATTAAGTCCAACCGATGTGGTTGTTTTTCCTTCACCTGCGGGTGTAGGCGTTATAGCCGTAACCAAAATTAGATTACTTTTTTTTTCTTTTAACTTATCGATATATTCAAAATTTAATTTTGCAATATGTCGTCCCATTGGACTAAATGTACTGTGATTATCAGGAATATTATATTTTTTAAGAATATCAGATATTGGTTTAATTTTAGAGGCTCTAGCAATCTCTATGTCAGATTTAATTTTAGCCATCGGCCTTCTATATCTAAAAAAGTTAAATATGTATATAGGATTTCGCTTTACAAAGTTCTCTTAAAAACGTGGCTAAAAACTCCCGACCAAATCTTTTGATACCCTCTTTTTTTTAAAAACTTAAAGATTTGGCTCTCCTCATTATTTTTTTCAATTACCTCAACACAGATTAGTTCTGGTGAGTATTTGTCAAAATCCAAAGATTCTAAAACATCAATATCCGCTCCTTCTACATCAATATCAAGAAAATCAATTTTTTTTCCTTTGAATTTTGAATCATTTAAAACTGAAGTTAAAGTTTTTGAATTAATTTCTTTTGTTTTGATGTTTCCCTGAAAACTTTTATTAGCATGCTCTTTTCTAATAGTTGAAAGCTGAGATAATTTTTTTTGATAAAACATTTCAATATTACCTTCTTTATTTGATATAGCTAAATTCAAATTGTTATCTCTTGGCCTAAGATGATTAAATAATTTTATAGAAAAATCACTTATATCAATATTTATTCCTTCCCAACCATTAAGATATAAAAGCATAGTATTATTTCTCTGAATTGGATGATATGCACCCACATCAACATAAAACCCATTTTTCTTATTTTTAAAATAATTAAATATTTCTATATCCTCACCATCCATTGAATAAGATTTCTTTTTCAGAAAACATTTATTTTTAATGTATAGATTTTGTAGAATATGTATTTTTTCAAAGAAATTAGAAAACATATTTCTGTTAACCTAACCAAACTGGCTTAATTAATTTAATATTAAAACCATCACAGATTAAGTCTTTTCCTATATAATTCTTTTCATGTTCTCCAAATTTAATTAAAGCGAAAGGATATTCTCCACCAATAAGAACTTTACCAATATTCTCATTCTCAAAACTAATTTCACTACCAGATTTCATATCTTCTTTAGCCTCAATAGGAATTAATCTTTTTCTAATTTTATTTTTTAATTTCATTCTAGCTGTATTTTCCTGACCTACATAACAACCCTTTTTAAAATCTATTCCATTAAACTCTTCAAAATTACATTCTAGACCAAAAACTTTTTCTTGTAGGTCTTTTGTACTAATTTGCGCAATACCTAATTTATGGCTAATGGCATAATATTTTCTAGGATCTTCCAACTTTAATTCTAATTTTTTAATAGACATATAGAGTTTTTCTAAATTAATAATTAACCTTGCTCCAAGTTTTTTATTTCTAGGATCAACAAAAAATGAGTCATCCCTGTAAGTAGTGGTAAATCCAGCATCATTTTTTGCATTGTCTAAAGTAAGAAACTTTTCGTTGCTAATAACTGCTACTTGAAACTCATTAGATAAATTTAAAATTTCAACTTTTGAATTTAGTTTATAAATATTAAGTTTCTTTATTAATTCATCAATTTGATTAGCTTCACAATCTAAAAAATATCCTTGCTTGTGTTTTACAATTATAAAGTCAAATAAATACTTACCTTGTGGGGATAGAAGAGAGGAAAAAGAGCTATGACAATTATTTACCTTATCTACATCGTTAGTAACAATATTTTGTAAAAAATCCTTTACGTCCTCACCACTTATGAACACTACACCCCTATCTTTTAAAATAAATATTTGATCTTTTTCCATAAAAAGAGTTTATTATATATTATATTTATCAAAAAATGTCTGATAACTACAGTCTCATAATTAAAAATGGATCATGTTATATTGATGGAAAATTTCAAAACATCGATTTAGCACTTACAGGTAACAAAATAAAAAAAATTGGAAAAATTGACCAAAATAACTCTAAGATTTTTGATGCTAGTAATAAAATTGTTTTACCTGGTGTTATAGATACCCAGGTTCATTTTAGAGAGCCTGGAGCAAACAATGCTGAAAATTTAGAAAGCGGAAGCAGAGCAGCAGTGGCTGGGGGAGTTACCTCTGTATTTGAAATGCCAAACACAAATCCTCCTACTTCAACTTTTGATGAATTTAATAAAAAACTTGATGCAGCAAAAAACAGAATGTTCTGCAATTATGCTTTTTATTTTGGGGCCACACCAAATAACATGAAGGAACTTGCTACAGTAGATACATTAAAGGGATGCTGTGGTGTGAAACTTTTTGCAGGATCATCAACAGGGAACCTTTTAGTAAGTCAAGAAAAGGATATAGAGAAAGTTATTTCAAATAGTAGCAAAATTATTTCAGTACATTCAGAGGATGAAAATATTTTACTAAAAAGAAAAAAATATATCAAAGATGGAGATGTTCATTCTCATCCCATTTGGAGAAATGAGGAATGTGCATTAGAGTCAACAAAAAGGGTAGTAAGAATTGCGCAAAAGTATAAAAAGAAAATCCATATACTTCATGTAACAACCAAACAGGAGATAGATTTTTTTAAAGAAAAAAGAGATAACGTAACTTTTGAAATAACACCCCAACACCTAACTATATATGCACCTGATTGTTATGATAATTTGAAAACTTTTAGTCAAATGAATCCACCTTTAAGATCAAAGGATCACTACGATAGATTGTGGGATGCTGTTGACGAATCTTTGGTAAGTACAATCGGATCTGATCATGCACCTCATACAAAAGAAGAAAAAAATAGGAAATATCCTTTGTCACCATCTGGAATGCCAGGAGTACAAACTTTACTTCCTGTTATGCTTGATCATGTAAACAAAGGTAAACTAAAAATAGAAAAATTAATAAAATTGGTTTGTGAGAATCCTTGTGATTTATTTGGTATTAAAAACAAAGGATATATTAAAGAAAACTTTGATGCTGATTTGACAGTTATTGATATGAATAAAGAGGTTGTTATTAAGAACAATTGGATTGAAAGTAAATGCGGATGGACACCCTTTAATAATTTTAAAGTAAAAGGTTTTCCTGTAGCGACAATAATTAATGGAGAAATTGTGATGGAAAATAACAAGATTGCATCACCTGCCAAAGGCAAACCATTAAATTTTAATTAAAAAAAATTATAAAGAGTTTATTAACTCTTCAGCTATTTTAGTAGATTTACCGTAGAACTTAAGTTTTTTTATAGCATCTAAGTTAGATTTATCATTTCCGACAACTACAAAACCTATCATTCCCATACTTTTGTGTGGTGTACACCAATAAGCGTATATCCCAGGAGTTTTGAAAGTATAACTAGTATCTTTATTGTACTTTGATTTGAATTTTTCTATCCCTTCAGGAATTCCGCCTTTAATAAATTCAACATTATGGCCAGGATTTACAGATTTCCAATTTACAGTATCACCCACGTCTACATTAACAATTTTTTTTGAATAAACATTAATCTCTTTCCCTAATCTATTTAGCATATCAATGTTTTCGTCCGCACTAAAAGCTGGACTACAAGTCATTAGAATAAACGTAAATTTTAAAACTATATTCTTCATAATATTTAATTTTATATTTTGTTAAGGCGCGTTATCAAACGCGCCTCAAACCTAAATTTAACTTTTAAAAAGATCTAAAGCTTTATTTAATAATTCCTCAGATTTTTTATGGTCTCCATTTTGATGTGCCTTTAAGCCATCAGCATGAAATTTTTTTGCTTCTTCAATTTTCTTTTCAACTTTATTTGCCATCATTGGACATGATCCAGCAAATACGCTAGTTGAAAAACTTAAAAGTGCAAAAATTAGAATAATTTTTTTCATATTTTCCTTTCAAAAACCCATATTTGACCAATTATCTTTTTTGTTAAATCTCTTAAGCTCTTCCTTAGATGTGGGACGTAAGAGGTAAAACACAAAATAACAAACAATTAGTAATACTAAAGTTATTTCCATGACCTCTTATAAGTAAAAAAATCCTTTAAATCTCTGCGACAAGTTAATGATTATAGAAGTGCGACAAGTTGATGTTTATTTAAACTTATAACATTTGATATCTAAATATAATGAGATTATTTTTATTAATAGTATTCTTAGTACCTAACATTGTCTTTGCAGGACCAATTAAAACGATAGGTGAAAAGGGTAATATTTCGGAAGCAACAAGAACTATAACTGTTAAGATGCATGATAATTATTTTGAGCCTGCTCAAATTAATATAAAAAAAAATGAAACAATTAAATTCATTGTTATAAATGTTGGAGAGCTTGTTCATGAGTTTAATATTGCAACAAAAGAAATGCACATTAAACATCAACCTGAAATGATGATGATGGTTAAAAATGAAATATTATTAATAGATAGAATAGATAAAGAAAAAATGAAACAGATGGCTAAAAATAACCCATCAATGGGCCATTCTCATTCAAACAGCCTTTTACTTTCACCAGGTGAAAAAGGGGAATTAGTTTGGAAATTTAGCAATAAATCAAAACTGGAAGCTGCATGCAATGTACCAGGTCACTACGAAGTTGGTATGATTGCAAAAATAAACGAAATTTAAATTATTAAAATTCATGAATCCTACAGATATTTTATTAAGTATAGCTATTGTGGGTATATACACCGTGATTTATATTTGCCTGCAATCACAATTTAAAAACGATAAAATTAGGCTCAAATTATTTGCTAAAGGCTTTGTATATGCAACTATAATAACTGGATTTCTTTACTACTTAATTAAATTTATAGCTTCTTAAGTTTTTAAAATATTATTATCTTTAAGGTCTTTTTTAATCTCATCTAAAATTACTGGATCATCAATAGTTGGAGGCACTTTATATGTTTCACCATCAGCAATTTTTCTTACTGTTCCCCTTAAAACTTTACCTGATCTTGTTTTTGGTAATCTCTTAACAACAATAGCTAATTTAAAAGCAGCAACAGGCCCAACTTTTTCTCTGACTAAAGCCACACACTCTTTTGTAATTTCTTTGTTATCTCTATCAACCCCAGCTTTCAATGCAATTAGTCCAATAGGAAGTTGTCCCTTTAATTTATCTGCAATTCCCACTACTGCACACTCTGCAACATTTTTGTGCTCTGCTAAAACTTCCTCAATGGCTCCAGTAGACAATCTATGACCAGCCACATTTATTATATCGTCAGTACGAGACATGATCCAAACATACCCATCTTCATCGACATGTCCTGCGTCGTAAGTTTGGTAATAGCCATCATAAGTTGACATATAAACTTTTTTATATCTTTCATCTGCATTCCAAAGTGTAGGGAATGTACCTGGAGGCAAAGGTAATTTGACAACAATATCACCCATCTGGCCAGCTTTGTTTTCTTTTCCTTCGCTATTTAAAACTTTTAAATCATATCCTGGCACTGGTTTAAATGCTGAGCCATATTTAATAGGAAATTTTTCTATTCCAGCACAATTAGCACTTATTGCCCAACTTGTTTCTGTTTGCCACCAGTGATCTATTACAGGAGCATTAGAGAGCTTTTCAAACCATTTTATTGTATCAGGATCTGCTCTCTCTCCAGCTAAAAACAAAGTATCGAATTCAGTCAAATCATATTTTTTGAAAAATTTTCCATCCGGATCTTCTTTTTTGATTGCTCTTATCGCAGTCGGTGCTGTAAATAAAGATTTTACTTTGTGTTCGGAGATAATTCTCCAAAAGACTCCTGCATCTGGTGTCCCAACTGGCTTTCCTTCGAATAAAACTGTAGTACAACCGTAAAATAAAGGCGCATAAACAATATAAGAATGCCCAACTATCCAACCAATATCGCTAGCAGACCACCAAACATCATCTTGATTAATGTTATAAATGTTTTTCATTGTCCATTTTAAAGCAACTATATGACCACCAATATCTCTCACAATTCCTTTAGGAGTTCCTGTGGTTCCAGAAGTGTAAAGTATATAAGCATATTCATTTGAATTCATTTTTTCACATTCAGTTGATTTTGCATCTTTTAAAGCTTCCATCCAATCAATATCTTTTTTTGGATCAAGTTCTGCTTTATCCTTTTCTCTTTGCCAAATAATACATTTTTCAGGTTTATGATTTGCGATCTCAATCGCTTTATTTAAAAGTGGTTTATAGTGAACAGTTCTCCCAGGTTCATAACCACAAGATGCAGAAATAATTAATTTTGCTTTTGAGTCATCAATTCTACTTGCCAATTCATTTGCTGCAAAACCACCAAATACTACCGAGTGTATTGCTCCTATCCTTCCACAAGCAAGCATAGCAACAACAGCTTGAGGAATCATTGGCATATAAATTATAACTCTATCTCCTTTTGAAATTCCTTGATTTTTTAAAGCTCCAGCAAAAACTGAAACTTTTTCTCTTAATTCTTTGTAAGATAATTTATATTTTGTATTTGTTATTGGGCTGTCATAAATGATTGCTGTTTTATCGCCTCGACCTTTATCAATATGAAAATCTAGTGCGTTGTAACAAGTATTAGTTATTCCATCTTCAAACCATTTGAAAAATGGAGGGTTTGATGAATTAAGAATTTTCGTAGGCTTCTTGTACCAAAAAATATCTTCAGATACCTCTTTCCAGAAATTCTCCTTATTCTTTATTGACGAATCATAGATTTTTTCGTATTTTCCGGACAATTTAGATACTCCCTTTTAACCCGATTTAACCACTATTATCCCCAAAAAAAAACTAAAAAGTCAGTAAAATCAACACTTTTTATTTAAGAAAAAGCTTCAAATTAACTTTTTTTTTGGATACCGTTCCGGTTATTCAAGGTGAGGGAGATAACTTATCTTGAATGTTTAAATTTAAACTAAAGAAAACTAAACGAAAGGGAGGTTTTCATGAAAAAACTAAGCATGATTGCACTAGCTGCTCTTGCATTCTTCGGAATCACGAGCTCTGCTAATGCTGCAACTGCCATGTTAGCTACTAACGACTTCGTAGGAATTACGTTTTGGTTAGTGTCTATGGGTATGTTAGCAGGTGCTGTATTTTTCTTCTTAGAAAGAAATACAGTTGCTGCATCGTGGAGAACATCTGTAACTGTAGCTGGATTAATTCAGTTTGTAGCATTTGTTCACTACGTATACATGAGAGACATCTGGGTTACGACAGGTGAAACACCAACAGTATATAGATATATTGACTGGTTAATCACTGTTCCAATGCAGATTGTTGAATTCTATTTAATCTTGGCTGCTGTTAGAAAAGTTCCAACTTCAATGTTCTGGAGATTGCTAATAGCTTCATTAGTAATGTTAGTCGGTGGATACTTAGGTGAAGCCGGTTATATCCAAGAATTTGTCGGTTTCATAATTGGAATGGCAGGTTGGATATACATTCTATTTGAAATCTTTTCAGGTGAAGCTGGAAGAGCTGCTGCGAAGGGTGGTAACAAAGCTGTTGCTACATGTTTCGGCGCTATGAGAATGATAGTTACAATTGGTTGGGCTATTTACCCACTAGGTTACGTATTTGGTTACCTAGCTGGTGGAATTGACTCTAACACGTTGAACATCATCTATAACTTAGCTGACTTCGTAAACAAATTAGCATTTGGTCTAGTAATTTGGGCTGCTGCTATGCAGAATACATCTTTAGCTAAAAGATAGTAATAGATAGTTAATTTTACAAAATAGGGCGAGTTTAACCACTTGCCCTATTTTTTTTTGCACCTATATTAACCTAATGCCAAAGATCACTTATATAGAGTCAACCGGTGAACAAAGAACAATTGATGTTCAAAAAGGATTATCTGTAATGGAAGGTGCTATACAAAATAAAATTCCTGGAATAGACGCTGATTGCGGTGGGGGAATGGCTTGTGCGACTTGCCATGTTTATGTCAAAGAAGAATGGTTTAATAAATTACCCAAAGCTGAAGACGGTGAACAAGACATGATTGATATGGCATACGAACCAAAAAAAAATAGCAGATTAAGTTGTCAATTAATTGTATCTGATGAATTAGATGGGATGGTAGTAACAACACCAACTAAACAAACTTAAAAATGATTAAAACAGATGTAGTAATTGTAGGGGCTGGTCCAGTTGGATTATTTGCTGTTCATCAACTTGGTATTAAAGGATTAAAGTCAGAGGTAATTGACAACCTAGATAAGGCAGGTGGACAATGTATTGAGCTTTATCCAGACAAGCCTATTTATGATATCGCTGGAATTCCAGAGTGTACCGGCGAAGAATTAACTAAAAATTTACTTGATCAAATAAAACCTTTTAAAACAAATTTTCATTTTAACGAGAGAGTTCAAGAGATTAAGAATGATGGTAACAATTGGATTGTAAAAACTAGTAAGAATAAAATTTTTAGTTCTCCAAATATAATTATTGCTGGCGGAGTAGGATCATTTGAGCCTAGAAAGCTATCCGTTAAGGATGCTGAAAAATACGAGGACAAAAATGTTTTTTATTCTGTTACTGATAAGAATAAATTTAAAGGTAAGAAAATATCAATTTTTGGTGGTGGTGACTCGGCTTTAGATTGGGCATTAGAATTATCTAAGATTGCAGATGTTACGTTAATACATAGAAGAGAGGAATTTAGAGGTGCACCACATACTTTAGGCGAACTTAAAAAAACAGGTAAAGTAGACATAAAAACCAAATACCAACTTACTTCAATTGAAGGAGGTGAAAAAATTAAATCAATAAATATTAAGAGTGATGATGGTAAAGAAACAAAAATTGAAACAGATTATATTTTAAGTTTTTTTGGTCTCATTATGAAACTTGGACCCATAAGTGAATGGGGTTTAAATATGGATAAAAAAACTATTAAAGTAAATACTGAAAACTTTGAGACGAATAAAAAAGGCATTTTTGCTATAGGGGATATTTGTACATATCCTGGAAAATTAAAACTTATATTATCTGGATTTCATGAAGGTGCGCTTGCTTCAGTTGAGTGTTTTAAAAGAGCAAGACCTAATGAAAAATATAGATTTGAATTTACCACATCTTCAAAAGAGATTCAGGCACGTTTAGGCGTAAAAAATAAGTGATAGAATTACTAACAGCAAATACGCCCAACGGCAAAAAAATCTCTATAATGTTAGAAGAAATCAAGTTTGAATACAAAGTTACTAAAGTAAATATTCAAAAAGAAGAACAGTTTGATCCTAAATTTAGAGCAATAAGCCCCTTCAGCAAAATACCAGTAATTATTGATCATGAAAATAAAACTTCTTTATTCGAGTCAGGAGCAATATTGATGTATTTAGGTGAGAAAAGTGGAAAATTTTATCCAAATAAAAACAAACATTTAATTAATCAATGGTTAATGGGACAAATGGCATACGTCGGACCTATGTTGGGTCAGCACCATCAATTCCATCATTATAACTCCGGCAAAAGTAATTGGGGAGAAGAAAGATACTTTAAAATTGCTAAATCAATTTATAAAGACTTAGATGATAGGCTAGAGAAAAGTAAATTTTTAGCTGGCGAATATTCAATTGCAGATATTGCAACTTTTCCCTGGCTAGCACGTCACGAATGGCATGATATAGGCTTGAAGAGTTATAAAAATTTATCTAGATGGTATGAAGAGATCTCTAAAAGAAAAGCTGTAATAAAAGGCTTTGACCTTTTGAAAAGAGATGAAATAATACCTAAAATTTAATTATCGACATAAATTTTCTCTTCTTGCTCATGCTTTTCCTGAGCTTGGATACTCAAAGTTGCTATAGGTCTTGCTATTAATCTTTTTAAACCAATAGGTTCTCCAGTTTCAACACAGTAGCCGTATGTATTATCCTTTAATCTTCTTAAAGCTGAGTCGATTTTATTCACTAACTTTCTCCTTCTATTAGAAGCTCTCATTTCAACAGTTTTTTCTGTGTAAGAGGAAGCTTGATCCACGATATCAGCTGACGAACTATTGTCGTCAAGATTACTCAAAGCAACGCTTTCGTTGTTTGATTTAATAATTTCTTTTCTCCATTCAAGGAGTTTTTCAGTAAAAAACTTTTTGTGCTTTGCGCACATGTATTTTTCTTTATTGTTTGGAGTATACTTTTTTTTGGTAGTCTTTTTGACCATATTTTTTAACCTGGGGAGTATATTAACGTTTATATTGGTGTCAATATAATTTAAGTTATAAATACTTAAATTTTATGACAAAAAATCCGTCAAAGATATTTTTTTTGTTACTAATTGTTCATTTGTTGTTGTGGACACTGATCCCTTCTTTAACTAATCAAAACCTTCCTCTGGACACAATTGAAGCTTTAGCATGGGGTAGTAATTTAGACTGGGGTTTTAATAAACATCCTCCTTTAAGCGCTTTTACTGTTGAAATAATTTATCAGATTTTTGGAAATCAAGATTGGGCGTATTATTTGCTTAGTCAAATTTTCGTAATAACCGCTTTTTTTGCAGTGTTTAAATTTTCAGAGGAAATTTTTAATAATCAAAAACTTGCTCTTTTGGCAGTACTTTTACTTGAAGGTATTTATTTTTATAACTTCACTACACCAGAATTTAATGTGAACGTTGCTCAATTACCTTTTTGGGCTTTAACCGTTTATTTTACCTGGAGATGTATTAAATACGATAAAGTATCCGATTATGTATTATTAGGTTTGTTTGCTGGTTTAGGAATTTTATCAAAATACCTTTTTGTTTATCTAATTATTGGAATAAAACTTGTTTTTATTTACTTTTTAAGAAACGGAAAAAAAATTAAATTTTCACATTATTTTATTGCAGGACCTATAACTTTAATAATTTTATTACCTCATTTAATTTGGTTAACAGAAAATAATTATATTACCATTGCCTATGGTCTTCAAAGAACTGGAGGTGTAGGAAGTTTTCTGGACCATTTAATTTACCCTTTAATTTTTTTAGGTAAACAGATTGGCCTATTAACCCCTTTTCTTTTGATGTGTTATTTTCTTATTAAAAAAATGAAATTTAAAATTTATTTTAAAGATAAAAATTTAGTATTTTTACTCTTGATAACCATTGTGCCGATATTTCTGATGTTATTAACCTCTATGATGATGGGAGCCAAAATAAGGACAATGTGGATGACACCTTTTTATTTATTTGCAGGTACTTTAATTATTTATATTTTCAAATCGCAAATTAATTTAAATAGACTGAAAAATTTTACAACTGTATTTGTAATATTATTTTTTATTTCGCCTTTTACATATGCATATGTTTCAATTATTAAAACAGATAAAAGAACTGATTTTCCTGGAAAAGAAAGGGCTGAGAAAATTCAAAGTGCCTGGGATAAAAAATATAAAAGTGAAATAGAATATGTGGTTGGTGACGAATGGTATGGGGGAAATTTATCCTATCACCTTGAATCTAGACCTAAATGGATATCGATAAATGATAAAAAGGCATATGAATTGATAAAATCAAAAGATAGGATGAGTGGGGCAATGAGTCTGGAAAATATTTATCCAGCTTTGATTATAGGAAGTAAATGAAAAAAATTAAAATTTTAATACCTGTTTATAATGATTGGGAGTCCTTAATAAAACTTCTTGATGAAATAAACAAAGTTATCGAAGATATTAAAAGTGTTGAGTTTGATTGTATGATTGTTAATGATGCATCTACAATCAAACCTCCTGACATAACAGTTCCTAAAAATATAAAAAAAATTGAGATATTCAATATGAAACAAAATAGGGGACATGCTAGATGTAATGCTTTTGGTTTAAGATATCTTTCAAAAAAAGATGATTTCGATCATTTAATTGTTATGGATGGCGATGGTGAAGATAGACCAGAGGAAATAAAATATCTAGTTAATCAAGCTTTGGAAGACCAAGAAGTATCGGTTGTTGCAAAAAGAGTAAAAAGATCAGAGGGACCTATATTTCAAATACTTTATGAAATTCATAAACTGATAACGTTATTGTTTACAGGCAAACAAGTAAATTTTGGAAATTATAGCTGCTTAACAAAAAAAGATGTAATTACTTTATCCCAACAAGAAAGTTTGTGGAGCAGTTTCTCTGGTACATTAAAAAAATCTATCTTAAGACTTAATACAATTAATTCTACTAGAGGCTTAAGATATTTTGGTCCATCTAAAATGTCTCTTTTAAATCTTGGAATTCATTCTTTTTCAATTATTGCTGTATTTAAATCTCAAGTTTTTTTAAGAGGATTTATATTAGCAATATTTATTTTTCTTTTTGAAAATTTATTCGGTGCTGCTACTTTTTATTTAATTTTATCTTTAATAGTCTTTATGGCTCTGATTTATTTAAACTCTTTCAGAGAAAACATTGAGGATTTTGTTAAATCAGAGGAAAACGTTGATAATGTCAAAACTAACACACACTAAAAGGTTGTATTTTGAGTCTGTATTGGAATCAAAAGTGAATCAAAACGTGAACATTGAAAAAAAGAGTATATTTTGTGTGGATATCTTTTGTTAAATTAATATGTAGGAGCTCTTAATGCCAAAAAAAAAATTAAGTTGTCACTGTGGGGGAGTAGAAGGCCAAGTTGAAATTCCTGAAACTGGATTTAAAAAAATTATGAGATGTAATTGTTCTATATGTAAAAGGAAAGGTTATATAATCGCTGTAGCCGGTCCAAATGATTTTAAAATTACTAAAGGCGAAAATCTTCTAAAACTTTACCAATTTCACTCCAAAACGGCAAAACATTATTTCTGTATAGTTTGTGGCATTCACACACATAACAGACCAAGAATTGATCCTAAAA
The DNA here is from genome assembly GCA_902566975.1 of uncultured Pelagibacteraceae bacterium. Taxonomy (GTDB): domain Bacteria; phylum Pseudomonadota; class Alphaproteobacteria; order Pelagibacterales; family Pelagibacteraceae; genus Anoxypelagibacter. Next base: position 22,075 of record CACFLA010000010.1, read on the forward strand.
TATATGGTATTAATATTGCATGCATAGAGGGCATAAAACCATTTGAACTGAAAAATATTCCTGTTAACGATGGTGAAAACCATCCTCATGACAAAAAGTGATTATTATAAATATTTAAAAAAACAAGAGGTCACTGGCAAACCTATTGTCGACAAATTAGGAAAAATTAATAAATTTTATTTACCTTTGTCAGATTGGATTTATTCAGTTTATAACAAAGATGCTAAAACAAAATTAATAGGATTATCAGGTGGTCAAGGTGCAGGAAAAAGTACAATAACCGGAATACTAAAATTAATTTTAAAAAAAAAATATGGACTAAATCTTTGTGTATTTTCTATAGATGACTTTTACAAAACAAAAATTGATAGACTAAAAATGTCAAAAAAAACTCATCCACTTTTTATTACCAGGGGTGTACCCGGTACTCATGATCTTAGACTATTAAATCAAACAATCAAAAACCTTAAACAAAAAAATTTTAGAACAGTTTTGATACCTAAATTTGATAAATCTAAAGATGATAGATTAAAAAAAAGTAAATGGCAAAAAATTAAAGTTAAACCAGACATTATTATTTTTGAGGGCTGGTGTGTTG
>CACFLA010000011.1:0-19207 GCA_902566975.1 uncultured Pelagibacteraceae bacterium
TTTATATCAAACACAAAGAAAAAAAGTGTTGAAGATATTTCAAAACATTATGATTTAGGAAATGAATTTTTCTCTACCTGGCTAGATAAAACATTAACTTATTCATGTGGTATTTTTGATAAACCTGGTGAAGAATTAGAAAAAGCTCAAATTAATAAATATAATAAACTTATAAATTTAATAAAACCAAAACCCGGTGATAAAATTTTAGAAATAGGTTGCGGGTGGGGCGGTTTTGCCGAACATCTTGCAAAAAATTATGATGTTCAACTTGATTGTATCACGATCTCACAAAAACAATTTGAGTTTACAAAAAAAAGAATAAACCTTTTAGGTTTACAAAATAAAGTTAAGGTAAAATTTTTAGATTATAGAGATTTGAAAGATAAATATGATGCAATAGCCTCGATAGAAATGATCGAAGCAGTTGGAGAGAAGAATTTAAATAGATATTTTAAAACAATTAAGAATAATCTTAAACCGAATGGGGTTGGGGCTATTCAAGCTATTATTATTAAAGATGAACTTTTTGATAGATACAAAAAAAATCAGGATTTTATACAAAAATATATTTTTCCAGGAGGTTTTTTACCTTCATTACAATCAATAAAAGATTACACAAAGAAAACCGGGTTAACTTTGAGTGGATATAATTCTTACGGCATACATTACTCACATACGTTGAGTAAATGGAGAGAAAACTTTATAGGTTCTTGGAATAATATTTCACAACAAGGTTTTGATAGTTCATTTAAAAAAATCTGGGATTTTTATTTTTCTTATTGTGAAGCTGGTTTTAGAGCTAAAAATATTGATTTAATACAATTTTCATTTAGGAATGAATAAAAAATGAGATATATTTTAACTTTATTTTTAATATTATTTTTAACGAATTGCGTAGCAGGAATGAAACCAGAAGACTTTAAAGATCAAAAACCAAGATTAATTATTGAAGAATTTTTAAATGGAAATGTCAAAGCGTATGGTGTGCTTCAAAATAGAGGCGGTAAAGTCACCAGACAATTTTCAGCAGATTTAGATGGAAAGTGGGACGGTAAACAATTAATTCTTAACGAAAAATTTAATTGGTCAGATGGTGAAGTTCAAACTAGACAATGGAAAATTATTAAAAAAGATGAACATAATTATGAGGGTAAAGCTGCAGATGTTGTTGGAACAGCAAAAGGTTTCTCTTATGGATCAGCTTTCAAATTAGAGTATGTTTTACTTGTCCCTGTAAAAGGAAAAGAAATAAAAATCACATTTGATGATTGGATATTTAAACAAAGTGAAACAATTGCAATCAACAGAGCTAAAATGACAAAGTTTGGTTTTAGAGTAGCTGATTTGACCGTGGTTTTTGTTAAAAATTAAATTAACGGTTAACAAACTTATTTATCAAAAAATTATAAACTTTATTTGGTAAAATCTGAAAGATTTTATAAATAAAAGCTATTTGTGGTGGGAATATAATTTCGAATGATTTTTTATTAATTAAACCATCATATATCTTATCAGCAGCATATTCAGTGTCTTTTAAAAATGGCATCTTAAATTCATTTTTATCTGTTAAAGCAGTCTTGATAAATCCTGGAGAAATCAAAGTAACTCTCACATTAAACTTTTTAAAATCGAAATATATTCCCTGAGTAAAGTTATTCAGAGAAGCTTTTGATGCAGTATAACCAGATGATTTTGGTAAACCTCTGTAACCAACAGGTGATGAAACAATAGAAATATGACCGCTTTTTTTATTTATAAAATATTCTTGAACCGCTTTTACACAGCCAACCACTCCTAGAAAATTTATCTCCATTACTGTTTTTACATTATCTACATTCAATCCTTTTTCTGACTTTCTCTCATAAGTACCTGAGCTAAAAATACAAAGGTCTAAATCACCAAACTCTTTTATAATTTTATTAAAAGTTTCCTCTGTTTTATTCTGATCAGTTACATCCATTGGGAAAGCAAAAATATTTTGATCTTTTGCCATTTCTTTTAAAATTTCTTCTCTTCTAGCAGAAATTGCAACTTTCCAATTTTCTTTTGCAAATTTTTCAGCAGTAGCTTTACCTATTCCGCTACTAGCTCCTGTAATCCAAACTTTTTTCTGGTTTTCACTCATAATAAATTATATCTCATACTTATGTTCAATAATAAATATCTATCTTTATTAATTATTGTTTTAATTACATTTTCAGCATCCGCAATAGGTGGGGTTGTTACATCAATTTACAAAGAACCCTGGTATTCACAAATAATTAGACCATCATTCAGTCCTCCAGCATCAGTTTTTGGTCCAGTTTGGACAAGTTTATATATTTTAATGTCGCTAGCTATATGGATAAATTGGACCAATTTTAGAGATAAGAAAACAGTCAAAATCTATTTCTTTCATATTTTTTTTAATTCAATTTGGAGCATTATTTTTTTTGGTTTTCATCAAATCTTCTTGGCGCTATTAAATTTGCTGATAATACTATTTTTTATAATTTGGCTGATGAAGATATATTACAAAACAACCAAATTAAGTTTTTTACTAATGGTGCCATATTTGTTATGGTCTTCCTTTGCATTGTTGCTTAATACAAGTATTTTATATCTTAACTAATTTTAAAAAGTATTATGAATGAAAAAAGGTTTTATAAATAGAATATATCGGGCAATTAAAATTGATCCAGATTTATACGAGGAAGTTGAACATGATAAATCAGCAACTTTACAAGCTGCATCAGTTGTTGTGCTTTCAAGTTTAGCTGCCGGAATTGGTGCTATACATTTAGGTGCTTCAAATTTTCTTTTAGGTCCTTTGCTCTCACTAGCAAGTTGGTATTTTTGGGCTTTTTTAATTTACATTGTTGGAACAAAATTATTTCCAGATAAACAAACCAAAAGTAATCATGGTGAATTATTAAGAACGATTGGTTTTTCAAGTGCACCAGGCTTAATAAGAGTTTTTGGTTTTACACCAGAATTAATGACTGTAACATTTATTGGCTCATCATTATGGATGCTTGCTTGTATGGTTGTTGGTGTGAGGCAGGCTCTTGATTATAAAAGCTTGTGGAAAGCTTTAGGTGTTGTTGTTGTTTGCTGGTTCTTACAAGCTATATTATTATTCTTACTAGTTGTTTTATTTAAATAATATTATTTAAATTTTAGTAGGATTGGGTTTACCTTTATAAACTTTATTAGGATCAAATTTCTTTTTTTTTTCTTTAAATTCTATCTTTATTTTTTCACTATCTTGAATTTTACCAAGAGGTACCGATCTGTAAAAACAAGATTTGTATCCAACATGGCAACTTGCTCCATTACCAATATCCACTGTCATCCAAACAGAGTCTTGATCATCATCAATTCTTAGCTCAACTACTTTTTGTACGAAGCCACTTGTTTCTCCTTTATGCCAAACTACTTTTCTTGATCTACTCCAATAGTGAGCTTCTTTAGTTTCGATTGTTTTTTTTAAAGCTTCTTCATTCATAAAGCCCTGCATTAATACTTCGTTTGTTTGGTGATCAGTTGTTATGACCGGTATAAGACCGTCCTTATCAAATTTTGGAGATAATAGGTTTCCCTCCTCTATTTCCGCGACATTTTCTCTTTTTTTAAACATTTTTATGGCTTAGTTTTATTAATTCAGAATTTGAAATTTGCATTAATAATATTTATTATATATTAATTTTGAAAATTATGAAGATAGTTAAAAACCTAAACACTACGATTTTAAAGGAAAAACCAGAAGTTTCTGAAAAAGAAGCCCAAGAAGCTTTCAGAACTATTTTAAGATGGATTGGTGAAAATCCTGACAGAGAAGGATTACGTGAAACTCCAAGAAGGGTAACAAAGGCTTTTAAAGAATATTTCAAAGGGTACAAACAAGAAATTACATCAGAATTATTAAAAACTTTTGGCGACGTAAATGGTTATGACGATATGGTTCTTCAAAAAAATATATCAGTGCAAAGTCATTGTGAGCATCATATGGCTCCAATTATTGGCGTAGCTCATGTAGCATATCTACCTAACAAAAGAGTTGTTGGTTTAAGTAAGCTTGCTAGAGTTGTAGAAGTATTTTCAAAAAGATTACAAACACAAGAGAGATTAACAATGCAAATCGCAGAAACTTTGATGAAAGGTTTAGATGCACACGGAGTTGCTGTCACAATAGACTCTACACATCAATGTATGACAATGAGAGGAATTAAAAAAGAAAAAGCAACCACAATTACAAATTATTTTTTAGGTAAGTTCAAAAATGATTTAAGCTTTCAAAATAGATTTTTGAATTATATTTCACAAAAACGTTAATCTTCATCCTCATCTCTCCAATTATCTAAATAAAATTTGTAACACGCAAAAGATACTGCAAAGATTCCATAACAAAATGCAAATAATAGGCCGTCCTTTTTTCCTAAAAAGTACCATCCGATCTGAAAAGCAGGTATTGGTGATATTAATATGATAATAATTATACTTAATCTTATATAATACGGTAATTTCTTCATTAAAAATAATACGCTTAAAAGAAAATATTTGTCATATTAATTTGTCACATGTAAGATCATGAAGTTTTCTATGAAATTCAAAGCAATTGTTATTGATAATCAAAATGAAAAGTTTACTCGCGAAGTAAAAGAGATAGACAAAGAATCTCTTAAAGACGGAAATGTTTTAGTGAAGGTAGATTATTCCAGCCTTAACTACAAAGATGCCATGATCCTAAAGGATGGGGGAAGAATAGTAAGGAAATTTCCCTTTGTTCCTGGCATAGATTTTTCGGGGGTTGTCGTAGAAAGTGCTGACGATAAATTCAAAAAAGATGACAATGTAATTTTAACTGGATTTAGAGTAGGCGAAAGTTATTTTGGTGGGTTTTCACAATACGCAAAAGTTGACTCTAATTTTTTAGTAAAAATGCCAAAAGATTTAGATAACAAAAAATCTATGATGTTAGGCACAGCCGGTTTTACAGCTTTACTATGTTCTTTTGCAGTAAAAGCAAAAGAGGAATTATTGCTTGGTACAAAAATTAAAGATGTACTGGTAACAGGAGCAACAGGTGGTGTTGGAAGTATTGCTATAATGGTACTTTCTAAGATGGGTTATGATGTACACGCTGTTACAGGAAAAAAAGATAAAACAGATTATTTAAAAGATTTAGGTGCAAAAAATATTATAGATAGAAAAGAATTTGAGGGCGAAAGTAAATTATTAGAGAAAGGTATTTGGGACGGTGTTGTTGATACTGTTGGAGGACCAGCATTGACAAAAATTTTTGCCCAAACAAAACCCGGAGGAATAGTTGCAGCATGCGGAAATGCAGGTGGTAATAAAATAAATACAACTGTAATGCCATTTATCATAAGAGGAGTGAAACTTTGGGGTATTGACTCGTCAGGGTCGTCCTTAAAGAGAAGAGAATTTGTGTGGGGACAGGCAACAAAATTGATCGATTTTACAAAGGTTCAAGGATTTACAAAAGAATTATCATTTAATGAGCTTTTAGAAACTTACCCAAAATTAATTAAAGGTGAGTTTTCAGGTCGTGCAATATTAAACACAAACAAATAACAAAAAATAATCTATGGATTGGGATAAGTTAAAAATTTTTCATACAGTTGCTGAAGCTGGGAGTTTTACGAATGCCTCAACTATACTAAACTTAAGCCAATCAGCAATTAGTAGACAAATTCAATCATTAGAAAAAGATCTTAAAATTCACTTATTTGAAAGACATGCTAGAGGTTTAGTTTTAACAAGTAATGGTGAATATTTATATAAAACAGCCAATGATGTTATTTCAAAACTTAAAGATGTTGAGTCAACTTTAAGTGAAGATAAAGATAAGATTAACGGAAAACTTACTGTAACAACGGTTGTAAGTTTTGGCACAACTTGGCTTACACCTAGGATACAAGAATTTATGAGTCTCCATCCAGATCTTGAAGTAGAACTAATTTTTGATGATAAAGAATTAGATTTAAGTACCAGACAATCGGATATAGGAATTTTTATGAGACGTCCAAAACAATTAAATTATATTCAAAAAAAATTAATTGATTTACATTATCATATTTATGGTTCAACTAAATATCTAGAAAAAAATGGCCACCCAAAAAAAATCTCTGATTTAAATAAACATAACTTCATTACTTATGGGAGAGGAGCACCATCCCCAGTTTTTAATCCTGATTGGGCTTTAAAACTTGGATCAAAAGATAACAAAAAAAGAAAGCCAGTCATGAGGGTAAATAGTGTTTATGGTTTATTATTGGCAGTTCAGAGTGGAGTGGGCTTAGCTGCCTTACCAGATTATATTACTATTAATGTACCAAATATAACTAAAGTTTTGCCGGAGGTTGAGGGACCATTAACAGAAACGCATTTTGTTTATCCGCAATCATTAAAAAATGTTGGAAAAGTTCAGGCTTTTAGAAATTTTTTGTTTAGTAAGGTAAATGAATGGAAATTTTAAATTAGTAAGTTTCAGCCTTTATTTTTAGTTTTGCCCCATCTTCAATAGATAAGTTTTTTTGGTTCAAAACACCATCTACATCAGCAGTTGATTTAATTCTTATTTTATCTGATTTAACATTTCCTTTTAAAATTCCACCTAAACTAACATCAGACGAATTTATATTACCTTTTATTTCTGAACCCTCGAAGGTTTGAAGTTTATCTGCTGATACATCGCCGTCTATTTTCGCATCAGTCATTAATTTTTCTTTCTCAACAACGTTACCTCTTATAGTTACGTCTGATAGTAGAACTGAAATTTTTTCACCCATTGCGTTAATCCTACAATTAAGGGTTGATAAAATCAAATGTTTAAAATATCCATAAAATAGCTAAAAATAGTAGAAAAAATTATGATTCCATTAAAAGATGATAATCCAACAAGCTCAAGACCAACTGTGAGCTATGGCATAATTGGTTTTTGTGTTCTTATTTTTTTAGCCCAAATTGGACTTAGTGAGAATGAATTAAGAGACTTCACATACTCATATGGATTAATTCCATCCGTTCTAATGGGCATAGACCAATTACCTAGTGATCTAAACAGAATATCGCCAATAGGTACAATTTTTACCTCAATGTTTATGCACGGAGGCTGGATGCATCTGATAGGTAATATGTTGTATTTGTGGATTTTCGCAGACAATATAGAAGATGATTTAGGAACATTAAATTTCGTAATTTTTTATTTAGTCTGCGGAATTGGAGCAGCGATGTCGCAAGTTTTAATAGATGTAAATTCTCAAATTCCGATGATAGGTGCTAGTGGAGCTATTGGCGGAGTTCTAGGAGCTTATTTAATAAATTATCCTAATGCCAGAGTTTTAGTTTTAATACCATTTGGTTTTTTCAGCCAGCTTCTAAAAATAAGAGCTTTGTATGTTCTCGGATTTTGGTTCATATTACAGTTTATAAATTCTTTTCTTTCATCTTCATCAGTAGGAGGGGTTGCCTATGCCGCACATATTGGAGGTTTTATCTCTGGTGTTATTTTGATATTATTTTTTAATAAAAAATCCGTAAAAAGTAATTTTAAAAAGACAACTAAAAATATAAAGAAAAAAGGACCTTGGGAACAATGAATTTTATAATACCTTTCATTATTTTAATAACAGTAGTCGTTTTTATCCATGAATATGGACACTATTATTTTGCTAGAAAATATAAAGTTGGTGTTACTGATTTTTCAATTGGTTTTGGTAAAGAGTTATTTGGGTTTAATGATAAAAGTGGAACAAGATGGAAATTCTGTCTAATCCCTTTAGGAGGCTATGTAAAATTTTTTGGTGATAGAAATGTTTTTAGCCAAGCAGAACAAGCTGAAATTTTAAAAAAATACAGTAAAGAAGATCAAGAAAAATTATTTATTACAAAACCTCTTTATCAAAGGGCGTTAATAGTTTTTGGTGGTCCGTTGGCAAATTTTTTATTAGCTATATTTATCTTTACATCAATTTATATGTTCGTAGGAAAAGATTTTACACAGCCTAAAATTGATAAAATTACTATCGGTGGTCCAGCAGATAAAGCTGGCTTAATGAAAGATGACATTATTTTATCAATAAATAATAATAAAATTTTAAGTATAAGAGAGGTTTCTACATTTATAAATACAAGCTCATCAGATACTATTGATATTACTGTATTAAGAAACGATAGAGAAATAACTTTTAAAACTGATACTAAATCTATAGATGGAAAGGATGCTTTCGGTAATTCAATCAAAAAAAAAATAATAGGTATTTCAATTACCCCAGCCAAAAATGAAATAAATCAAAAAAAGCTAGGACCAGTTTCAGCAATCTATTATTCAGTCCAGGAAATATGGTTTGTAACTAAAACGACTTTAAGTTACGTGGGCTCAATGATAGCTGGTAAGGCTGACACCTCTCAATTAGGAGGGCCAATTAAAATCGCAAAAATATCAGGTCAAGTTGCTGAGTTTGGTTTATTAGCTTTTGTTACCACAATTGCATATATATCAATAAGCTTAGGATTAATTAATTTATTTCCTATACCTTTATTAGACGGAGGACACTTGATGTTTTTTCTGTTTGAAAAAATACTTGGGAGACCTTTATCACAAAAAACTCAAGAAGGATTTTTTCGAATCGGGCTATTTTTATTAGTTTCATTGATGCTTTTCACAACTTTTAACGATATAAATACTTGGTAGATTTATCTAATAATTTTCGGTACCTCAAAAAAGCTAATAAAATCAACAGTTTTTAATATCCACAATATATAGTGTTAATATGTTAAAAAAACACTAAATAATTGTTGATTTTCCTCAGTTTTTAGACAGATTCAAAATATCAATAAAAAGGGGCATAAATGAACAAAAAACAACTAGTTAATAAAATTGCTTCTACTTTAAGCCAAAGCAAAGCGGACGCGGAGAGAACTTTTGATACAATTACCCAGATAATACTGGATTGTTTAAAAAGTGACGAACCCGTAAAAATTGCTGGTTTTGGTACATATAAAGTAGCTAAAAGAAAAGCCAGAATTGGTAGAAACCCCAGAACTGGTGAACAAATTCAAATTAGCGCTTCGCAGAAGGTTAAATTCCTTCCTGCGAAAAGTTTAAAAGATATGTTCAATAAATAACCTAATTCAACAATCCCTGAAATCTATGGTTTTGGGGATTGTTTGAAAACGCCGCACCCCTTGCAAAAACTGCATAACTCACAACGTCACTTAACGTAACTCTTTTTTAATCAATCATTTAAGAATATTTATGAACAAAGGAGGAAGTATGAAAAAAATACTTGGTTACTTTTTTGCAGGTACAGCACTCTATTTCAGCTTTGCTGGTCTAGGGTACGCAAACACGACTGTATCCGCGGAAGTACAATACATATTTAATACAATATTATTTTTAATGTCAGGTTTTCTGGTTATGTGGATGGCAGCAGGTTTTGCTATGCTTGAATCAGGGTTGGTAACATCTAAAAGTGTATCAGCAATCTGTGCAAAAAATATAGGTTTATATTCAATTGCTGGAGTAATGTTCTGGTTAGTTGGATACAATTTAGCATACGGTATACCAGAAGGTGGATGGATAGGTTCGTTCTCTTCTTGGAGTGACGCATCATCATTGGAAACAGGTTATTCTGATGGATCAGATTGGTTTTTCCAAATGGTATTCTGTGCAACAACAATGTCAATCGTATCAGGAACATTGGCTGAAAGAATTAAAATTTGGCCATTCTTCTTATTTGCAGCTATTTTAACTGGATTTATTTATCCAATTGAAATGGGATGGCAGTGGGGCGGTGGTTGGTTATCAGCTGCTGGTTTTTCTGATTTTGCAGGTTCAACATTAGTACATGCTGCTGGAGGAGCTGCTGCTCTTGCCGGTGCAATTGTACTTGGTGCGAGATCTGGAAGATTCACTTCAGGAGGTGGCGTAAAAGCTATGGCACCTTTTGCGGCTTCTTCAATTCCATTAGCAACACTTGGGGTATTTATACTTTGGTTAGGTTGGTTTGGATTTAACGGTGGTTCACAATTAGCTGCTGGAACATTAGAAGACGTTAGCTCTGTTGCAACAATATATATTAATACAAACTTAGCTGCAGGTGGTGGTGTATTAGCCGCTGCTGCAGTATCAAGACTTGCCGGTGGTAAAACTGACGTAGTCATGATGCTTAATGGTGCGATAGCTGGTTTAGTTGGTATAACAGCGGAACCTTTAGCACCAAGCCCACTTGCTGCAATCGTGATTGGAGCAATAGCTGGTGTATTAATGTACTACTCAACAAAACTATTATATAAAATGAAAATAGATGATGTTGTCGGTGCTATTCCTGCACACTTAGTTGCTGGAGTATGGGGTACATTAGCAGTTCCATTTACAAATACAGAAGTAGGTTTTGGTTCACAATTCTTAGGAACGATTTCAGTAGTAGTTTTCGTTTTCGTAGTGTCATACATTGTATGGTCAGTTATGAAAATGACTATTGGAATAAGAATCAGTAAAGAAGCTGAAAGGCTCGGAACTGATAAGTCTGAGGTTGGTGTAATCGCTTACGGTATAAGAGATTAAATAACTCTCCCTCCCTTCGTTTAGGAGATAATTTAAGGCCCGGTTTTTAGTCCGGGCCTTACTTTGTAGAAGATTACCTTCCCTAAAGTTTAGGTAATATAAGGGCCCGAGAGATCGGGCCTTTTTATTTTGATGATTTTATAAAATTAAGAACTTCTTTTGCATGATCTTTAACTCTAACATTTGACCATACTTTTATAATTTTGCCTTTATCAATAACAATTGTTGATCTAATTGTTCCCATAAACTTTTTACCCATAAAAGACTTAAGCCCCCAGATACCATATTTTTTTTGTACTTGTATCTTTTCGTCAGAGAGGAGTTGGAAAGGAACTTTGAATTTTTTTTTGAATTTTATATGACTTTCCATATTATCCTTAGATATACCTACAACCTCGTACTTAAGTGATTTAAATTTCTTATAAAGCAATGAAAAATCTTTAGTTTCTAGAGTGCATCCTGGAGTATTATCTTTTGGATAAAAGTATACAACCAACCCGTTTTTTACATCTGATAGATTAAAAATTTTACCTGATGTAGACTGTAACTTAAAATTTATTGCTTTTTTATTAACTTGAATTTTCATCCCACAACCTTTTCCAATCTACATTTGGAGACAAACCGTAAATCGAGTTTATGTTTGTAAAATGAACTGCTAGTGAAGGTATTGGTGATATACATAATTCATTTTTATAAATATTATGTAATGGTTTTTCAAAAGGGTAGTGCTCAAATTTACACATGTTTATAATTTGATCCCAATATCTATCGATAATTTCTTTACTAGTTAAAAATGTACATAATGTCTGGTCTATTTGACGCCAGTGCCTTTTATCACCTAAAAAAATTTTGGTACTTTCATTTTGATTATAAAGAAATGGATAATCTGTGGGGCAAATAATTAGTTCTTTTTTTGTAAGTGAAGCTATCTTTTCATAAGCAAAAAGCATTTCTGCAAGACTATTTTTTTCATGAATATAATCGTCTTCAACAAAATAAGTAAGATCTTCACATGCTTCTTTAGAAAGGATTAATGATTGATGAATATTCGACATATTTGATTTTTGATTATTTGTTACTTCTTTTTCTTCTTCGTTGATTTTTTCTATAAGATTTGAATACTCTTCAAATTTTAAATTTAAAATTTCAAAATTTAAATTTGAATTATCTAAAATTATTTTAATATCATTAATTTGATTTTTTGAGGAGTTGTGATCAATTATATGTACTTTAAATTTTACATTTTTAAAAAAATCTTTAGCATAATGAACACTATTAATTATCGAAATAAGTGTTCTTTTGGTATACTCCTCCTTATCCTTTTCAAAAATTCTTTTTTTTGATTGAGTAAGCATATTAACCGACATGCAGGTTCTTAAAATAATATTTAATGATTTCACAGGTCTTGTAATGTTTATTTTACCCATCGGTAGAGTAATTGATTTTTCTCCAGGCACACTTAAAGTATCATTCATAGACTTGTTGGAGGTTGGTATTGAAAAATTGCTTTGGTCTATTAACTCTAACCCAAAAAACCTACAAATCTTTATAAAAAACTTTTTAAAAGGATTGTTTTTTTTAGATTTAACTTCTCTCATTATTTTTTAATCTCATCAATTGCATAGATCAATCTATCTTGACCAAAAAAGATTTTTCTATTAACGTAATAAGTAGGAGCACCAAATATTCCTTTTTTTAACGCATCATTTGTTAATTTTTTTAATTTATCTTTAATTTTTATGTCTGAAACTTTTCCAAAAAAGATACTAGGATTTAAATCTAAATTTTTTAGCACCTTATTAATTATAATATTATCGTTCATATTTAACCCATCTCTCCAAATGGAATCGAAAATTTTCTCAACATAAATTTTTTCATAATTATCATCCTTTGCAATTATAGCACCTCTCATAAAATTTACCGTTTTTATTGGAAAATAAGAATTGAAACTAAATTTGATATTTTTTTTGTTCGCGACTAATTTAGTGTCCTGAACCATATACTTAGATTTTATCTTGTTAAATGCTGCTGGCGTTATGCCTGCAGAATTATGAAGTCCACCTAAAAATATTGGCATATATTTAATTTGAAAAGGATATTTTTTTTCATATTTTTTAATTTCCTTAAAACCAAGATAAGCATACGGACTACTAAAGTCGAAATAAAACTCAATAGATTTAGTCATAATAATTAATTTTTTTTGAATAAAAAATTCTTATTAACCAATACAATACAAGACCCAAAGGACCTGTAAAATAAGTTGTAATTAAGGAAATAATTACAAAAGGTTTTGATACAGAATAGGTCATTGCGTCGTTTGCAATCCAGTTTCCTGCAAAAAGATTAACTGTTAAAAAATGAAGCCAAAAAATTAATAAAAAACCTTCATTAGAATACAAAGAATAAAGTTCATTTAAACCAAAATAAAGATTAAAAATTTCAAAAATATTCTCTGTTATATAAATTTGATAGGCAATGAAAATATATGCTGTGGATAATAATGCAGGAATTACAACAGATTTTACTAAAATATTTGTAAATATTGCTCTAGGAAAAAAAATTAATAAAAACCAGCAAGGAATTACACCAATATTTGCAATAAGATAAATATTTTCGTAGTTTAAAAATTGTAGAAGATTATTAATCATAAAATCTTCTACAATATAAAAGCTATGGATCCAATATCAAACAAAAAAGATTTTGAAGATTTAACTATCAAACTAAGGGATTTAGCATATTCTTATATTGAAAAATATAACCCATCGAGACAACAAACAAAAACTTTTCTTTTAAAGAAATATTTAACAAAATTTCAAGGTTCAAAAAGCAGAAAGGAAGTTTCTGAAATAATTGATAAAATAGTAATTGGGTTAGAAAAACATAATTACCTAAATGATGCACTTTATTCTGACGCTAAAGCAAGAAATCTTTATAGAAGAGGTTATTCGTTAAATAAAATTTCATATTCATTAAAAAGTAAAGGACTTGAGGAAAAATTTATAAAAATTAGTATAAATAAAATAAAAAATGAAAAATCTGATCCTGATTTTGTTTCAGCGATTAAAATTTGTAAGAAAAAAAGAATTGGTCCAATGCGACCTGGAGCTAACAGAGAGCTTTTTTATAAAAAGGATATGGGTGTTTTAGCAAGATCTGGATTTAGTTATGATATTTCAAAAAAATTACTTTCAATGGAAGAAAAAGAATTCAAGAAGTTATTAAAACTTATTTAGTTTTCTTTTTTTTTTCATTTAATTTTAAATAATATTCAATCCTTCTTTTCATTAAATTTTTTACAAATACGAACAAAACTAGCCCAAATATTGAAACTGAAATAACGATAATAGCAATTGTCTTAAACATTTAAATCTTTACCTCTTCTAATAAGTATTGTTGGGTTTTTATAATCTTCTTTTCCATATTTAAAAAATTGACCTTCCATATTAGTAACGATAGCTCCTGCATGTTCTGCAATAGCATGCCCAGCTGCATCATCCCATTCATTCGCTCTTACCTTATCCACATACAAATCATATTCACCATTAGCAATTAAACAATATTTGTATGAGCTACTTATTTTTAAAAATGAATTTACCCCAAATTCGTTTAATTTATTTAAAATATCTCCTGAAGGTTTTTCTCTATTTGTAAGAGCAAAAATTTTATTTTTTGTTGTTTTTTTTGTACAATTTAATTTTGTTTTTTTATTTTTTTCAATCAAATATGAATTTTCTTTCCCATATGAATAAAACAATCTATTTTTTTTTGGAACACCAATTATTCCGAGTGAGGGTAAACAATCAATTATTAATCCTGCATTTAAGGTATAAACATCTTTTCCTGATATATATTCTTTTGTCCCGTCTATTGGATCAAGGAGCCAATAAGTTTTTAAAGTATTTTTAATTTTCAGATCTACAGATTCTTCAGAAATAATTGGTATATTAGGTGTTAATTTTTTAATTTTTTCTTTTAGCATTTTGTCAACTTCAAGGTCTCCATTAGTAACAGGAGATTCATCCGGTTTTTTTATAATTTTTAAGCCCATTTCATACAATTCAATTGTTTTTTTTCCTGCTTTTTCAGTTGTGTCAATTAAAGATTCTGCTATTGTTTTTAATTCTTCATTTCTCATATAGAATTTTTTTCAAGTTTATATTATTTAAATTAATCACTTTTTTTCCTACATTTTCAAAATTAATTGTTGCCTTATTCTTAATAATAGACTGTATCTGGCCAGTTCCCCAGTCTTTTTGAGAGGGGTTTATTACGAAATTACCAGGCTCTAATTCATATTGCATAATGGAAAATTATATATTTTTATATTATATAACATTTTATGATTAACACTCTAGGTATAAAAAAGTCACCCAAAGACACCAAAGTTGTTGTTGCAATGTCTGGAGGAGTAGACTCATCAGTCGTAGCAGGATTAATGAAAGAGCAAGGATATAATGTAACAGGAATAACATTAAAATTGTATGATGACTCGAAAACATCTGCATCAGGAAGACAATGTTGTGCAGGTAGAGATATAATTGATGCAAAAAGAGTATCCGATACTCTTAATATTGAACACAAAATTCTTTATTATCAAAAGAAATTTAAAACCGAAGTAATCGACTCTTTTATCAATAGTTATGTTGCTGGAGAAACACCAATTCCATGCGTTCAATGTAACCAAACAGTAAAATTTAGAGATTTATTTAGATTTTCAAAAGAACTTAATGCTGATGCATTAATTACTGGACATTATGTTTTAAGACATGAGAATAATGGATCAGGCAGAATGTATAGAGCAGAAGATAAGGAACGAGATCAAAGTTATTTTCTTTTTAGCACAACTCAAAAACAATTAGATTATTTACGATTTCCATTGGGTTTAATCAATAAGTTCGAAACAAGAAATATTGCAAATAAATTAAATCTTAATGTTGCAACAAAACCAGATAGTCAGGATATATGCTTTGTACCTAACGGTAACTATGCTTCAGTAATTGAGAGATATAGGCCACAATCATTCCAAAAAGGAGACATATTTAATATTAAAGGCGAAAAATTGGGAACGCACGATGGAATTATTAATTACACCATTGGTCAAAGGAAAGGTATTAAAATCTCCAATCCTGATCCACTTTACGTAATTGATATTAAAGCAAAAAATAATTCTATCGTTGTTGGAACGCAGGATTTTTTAAATATTAAAAAGTTATTTTTGAGGGATATAAATCTTTTAGCTAATATTAAAAATTTCGAAAAAAAAGTTTTAATTAAAGTAAGATCAACAGGAAAATTACTTGATGCTAAAGTTACAATAAAAAATAATTCTGCAGAAGTAGATATATTACAAGATGAAAAAGGAATATCACCAGGACAAGCTTGTGTTATATATTCAAAAGATAGTATTGGTGAAAGAGTTCTTGGTGGCGGTTGGATCGAAAAAACAGAAAACAAAAATTATCCACACAATTAACAGATAGTAAATTAAAACAACTAAAAAGTGATACCTATTTTTTTCTGAATATTATATTCTAATAATGAATTGGGAGGCAACTCTCAACTGGCCAGTTAAGGAAAAACCGAGAGGTTCAAGCTTAAAGGGCAGAAAGTTCCGCTGAGTAGCGCTAAAATAGTGGAACGGGAGGCTTGGCGGTAGCGCATTAACGACGAGCCAAAACTAAAGTCTGCGCACCGAAAGGTGTGTAGACGGCAGTTTTTTCAACTAACTTCTCTTCCAAAATAGATAAGTAAATAAATAAAATAGAATTACCCCAACAAAATAATTCCATTCTAAAGCATGCTTAAAGTATACGTTTCCACTCGTTACAACTATAGGAAGACTTAAAATAGCAACGATAACTAAAATTGTAACTAAAATAATTTTAAGAATTAGAACGTAATTATTATAATAATTTTTAAGTAATGATTTTAATTTGAACAATCTAAACACGAGTAATGATTGTGCTACTACTTCAAAAATAATAAAAAAAAGTAAAACAAATCTTCTAAAAAATTTATAAATATCATAATCAAACTTTATCCCTAGAAAAATTGAATGAATTATTAAAAAAATAGCGGATAGAATTCCAAATGTTTTAAAAAGGTTATTTTTTTCTGAATTTTGAAAAGTATTTATTAATTTATTTGTTTTAATCCAATATAAAATTAGTAACAATGATGCAAATATCATAGATGGTTTGAAAACTAAATATGCTGGATATGTTCTGGCTGTTCTACTTATTGAAACTCCACCATCAATGTAAGGAAATACCGGGTTTGATCTACCAATATGATCTACAGTCAAAAAGGTGTTTTCGAAAATATGATGATTTACAGAAATAAATAAACAAAGATTTACTGCAACTAAAGGAATAATAAATATCCATAAACTCAATTTTCTGATTTGAGTTATAAATTCCATTCTAAGACAATTTATCTTTTCTTATTTCTTCTTCGAGCCCTTCTTTTTTTTGAGCCAATTTTACGTCTTCCTCTGTGTTTTTTTGGGTATCCCATATTTCTAATTAAATATCATTTAAAATATTATTTTTCAATTTAATAATCAATTAATAAAATTTCTCTTTAGCTAGCCAATTAGTATCAAAATCAGATGACACAAATTTTTCATGAACTAAAATTCTTTTATGTAAATCAATTGTGGTTGTGACACCCTCAATAACAAATTCATTCAAAGATCTCATTGTTCTTTGAATTGCTTCTGTTCTATTTCTTCCTTTACATATTAATTTACATATTAAGCTGTCATAATAGGGCGTAATTTTACAACCTTGGAATATAGAACCATCAACTCTAGTTCTAAACCCTGATGGTTGGTGGCATACAGAAATTATACCTGGACTAGGCTGGAAATTTTTTGACGGATCCTCAGCATTTATTCTACACTCTATAGTGTGTCCCCTTGCACTTATATCACTTTGTTCTAATGCAGTTTGACCTGAGTGTGCTATCCATATTTGTTCTTTGACTATATCAATACCAGTTTGTACTTCTGTAACGGGATGTTCAACTTGAATTCGTGTATTCATTTCTAAAAAATAAAATTTTCCATTTTCGTAAATATACTCTACAGTTCCAGCACCCTCATAACCTATAGCTTCTACCATTTTTATTGTTTTGTCTAATAGATCGGATCTTGTTTTATTATCTAAAACTGGACTTGGAGTTTCCTCAATTAATTTTTGATGTTTTCTTTGAACGCTACAATCTCTCTCATTCAAATGAACTGTTCTATTTTTTCCTGATAGCACTTGGACCTCAATGTGTCTGGGGTTTTTAAAATATTTCTCAATATAAACTTCATCGTTTCCAAAATATTTTTTTGCTTCTAAACGAGCTAATGAATATAATTCTTCTAATTTACTTTCCTCATCAACTATTTTCATTCCCTTTCCTCCGCCACCGCCAGATGCTTTAATTAAAACTGGATAACCAATTTTTTTACAAATTTCTCTAGCTTGCTTTAGATCTTTAACACCACCGTCTGAACCCTCAATAACTGGCAAACCTTTTTCTTTAGCAATTATTTTTGCTTGAATTTTATCACCCATTATTTTTATTATTTCAGATTTAGGTCCGATAAATTTAATTTTATGTTTTTCTACTATTTCAGCAAATTTATAATTTTCAGATAAAAATCCATATCCCGGATGGATTGCTTCAGCACCTGTTACATCAACGGCAGACATTATAGCCGCCATATTTAAATAACTATTTTGTGGTTGATGAGATCCTATGCAAACACTTTCGTCAGCTAATCTTACATGCATCGAGTCAGCATCTACATCTGAGTGAACAGCTACAGTTGCAATACCCCATTCTTTACAAGCTCTAATAACCCGTACAGCAATTTCTCCTCTATTTGCTATTAAAACTTTTTTAAACATTTGTTATTTTAAAAGAACCAAGGTTTGACCAAACTCTACAGCCTCACCATCTTGAACCAATATTTTTTTAACAATTCCACTTGATGTAGAAGGTACGTGATTCATGGTTTTCATAGCTTCTACGATCATAACTGTCTGACCTTTTTTTATTTGAGCGCCAATATCTATAAACTTTTTAGCACCAGGTTCTGGAGCTAAATATGCAGTTCCAATGATTGGAGAAGTTATTTTTGTTCCTGCTTCTTCTTTCTTAGGTGGAATGTTAGGTTTGTGAGGTGAAATATTTGTAACACCAGAAATATTTTTTGCAACTTTTACCTTTTTTGCACCATCTTGATATTCAATTTCTGATAAATTAAATTCATCCAAATAATCTTTGAGTTCTTTAATTAATTTTTTATCAATTTTCATTATTTATAATTTTCTTAATTCCATCCAAAGCCATAACATAACCATCTGTACCTAATCCGCAAATAATACCATCTGCAGCTTTGCTTATTAGAGATTTATGCCTGAAATCCTCTCTTTTGTAAATATTTGTTATGTGTAACTCGATTGTTGGTTTTTTAACAGCTAGAAGAGCGTCAAGAACTGCAACTGATGTATGGGTATATCCACCAGCATTAATAATTATACCATCATATTTCTTTCTTGCTTCTTGAATAAAATTTACTATTTCACCTTCGACGTTAGATTGTTTAAATTCAACATTTAAACCAAGCTTATT
>CACFLA010000012.1:0-19061 GCA_902566975.1 uncultured Pelagibacteraceae bacterium
GTCCAAGTGAATTTTTTTTTAAAATTTCTACTGGATCAGAAAACGTTTCTCTATATGCATATAGAAGTAATTGTATGCAATCTTTTATTTGTTCATCCTTTAAATATAGTAAATCTTTCATATTTTGGTCAGATATGTTGACTTATTTTACCAACAAATATACTTTTTTGTTAGAAAAAAATTATTTAATTTATAACTAATGGAAACAATTCCTTACGATAAAAGATCTGGAAAAATTTGGTTTAATGGAGAACTAGTTGATTGGAGCAATGCCAAAGTTCATCTGCTCAATCATGGTTTGCATTATGCTAGTTGTGTTTTTGAAGGGGAGAGGATTTATGACGGAGAAATTTTCAAACTTCAGGAACATACACAGAGATTATTTCACTCTGCCAAAAGAATGGGTATTAAAATGCCATACAGTGAAAAAGAAATTAATAGCGCATCAAATGAAATAATAAGGGTACAAAAAATTAAAGATGGCTATGTGAGACCAGTAGTTTGGAGAGGAAGTGAGATGATGGCAATCTCTGCACAGAAAAATAAAATCCATGTGGGAATTGCTGCATGGGAGTGGGGATCATATTTTGATCCAAAATTAAAATTAGAGGGAATTAAATTACAAACATCATCTTGGAGAAGACCGCCCCCTAATTCAGTCCCATGGGACACAAAAGCAGCCGGTTTGTATATGATCTGTACTTTGTCTAAACATGAAGCTGAGAGTAAGGGGTTTGCTGATGCATTAATGTTAGATCATGAAGGTAACGTAGCAGAAGCGACTGGTGCTAATATTTTTTTTAAAGATAAGCAAGGAGCACTCCACACCCCGATACCAGACTCTTTTTTAGACGGAATTACGAGACAATGTGTAATTGGAATTGCTAAATCAAAAGGAATTAAAATAACAGAAAGAAAAATCAAACCTAACGAGATGTCAAATTTTATTGGATGTTTTTTAACAGGTACAGCAGCAGAAATTACTCCTGTTTCACAAATTGATAATTATAAATTTACTGTTTGTGAACTTATAAAGGGATTATCTGAAAGTTATATTAATCTTGTAAGAAAAAAAGTTGCGGCCTAACTACTATTTATCATCATCATTAATAGCAGTAATTATTCCTTTCCTCAAATAGTCATACCCTGTGTATAATGTTAAAAAAGCAGCAACCCATAGTAAAATAATTCCAATTGCTTGTGCGTTATAGTTTTGAAAATTAATTATTTTATTACCCGTTTCACCTGTTAACAGTATAGCTATCGAAAACATTTGAATAAATGTCTTAAACTTAGATAAACTTGAAACTGGTAAGTTCAACTCTTTTTTTTTAGCCAAGAATTCTCTTAGACCAGAAATTAGTATTTCTCGAGTTAAAATTATAATTGCTGCAATTACCTCAAGATTTTTTATTATTCCATTCATAACTAACAACACAAGAGCAGCAGAAACTAGAATTTTATCTGCAATTGGGTCAAGTAATTCGCCTAATTTTGATTCTTCTTTATAGAGTCTTGCGATTAATCCATCTAGAAAATCAGTAAAACTTGCGATCGCGAAAAGAAAAAAAGGGACTAAATCACCTACGATCCCGGGAATATAAAAACTTAAAACAAAAATTGGGACTATTATCAATCTACCTATAGTTAATATATTTGGTATTTTTATTTTCATAACTAATTGTCATGGAAAAAATCATGAATTTTTTTTGCTACTTTTTCCTCAATCCCTTCCACCGATCTTAAATCCTCAAAACTTGCAGACTCTACTGATTTTGCAGAACCAAAGTGATGAAGTAAAGCTCTTTTTCTACTTCTACCTATTCCAGAGATTTGATCAAGTAAAGATTTACTTAAATTTTTTCTTCTTTTAGCTCTATGTGTACTTATCGCAAACCTGTGAGCTTCATCCCTAAGTCTTTGAAGAAAGAAAAGGGTAGGATCATTTTTTTGGAATTTGAAAATTTTGTTTTCATAAAAGAAAGTTTCCTCCCCAGCATTTCTATTTTTACCTTTAGCAATTGCAATTATTGGTAGTTCGTGAAGTCCCAGGTCATTTAAAGTTTCTCTACTAACGGAGTATTGACCCTTGCCCCCATCAACCAAAATCAAATCTGGTAGTGTCATATTTGTACTTTCATCTTTAAGTGCTCGGATAAATCTCCTATTTAAGACTTCTCTCATCATACCGTAATCATCCCCCTTAATTGCATCTGACTTAATATTAAACTTTCTATATCTTTTTTTAACAAAGCCCTCTTTACCGAAAGTAATAAGTGCACCCACAGAATCTGATCCTTGAACATGGCTATTATCGTATACCTCAATAAGATTTACGTTTGAATTTAAATTAAATTTATCAGAAAGTTTGTCTATCAATTTTGAATTACTTTCGGTTTCTAAAATTTTTTGTGTTAAAGCTTGTTTGGCATTTTTCCTAGCCATTTCCGAAACAATTTTTTCCTCTTTCGAAACAGCTTTTTTAATTATTATTTCTTTTTTTTCTCTGCTAGAAAATGTTTTCTCTAACAAAACTTTTTCGTCAATTTCAATATTTAAAAGAACAAGTTTTGGAACAGTTTTATTTTCATAAAATTGACCTAAAAAAGATGATAAAATTTTTACTTCTTTTTCATCAGGATCATGCTTTGGAAAATAAGCTTGATTACCCCAATTTTGTTTTGACCTAAAAAAGAAAACTTGAACACAAGTTTTACCCGACTCTTTAAAAATAGATATAACATCTGCTTCTTTCAAATTAGTTTGATTTATTTTTTGAGATGATTGAATTTGTGTTAATGCTTTTATTCTATCCCTTAATATAGCTGCTTTTTCATAATCCAAATCTTCACTAGCGTTTTCCATTTCTTTAGATAAATTTTTTTGAATTCTTTGTGATTTACCAGAAATAAAATCAACTGCATCACCAACTAGATCCTTGTAATTTTTTTCTTGGATCTTTCCTACACATGGAGCAGAACATCTTCTTATTTGGTATAAAATGCATGCCCTATCTCTATTTTTAAAAACTGTATCGTCACAAACTCTTAATAGAAATATCTTTTGAAGAATTTTGATAGTCCAGTTTGCCGATCCTACAGACGCAAAAGGTCCAAAATAATACCCATCTCTATTTTTTTTCCCCCTTAGCTTAGTTAATTGTGGCCATTTATCTTTGTGGCCAATAAATATATACGGGAATGATTTGTCGTCTCTTAATAAAATATTGAATCTCGGCTTATGCTTTTTTATAAGATTTGCCTCCAATAATAAAGCTTCACTTTCATTTGTTGTAGTTGTGGTTTCAAGTTTTCTTGTTAGTGAAAGCATCCTTTCGGTTCGTATTGGCAGGTGACTATCAGAAACATAGCTTTTCAAACGGTTTGGAATATTTTTGGCTTTTCCAACATAAAGAATCTCATTTTTTTCACTAAGCATTTTATAAACCCCAGGATTATTTGTGAGATTTATAACTTTTTTTCGAATTATTTCTTTACCTTTTTCAATACTCATTTGATCTAGTTTTCTCTAATTCTATACCCACTGAAGTGGTATTCTTAATAACGTCTAATTTTTCAATTCTTAAAAGAATTTTTCTTATTCTCAAATTTTCAAAAAGCTTTGAAAATATTTTTTCCGCTAAAGTTTCAAGAAGAGGATAATGCTTTCTAGAAGTAATTTTTGTAATAGTTTTAATTACCTGTTCATAATTTACGATACTTTTTAAATCTTTATCACTTGGAATTAGATTTTGATCAACATTTATTACCAAGTTAAACTTAACTCTTTGTTTTTTCTTTTTTTCAAAATTATGAATTCCAACAAGCATATTTAGTACCAGATCTCTTATTAGAACCTTTCTTTTATAACTATAAATTTTTTTCTGTTTAAATTTAATTATTTTCATTCTTTTGAGTTGATTATATCAGGGGTTTTCCAAGCTAAACTTTGCCCACTATCTACACTAATTATTTGACCTGTAATACTATTATTTTCTAGAAAATATTTAACTGATGCGCATATATTACTTAAATCAACTTTTTTTTGAAGAATAGTAGATTTCCACTGGGATTTAAAATGTTTTTCTGATTGTCTTTTATTTTTTAAAGTTGGTCCTGGTGAAATTCCATTCACTCTTATATTCGGTGCAAGTTTCATGGCAGCTGTGGTTGTTAGTGTTGCAAGTGCGGCTTTACTCAAAGTATAAGAAAAAAAGAAAGGTGTTAGTTTTCTCACCCTTTGATCAATAATATTTATAACGTTTGCTTCTTTATTTTTAACATATTTTTTAAATTCCTTTATCAATAATGCAGGAGCTTTTAAATTTATATCTAAATGTCTTGTAAAACTTTTATCTGTAAAGTTTTCTAAATCGTCTTTTTCAAACAAAGAGGCGTTATTAATAAGACAATCTAAACCTTTCATTTTTCTATTTGCAAACGGAACTATTTTTTTTACTTGATTGATATTACTGAGGTCTGCTTTAATTAAGTAAACTTTACTACCGATTTCTTCAAGTTCTGTTTTTAATTTTTGGGCAGGTTTCTTAGATTTATTAAAATGAATTATTATTTCAACATCATATCCAGCTAAACTTTTTGCTATAGCTGAACCTATTCTTGTTGCTCCACCAGTTATTATTATTTTTTTGGCTTCCATTTTTTTATAGATTTTCTTGGTTTAGTTCCTGGCATCCCCATTTTTGATCTTCCTTGAGGATATACTTTTTTATTTAAGTTGTACTGTGAAATTTTTGGATTTAAATTAATTTCAAGTTCATTTGTCTCCAATTTTCTTATTTCATCTCTTATTTTTGCTGCCTCCTCAAACTCTAAATTTGATGCAGCTTCTTTCATTTTTTTATTTAGTGCCTTAAGGTGTTTTTTTAAATTTCCACCAACATTTGATCCCTCACTAATTTTTACGTAATCTTTTTCATAAACAGACTCTAAAATATCGTTAATTTCTTTCTTGACTGACTCCGCACTAATATTATTTTTTTTATTGTATTCAACTTGCCTGCTTCTTCTCCTATCGGTCTCTTTAATTGCCTTATCAATACTTTTTGTCACTTTGTCTGCATAAAGAATTACTTTCCCATCCACGTTTCTTGCAGCTCTACCAATAGTTTGAATTAATGAAGTTTCTGATCTCAAAAAACCTTCTTTATCTGCGTCCAAAATTGCAACCAAAGCACATTCTGGTATATCTAATCCTTCTCTCAATAAATTGATACCAACCAAAATATCAAAAACACCCATTCGTAAATCTCTAATGATTTCAATTCTCTCAAGTGTATCTATATCTGAATGCATATATCTTACTTTCAAACCGTTCTCATGAAGATATTCTGTTAAATCTTCTGCCATTTTCTTTGTAAGGGTAGTAACTAAAATTCTATATCCTTTATCAATAACTTTTTTAGACTCGTGAAACAAATCATCCACCTGAGTTTTTGCTGGTCTTATCTCAACAGGTGGATCAATTAAACCTGTTGGTCTTATAACTTGATCTATATATTTATTTTGAGTTTGTTTTAGTTCCCAAGGACCGGGAGTTGCTGATACAAAAACAGTTTGAGTTCTCATTGCATCCCACTCTTCAAACTTTAATGGTCTATTATCCATGCAAGAAGGCAATCTGAAACCATACTCAGCAAGAGTTTTCTTTCTCGTGTGATCACCTTTGTACATACCATTTAGTTGAGGTACAGTTACGTGACTTTCGTCTACAAATATAATAGTATTGTCTGGAAAATATTCAAAAAGAGTTGGCGGAGGTTCCCCTTTGTTTCTTCCAGATAAAAATCTTGAGTAATTTTCAATACCCGCACAGGTTCCTGTTGCTTCAATCATTTCAAGATCAAATTTAGTTCTCTCCCTCAACCTTTGAGCTTCTAGAAGTTTATTATTTGATTTGTGATCTTCTAAAGTTACTTCCAATTCTTTTTTAATTTCTTTGATAGCTTGATCAATAGTTGGTTTTGGAGTTATATAATGGCTGTTAGCGTATAATTTTATTACTGCAAAATCATTTGTTTTATCCCCTGTTAGAGGATCAAATTCTTCTATCTTTTCAAGTTTATTTCCATTTAAACTTAATCTCCAAGCTCTATCTTCTAAATGTGATGGAAATATTTCTAAATTCTCTCCTCTAACCCTGAAAGTACCCCTGAAAAAATTTTGATCATTTCTTTTATATTGTAAATTAACAAATGTTTTAATAATCTCATCTCTTTCATATTCATAATTTTTTTTTAATGCCAATGTCATTTTACTGTATGCTTCAACTGAGCCAAGTCCGTAAATACAAGAAACACTAGCTACAATAATTACATCGTCACGTTCAAGCAAAGATCTTGTTGCCGAATGCCTCATCCTATCTATTTGTTCATTTATAGAAGCTTCTTTTTCTATGTAAGTATCTGATCTTGGAACATATGCTTCCGGAGTATAATAATCGTAATACGAAACAAAGTATTCAACAGCATTGTTTGGAAAAAAACTTTTCATTTCGCCATACAATTGTGCAGCCAAAGTTTTATTTGGAGCTAAAACTAAAGCAGGCCGATTTGCAGACTCTATTACTTTGGCCATAGTAAAGGTTTTTCCTGATCCAGTGACACCTAGCAGAACCTGTTCGCTTTGCTTATCTTTTAAATTTTTTAGTATCTTTTTAATTGCCTCAGGCTGATCCCCGGCAGGTTGAAAATTACTTTTTATTTTAAATCTTATTCCACCTTCAAGTTTTTTCCTAACAGGAGCGTTATTAGCCTCTAAATTATCTATTTTTTCTTGGTATGTATTTTGCATTTTGTGTTAATAATAATAAATATTATAAATTTCAATGAGCATAGTTTCCAATAGTTTAAAGCGAATAAAACCTTCACCAACCATAGCGGTTACCTCAAAAGCTAGGGAAATGAGGGCAGCTGGTAAAGATGTTATAGGTTTAGGAGCAGGTGAGCCTGATTTTGACACTCCAGATAACATCAAAGATGCTGCTATCGAAGCAATTAAAAGAGGAGAAACAAAGTACACAGCTGTAGATGGTACACCTAAACTTAAAAAGGCGATCCAAGGGAAATTTACTAGAGAAAATAATTTGTCTTACGAATTAGATCAAATTTCGGTTGGTACGGGAGGAAAACAAGTTTTATATAACGTTTTTATGGCAACCCTGAATCCAGGAGACGAAGTCATTATCCCAGCACCTTATTGGGTATCTTATCCTGATATGGTTTTATTAGCTGGCGGTAAACCCAAAATAGTAAAGTGCTCAGAAAAAAATGAATTCAAAATAACACCAGATGAATTAAAAAAAGCTATTGGAAAAAAAACTAAATGGTTAATTATAAACTCACCGTCTAATCCAACCGGATCTTGTTACACAAAGAGTGAGATAGAAGAATTATCAAAAATATTAATAAAAAATAAAAATGTTTATATACTTAGTGACGATATCTATGAGCATATTACGTATGATGACTTTAAATTTTTCACTATTGCCCAAATTAAAGCTTTAAAAGACAGAACATTAACAATGAACGGTGTAAGTAAGTCTTACTCTATGACTGGATGGAGAATAGGATACGGAGCTGGTCCGAAAGACATAATTAAAGCTGTAGCAAAAATTCAATCTCAATCTACAACAAATCCATCTTCGATTAGTCAGGCAGCAGCAGTAGAAGCTTTGAACGGAACTCAAGATTTCATAAAAACTAGATCTGACTCCTTTAAGGAGAGGAGAGATTACGTTGTTGAAACTTTAAATAGTATTAATGGTTTAAGTTGTTTGAAACCAAGTGGAGCTTTTTATGTTTTCCCAAATTGCAAAAAGTTGTTAGGTAAAAAGACAAAATTAAAAACAGATAAAGAATTTGTAGAAAAATTACTTGAAAAAGCGGAAGTTGCTGTAGTTCAGGGATCTGCATTTGGTTTAGATGGATATTTCAGAGTTTCTTATGCTACCTCCATGGAAAATCTTAAAAAAGCTTTAGATAGAATAAAATCGTTTTGTGAAAGTTTAAACTAGTCCTAATCTTACGACTGATTTAGCATTCTCAATCATACAATCTTTTGCAGGTTTAAATTTAAAACCTAATAATTCTTCTGCATAAGCAGTATCGGTTTGCATTAAAATTCCAAGATCGGGTATCATCATTTTAGCGCTTGAGTCTATATAGCTTATTAATTTTACCATGAAATTTGGAAGTTCTTTTTTGGGAAGTTTTTTTGCATACTCAGGCATTGCTTCAGCCATTATTTGAGATAACTCAACCAGTTTTTTTACTTCTTTTCCAACAATCAATCTCCTTCCACCGACTTTATTATTTCCAATACAAGCCACATGTGCTTTTGCTATATCTTTCACATCCGAGATTAAAACTGCAAATTTTGGTGCACCTGGAAATTTACCTGCCATAAATTGCCTAACATATTCTATCGATGTACCACCTTTTTTATCTAAAGCATCTCCAAAAACTCCACCAGGACAAATACAAGTTAATTTATTTCTTAATCCTTTGCTCTCCATAAACTCCCAAGCTAATCTTTCAGCTTTTGTTTTTGATAAAAAATAATCATTCACTCCTTCTACCCAATTTTCATCGGTCCAATCATTTTCTCCAAACGTGTAGGGATTGTTTCTGTTAGGCTTTCTAAACATTGCAACTATTGAAGAAGTTTTAATTATTTGTTCCACACCTGCATTTACTCCAGCTTTTAAAACTCTTAAAGTTCCATCAACAGCAGGAGGTAATAGACTTTCTCTATTTCTGGAAACTTTCATAGGAAAAGGTGAGGCAATGTGAAATATATATTTACATCCCTTTGCTGCTTCATCCCATCCGTCATCTTTAACAAGATCTAATTCAACAAATGACAATTTATCAATTGAAGCATATTTACTTATAGTTTCTTTTGTTTGTTCAATTAAATTTTTATTTCTTACTGTTCCTAAAACTTCGAAACCAGAATTTAATAATTCTATAGCAGTGTGTTTTGCAATCCATCCACTTATGCCTGTAAGTAATATTTTTCCACTCATTTTGAAGACAAATGTTTTTCAGCCTCAAGTGCAGCCATACAACCCATTCCAGCCGCTGTAACTGCCTGCCTGAATATTTTATCTTTAACATCTCCAGCTGCAAAAACTCCTGGCACATTAGTTATTGTAGAGTCGGGATTGGTAACAATATATCCCTCTTTATCCATATTTAATTGACCCTTGAAAAGCGAAGTAGCTGGGTCATGGCCTATTGCTATAAAAAGTCCATCAACTTTTAATTCGCTAGTTTTATTAGTTTTCACATTTTTAATTTTGATAGCTTTGACTGATTTTGGATTAGTGTCCCCGATAACATCCTCAACAATGCTATCCCAGATAATTTCAATTTTTTTATTTGCTTTTAATTTTGCTTGAAGCATTTTTTCTGCCCTTAATTCATTTCTTCTATGGATTAGTTTAACTTTTGAGGCAAACTTCGTTAAAAACATAGCTTCTTCTACGGCAGCATTTCCACCTCCAACAACAGCAACTTCTTTTTCTTTAAAAAAGAAACCATCGCATGTTGCGCATGCTGAAACACCAAATCCTCTAAATTCTTGTTCAGATTTTAAATTTAACCACCTTGCCTGAGCTCCCGTGGAAATAATAAAACTATCTGCGCTATAAACTTGACCACTATCTCCAATAGCTTCAAAAGGTTTTTTTGATAGATCAACTTTTTTTATATGATCTTGTATCATTTCTGTTCCAACAGCCTTTGCTTGGCCCTTCATTTCTTCCATTAACCATGGACCTTGAATAACTTTTGAATATCCTGGAAAGTTTTCTACGTCGGTTGTTGTGGTTAGCTGACCTCCTGGTTCGGATCCAAAAACCAAAATTGGCTTTAACATAGCTCTTGCTGCATATATTGCAGCTGTATATCCAGCGGGTCCGGATCCAAGAATTAGTACTTTAGAATGTTTTGCCATAACTAAGCTTATATAGGTATTTTTGAAAAAATTTAAAGTTGCAAAATTTACTCAAAAGTATCGTTATACTGTTGATTAACCCTCACAAAAGTTGTGCATTTACTCAATTGTTTTAAAGAAGGTGCTCCAACATAAGTGCAACTACTTCTCAACCCACCTAAAATATTTAAAACCGTATCATTAATTTTTCCTCTATATTTTAATTGAACTTTTTTACCTTCGCTGCTTCTGTAATCAGCATGACCACCATAATGTTTATTTAAAGCTGTCTCAGAACTTGAGCCATAAAACTCAATAACTTTTGATCCGTTTTTTTTTATTATTTTTCCTCCGCCCTCATCATGGCCTGCAAACATTCCGCCAAGCATTACAAAATCTGCACCTCCACCAAATGCTTTTGCTACATCGCCCGGACATGTGCATCCTCCATCAGCTATAATGTGTGCGCCTAAACCATGAGCTGCATCAGCACATTCGATAACAGCACTTAATTGAGGATAACCAACGCCTGTTTGAATACGAGTTGTGCATACACTTCCAGGTCCAATTCCAACTTTTACAATATCTGCGCCAGCAAGTATTAATTCTTGAGTCATATCAGCTGTAACAACATTTCCTGCAATAATAGTTTTAGTAGGATATTTTTTACGGACTGAACTGACAAACTTACTGAAGTGGTCAGAATAACCATTTGCGATATCAATACATATAAACTCAAAAAAACTATTTTCTTTTAATATGTCATTTAGTCTCTTGTAATCTTGGTCACTTGTTCCAGTGCTTAAAATAACTTGAGGAAATATTTTTTTAATTGATTTAAATTTTTTTATTATTTTTGAATTATGCTGTTTAGTTAAACAGGTCATAATTTGATGAGTGGCTAAATTTTCAGCCATAACAAGTTCCCCAACACCATCCATGTTGGCTGCCATCAAAGGGATGCCAGACCATTCGTGATTGCTATACTTGAATTTGTATGTACGTTCTAACTTTACGTCTTTACGACTATGTAAGGTGCTTCTTTTAGGCCGAAATAAGACATCGGCGTAATCCAGTTTGATATCTTCTTCAATACGCATATTTCCATCAAACATGTATAAAGGTTTGTTAATTAAATAAAAAGTTAATCTATTTTTATATGTGGATAAATAAAACCCAGAAATATATAAGATAACTAATGCTCAAAACGAAAGCTCTTCTTCTAACTCAAGGTATGCATGGAATGATAAGCCAGGTCGAGGGTCTGTCTAAGGCTTTAGGCTTAAAGTTTAAGCACGAAACAATAAAACTTAAAAAAATTTGGAATATTATTCCTCCAAAATTTACTCCAGTAACAGAGAGAATTTTAGAAAACAGGTTTATTTGTGACTCCAAGGTAATAATTTCTTGTGGACGTAAAAGTGTAATACCTTCGATTATGCTAAAAAAAAGATTTAAAAAAGATATTTTTACAATTCATATCCAAGATCCAAAAGTCAAACTTGATAACTTTGATTGTGTTATTTGCCCAGAACATGATAATTTAGAAGGCAATAATGTTATAAAAACTAAAGGTGCTATTCATTATCTTACTAAAGATGAAATTAAAAAAAATGTTAATTATCTAAATCCAAAAGCAGACGGTAAAAAAATTATTACCCTTATACTTGGAGGGCCAAATAAATATTATGGGTTTTCAGAAAAACAAATGACAGAGACATTTGCGAAAATTAAAAATTTATTTGTTTATTCTAAATATAAATTAATAGTTATTCCTTCCTATCGAACTCCAGAAAATATAGTTAAACTTGCTTTTAATTATTTTAACGATAATCATTTGGTTATTAAGGAAAGAGACAAAAAAGCTTACTTATCCTCTCTTGGTTTAGCAGACATAATAATAGTTACTTGCGATTCAACTTCAATGATTTCAGAGGCTGCAATTACTGGCAAACCAGTATACGTTGCTCAGATGAGAAATAAAAGAAGCATACATAGATTTGAAAAATTTTACAAATTATTTAAAGAACTTGGTATAATAAGGGATTTGGATAATAAAATTGAAAATTGGACTTACACAGGTTTGGATGAAGTAAATAAAGCTGCAACTTTAGTTAAAGATAAAATGAAAACAAATGGAATTATTTAATTCACTAAAAAGTAGATTGGAAACTTACGACAAACCTTTTACGCATTGGGCAGTTAAAAGGCCTTTAACAGACTTAGCAATTAAAGAAATTTGTAATGCAGAGATTGCCAACCCAGTTTCCGAGGGAATTAATTATGACGGAACTAGGGCTATTGATGGCGGAGAGGGTAAATTTAGAGAAGGAATTAAATCAGGTGGGAAAGCAAAAAAATACAGATGTTTTGTAACAAAAGAAAATTCTAAAAATTTTCCTGAACTCACGAGTTTTATAAATGAGCTATGTTCAAAAACTGTTTATCAATACATTGGTAAATTAATTAACAAAGATCTTTCAAATTCTTACGTAAGGTTAGAAGTAATTTGTGATAGAAAAGGTTTTTGGCTAAAACCTCATTGTGATATTAAGGAAAAACTTTTGTCCTCTTTGATATTTGTAAACCCATTCAATGAGTCTGAAAATCTGGGCACTGATTTTTATGATGAAAAATTAAATAAAATAAAAACAGTTCCATACAAAGATAATTACGGATATTTTTTTTCTAGCGGCCCAAATACTTGGCATGGCATGGAAAAAAAAGAGATAAAAAAAGAGAGACGTTGTATACAAATTAATTATGTTTCTTTCAAAACAGACTGGAAAGTAGAGGCTTAACTATCCTGTAAAGCCCTGACTTTAATTGGATATTTTTTTAGTGCTTCAATAGACTCTAAACATGCATTTGCAGCTGCGATTGTAGTAAAATAAGGAATCTTATTTACCAAACTTGTTCTTCTTAAACTAAAAGAGTCCGAAATGGAGTCTTTTCCCTCTGTTGTATTTATAACTAATGAAATATTTTTTTTATTTAATCTTTCAACTATATGTGGAGATCCTTGGCTCACTTTATTTATTTTTTTACATTTTACCCCGTTAGTTATTAAATATCTTGCAGTTCCAGAAGTGGCAAATAAGGAGAAACCAAATTTTATTAGTTTTTTAGCATTATTTAATATTTTATCTTTGTCTCTATCTTTAACTGAAATAAAAGCATTACCTTTAAGAGGGATACTGTTGTTACTTGCTATTTGGCTTTTTGCAAAAGATAAACCAAAATTATTATCAAATCCCATAGCTTCACCGGTTGATTTCATTTCTGGACCCAATAAAACATCAACTTCAGGAAATTTGTTGAAAGGAAAAACAGCTTCTTTAACTGCAAATGTATTTTTATTTTTCTTTTTAAGACTAAATTTAGATAATCTCTCTCCCGCCATTACTCTTGAAGCAATCTTAGCTACTGACAACCCTGTTGCTTTTGACACAAATGGTACGGTTCTACTTGCTCTTGGATTAACTTCAAGAACGTAAATTTCGTTTTCCTTAATAGCAAATTGAATATTTATTAGACCAACAACCTTTAAAGCTTTTGCTAATTGTTCAGTTTGAACCTCAATTTTTTTTATAATTTCCTTACTTAAAGTGTAGGGAGGTAGAGAACAAGCGGAGTCACCCGAGTGTATACCTGCTTCTTCAATATGTTCCATAATTCCTGCTACAAATACTGATTTACCGTCACAAATAGCATCAACATCAACTTCGGTTGCATCGTTAAGAAATCTATCAATTAAAACGGGATTTGATCCTGAAACTTTTACGGCTTCATCAATGTATTTTTTGAGATCAGAATGTGAATAGATTACTTCCATTCCTCTTCCACCGAGAACATAAGATGGTCTAATTACAATTGGAAAACCAATTTTATTTGCAATTTTAAATGATTCTTTTTTATTTTTAGCAATCCCGCTTTCTGCCTGTTTAAGTTTTTCTCTTATAAGTACTTTTTTGAATCTTTCTCTATCTTCTGCAAGATCAATAGAGTCGAATTGAGTGCCTAAAATTGGAATTTTATTTTCATTTAAGGTTCTAGCCAATTTTATTGGCGTCTGACCACCAAATTGTGCAATTACACCGAGAAGTTTACCTTTTTCCATTTCTTTATAAATTATATTTAATACGTGTTCCTCAATTAAAGGTTCAAAATATAATCTATCACTTGTATCATAATCGGTAGAAACTGTTTCTGGATTACAATTTATCATTATTGTTTCATATTTTTTCTTCTTCAAAGCAAAGCTTGCTTGACAACAACAATAATCAAACTCTATACCTTGACCTATTCTATTTGGCCCGCCTCCTAAAATTATAATCTTTTCTTTTTTTGTTGGATTTGACTCACAATCTTCAGAATTACCTGATAATCTTTGATATGTTGAGTACATGTAAGGAGTCTCTGACTTAAATTCTGCAGCACAAGTGTCAATTTTTTTA
Source organism: uncultured Pelagibacteraceae bacterium (assembly GCA_902566975.1). Classification (GTDB taxonomy): domain Bacteria; phylum Pseudomonadota; class Alphaproteobacteria; order Pelagibacterales; family Pelagibacteraceae; genus Anoxypelagibacter. Next base: position 14,417 of record CACFLA010000012.1, read on the forward strand.
AATACCGGAAAAATTTTAAGCTTTCTTCTCCTATTTTCTATAGTTTTAATTGAGCTTTTTGTTAATTCTGCAATTTTACTATCAGAAAACCCCATAGACTTTATAAAAGAAAATTCCTTGAAGTTTTTAGGAACACCGTTCTTTTTTAATTTCTTTTCTATTTTAATTAAGTCAGATATTTGTTCAAGAAACCATGGGTCAATTTTTGTAGATTTATAAATATTTTTAATACTAATGTTTCTTCTTATTGCTTCTGCAACTACAATAAGTTTGTCAGGCAAATTTTGGTTCAATTTTTTTCTTAATTCTTTATTTGTCAAATTATTTAATGAATCTAAGCCTTTGTAACCAATTTCTAAAGATACCAAACCTTTTTGCAAAGACTCTTTAAAGTTTCTTCCAATCGACATTGCTTCACCCACAGATTTCATTGATGTTCCAAGCTTTACTTTAGCGGATTTGAACTTTTCAAACGTAAATCTTGGAATTTTAGTAACAACATAATCAATTGTCGGTTCAAAAGATGCAGGGGTTGTACCAGTGATTTCATTTGTTAATTCATCAAGAGTATAACCAATAGCAAGTTTAGCAGCGACCTTTGCAATTGGAAATCCTGTAGCTTTTGATGCTAGTGCCGAAGACCTTGAAACCCTAGGGTTCATCTCAATTATAACCATTCTTCCATCTTTAGGGTTAATTGCAAACTGAACATTAGATCCGCCAGTTTCAACTCCAATTTTTCTTAAGCACTCGATAGAAGCATTCCTCATTATTTGAAATTCTTTATCGGTTAAAGTTAATGCAGGTGCTACAGTAACTGAGTCTCCCGTATGTGTTCCCATGGGATCAACATTTTCAATTGAACAAATTATAATACAATTATCTTTCTTATCTCTCACAACTTCCATTTCAAATTCTTTCCATCCTTCTAGTGACTCTTCTACAAGTACTTGATTTTGAGGTGACTCTGCTATCCCAGATTTAATTAAATTAAAAAATTCTTTTTTAGTTTTTGCTATTCCTCCACCTGATCCCCCTAAAGTGAAAGAAGGTCTGATAATTGCAGGCAATCCAATTTTTTTAAAAACCTTTTTTGAATTTGAAAATGAATTAAGAATTTCAGATTTAGGAAGATCAAGTTTAATCTCTTTCATTGCTTTTCTAAAAAGCGCTCTATCCTCAGCTTTTGATATTGCTGTTGCTTTCGCTCCAATTAATTCTACTTTATTCCTTCTGAGTATCCCTTTTTTCTCCATTGAGATTGCAGTATTCAACGCAGTCTGCCCACCCATAGTTGGTAGAATTGCACAAGGTTTCTCTTTCTTTAAAATTTTTTCAACAATTTCAGGTGTAATAGGCTCAATGTAGGTCTTATCAGCGACTTCAGGGTCAGTCATAATTGTTGCTGGATTTGAATTAATTAAAATAACATTATAACCTTCGTCTTTTAGCGCTTTACATGCTTGTGTACCTGAATAATCAAACTCACATGCTTGACCAATAACTATAGGACCCGCACCAATAACTAAAATTTTTTTAATATCTTTTCTTTTTCCCATTTTTTTTTGATTTAATATTGTTTAAAAATTTTTTGAATAAATATTTACTATCTTGTGGCCCAGGATTGGCTTCTGGATGATATTGAACTGAAAATAAATTTTTATTTTTAACTTCTATACCTTCAATAGACCCATCAAAAAGAGATTTGTGAGTGACCTTTACATTTTTAGGAATAGATTTACTATCAACTTCAAAACCATGATTTTGACTTGTTATCTCAACTTTATTAGTTATTAAATCTTTTACTGGATGGTTTGCACCTCTGTGTCCAAGTGACATTTTTTTAGTTTTTGCTCCAAGAGCTAATGACAAAATTTGATGACCTAGGCAGATACCAAAAATAGGTATTTTCTTTTTAATTAATTTTTTTACAATCGGTATTGCATACCTTCCTGTTGCCGCAGGATCTCCTGGACCATTTGATAAAAAAACTCCATGTGGTTTAAGTTTTAAAATCTCATCTGCCGGAAAATTCGCTGGAACAACTGTCACACCACAATTAATATCTGAAAAACATCTTAATTGATTTTTTTTCATTCCATAATCAATTGCGATAATTTGATATTTATTTTTATTATTTTTAACGTAACCATTTTTTTTATTCCAAGACTTCAAAGACTTCCATTTATAAATTTTTTTACAAGTAACTTTCTTAGCTAAGTCTAGGCCTAATAATCCATTCCACGATCTTGCATTTTTTAAAAGTTTTTTTAAATTATGATTTCCTTTTCTTAAAAACTGTATTGATCCCTTAGGAGCACCTTTATCTCTAATATAATTAGTTATAACTCTAGTATCTAAACCCACTATTCCGATGATCTTTCTTTTTTTAAGCCATCTATCTAGTTTTTTAATCGATCTATAATTAGATGGTTCCGTTACATTAGAATTAAGGATAATCCCTTTTGCCCAGACCTTATCAGCCTCGTTATCCTCAATATTTGTTCCAACATTACCAATGTGAGGAAATGTAAAATTTATAATCTGATCAGAATAAGAGGGATCTGTTATTATTTCTTGGTAACCAGTAATGGATGTGTTGAAACAAACTTCCCCAACAGCATTCCCCTCATAACCAATGCCTGTTCCAAAAAATTTGGTGCCATCTTCAAAAATTAAAATACCTGTAGAAAAATTGTAAGATTTGTTTTTTCTGTTTTTTACCTGTCTCAAATACAACTCATGAGTTAAAGTGAATCCTTTTAATTAGGGTTTTGGGCTTTATATGAAAAAGGCTAACAGTCGTCAACCCCATTCTTTTTTCTTTTGAAGAAAAAATGTTATTAAAGTAAGTTTAGAATTATATGTCCCTTCATAGCAAAATTGAGACTAAGCTAAGCGAAGCTTTAAAAGCACAAGATAAAAAAACATATTCTACTTTGAGGCTGATTATAGCGGCAATTAAGGACTTAATGATTGCCAAAAAAATTAAGGATAAAAGTACTTTACCTGATAACGATCTAGTTGCACTTTTGAAAAAAATGGTAAAACAAAGGAATGATTCTTGCGAAGCATATAAAAAAGCTGGAAGAAAAGAACTTTTAGATAATGAAATGTCCGAAATAGCTATCATAAATGAATTTTTACCTAAACAGCTTAGCGAGGAAGAAATGAATAAAATTTGTGTTGAAAAAATCAAACAAGTTGGTGCAAGCACAATTAAGGACATGGGCAAGGTTATAGGAGCTCTTAAAAAAGACTACTCTGATGTGATGGATTTTTCAAAAGCTAGCCAAATAATAAAAGAAAATTTAAAATGAACATGAAATATCCAAAAAATTATTTGGAGGAAATTAAATTAAGACTTAAAGTTTCACAAATCGTTGGTAAAACTGTTAAACTAAAAAGAAGAGGAAAAGAATTTATAGGACTTTCTCCTTTCACCACAGAAAAAACCCCATCTTTTACGGTTAGTGACGAAAAAGGTTTTTATCACTGCTTTAGCTCAGGAGAACATGGAAATATATTTGATTTTCTGATGAAAACACAATCACTAAAATTTGGTGAAGCGGTTAGACAATTAGCCTCCCAAGCAGGGATGCAACCTTATAGGTTTTCGAATTTTGATGCAGAAAAAGAAAAAAGATATCAGAGTTATAAAAATATATTTAAAGATTATTCTGAACATTATCACAAAATATTATTGGAAAATAATTCCTTACCAAAAGAATATTTAAAAAAAAGAGGTATAAATAATGACGCCATTATTGAATTTCAAATTGGTTATGTGCCTTACAATTCTGATTTTTATATAGAATTATCAAAAAAATATTCAGAAAAAGAAATATCCGATACAGGTTTATTTTATAAAAATGAAAAATATAAGAAAAATATAAATAGGTTCTACTCAAGAATTATATTTCCCATACGCAATATCACAGGGGATGTGATAGCATTTGGAGGAAGGATAATTGAAGATAAAAAAATTGCAAAATACATTAATTCTCCTGAAACAGAATTTTATAAAAAAGGTAAACATGTATTTAACTTAGACAAAGCAAGATCTGCACACAACAAAGCTCATGAAGTAGTAATTGTAGAAGGATATATGGATGTAATAAGTATTTATTCGACTGGTATAAAAAACGTAGTCTCAAATTCTGGAATTGCTTTAACAGAAAGCCAAATAAATTTAATTTGGAAGTTTTTTTCAAACCCAATAATATGTTTGGATGGTGATGTAAGTGGACAAAAAGCAGCTTTACGTATTGCAGAAAGTCTTTTGCCTCATGTCAAAGAGAACAATCAAATAGGATTTGTAACTCTATCAAAAGGTATGGATCCAGATGATTATATTAAAGAAAAAGGAAAGGATAGTTTTCAAAAGCTTTTGTTAAAAAAATTGTCTATTGAGGAATTTATTTGGAAAATTTATTTAAACAACTTAGATAGATCAGATCCATTTGCTACCTCTAAATTTGAAAAAAAGTTTAGAAATTTGTGTAATTCAATTAATGATCAAACTCTTAAAAAATATATTTTAGAATATTATTTAGAAAAAATAAGAAATTTAACTCCTCTACAAAAAAACGATACAAGGAATATTAAAAGTAAAAGTTATAGAATACTCAACGAAACTAAAAGA
>CACFLA010000013.1:0-15448 GCA_902566975.1 uncultured Pelagibacteraceae bacterium
ACATTAAGCAATCAATAATTTTCATATATATTTGAATAAAGTTTTAATTTAATATAATTAATGACAAAGTACTAAACTTATGAAAAAAAAGATAGTTATCATTGGTGGTCTTGGTTATATCGGTACTGAATTATGTAAAATTTATTCAGGAGAAAGCTGGTCTAATTCTATTGTCGTAATTGATAGTCGATTTGTATCTGAGAGGGTTGCTCAATTAAGAGATTGGAAAATTGATTTCAAACAAGGTGGTTTACTGGATAAGGATTTTTTAAAAAGAAATCTTTTTGATGCTGATATTGTATTTCATTTAGCTGGTATTACTGATGTAGCCTACGTCAAAAAAGATTCCAATAAAGAACAAGATGATAAGATAAAAACTATTGCAATTGAAGGCACTAGAAATGTTTTAAAGTCAATTAATGATAATTGTAAATTAATTTTTCCTTCCACCCATGTAATTTATGAGGGTCTTAAAAAGACAAAAAAAAATATTATTGAAAGTGAAACGCCATCTCCAATACTCGCATATTCCTCAAGCAAAGTTCAAAATGAAAATGAAATAAAAGCTTCTAATAAAAATTTTGTGATCTTAAGATTGGGTTCAGTTTACGGATATTCAACGGATACAATGAGAATAAATATAATGCCAAATTTATTTTCTAAAATTGCATCACAAAACGGTACCATAAGTCTATTTTCAGGCGGCAAACAAATTAAAAGTTTAGTTCCATTAATCGATGTGGCCAGATGTATGAAATTTATGGCCGAAAATTCAAAAATAAATAAAGAAACTTTTAACCTGACAAAAGAGTCAGTTACTGTAAAAGAAGTTGCTGAAATCTGCCAAAAAATAAATCCTAAATTAGAAATTAAAGTGACCGATGATGAAGCTCCAAACTTAGGATATACGCTTTCAAACAAAAAACTTTTGAGTACTGGTTTTAAATTTTTATATGGACTGGAAGAGTCTATAAAAGAAATGATTACTAAATGGTCTCAAAGAGTATTTAACCCTGATCTTGAATATATAACGAAAGGAGAAAAAGAGTTTATAGACGAAAGAGGAAAAATTAGTAATTTTGAGCTACCTGAGCCCATAAATTTGGTTGGATACATTGACTCAAAAAAAGGAACTGTTAGAGCCAATCACTATCACCCAATCCAGGAACAAAAAGTTTTATTAATCAAGGGTCAATTTATAAGTATTTATAAAGATTTATTAAAAAAAGATTCTATAAAAATTACACATGTAGTAAACGAAGGCGATCTTATTATTACAAAACCAAATGTCGCTCACACTATGGTATTTACAAAGGACACAATTTTTTTAAATCTGGTTCGTGGAGAAAGAGAACATGAAAACTATGGAATAACCCACACTATAAAACACGTATTTGTCGAAGAAGAAGAAAGAAAAATGCTACTAGAGGATTATAAATTAGAGTGTCGTTGTTGTGGTAGTAAAAATTTAAAAAGAGTTGTGTCGTTAGGTTATCAACCCTTAGCAAACAATCTTTTAGACAACAAAAATTCTAAATGTGAACTATATCCGCTTGAGATGAACCTATGCAAAGACTGTTTTAATTGCCAACTTTCTATTACTGTAAATCCAAAAAAAATGTTTTCCAATTATTTATATCTATCTTCGACATCAAAAACCTTTGTAAAACATTTTGAAACAGCTGCTGAAAAATATATAAAAGAATTTAAACTTTCTCATAAAAATTCATATATTATCGATGTAGGAAGTAATGATGGTGTTGCTCTTAAGCCGTTTAAAGATAAAAAATATAAAAATATTCTTGGTATAGAACCTGCAAAAAATTTAGCAAAATTAGCCAATAAAAATAAAATAAAAACATTAAACGGTTTTTTAGAAATGAAAAATATAAGTAAAATAAAGAAAAATGCAGATTTAATTCTAGCTTCAAATGTATTTGCTCACTCGGATAATTTAAAAGAAATGGCCGAGTGTATGCTCAAACTTCTTAAAAAAAGTGGAGTAATAGTGATAGAAGTCCAATATTTGCTAAATACTATCCAAGACCTCACTTTTGATAATATTTATCACGAGCATTACAATTATTGGTCTTTAACCTCACTAAAAAACTTCTTTAAAAACTTTGATGCAACAATCTATAAAGCAGAAAAAATTAATACACATGGCGGGTCGATAAGAATCTTTATTAAAAAAGGGAAAAATCACAAACAAGACAAAAGTATTACTAATTTGTTAAAAGAAGAAAAAAGTGCTGGATTAAATAATTATAAAACTTATGAAGAGTTTGGAAGAAAAGTTCAAATTATAAGAGATAACGTAAAGAAAAATATTAATAACCTTAAGTCAAATGGTAAAAAATTAATAGGTTATGGATCACCAGCAAAAGCAACTACAGCTTTAAATTTTTTTGGAATATCAGAGGAAATAGACTTTATAGTTGAGGATAATAAACTTAAACAGGGTAAATTTGTACCTGGAGTAAAAATACCAATTAATAGCAAAAAGAAAGTCATTAATAAAAACAACAATATGTTAGTTTTAGCATGGAACTTTTTTAAAGATATTAAAAAAAACAATAAAGATCTCTCAAATAATTTTATAAATATAAAAGACTTAGAAAGTTAATTTATTTTTTTAAGTATTTTTCTGCTTGTGCTATAATATTTTCTGTAGTTTTAGGAATTTTATCAAAGTCTACTTTATTTTCTTTTATCTCATCGACAAGTCTTAACACAGTTTCTTCTTTTTTTTCTGTAACATTATCTTTTTGATTTAAAATAATATTTACAGCATCTAATATTTCATTGATTCTATATTTATTTTTCATTTAATATTTTATTTTCATAAAGTTTTTTAAAGAAAAGTAAACTATTTGGATTGGCCAAAGCTTGTAAATTATCAATCTTTTCACCATGAATAGCTTTTTTAACCGACAGTTCAACAATTTTTCCACTTTTTGTTCTGGGAATATCAGGGACTTGTATAATCTTATAAGGCACATGCTTTGGTGAGCAATTTCTTTTGATTTTATCTTTTATAAGTAAGATATTTTTTTTGTCTAATTTTTTATTAGTTTTCAATAATACAAAAAGTATTACTTTCACATCATTTTTTAAATTTTGACCCACTACCAAACCTTCACGAATAAAATCAATATTTTCTACTTGCCTATATATTTCTGCTGTTCCTAGTCTAACACCTCCAGGATTTAAAGTTGCATCTGACCTTCCTAATATTATAAAACCATTATTTTTTGTTCGCTGTATAAAATCTCCATGGTACCAAATATTTTTAAATTTAGAAAAATAGGCTTTTTTAAATTTTTTATCATTTTTGTCATTCCAAAACTTGATTGGCATTGTAGGGAAGGGTTTTTTAATAACTAGCTCACCTTTTTTGTTTCCATATACACTTTCTCCTTTTTGATTATAAACATCAATATCTAGACCAAGACTCTCACCTTGAATCTCTCCCGCATAAACTTTTGAAAATACGTTTCCTAATACCAAACAACCAACAACATCAGTTCCTCCACTTATAGATGTAAGATGAACATCTTTTTTTATATTTTTGTATACAAATTCAAAACTTTCTTTCACTAAAGGAGATCCTGTAGATGCAATAGTTTTTAAGTAAGATAATTTTTGCTTTTTCAATTTAAGTTTTTCTTTTTTAAGAAAATCAATATATTTTGCGCTTACACCAAATAATGTTATTTTTTCTTTAGCACAGAACTCGATTAAAATATTTTTTTTAGGATATGTGGGAGAACCGTCATATAAACATATACTAGCACCTGAAGATAAAGCACCGACTAACCAATTCCACATCATCCACCCAGTTGTTGTATAGTAAAACACTTTATCATTATCTGTAACATTACAGTGTAAAGAAAACTCTTTATTATGTTCAATTAAAACGTTTCCTGCACCGTGGGTTATACATTTTGGAACACCAGTAGTACCGCTTGAATAAAGTATATAAAGTGGATGATTGAAAGGAAATTTCTTAAAAGTTTTATCAACTTTTGATTTTTTAAGAATTAAGTTAAAGTCTTTAAATCTCTTATCCAATTTAATGTTAAATTTATTTCCATATGGAAAAACTATAACCTCTTCGATAGATTTAATTTTTTTTAAAATTTCAGGTATTTTTTGTAAAATATTGATTTTTTTACCATTATAAAAATAATAATCACATGTAATTAATATTTTTGGTTTTATCTGTGAGAACCGATCTATGACTCCATCAGAGCCAAAATCTGGTGAACATGAAGACCATACAATTCCATTCTTAGAAGATGCTAAAAAAGCAATTATACTCTCTATTGAATTGGGAACATAAGCAGCAATTCTATCATTTTCTTTTATATTAATATTTTTCAGATAATAAGAGAACCTACATACCTTCTCATAAAGTTCACGCCATGAAATCTTTTTTTTTAGAGAACTTTCAGATAAAAAGTTTATAGCAATCTCATTATTCCTTTTTTTTAATAAATTTTCTGCATAATTCAGTAGAGATTTTGGAAAAAAAATATTTTTATAAAAGATTTTATTTTTTTTTAAAATTAAGCCCTTTTTATTACCCTTTATTTTAGTGAAATCCCATACCTCTGACCAAAATTCTTCATTGTTTTTAATTGACCATTTCCAAAGATTTTTAAAGTCTAATTTATTTTTAATGAAACCTTTACTTTCTAGCTGGTCACAAAATTTCTTTAATTGTGAATTTTTCTTTAAATCAACATTTGCTGACCATAATGCAGATTGTGATTTTTTCATTAATTTTTATCTGATTAAGTCTAAAATAAAAATTTTTAAATTATCGATAGTTTCAAAAAAGGTGTAGATGTATGGTTCTAATGCTGGAAATTTTCTTGATAGTCTTGCTCTTTCAAAATTTAAAATACCTATCAGAAAAGTGAAACCAATTGAGTACGTAATTATATAATTAAAAAAACCAAAACTTGGTTTTCCTCTTTTTTCATTTAATTTTGGTGATTTGGTTTTTTGTATTTTTTTAGTTTCTGTTTTTTTCTTAGAAATTCCTTTTTTTTCTGCGTAATTTTTTACTGTAGATCCCCATTTTTGCTCCATATACTCCTTTGAATAAGGAGCTGGCGCAGAAGCTTTTTTTTGAACTTTTCTTACTTTTTTAACATTGGGCGTCGGTTTAATTGGAGCTGGATCATTTAGCTGCACTACCTTCGGTTCCTTAACAATTACTGGAAATTGTTTCCATTCTTTATCGCAATAACCGCACTTAACCATCCTTCCAGATGGTGGTATAGAACCGTCAGGTAGACTAAATTTCTTTTCACCGCAGGCACAAGTTATTATCATATAATTCAATAATACTGCTATTTATAAAAATATCACTACAAATTAAATACTTTTTTACTTTAGAAATTTAATGTTATATATCTCGGATCGACTATTTATGGGGCGGTTAGCTCAGTTGGTAGAGCATCTCGTTTACACCGAGAGGGTCATAGGTTCGAGTCCTTTACCGCCCACCAGTGGGGGTGTAGCTCAGTTTGGTTAGAGCGCCTGCCTGTCACGCAGGAGGTCGCGGGTTCGAGTCCCGTCACTCCCGCCACTTTTGGGTTGAGAATCGTTTTCAGTTTCAAATTAGTGTGAATATCTGTCCTCTATACAGTTTCAAAAAATACTATATATTAAGAATCACCTAGTATGAAAATCCTCAAGCTATTTGCATTGAGGTACGTATTTGGTGAAACATGATTACGAACTTTTTGTCAGAATACCTGTCTATAATAATATTTTTATTTATCTCATTACTATTGAGTATAGGCTTTATAGTAATAAATTATATTGCTTCTCCAAGTAACCCTGATCCTGAAAAATTATCGGCTTATGAATGTGGTTTTGAAGCCTTTGACAATGCCAGGATAGAATTTGATGTAAGGTTCTATTTAGTTGCAATACTTTTCATCATATTTGACTTAGAAATTGCCTTTTTATTTCCCTGGGCAATATCACTTGGAAATATTGGTTTATTAGGCTTTTACTCAATGATGGCATTTTTATTTATTTTAACTATTGGATTTATTTATGAGTGGAAAAAAGGAGCGTTAGAATGGGAATAGGGTTTTTTAATAAAGAAAAAGAAAAACAAATTCCACAGGAATTTAAACAAATCGCAAAGGATTTTAGCGAAAAAGGGTTTGTAACGACTTCATCAGAGAATTTAATAAATTGGGCGAGAACAGGATCTCTACACTGGATGACGTTTGGCCTTGCATGTTGCGCAGTAGAAATGATGCAAACATCTATGCCTAGATATGATCTTGAAAGATTTGGCGCAGCACCGAGAGCTTCACCAAGACAATCAGACGTTATGATTGTTGCAGGAACATTAACAAACAAAATGGCAGCGCCACTTAGAAAAGTTTATGACCAAATGCCAGAACCAAGATATGTAATATCTATGGGAAGTTGTGCAAATGGAGGTGGTTATTACCACTACTCATATTCTGTCGTAAGAGGTTGCGATAGAATTGTACCAGTCGATATTTATGTACCTGGATGTCCTCCATCGGCAGAGGCATTATTGTATGGAGTGCTTCAGCTTCAGAAAAAAATAAGAAGAGAAGGAACTCAAAATAGATAATTTAAATGAATCTTACTGACCTTAATAAACTGATAAATTCAGAGTTAACAACTAAAATAAAAAATACTAACATTGAGAACAATGAGTTATCAATAGATGTCAAGGTTGAGAATTTATACCAAGTAATTTTATTTTTAAAAACAGATGAAAATTGTAAATTTAAACAACTTATAGATATTGCTGCAGCAGATTATCCAGATGAAGAATATAGATTTGAAATTTGTTATTTGTTTTTAAGTCACGAAAATAATTTAAGAATAAAAATTATTATAACTTTTAACCTTGATGAAAAAATTCCATCAATAACTAAACTTTATCCTTCTGCAAATTGGATGGAAAGAGAAGTTTTTGATATGTACGGAATAAAATTCAAAAATCATCCAGATTTGAGAAGAATACTAACAGATTATGGATTTGATGGTCATCCACTTAGAAAAGATTTTCCACTAACAGGTTTTAAAGAGGTTAGGTACAGCGAGAAAGATAAAAAAGTAATCTATGAGAAAGTTAAATTAGAACAAGATTATAGAAAATTTGATTTTGATAGCCCTTGGGAAGGCACAAAATATATTGATGAAATTAAAAATAAAGGAAAACAGGATGGTTAAAGAAAAAAAAACAATGAACTTAAATTTTGGACCTCAACATCCAGCTGCACATGGAGTTTTGAGATTAATTCTAGAGCTAGATGGCGAACTTGTTGAAAAAGTTGATCCACATATAGGATTATTACATAGAGGAACTGAAAAACTAATCGAACATAAAACTTATGCTCAGGCATTACCTTACTTTGATAGACTTGATTATGTTGCTCCAATGAACCAGGAACATGCTTTTGCACTTGCTACTGAAAAATTATTAGATATTCAGATACCAATTAGAGCTCAATATTTAAGAGTTATTTTTTGTGAGATAGGAAGAATTTTAAGTCATTTACTAAATATAACAACACAAGCACTTGATGTAGGAGCTTTAACTCCTTCACTTTGGGGATTTGAAGAAAGAGAAACTCTAATGACATTTTATGAGAGAGCATCAGGATCAAGATTACATGCAAATTATTTTAGAACTGGGGGTGTTCACCAAGATGTTCCTAACAATCTTTTAGTTGATATAGGAAAGTTTTGTGAAACATTTCCAAAAATAATTGATGATCTAGAAAATTTATTGACTGATAATAGAATTTTTAAACAGAGAAATGTTCAAATTGGAATTGTAACAAAAGAAGAGGCTCTCGCTCACAGCTTTTCTGGTGTGATGTTAAGAGGCTCAGGTGTGGCTTGGGATTTGAGAAAATCACAACCATATGAGTGTTACAAAGATTTAGATTTTAAAGTGCCTGTAGGTAAAAACGGTGATTGTTACGATAGATATCTTTGTAGAGTTGAAGAAATGAGAGAGAGTGTAAAAATAATTAAGCAATGTTTAAAAAAAATACCAACGGGTCCAATAAAAACTGTTGATGGAAAAATATCCCCACCAACTCGGGATCAATTAAAGGAGTCAATGGAGGCTCTCATTCATCATTTTAAACTTTTTACAGAGGGATACAGAGTGCCAGAAGGAAAAGTTTATACCGCAGTGGAGGCTCCAAAAGGAGAATTTGGAGTATATCTAATATCAGATGGAAGTAGCAAACCCTACAGATGTAAAATAAGAGCCCCAGGCTTTTCTCATCTCCAAGCAATGGATTATTTACTAAAAGGACATATGTTAGCTGATGTACCCGCGGTTTTGGGTTCTCTTGATATTGTCTTCGGAGAGGTTGACAGATGAGCTTAAAAAAAATTCATGATAATCAACCTGATAAATTTGAGTTCACAAAAGCTAATTTAGAGCTTGCTGGCAAGATTTTAAAAAAATATCCATCAGATCAAAAAAAGAGTGCTGTCATGCCATTACTTTATTTAGCTCAAAATCAAAATGAAAATTGGATACCATTAGCTGCAATGAAATACATAGGAAAACTCCTCTCTATGCCATACATAAATGTTTATGAAATAGCAACTTTTTATAGCATGTATAATTTAGCCCCAGTTGGAAAATACTTTATTCAAGTTTGCACAACAAGCCCATGTGCGTTAAGAGGTGCAAATAAGCTAGTAGATATTTGTAAAGAAAAGATATCTAAAAATCAAAATGAATTATCACAAAATAAACTTTGCTCATGGACTGAAGTTGAATGTTTAGGCGCTTGTATTAATGCACCAATGATGCAGGTCAATGAAGATTATTATGAGGATTTAGATGAAACCAATACAAAAAAAATATTAAATTCTTTTTTAGAAGATAATCCATTAAAACCAGGATCTTACAGAAATAGAAAAAATTCTTCACCTGAAAAAAATCAAATATTAACAAACGGACATAAAAATGCTTAAAGAGGAAAACAAAATATTTAAAAATTTATATAACGAACAAGGTTGGGAGTTAGAAAATGCTCTTAATAGAGATGATTGGTTAGATACTAAAAAAATTATAGAGAAGGGAAGAGACTGGATCATAAATGAAATTAAAGCCTCTGAACTTAGAGGTAGAGGAGGAGCTGGTTTTTCAACTGGATTAAAATGGTCATTCGCACCCAAAAAAGTTGGTTCAAGACCACATTACTTAGTTATAAATGCTGATGAGTCTGAACCTGGAACTTGTAAAGATAGAGATATACTTAGATTTGAGCCTCAAAAATTAATAGAAGGATGTTTGATCGCTTCTTATGCTGTAAATGCAAAAGTTTGTTATGTTTATATAAGAGGAGAATACTTGAATGAAGGTAAAAGACTTCAGAAAGCTATAGACGAGGCATATTCAAAAAATTTAATTGGTAAAAATGCGTGTAATTCAGGATGGGATTTAGATATTTATATTCACTATGGCGCAGGAGCATATATTTGTGGCGAGGAAACTGCACTTCTTGAGAGTTTAGAAGGAAACAGAGGTCAACCAAGATTAAAACCACCTTTCCCTGCTTTGGTCGGACTTTATGGTTGTCCAACAATCGTAAATAATGTTGAAACAATTGCTGTGGTTCCAACAATATTAAGACGTGGAGCTAAATGGTTTGCTTCTATGGGTAGACCAAAAAATACAGGTACTAAAATATTTTGTATTTCTGGAAATGTAAATACACCTTGCAATGTTGAAGAAGAAATGGGGATCCCATTAAAAGAACTTATAGAAAAACATGGCGGTGGAGTAATAGGAGGGTGGAAAAATCTTCAGGCTGTAATCCCCGGTGGATCTTCAATGCCAATGGTTCCGAAAGATATTTGTGAAACTTTAAAAATGGATTTTGATTCTTTAGTAGAGGTTAAAAGTGGATTGGGAACTGCTGGAGTAGTAGTAATTAACAAAGACGAGGACATTATTAAATGTATGGCTAGAATTGCAAGATTTTATAAGCATGAAAGTTGCGGGCAGTGTACACCTTGTAGAGAGGGCGCAGGATGGATGTGGCGTATCTTAGAAAGAACAGCAAAAGGAGAAGCTACGCATAAAGATATTAATTTATTATCCGATGTAACAAAACAAATAGAGGGTCATACTATCTGTGCATTTGGAGAAGGTTCAGCATGGCCTGTTCAGGGACTTTTAAGGCATTTTAGAAAAGAAATTGATAATAGATGTTTTTCTGAACCAATCGTTAAAAAGAAAAGAAAAATACCTTATTTAATTGATCAACATAAATTAGAAAGCAAAGATGCCTAAAATTTTTATAAATAATAATGAAATAGAATTTAAAGAAGGCATGACAGTTCTACAAGCTTGTGAACTAGCAGGTCTTGAGATTCCAAGATTTTGTTACCACGAGAGATTATCGATCGCCGGAAATTGTAGAATGTGTTTAGTTGAAGTCGAAAAATCGGCTAAACCGATTGCTTCATGTGCAATGCCAGCAGCAGAGGGAATGAAAATTAAAACAAACACCAAAATGGTTGAGAAAGCTCGAAAAGGAGTAATGGAATTTTTACTCGTTAATCATCCTTTAGATTGTCCTGTGTGTGACCAGGGAGGAGAGTGTGATTTACAAGATCAATCTTTGTACTATGGTTTCGATGGATCTAGATTTAAAGAAAACAAAAGACTAGTTAAAGATAAATACATGGGACCTTTAATCAAGACGCAAATGACTAGATGTATTCATTGCACAAGATGTATTAGATTTGCAACTGAGGTTGCTGGAGTGTCCGAACTTGGTGCGGTTGGAAGAGGAGAAGATATGGAAATAACTACATATCTAGAAAAATCAATGACCTCAGAATTATCAGGTAACGTAATAGATTTATGTCCCGTGGGTGCTTTAACATCAAAACCATATGCTTTTGAAGCAAGACCGTGGGAACTAAAAAAAACTGAAAGCATAGACGTGATGGATGCTGTTGGTTCCAATATAAGAGTGGATAGTTACGGTTGGGAGGTTAAAAGAATTTTACCAAGACTTAATAATTCTATTAATGAAGAATGGATATCGGACAAAACTAGATATGCATGTGATGGATTATTAAAACAAAGATTAGACAAAGTTTACATTCGAAAAGAAAACCAATTAGTAGAAGCAAATTGGGAGGAAGCAATTGATTTAATTTCTTCCAAAATAAACTCAACAAACCCAGATAAAATTGCGGCTCATGTTGGTGGCTTAAGTAGTTTTGAAACAATCAATTCATTTAAGAAACTTTTGGATGAAATTAATGTTAGAAATTATGAATTTAGAGAAAAAGATTTTTATGTAAATCCTGATCAAAAAATGAATTATATTTTTAATTCATCAATTCAGGGTATTGAAAAATCAGATTTCATTTTATTAGTCGGTGCTAACCCAAGACACGAGGCAACAATTTTAAATGCTAGAATTAGAAAAACTTATTTAAAAAATAAATTACCAATATTTTCTATAGGAAACCCTGGTGATTTAACCTATCCATACAAAATAGTCGGAAATAAAACAGATGACATTCAACAAATCTTAAATGGAAAAAGCGAGATTAACAGTTTGTTAAAAAAATCAAAAAATCCATTAATAATAATAGGTGAGTCAGCTTTAGAGTTAAAATCTGGTAAATTTATTTTAGAGGGTTTTAAAGAGTTTCTGCATAAAAATAATTTCATAAATGAAAATTGGAATTCTTTCAATGTATTGACTCAAAATGCTTCTACAGTTGGAGCGTTAGATTTAAACTTTTTTAATAAACCAAACGGAACTGGAAATTTTTTTGATAAACTAAATAATCATAATTTTGATCTATTATATTTAGTTGGATCTGACGAATTAAATTTTCAAAAAAATAATGAGTTTATTATATATCAAGGCACTCATGGAGATAGAATGGCTCAAATTGCAGATGTTGTATTGCCTAGCCCAGCTTACACAGAACAAAATGGTTTTTTTATAAACTTAGAAGGAAGATTGCAAAAAGCATATAAAGCAACAAACCCCGTAGGTAATGCTAAAGAGGATTGGAAGATATTTAATCTTATTTTAAGCAAACTAAAAAATAAAAATTTATATACAAATTATAAAGATTTAATCGATGATAGTTTATCAAAAGTTAGAGAAACCAAAAATATAGAATTATTACCTGAAATCCAAACAAAAAAAATAAATTTAACTTCTGGAAACTTTCATAGCGAAGAGGTTTTCATAAGAGCAATAGACTACTATTTTAGTAACCCAGTTGCTAGAGCATCAAAAACCATGAGTGACTGTAGACTTGAAAAAAACCGAAGTACAGAGAGTAGAAAGACAGGTTAAATGGAATATTTAATTGTATTATATAATGAAGTTTATAAAATTTTATTTTTATTAATTCCTATTCTAGTCTCTGTAGCGATGATAGTTTGGTTTGATAGAAGAGTTTGGGGATTTGTTCAAAAGCGTAAAGGACCAAACGTTGTCGGTCCTTTCGGTTTGTTTCAAACTTTAGCAGATGCACTAAAATATATATTTAAAGAAATAATTATTCCTGCAAGTTCTAATAAAGTCATTTTTATTTTAGCACCTATAGTCACAATGACACTGGCCTTATCCGCTTGGGCTGTAATACCTTTAAGTGAAAAGATGGTTATTGCTGATATAAATGTTGGCATACTTTATATTTTTGCAATTTCTTCCTTAGGTGTTTATGGAATTTTGATGGGAGGCTGGGCATCAAATTCTAAATACCCTTTTCTAGGCGCAGTAAGATCTGCAGCGCAGATGGTTTCTTACGAAGTATCAATTGGAATAATAATTATTAATGTTCTGTTGTGTACAGGCTCATTAAATTTAAAAGAAATCGTTTTAGCTCAACAGAATTTGTGGTTTGTAGTCCCTTTATTTCCTATGTTCGTTATTTTTTTTATATCTGCACTAGCAGAGACTAATCGACCTCCATTTGATTTACCAGAAGCAGAAGCAGAATTGGTTGCTGGATATCAAACAGAATATTCTGGAATGATGTATGCAATGTTTTGGCTTGGAGAATACGCAAACATTCTCTTGATGTGTGCACTTGGTTCAATACTTTTTCTCGGTGGCTGGTTATCACCTTTAGATGTTTATCCATTAAATTTAATTCCAGGTGCTGTTTGGATGATAATAAAAATATTAATCCTATTTTTCATGTTTGCAATTATAAAAGCAATAGTTCCACGATATAGATATGACCAACTTATGAGATTAGGATGGAAAGTATTTTTACCTTTCTCCTTAATTTACGTTGTACTTACAGCAAGTTTTTTAATTTATTTTGACTTACTCCCAAATACAGGAAATTAAATGAAACTAAATCGTATTTTAAAAATTATTTTTTTATCAGAATTTATCAAGTCTTTAGGAATTGCTTTTAAAGAAATTTTTAAGAAGAAGAAAACTATTAATTATCCATTTGAAAAAGGATCAATAAGTCCAAGATTTAGGGGGGAGCATGCTTTAAGAAGATATCCAAATGGTGAAGAAAGATGTATAGCATGCAAATTATGTGAAGCAGTATGTCCTGCACAGGCTATAACAATCGAGTCTGAAGAACGGTCTGATGGAAGTAGAAAAACAACCCGTTATGATATTGATATGCTAAAATGTATTTATTGTGGGTTGTGCGAAGAATCTTGTCCAGTAGATGCTATCGTTCAAGGACCTAACTTTGAATTTGCAACAGAAACGAGAGAAGAGCTTTATTATAATAAGGAAAAGTTACTTAAAAATGGAGATCAATGGGAGTCTGTTTTAGCTCAAAATTTAAAACTGGATAAACCTTACAGATAATTTTAATGATAGCTCATGCTTTATTTTTTTATTTTTTCTCAATAATAGCAATACTTTCCGCAATCATGGTTATTGTTTCTAGAAACACTGTGCATGCAGTATTCTTTTTAATATTAGACTTTATATCAATTGCATCACTTTTTATTCTTATAGGTGCAGAGTTTTTAGGAATGATGATGATAATAGTTTACGTTGGAGCTGTTGCAGTTTTATTTCTATTCGTAGTGATGCTATTAAACGTTAGTGAACAAAAACTTTCCTGGTTTCGAGGATCAAGAAAAACAAAGCATATACCAATAGGTTTAGCCGTCGGCGCTGTAATTTTGCTTGAACTTATAGTTGTTGTTGGAGGCTGGAAATATAGAGATACTTTTTCTGAAACCAAGTTCTTAAATTTTGAAAAAGATTTTACTAATACCCATGCAATTGGTAATGTGATGTACACCGAATATATACATCTCTTTCAAATATCTGGCCTAATATTACTGTTATCAATGATTGGAGCTATAGTTTTAACCTACAGGAAAAGAGAAGGAGTCAAAAGACAAAATTATTTTACACAAGTTGGAAGAGAAAGGGAGGACTCTATTAAGCTTGTTGAAGTTGAGTCAGGTAAAGGAATAAATTTAGATGATTGAAATTGGTTTAGGCCACTATTTAACTTTTGGTGCAATAATATTTTCAATAGGTACTCTTGGTATTTTTTTAAATAGAAAAAATGTTATTGTTATTTTAATGTCTGTAGAGCTAATATTGCTTGCGGTAAATATCAATTTAGTTTCTTTCTCCATATATCTCCAAGATATTACTGGTCAAATATTTACAATGCTTATTTTAACTGTTGCAGCAGCCGAAGCAGCAATTGGACTAGCAATTATTGTCGCTTACTATAGAAATCGTGGATCAGTCAGAGTAGAAGAAATTAATGAAATGAAAGGTTAAATGGAATACGCGGTTATTTTTTTACCGTTGTTAGGAACAATAATTGGATATTTATCTAAATACTTTGGCGATATTGCGTCGCAATTATTAACTACACTTACAGTTTGTATAGCAGCCATATTATCATTAGCGATTTTTTACAATGGTTTAGTACATGATAATTATGGAAATTATATAATTTTCGAGTGGATTAAGTCAGGTGATTTTCAGATCAATTGGTCAATAAATATCGATCCTTTAAGTTCGATAATGCTTGTTGTAGTTACACTTGTTTCTGCTTTAGTTCATATTTATTCAATTGGTTACATGAATCATGACCCGTTTAAACCACGATTTATGTCTTACCTTTCATTATTTACTTTTGCCATGTTAGTTTTGGTTGTATCGGATAATTTCATACAATTATTTTTTGGATGGGAAGGAGTTGGCTTGTCATCTTATCTTTTAATTGGTTTTTGGTATAAAAAAGATTCTGCTAATAAAGCTGCAATTAAAGCTTTCTTGGTTAATAGAATTGGTGATTTCGGGCTTGCGATTGGTATATTTTTGATCTTTTTATATTTTGGAACATTAAACTATGAAGAAGTTTTCCAACAAGTTTCAAAATTTTCTAATAAGGAAATCAATTT
>CACFLA010000014.1:0-13522 GCA_902566975.1 uncultured Pelagibacteraceae bacterium
TTCAATAATTGTTTTTGCTTCATTTTTCGATAAAGAGCAAAGTTGGTTTATATCATTATAAATTGAATTGGACCCAAACGGGAAAGTTTTAAAAGAAAACTAGAGAAGAATCTTGACATAACGATATAGTTGAAAGCTCATTTCCAATATTTATTGAAATAAAATTTTTTAATTTTTTATTTGAATTTAGTAAGTTAATATTTTTGGCAAAAGGTTTGCTAATTATTCTATCAATTTTTAAATCACTATGATTAAAAATCTCTTTAATATTTTTTAAATTATTATCTGGTATAGAAACAAAAGTCATGTGTAAACTCAAATGGTCGCCAAATATATTTAATGGTACTTTATCTTGTTTTGTTTTATCTAAAATGAAATTAGAATTCAAAATATGAAGTATTGAATTATTTTTCTGGTTTTTAGAAATAGAATTTTTCGCTTCATTTAAAATATAATCCAGATCTCTCTTCTCAACTTTTGAACCATTTAACTTTTTAAAACCACATAAGTTTGTACAAAATATATCTTTTTGATTTAAAACAACGGAGATACTTTTAAAAACTTTATTAACATTTTTTTCAATTTCATGAAGATCGTTACTTATAATTTTTGATGAATATTCAAAATCAAGAATTTTTCCTTTTTTAATTCCTGCATTTGTTGATATTTTATTTGTTAATAGTTTATAATCTAGTTCTTCATTAGTTTTAAAAACAGCATACTTAATTCTGTCATTGTCTAATTCTATAATTAATTTTTCATCCATAGTTTTTTTTACTTTATTATTAATTGATTCTTTACTCGAAAATCAAATATTTTAAATTTATCAAATTTTTTGTCTTTACTAATTGACATAAATTTTAATATAGATTGCTTAGTATCGTTTTCATTGCTAGGAAGTTTTATTAGTCTGCCACTTTTGAGAAATATATCCCACCGCTTTGTATCAAAATATTTAAAAAATTCGATTTTATTAATGTCAAAATTTGTTTCTTTAAGATATTTATAAAATTGAGGAAAAAAAATTTTGAGCTTCTTTTCCGTAAATGATTGGCAGTGTTTCAAATTTTTTATCAAATTTTTTAATAACTATTCCCTCTTTACTTAAAATATATTTGTTTTTATTTTTTATAATTATACCTATAATTTTATGTTCCTTTATTTTTATCTCAACCTTATCAGGATATACTTTTTTTATTAAAACTTTATTAATAAAATCAATATCAATTATAGAAGAAGCTATTTGACTTCGATTTATAAAAAAAAAATTATTATATTTAAATCTTTCTAATCTTAGATTTAATAAATTTATATCTGCATTTTCTACACCTTGGATCTCTATTTTTTTAATTTTAAAAGTTTCAGCTAATCTAGTTTTATTAAAATCAAAATAAAATGTAGTTAATAAAATAAAAAGAAAAAACCAAAAAAAAAATATTCTTTTTTTTCATCTATTGAGACTTGCGTTATTTACCATCCATCTAACCAGTTTAGTAAAGGAAATATTCTGATATGCTGCAATTTCTGGAACTAAAGATAAACTTGTCATGCCAGGTTGTGTGTTTACTTCCAGCAAATAAAACTTATCTTTGTAAAATCTAAAATCACATCTTGCAATACCTTTGCATTTTAAAATTTTATAGGCTTTCTCAGATATTTTTAGGACCTCCTTATATTTTTTTTTTGAAATATCAGCGGGCATAATATGTTTTGTTTTAGATGATTTTTTATATTTAGCATCATAATCATAAAATTTTCTTCTAGGTTGAAGTTCTATAGCGCCAATAGCATTATTACCAATATTTGCAACTTGTATCTCCTTTCCAGGTATATAATTTTCAAAAATTAAATCGTCGTATTTTTTTCTAAGTTTTCTAAATGCACTATTTAAAAAAGTTATAATTTTTACAGATATTTACACCAATACTAGAACCTTCCTGGTTTGGTTTTATTACTATCGGAAATTTAAGTCTATTTTTTTTTATTTCTTTTTTTAGATCTATATTTGAAAAATTTATTTTATTTAAATAAAAATATTTAGGTGTAATAATTTTATTCTTTATAAATATTTTTTTAGAAAAATATTTATTCATAGCAAGCATAGATGAAACAGGGCCAGAGTGAGTGTAAGGTAATCCTATGTATTCAAAAAAACTTTGAATTGTTCCATCTTCACCAGCTTTTCCATGTAGTGCATTAAAAATTATATCTGCTTTATGTTTTTGAATATCAGTGATCGGAGCAAATTTGGGATCAAATTTAATAATTTTATATTTTAATTTTTTTAATGCTTTAATACAAGACAGACCTGTGTCTATACTAATGGCTCTTTCTTTTGATGTTCCACCTAATATAACTAAAATTTTTTTTTTTTTATACAATGTTATTTTTTTCCTACAATCTTTATCTCAAGATCTAGTTTTATACCTGTTTTTAAATAAACTTTATCCTTGACGCTCTCAATCAACAATTCGATATCCTTCGAAGTTGCATTTCCCTCATTAACAAAAAAATTACAATGTTGATTTGACAATTTGGCTCCACCGACCCTCAAATTAATACATCCTGAATCTTTGATTAATTCCCAAGCTTTTTTATTTTCAGGATTTTTGAATGTACTTCCACAAGTTTTTATTTTACTAGGCTGACTTTTCTTTTTTTGATCTAAAAATTTATTCTGTTTTTCTTGTATTTCTTTTTTTTTACCCTTACTACCCTTAAGTTTTACACTTGTAATAATAACGGGTTCTCCAAAGTCACTTCCTCTATAAAAAAAATTTAATTTGATCTTTATTAAAAGATTTTATTTGTCCATCAAATGTCACTGTATCAACAGAAATAACTAATTTAGAAATTTCATAACCATAGCACCCACAATTCATAGCAATTGCACCTCCGATACTGCCAGGTATACAGGATAAAAATTCAAAATCTTTAAAAGAGTTTTCTAGCGCAAAATTTGCAATTTTTTTGTCTAAACATGCAGCACCGACAAGTAAATTTCCATCATTTAGAATTTTGATATTACTAAATTCCTTTCCCAATTTAATTATTGTCCCGTTAAAACCGCCATCCCTAAAAAGAGTATTAGATCCTGCTCCTAAAATATGAATATTTTTATTAATATCATTTTTTTTATTAAAAAAATTTATAAGATCGGTATTATTTTTTGGTTTAAAAAAAGTTTTTGGCTTGACCACCAAGATTAAACCAGCTGTAATTTTTTAAATCTATATCTCTTGAAAATAAGTTTGACATTTAAAGTTCCATTTCCCTTATCCATTTTGATATAGACCCAGCACCCATACATAAAACTAGTTCGTTACTAATTAAATTTTTTTTAAAAAAGTTTTTAAGATCTTTTTGATTTTCAACAGTAATTACCTGAACATTTGACTTTTTTGATATTAGATCAGCAAATTTAAATGTATCATAATTTTTATCAACTTTTTCTCCTGCTGAAAAAACAGGGCATAAAATAACTACATTTGAGTCTTGAAAAGATGATGCAAATTCATTTTTCAATAATTTTAATCTTGAATATCTATGTGGCTGAAAAAACAGAAACTATTTTTCTTTTAGCACTGATTTTCTTCATACTTTTTAGAACAGATTTGATTTCAGTTGGATGATGCGCATAATCATCAAAAAATTCTCTTTGTTTATATGAAAAAACTTTTGTCAGTCTTCTTTGTATGCCACTAAATTTTTTTAAGTGCATTTCTAATAACTTTGATGTCTATACCAATATGTAAACAAATAGCTATTGCACTAGCAGAGTTAAGAATATTATAAGCCCCGATAAGGTTTAGCTTTATTTTTTTTAATACAGTTTTTCTTATTCCAGGTATTGAGATCTTGATATCGAACATGGAATAGTTTTTTTTATAAAATGTATTAAAAATTCTAAAATTTGATCTTTTTGAAAAACCGTAAGTAAAAAAATTTTTATTTTTTACTCTGGGTAGTATTTTTTTTATTTCTTTATCGTCAATACATAAGAAAGATTTGCCGATTGTTGGAGTTTTATTTAAAAACATTAAAAAAGTTTTTTTCAGATTTTCGAAATTTTTATAATAATCTAGATGTTCCTTATCAATATTAGTTACAACAGAATAATTGACTGGAAAATTTAAAAAGCTTCCATCAGATTCATCCGCTTCTAAAACTGCCCAATCACCTTTTCCAAGTCTAGCTGAGCTTTTTATAGAATTTATTACACCTCCATTTATAATTGTTGGATCCAATTTAGCATCGTATAAAATTCTTGAAATAAGAGATGTTGTAGTAGTTTTTCCGTGTGAACCTGTTATTACAATATTTTTTTTTAATGAAACGACATGCGCAAGCATTTCTGCTCTTTTTAAAATTTTTAATTTTTTACTTTTCGCAAAAATTATTTCTGGATTATTATTTCCAATGGCTGAAGATTTAACTATAATCGAAGAATTTCTAATATTTCTTTTGTTGTGTTTTAGAAAAATTTTAATTCCATTTTTTCTGCATCTTTCAATATTTTTGTTGTTAGCAATATCGCTCCCTTGAACATTAAATCCCATATCTTTCATTACTTCAGCTAATCCACTCATTCCAATACCGCCAATACCAATAAAATGAATTCTTTCACTAAAACTAATTTTAGATTTTTCCATTGAAATAATCCTTAATTATTTGTTTGGCTTTCATAAGAGACTCTTTATCAGAATGCTTACTCATTTTCTGCTTAAATGAATACAGCTCGTTTCTATCTTGATGTGCATCTTGTAATATATTCAATAATTTAGATAAAAGAAATTTTTGCTCCAGTAAAAAGCAATAATTTTTTTCGTTAAAATATTTTGCATTTTTGAATTGATGATTGTCAATTGATGATGGGAGAGGTACAGCTACGAAGGGGATCCTTAGATTTACTAGTTCAGCCATAGAAGATGCTCCAGATCTTGTAATTGCAATATCACTTTTTTGATAATACTTTGATAAATCGTTACAGAAAGTAAATAATTCGAACTTAATATCAAGTTTGCCATAAATATTTTGAATATCTTTTTTTTTGGGACTCTAAACATTGTTGATATACATTGAATTTTATTCCTTTCTTGTTACATTCTTCTATTACTTTAGGGATTTGTTCACCAAAAACTTTTGCGGATTGACTTCCTCCTATTACTAAAATCGATAGATTATTCTTAGTAACTTCTAAGTTTGTATTTTTTATACCTAAAATATTATCTCTTAATAAAAACCCAATATGACTTATTTTATTCTTATATTTGTTATCAATACCTTGAATACTGTTTGTGGAAACTAGTATTTTTTTTGAAAAAGGTAAAAGAATTTTATTAGCTCTTCCTATAACTAAATTGTTCTCATAAATAAATATTGGAATTTTTAAAAAAAAATCCTGACAAACATACTGGGAAAGATGAATAACCTCCCATACCAATAATCAATTTTGGTTTGCGTTTTATTAAAAGTATTACTGAGAAAATAATTGATAAAAAAACTTTAACTATTCCTATCATAAAATAAATTATATTTTTACCAAAAACTCTGCTTGAAGTAATTTTTTTTATTTTGATATTTTTATGATTATTTAAATATTTTATACCTCTTTCATCTGTAAAAATTTCTACATCATAATCTTTCATTAAATAATTAGCTAAACCAATAGATGGGAATACATGTCCGCCAGTACCACCCGCAGCAATAATAATGCAATTTTTTTTATCCATTTAATTCTCAATCTCCAAGCTCGTATAATTTAAAATTATTCCTGCTATTATACCGCTTGATATTAACGAAGAGCCTCCGTAACTTAAAAATGGTAATGTCATACCTGTAGTTGGTAATAGATTTGCATTGACCCCTACGTGTATAAAAGTTTGAAAAATAATTAAAGAAACCAAGCCGCTTAAAGATAATTTTAGCAAGTTATTTTTAGAATCGATAATTATTTTAGTGAGGCGTAAAGCAATAAAAAGAAAAATGCATATTATAAGTATCGAAACTATTGATCCAAATTCTTCACTGATTACTGCAATAATATAATCAGTATGTGCTTCTGGTACAGACTCTTTTAAAATACCTTCGCCCATTCCTTGTCCTTTTACCCCTCCTAGTCTTATTGCATCAATTGCTTTTTGCGATTGAAAACCATCACCTTTTGAAGGATCTATAAAGGACGAAATTCGATTTAGAATATAATTAAATTTTTCAGGAGAGAAAAAAAATTAAACTAAAAAAAACCTGAAATAACTATAACACTTAAAGCAAATATAAAATAAATATTCATACCCGAAACAAAAATTACAGAAATCCAAGTTACTATTAATAAAACTGATTGGCCTATGTCTGGTTGGACTACAAGTAGAAATATTATTAAGGATAAAATTATAAATGAAATAAAGTGAGTAAAGTTTAGACTTTTAAAATTATTTGAGCTTATAATTTGTGCAATTATTAAAATGAAAAATGGCTTTATAAATTCAACTGGTTGAAAATTAAAAAAATAAAAATTTAGCCACCTTTTAGCACCTTTTACCTCTATTCCTATAAATGGAACTACAGATAACATAATAAAAAAAATCAAAAAGCAAGGAACAAAGGTTTTATTTAGAAAATCCTTATTTAAAAAAGAAATAAAAATCATCAAACAGAAAGATAGAGTAGCATAAAGTAAATGTTTTTGGAAAAATGAATAATATTCTCGATCTAATCTCTCATCTGCTAAAATTGATGTAGATGAGAATGAAAAAAAAACACCTAAAATGAATAATAAAGAGAAACCAAATAATATTTGTTTGTCAATATTTCTCCAATACCTGTTAAAATTAAAGTATTTTGACTTAATATTTTCAGAGATATTTTTTTGCATTAAAGTTAATTAGTTTTTTAAATAATTCTCCCCTCTCCTCAAAATTTTTAAATTGATCATAAGATGCACATGCTGGGCTTAATATAACAAATATTTTATCTTTATTTTTATAAAATTTTTTAAGTTCACTGAAGATATTTTTTACCGCTTTATGAATATTTTCTGTTTCTACATAATCTATTTTTTTATTTATTTTATTTTTAAAAAAAGATCTATTTTTTCCAATAATAAAAGCTTTTATTATATTTTTTTTAATTTTACTTAAGTTAAATCGATCACCAACTTTTTTGAGGCCTCCCACAATCCATAATATATTTTTATAATTCATTAAACACCCTTCGGTTGCCCTAAATGTTGTGGCTTTCGAGTCATTAATAAAATAAATATTATTTTTTTTAAGAAATATTTCTTGTCGGTGAGGTAAACCTTTGAAACCATTTAAGGAGGTGAAAAAGTTTTTATTACTTATTTTAAAATTATTTTTTAAATTATAAATAAATGATATATTTTCAAGATTACTTTTTGACATTAAGTGAGTATTTGAAATATTTTTTTTAATAAAATTTTGTATCCTTTCTTTATTTAAAATAATATTGGCTTCCATATTATTTTTTTTGAAAAGTTTAATTATGTTTTTATTTTGAGGTAAATAGGCATAATCTTTTTTATTTTGAAGCAAAAAGATTTTAAATTTAGAATTAATATAATTTTTCATACTTCCATGCCAATCTAGGTGATCTCTAGTTATATTAGTAAGGATTGCATGATTTGGTCTTACGAATTTTGAATATTCCAATTGAAAAGAGGACATCTCAATGACTATTACAACATTTTTTTTTTTTCCAATATTATAATTTAAAATTGGTTTACCTATATTTCCTACTGCTACAGTATTATATCCTGAGTCAGATAAAACCTTTTTAACAATACTACATGTTGTAGATTTTCCGTTTGTCCCTGTTACAACTACAGATTTGAAAATTTTGTTAGTTAGAAAAAAAAGATCTATATCAGTAATTATTTTTCTTTGATTTTTATTTAGTTGTTTTTTTTTATTGCTTTTTCTAAGACTAATACCAGGGCTTAGTACTATATAATCTACCTCTGAAAATTTTTTTTTTATCGAATGGTTGTTTTCTCTTGAATTAAATTTTTTTCTTAAATTAATATTATCATCCCAAAGATAAATATTTTTGACTTTTATTTTTTTTAAAAATTTTAATACAGATTGACCAGTTAAACCTAATCCATAAACTAAAAAGCTTTTATTTTTCAGTATGTGCTTAAATATCATTTTATCTTAGTTTTAAAGTTGCAAGTCCAATTAGAGCAAGTATGATTGATATTATCCAAAATCTTATTACTACTGTGGACTCTGCCCAACCTTTTTTTTCAAAATGATGATGAATAGGTGCCATTTTAAAAACTCTTTTTCCAGTTAGCTTGAAAGAAACTACTTGAATTATTACTGATGCTGTCTCTAAAACAAAAAGACCTCCTACTATAGCAAGAACTATTTCATGTTTAACAATTATTGCTACTGAGGCTATTGATCCACCTAAAGATAGTGAACCTGTATCTCCCATAAAAATTTTAGCAGGTGGGGCATTATACCAGAGAAAACCAAGACATGATCCTACTATTGAACCACAAAAAACCGATAGTTCACCAACGTTTGGAACATATTGGATCTGAAGGTAATCTGAAAAAATAGTGTTACCTACTAGATAGCATATAAGTGAAAATGATAGTGCCACTAACATAACTGGAACTGTTGCTAAACCGTCTAAACCATCTGTTAAATTTACAGCATTTGAGGATCCAATAATAACAAAAATTCCAAATGGAATAAAAAATAAACCCATATTTAAAATTAAATTTTTGAAAAAAGGGAAATATAAATTTGATATAGTTTCGTGATCCGTAAAATAAACTAAAGTCAATATTGCTACTAAAGCTATCATAAATTGTCCAAGAAATTTTAATTTGGCATTTATGCCAGAAGAATTTTTTAATTTAATTTTGAGATAATCATCTAAAAAACCTAATAAACCTGAAGATGAACAGACAAATAGAACAATCCAAATATAAATATTTTTTAAATCTGCCCACAAAAGAGTACTTACTATAATTCCAATAAGTATCATTAACCCTCCCATTGTAGGTGTCCCACTTTTTTTAATAATATGATCAATTGGTCCATCTTGTCTTATTGGGCCAGTAATTTGTTTTTTTGCAAAATAATTTATTAGTGGATTACCAATTAAAAAGATTATTAATAAAGATGTAATTACTGAGAGACCAATTCTAAAAGTAATATATTTAAAAACATTCAAAAAAGAAAAAGTGTCAACAAAAGATGTAAGAAAACTATAAAGCATTTTTTAAACCTTTTAAATAATTGTCAGAAACTGTATAAAGTTTTGTTGCGTTTGATCCTTTTATCATTAAATAATCTCCATTTTTTAAAATTTTTGATATCACTCTATCGAATTTCTCAAAATTATTAATAAGTTCACCTCTTTTATTTTTATTAATAAATTTATATGCTTTAGATGCCCTTTTTCCATAAACGTAAGTTTTATCAATATCACTTTTATTAATAAAATTTGTCACTTTTTTGTGGTAAATATGTGATTTGTTTCCTAATTCCATCATATCACCAAAAAAGAAATACTTTTTCTTTCCATTTTTTCTTATATTTGAAAAATTTTCTAAAGCTATTTTAACTGACAAAGGATTTGCATTATAACTCTCATCAATTAAATAAAAAGTTTTACCAAACCTTTTTACTTTTTTAATTTTTCCTCTCCCTTTTAAAGGTTTTTGATTTTTAAAAAACTTATGAATATTTCTAATACTTAAATTAAAATCACTTAGTACTGCTAAACAGCAAAGTATATTCATAATAAAATTTCTATTAGAATTATTAATAGGTAAAGATATTTTCTCTCCTTCTAAAGATGCATTAAGAAATAAATTATTTTTGATTTTCTTTGTTTTTAAAAATCTAAAATCAGCATTTTTAGAATATCCAAAGGATTTAATTCGAATATTTTTTTTTTTGGCTATATTTTGGTGAAAACTAAAAAAATTATCATCACGATTAAGAATTATTAGCCCATTTTTTTTAATATTATGAATAATTTCACTTTTTGCTTTAGCTATATCAGAAATGTGTCTAAAATTTTCTAAATGTGCCTCAGAAATATTTGTAATAATGCCTACGTCTGGTTTTAGAATTGAAGAAAGTTTATTAATTTCATTAAATTTATTCATTCCAACTTCAAATACTCCAAAATTGTGCTCTGGTTCAATATTTGATAAACTTAACGGAACCCCATAGTGATTATTGTATGATTTTGGTGAAAAGTAAGTTTTTGAATATAATTTTAATAAATTTCCTAACATTGTTTTTAATGATGTTTTGCCTGCACTTCCTGTAATAGCTACAAATTTTGCTGAGGAGAACTCTCGTTTTTTTTTGGAGAAAGTTTTTAGAAAATTGAAAGTATTTTTTACTTTAATCGGTTTAAATTTTTTTTTGACATTTTTTGAAACAACACAATAATTAGCACCTTTACTAATTGCCTGATTTAAAAAATTATGCCCATCTTTATTTTTTCCTTTAATTGCAACAAATAAATTATTTTTTTTAATTGTTTTTGAATTTATTGAAACACCAGAAAAAAGATTTTCTTTTTTATTTTTCAATATTTTATTTATTATAATATCATTATATTTTAATTGATTTTTTTTATTGCTTATTTCCCCTAAATGAACTTTCTTAATTGTTATTTTGTCACTAAAAAAAATTTCTTTTTTTTCCCAAGTTTTGATAATTTTCATGACCTTTTCCAGCTACTAAAATAATTTCATATGGACTAGAATTTTTTAATGCAAAAGTAATTGCTTTTTTTCTACCAGATATTTCTTTTACTTTACGTTCGTCTATTGCTTTAATAATTTGTTTTCTAATTTTAGATGGGTTTTCGTTTCTTGGATTATCATCAGTGACTATAATTTTTTCACATAATTTATTTACTATCTTACCCATTTTTTCTCTTTTTGACCTATCTCTTTCACCACCACATCCAAAAAATGACTGTTATTTTTTTATTAAAATGCTCCTCAAGCGAAATTATTGCATTTTTTAATGCTTCAGGTGTATGAGCATAATCTAAAAATATCTTTGATTGATTTGGTAAACATCTAATAAACTCCAACCTTCCATTTACACTCCGAATTTTATTAATAACTTTAAATATATTTTGGATACTTAAACCACAAATTTTGCAAGCCAAGATAGCCATGAATAAATTTTTTATTTGAATTGATCCAATTAAATTTATTTTTAAATTATATTTTTTTTTATTATGTAAGATTTTAATTAATTGATAATTATTAAAAATTCTATGATTTAAAATTTTAAATGTATTTCCAAAATTCCCAATACTTTGCAAGTTTAGATTTCTCTTTTTTTGTAATCGTTCAAAAACTCGATATTCCTTAATTTCTGAGTCTGTAATAATTGTAGATTTTTTTTTAAGTAATTTTTTAAATAAAATTAATTTTGCTGAAAAATAATTTTTCATATTTTTATGATAATCTAAGTGGTCATGGCCTAAATTAGTAAAAATCCCAGATTTAATATTTAAAAAAATCCAATCTTTTTTGAACAAGACCATGACTTGATGCCTCAATAATAACATTGTCTATTTTTGATTTTTTCATTTCTTCTAGGTCTTTGTGAAGATTTAATGAATCTAAAGTAGTTAATTGTCTTTTTTTTAAATTACTATTTTTTTTAAACCCCAAGGTTCCAAGAAGACCTACGGGTTTATTATTCAATGTAAAAATTTGGTGAAAAAAATCTGATACCGATGTCTTGCCATTTGTACCTGTAACAGCAATAATATTTTTTTGGTTTTTTTTTGAAGTATTTCGATGAAATTTCTGCAAGTTTCTCTCTTGTATTTTTTGTTTTGATATAATTGATATTATTATATTTTTTCTTTAGTAATCCAGAATAAACTATAACTTTTGCTCCTTTCAAAATTGCATGATCAATAAATTTATTACCATCAAATTTGTTTCCTTTAATAGAAACAAATAAATCGCCCTTTTGAATTTTTCTACTATCTGCTGATATCTTTCTAATCTTTAAATTACTAATTTTAGAATTTAAGTTATCAATCAGATTTTTTAACAACATAGTTGTCATAAAAATCGTTTTTATTTATGGCTAAAATAGGACCAATTTTCTCTATAATTTTGCCAGCAACATAAGCAGAATTCCAACCGGACTCATTCCTGTGTATTCCAGAAATTTTGTTTCCTCTATAATTGTAAACAAGTTCTGGTGCTGGTTTAGGTTCGTCTATTAATGTTAATAATAAGTATTTAGGGTTGTTTGTTGGAAAAACTGAAATAAAAGATGTTAATTTTTTTGAGGTATATTCACCATTTATATTCTTATTTGCTGTCCCAGTTTTTCCTCCAACATAATAACCATTTACTTCAGCTAATGACGCAGTTCCATCTGCACTAACTACGACCTCTCGCAACATATTATTTATATTTTTGCTAGTTTTTAAACTTACAATCCGTTTTGTTTTAGAATTCATAGCTTTATTTTTTATCAGTGTTGGATTAACAACTATGCCACCATTAGATATTGATGCGTAAGCTGATGCTGCCTGTAAAGGGGTAGTAGTTATTCCGTGACCATATGATACTGTTTCTAACTTACACTTATTCCATAAAAATTTTAATGGGGATCCAATTTCATCTAATTCTAAATTAATTTTATTTAATAAATTTAAATCTTCCAAAAAAGTTCTAAGTTTGTCTTCACCCAAACTCCTAGCAACTTTGATAGTTCCAATATTAGAAGATCTAACTAAAATTTCTTTTAAAGTTAGATTGCTTGGCATTTCATCATGCTCATTTATTGTAAATTTTGAGCATTGAATTTTATCAGGTATATTTTTAACAATTGTACTTGGAGAATATAAATTATCCTCAATGGCCAAAGCTAAAGTAAATGTTTTAAAAATTGAACCTAGTTCAAAAACACCTTTTGTTATTTTGTTTGTAAAATTTTTGTCTTTTAAATCTTGTCTTGAGTTAAGATTATAATCAGGTAAAGAGATTAAAGATAATATTTCACCAGTATTAACGTCCATCAAAAGACTTGCTGCTCCTTTTGATTGAAAAGTTGAAATAGATTTAAGTAGTTCTTCTCTTATCAAATATTGTAAATTTGTGTCTAAAGACAAATGAATTGATTGATTATCATTTTTTTTAAGGTCGGTATCATAAAATTTTTCTATTCCAGAAATTCCATTGTTATCAATATCAATTTGACCTATGACATGGCTAAATAAATTTTTATGGGGATAAATTCTTGTTTGTGTAATCTCAAAAATTAAACCTTTTTCACCTAATGACCAAAATTTATTTTTTTCATCTAAGGTAAGATTTTTTTTCAAATAAAAATAACCATTTTTTTTTAATTTATTTTCTATTTTTTTATAATCAAGTGTTGTATCGAGTAACTTGAGTTTAATAATAAATTTTTTTTTTATCTTTAATTAAGTTTGGCTTTATTGCTACATGATAAACTGGAATATTCCTGGCAATATA
>CACFLA010000015.1:0-13043 GCA_902566975.1 uncultured Pelagibacteraceae bacterium
ATTCCTTTTACGTCTCTTGCGAAAGATTATTTAATCCGAAAATACAAAATAAACCTGTTGTAGTTTTATCAAATAACGACGGATGTGTAATTTCAAGATCTAATGAAGCAAAATCTTTGGGAATAAAAATGGGAGAGCCATATTTTAAAGTAAAAGAATTGATCAAAAGAAATAATGTTAATATTTTTTCTTCAAATTACGCGTTATATGGTGATTTATCAAGACGCGTAATGAAAGTTTTAAAAACCTTTTCAACTAATGTTGAAATTTATTCTATTGATGAAGCATTTATAGATTTATCTTTTTTAAAAGAAGAAGATGTCGAGAATTACGGAAAAGAGATAAGAAAAAAAGTTTTAAAATGGACCGGAATACCAACGAGCGTTGGAATTTCAACAACAAAGACACTTAGCAAAGTAGCAAACCATATTGCTAAAAAGGAAAGAACTGGTGTTATGTACTTAAACAAAAATATTGATGAAAGATTAAAAAAATTTCCTATTCAAGATGTTTGGGGTGTGGGCAAACAATTGTCTAAGCTATATATAAAAAACGGTATAGAAAATGCTTATCAATTAAAATCAGTTTCGAATACGTGGGTGAAGAAAAGTACAAATGTTCTTGGGTCAAGAACAGCAATGGAATTACGAGGTATAACCTGTATTGGATTAGAACTTCATGAAGAAAAAAGAAAAAATTGTTGTGTATCAAGATCTTTTGGGAAAAGAATAACAGACTTACAAAAACTAGAAGAAGCTGTATCAACTTACTGCTTAAACGCTGCTGAAAAAATAAGAGGTGATGATCAAATATGTAGAGGATTAACGGTATTTATTAGAACCAGTCCTTTTAATAAAAATAGAAAATATTACTCTAATTCACAAACTATTGAACTACCAATTGCTACAAATAATAGTATTGAACTTGTTAAATACGCAAGAAAGATTTTAAAAAGCATGTATAAGCCTGGATATCATTATCAAAAAGCTGGGATTATTTTATCAAAACTAAGAGACGCAGATAAAAATGAAGTAAATCTGTTAACACCACTTATGGATGATAGATCTAAAACATTAATGAAGGCTATTGATCATACAAATAATAAATATGGTAGACATGCAATAACAATAGCTAGTGCAGGAATACACAAAGGATGGAAGATGAGAAGAGAACATTCATCAAAAATAGATACTGCTTCATTTAACTATTTACCTAAAGTAAGTGCGTCATAAATATAATAAATCTCGGTTGAAAAAAGGGTAAAGAATTGTTTATAAAAACACATGGATAAAAACATCTATGTGATACATGAAAATGATGAGTGGCTTATTCCATTAAGGGAAAGTTTTAAGAAGATTAAAGCTCCATTTAAGGAGTGGCATATGGATAAAGAAAGCTTTGATTTTAAAAAATCCCCACCTAATGGAATTTTTTATAACAGAATGAGTGCGAGTGCTCATTCACGGGGGCATAGATATGCTCCGGAAAATACAAAAGATGTACTGGGATGGTTAGAAAAAGATAAAAAAAGAGTTGTAAACAATTCAAGAGCTTTAGAATTAGAAATAAGTAAACAAAAACAATATGAGGAATTAAAAAAATTCAATATAAATTTTCCAGAAACTTATTATGCTAAAAACAAAAATGAGATCTTAGAAAAATCAAAAAATTTTAAAAAACCATTTATAACAAAACACAATAGAGGCGGGAGAGGTCTAGGGGTGAAATATTTTAAAAATACAGGTGAACTTGAAAAATATATTAATGGTGATTTTGAAGACTCAATTGATGGAATTACATTATTACAAGAATATGTGGAGTCTGATCCAAAAATAATTACAAGAGTGGAGTTTGTAAATGGAAAGTTTCTATATGCTGTTCAAGTTGATGCTAGTGATGGTTTCGAACTATGCCCAGCCGATGCTTGTAATGTTGAAGAAAAGTTTTGTCCAACAAATCCAGATGGAAATAAATTTATGATAGTAAAAGATTATAAAAATCTAGAACTTAAAAAATACGAAGATTTACTTAAATCAAATGGTATTGAAATAGCAGGTATTGAATATATTAAAGGTAATGATGGAAAACATTATACTTATGATATCAATACAAACACAAATTATAATTCAATTGCAGAGAGAAAAAGTAATTTAAAAGGAATGGATTCTATTGCATCATTTCTTTATAATGAATTAAGAAAATAATTTAAGGGGTGTCTATCAAGACTGAGATTATACCCTAGAACCTGACCGGTAATTCAGTGAGGGATAAATGGAAAAAACATTTTTTTTACAACAAAGTTCAGCATTATCAATATTAATTTTATCAAGTTTCCTGTTTGCATTTATCGGAATTTTTTACTCTCGAAAATATAGGGGATCATCAAACTATTTAACAGCAGGGCGAAAAATTGGAACTTTGTCATTAACAACAAGTCTTGTAGCTTCAGCGTTAGGTGCGTGGATTTTATTTGGTCCTGCATCTGCAGCGACTTGGGGAGGTATAGGAGCTGTAATAGGTTATGCATTAGGAACAGCCTTTCCGATGATTGCATTAATTTTTCTAGGAAAAAAAATAAGAAAGGCCTTCCCTAAAGGTATTACTTTTACCCAATATATTTTTTATAAAATTGGTAAAAAACTATTTAAATTTATAATTCTTTTAAGTATTTTTTATATGTTTATCTTTTTATGTGCTGAGATTACAGCCGTAGCAATATTAATAAATTATATTTCTAGCACACCTTTGTGGTTAACAGCATCTTTAGTAATTATATCAACATTAATTTATACTCTATATGGAGGTTTGAGAGCTTCTATTATAACAGATAATCTTCAGTTTTTTATAGTAGTAGCTTTATTATTTATTTGTTTATTTAATATTTTTAGTTCAGACTTGATAGTTTCGAAAGAATTATCGAGTAGTTCTTTGAATTTATTAAGTAGTAATTACATCCCAAATTATACATCTGGAATAACTTTTTTTATAGCCGTAGCGGCAACTAATCTTTTCCATCAAGGAAATTGGCAAAGAGTTTTTGCAGCAAAAGATTATAATATTTTGAAAAGAAGTCTTAAATTTTCATTTCTGATAATTATACCAACAGTTTTCATTATGGGTATAACTGGAATATTTGCGATTTCTCTTGATAATAAAATTAATCCAGACCTTGCTTTTTTTTCTTTATTATTAAAAGAAAACTCAGAAATTATTGCAGTAGCTGTGATTATTTTGGCAATATCGCTTACAGTAAGTACACTTGATACATTAATAAATGGTATCTCAAGTTTAATAATTGTTGATGGAAAAAAAATAAGTAAAAATATAAATTCATCAAATTTTATAATAATAATTCTTTCAATTATTGCTCTATTTGTTGCTTCAAAGGGTTTTAGTATTTTATATTTATTTTTATTAGCAGATCTTTTATGTTGTGCTGCTGTCTTTCCGGTATTTTATGGTTTCTTTAAAAAGAAAATCATTGAATCAGATTTAATATTATCAATTGTTATTGGATTATTTTTAGGCTTATTATTTTTTCCAAATACTAGTTTTACAAACAGTTTGTTAGTAGGTGGGCTTATAAATAATGAATTTTTTCCTGCAATAATAAAAAATTACTTATTATTTTGGTCTTTCTTAATAGCTACAACAGCTCCTATAGTTACAGTATTATTTAAATATAATCCTTCAAAATAGAAGATGCAATTTCAGATGATTTGTCTGTTTTAAAATTGCTAATAATGGACTGTGTCTTATTTAATTGATTTTCTAAAGCAGTTTTATCATTCATTAATTTATCAACAGTATTATAAATATCCTTAGCATTACATTTAGATTGCAATAATTCAGGGATCACTTCTTCTCCTGCTGCAATATTAATAATATTAGCAAAATTTACTTTAACTAGCATTTTAACAATAAAAAAATTAATTGCTCCCATCTTATAAATAATAATTGAAGGAATTTTTGAATTACAAATCTCTAAAGAGATTGTTCCTGATTTAGCTACAGCAAATACTGATGATTTTAATATATGTGATTTGATCTTTTCGTCAGCTATAGCACCACAGTTTTTTAATCCTTCGTCTAGAAGTTGTTTTTGAAGTAACTGAACGTGTTCTTGAGTAGAATGAAATACAAAAAAAAGATCCTTATATTTCTTATTCATTTTTTTTATAAATTCAAACAAAATTGGAGTTAAAGTATTTAATTCGGATATCCTGCTGCCAGGAAATATTGAAAATATCTTTTTATTATCTTTTATAATTTGACTTATATCGACTTTACTTTTTTCTACATCTTCCAATAACGGATGACCCACAAAAGTTGACTTTATTTGCTCTTTATCAAAATATTTTTTTTCAAATGGAAATAATAATAAAACATGATCAAGAAATATCTTAAGTTGTTTAACCCTATGTTCTCTCCATACCCAAACTTGCGGTGCAACAAAATGAATTGTTTTTATATTAGGATCTTTTTTTTTAACTTCTTTAGCTACTCGAAGTGTAAAATCTGGACTATCAACGGAAAAAAGGATATCTGGTTTAAATTTAAGAATTTCATTAACAGTTTCATTTATTTTTCTCTTAATTTTAAAAAGATTGAGAAAAACTTTAGTAAATCCCAAATAAGTAATTTCCTTTAAGTCATAAAGTGACTTAATACCAAGGCCTTTTAAATATTCACCACCAACACTTAAATATTGAATATCTGATCTTGTACTTTGAAATTTAGAAATAACTTTTGAAGCTAATTTATCTCCAGATGGTTCACCAGTTAGAATAAATATTTTTTTCATCCCCAAATTTTGTTTAACACTTCTTCTCTTTGACATCCTTTTTTGTACATCAGATACCTTATAAAATTCTTTTCATAATAATCCTGATGATATGTCTCTGCCATATAAAATTCCTTGAAATTTTTAATGTAAGTAACAACTTTTTTATTAAACCTATTTTCAATGTTTTTAATTGAAGTCTCTATAATTTTCTTTTGATCATTATTTCCATAAAAAACTACTGACTTATAACTTTCACCTTTATCACAAAATTGACCGTTAGCATCAAATGGATCAATATTAATCCAAAAAACTTCTAAAAGTTTTTCAAAGTTCGTAATAGTTGAATCGTATGTAATCTCTAACGTTTCATAGTGACCAGTATTATTCTTAACAACATCTTTGTATTTAGGATTTTTTACGTGTCCACCAGAGTATCCTGAGATAGTTTCGATAACTCCTTTAACTTTATCAAATGATTCTTCCATGCACCAAAAGCACCCTCCAGCAAAATAAACCTTTTTAATATTTGAAGCATATAAATTTGTTGAAAAAACTATGAAGAATAATGTAAAGAATATTTTTTTCATTTATACATTCTCCAGAGTTCTCCGTTATCTGACAACATGTATAGTTCGCCAGTTTCCTTCTGTATCTTGATATCTCTTATTCTTCCAATATTTCCTTGAAAAATTATTTGTTCACTTATGAATTTATTATCTTTGAATTTTATTTTTCTTAATGACTGATCTTTGAGCGAAGTAATTAAAGCATCTCCATTCCATTCTTTGAATTCATCGCCTTTATATATAGCCATCGCACTAACAGCTATTGAAGGTACCCAATATTTAATTGCTTTAGTAAAACCCGGTTTCCATTTAGGTCCAATTTTTGTACCTGAATAGTTTGTTCCACCCCATCCTAATATTTTCCAACCATAATTTTCTCCTTGATTAGCTGTGCCAAACCAATCGCCACCTTTTGCTCCATGGTTTGTCATATAAATTTTATTGTCAAAAGGAGATAGTGCCATTCCTTGTGGATTTCTTACTCCTATTTGATAAATCTCAGGTAGCCAGTTTTCTTTACCTTTAAACTTAGGATTATCTTTGGGTACAGATCCATCTAAATTAATTCTAATAATACTTCCAGGATGTTTTGAGGCATCTTGAGCGATCATACCTTTGCCTCTTTCACCAGCTGAAATATATAAATGATTATTTTTTTTTACTATTCTTGAGCCAAAATGATATCCAGAGTCTATAGGTGGATCGGCTCTGAAAATATTTTTAAATTGAATATTGTTCATATCAAATTTACCTTTAGCAACAGAAGTACTTGTCTTCCAGCCATCTCTTTTTTCAGAGTAAGATAAATATACATTTTTATCATCGTAGAGCACATCAAGTAGGCCTCCTTGACCATCCTCAAGAACAGACAAATTATGTTTAATTTCAGATATGGTTTTATTTTTAAGATCTAAATGAAATAACTTTCCTTTTTTTTCCGTAAAAAGAATACTATTTTGATTTACGAAAGACAAACTCCAAGGTTTGCTCATGCCATCAACAATCTTTTCTAATTTAACTTCGAATCCAAATAAATTTGAAATACTTAAAAAATATATTATTAAGATTACTTTTTTCATTTCGCTATAAGAAACATTTTGTTCTTATTTGCAAAATTAATACATTTCTTTTTTTCAAGTAAAATATTACTTTTGCTTTTAAGTACGATTCCTTTTAAACCCGCAGATTTACATTGAACAAATGTTTTGTATCCAATAGTTGGTAAATCTATTCTTAGGTCTTGTTTCTTTTTAGGGAACTTTACAAGAACTCCTTTGTTTTTTATTTTTAGTTTTTTACATTTTCTTAACATTGCTTTTGTTCCACCTCTTCCTTCAATTGCAATGACTTTGTTGTCTTTAACCACTGTCCCTTGACTGTAACTGTACTGTCCAAGTTTATTTAGAGTTCTTATAGCTTTGTTAATGTCTTTATTGTTTTCTTTATTTGGTTTCGTAATTGTAAAATTACCTTTTGTCAACGAAAGTTCTGGATTAAAAGTAAGTGAACTTATTGTCTTAATTTTTTCCTTAGAAAGAATTTTAATTATTTCTTTTAATATTGCTGCATCTCCAAGTTTAGAACTTTTTATTATTCTAGGCATATAATAGATACCTTTTAAATCTAATCTTAACTTTGAAAAATTTGGTTTTTTGACGCTCCCTGCAAAAATAACTTTTTTACAGTTATTTTCTTTAAGAATATTGATAATCTTTCCAAATTGTCCTATAGAGACTGTAAAACAATTTTTCTCTCTTTTAAAAATTCTATTTTTTGTAAGATCAATAATTAAATATTTTTTTTTCTTTTTTTTAATTTTCTTTAAAATTTCTTTGGGAAAAGATGTTTCACCAAATATTAATCCAATCATTATTCAGATAAAGGTGTACAAATAGGTCTTTTTTTATCTTTTTCTATAAATTTAGTTACCTCTTGTACCAATTCGTTAGCTTTAAACTCACCATTAATTTTGCTTAAGTTTTCTTGGAGATTATTTGAAGAAAATATTTTTTTGTAAGCTTGATCTAATTCAATAATTTTTTTGTTATCATATTTTTTTCTTCTAAGACCAATTAAATTTATTCCTTTTAAATAATTTCTATTTCCAAAAGATAATCCAAAAGGAATTACGTCTTTCAAAACTCCTGTCATTCCTCCTATCATTGCCAATCTTCCAATTCTTGTAAATTGTTGAACAGCAGAATTCCCACCTATTACAACTGAGTCTTCTATAGTCACATGTCCTCCTAAAGGAACATTGTTTGCAATTACTACATTGTTACCAATCATACAATCATGAGCTACGTGCGAAGAGATCATAAATAAACAATTGTTGCCTATTTTTGTTTTACCACCACCACCTGAAGTTCCAGGATTAATAGTTACATATTCTCTGATGACATTGTACTCACCTATTTCTAAACTGTTTTTTTCTCCCTTAAATTTTAAATCTTGAGGTTGAGTTCCAATACTTGCAAATGGAAATATTTTTGTATTTTTCCCGATTTTAGTATCACCTTCTATATGAACATTTGAAATTAACTCAACACCATCTTTTAATTCAACATTAGGGCCAATAAATGAAAAAGGTCCAATTTTAACATCTTTACCTATTACAGCTTTAGCGTCTATTACACTTGACTTATGTATCATTTTTTTCTTTCAACTATTGTTGCTGCCCATTCTGCATCGGCAACCTTTTTACCATCAATTTTTGCAACACCTTTATATTTCCAAACTCTTCCGTGAGATCTGATTGCTTCTATGTCTAAGTGAAGCTCACATTCAGGCATTACTGGGCTTCTAAATCTTGCTTTATCAACACTCATTAAATAAACTAATTTGTTCTCATATTCTTTTTTATCAATACCATGTGCGGTTAAAGCAGCAGCAGCTTGGCCAAATGCTTCAACGATTAAAACACCGGGCATTACTGGTTGTCCTGGAAAATGTCCATCAAAAAAAAATTTTCCTTTTTTAACTTTAACTATGGCCGTTGCTGACTTTAAGGGAACAATGTTTATTAATTTATCAATTAATAACATAGGCTCTCTATGTGGAAGAAGTTTTTCTATTTCTTCTTTGGTTATAGTATTTGACATTATTCTTTTTCCTTTTTTAAAAATTCTTTTAACGGAACCGCCGGATAACCCATTATAATTGAATTATCTGGAACATCCTTAACAACTCCACTGCCGCCACCTATTCTAACATTATTTCCTATATTAAGATGTCCAGAAATACCTGCTTGACCACCAATAGAAACATTATTTCCAACTGTAGTGCTACCAGCAAATCCAACTTGTCCGGCTATCATACAATTTTTTCCGATTTTTACATTGTGAGCCATATGAACTTGATTATCTAAGAAAGTATTTTCACCTATCGCCGTATCTCCAATTGATCCTCTATCTATTGTGCAGTTAGCCCCTAATTCAACATTGTTATTTAAAAGAACTCTTCCAATATGTGGAAATCTAAAATTTTTGTCCTTCAAAGGTACAAAGCCAAATCCTTTAATGCCAATTTTGCAACCATCCTGAATCACTACGTTATCACCTATAATAGTATTTTTAAGAGTAATATTCGAACCAATTAAACAATTTTTTCCTACAAAAACATTTTGTTCAATAGTAGTATTGTTACCAATTGAAGTGTTTGATCCTATTTTTACATTTTTTCCAATTAAAATATTTTTACCGAATGTGACAGAGTGATATTTGTTGGAAATACTGGCAGAATCAACTATTGAAACATCTGGATAATCTAAATCTGCTTTTGGATAAAATTTCAATGAAATTTTAGCTGTTGAAAAAAGAACGTTTTTTACAAAAACTTTAATACATTTTTTTGGTAAAAAATTCTCAAGATTTTTTTTTGTTACACACGCAGCAGCTTTTGTATTGATTGCCTGGCTTTTATACTTAGGAGAGTTTAAAAAGGTAATATCTTTATTGCTAGCATTTTCTAATGTTTTTATATCAAAAATTTTAATACCTCCACTATTAGCTGCATTTTCGGTTAGATCTTCTAAATTAAACGGACCTTGAGGTTTAAAAAAGTTAATATTTAACATCAAAACTTAATTCAACTTTATAGATTTTAATTCTTTATTTAGTAAATCAATAATAGTATTCGTAAGATCAACTTTAGAATTTGCTAAAATAACATTCTTTTCATTCATAATCATCATAATACCGTTTTCATCCATATATTTTTTCAAAATTGGATTTAAAGATTTTAATAATTGATTTCTTGCGTTGTTTTTTTTCGTAACAAAATTAGATGATGCATTTCTCCTGCGATTTTGAAAATCAATATTTTTTTTTCTTAAGGAACTTACCTTCTTTTTATACTCATCTGCTGAAAGTGTTTTTCTTTGGTTTATTAGCTCAGTTTCTTGTTTTTTTAAAGCATTTGACTCGTTTTTAAATTTCTTATCTTGATTTTCAAACTCTTTTACTAACTTTTCTTGAGCTGCGCTACCAGCTTTACTTTCATTAAGAACTTTTTTTAAGTTAATGAAATATACCTGATTTTCAGCCTTCAAATTAAATGGATAAATTAAAATTAGAAATAAAAAAAGTATTTTAATCTTTTTCATATTTTAAAAAGAAGTTCCTATCTGAAATTTAAATGTTTGTGTTTTATCACTCTCAGCTTTTGAAAGTGGTTGAGCTAAAACAAAATTTACAGGACCAATAGGAGTATATAATTGAGTGGTTATCCCTAGTGAGGATCTAACTTTACTAGAGCTTCCAGCACTACTATCATAATCAACTGACCATAAATTTCCAAAATCTAGAAATGCAGCAACATCTGTTTGTGTTGCCTCTGGAAGTAAATTTGGTAATTGAGCTTCAAAATTTAAGGCAGTAGCGTAATTTCCCCCAACATAATCTCCTTGGTCTACTGGTCCAATTTTATTAGCCTCGAAGCCTCTTAATCTTTTTGATGGTAAATTTATTCGCTTACTTAATCTAACATCTTCATCTAAAGCCGTAACTGTTGCAGCATAAAATTTTGCAACACCAATTACATCATCGCTAAATCCGTGATACTTTGAATATGTTAGTCTATTGTAAAGAGAAGGTTGGTCTGCATATATTGGTAACCCTTGCGTAAATGATGCTATACTTCCACTTGTTGGCATAAAAGCTCTATCCCTATTATCCATTTGCAAAGAATAATTAAAATTAAACTCAGTAAATTCACCGGCTTGTTTCTTTAATTTATCAGATGCGGTTCCATCAACTCTTAGATCATCAAAAGATAAATCGAAACCTGGTGAGAAGAATATACCTTCATATTGTTCAAATTTAGTACCTAAATTAATATTTGTAACAGTATTTTCATATCCAGAGTCAGGTTTGTCATTATTGGTACTAGTGATTCCACCATAAACTAAATTTCCGCTGTAATTATAGTTAGGATTTGTAATATTTAATCCTCCTCTTAGGGACTCCTCTGAAACAGATATTGTTGAGTCAACCATAAGACCTCTTCCTAAATAGTTATTCTCTTGAAGAGAAAAACTAAAACTCGTTCCTTCTGTACCAAT
Source organism: uncultured Pelagibacteraceae bacterium (assembly GCA_902566975.1). Taxonomy (GTDB): domain Bacteria; phylum Pseudomonadota; class Alphaproteobacteria; order Pelagibacterales; family Pelagibacteraceae; genus Anoxypelagibacter. Next base: position 10,913 of record CACFLA010000015.1, read on the forward strand.
ACCAGCACCTGCTGCAATTTCTCCTGTTGGTTTTTCCTCAACTGTAATTTCAAGAACTTTTAAATCTTTTTCTGAGCCATCTATGATTTTTTCTTTTACAGTTTTAAATATATTTCTTGCCTTTAATTCAGAAATTGATTGATTTAATTTTACTTTACTATAAGGATCACCTTCATCTAGTTCTAATTCAGATCTAATGACTGAGTCACTTGTTACAGTATTTCCAAAAATATTTACTCTTTCTATCTGAATTTTAGGGCCTTCGAATATTTTAAAAGTGATATCAATATTTTTTTCATCGACAGTCTCTATGACAGTATGTTGAACAAACTGAAGTTCATTTTGATCAATAATTTTATCAATCTTTTTTAAAATTTTTCTTATTTTAAACGGTGAATAATATTCACCAGCAAAAGCAGTAAATTCATCCTTTAATTCTTCAAAAATTAAATTATCAAAAACAGGGTCAATGTCAGTAGCTAGTTTTTTTATTCTATATCTTTCGCCAGCATTTATACTATAAGTAAGTTCAATATCTGTATTATTATCTTTACTTTCGGCGCTACTAGATACTATCTCAACATTATAATATCCTTTGCTTAAATAAAAATTTTTCAACAATCTTTTATCTAATTCGATTCTTTCAGCATTTAAGTATACATTTCTAGAAATAAATTTCCAAAATCTATGTTCCTCTGATGCTACTACGTCTCTTAATCTTTTAAATTTTATCTTTTTATCTCCTATAAAATTTATTTTGGATATTCTATATTTTTGTCCTTTATTAATTGAGAAAATTAGATTTAACCTTTTTTTATCTTGTCCAATGGGTTGACTTCTTGCTTCTACTTCAGCTGCATAAAACCCTAAAGATTTATAAAATGATTTAACCATCTCAATATCTTTTCTAATATCACTTTCAACATATGAGCTTTTTTCTTTTAAAGATATTATTTCTAAAATAGCCTCTTTGTACTTTTTAGCCTTTTCACCATCAATAATAATAGTATTTATAATTGGATTTTCTTCTACAATAATTGTTAGAATATTGTTTGCAAAACTTGTTGAGATCTTAGAGAAAAATTTAGTATCATAAAGTTTCTTAATTACTGCATTAATGTCATCTGTTGAGTAATCTTTGTTTATTTGAATTTCTCCGTATACTTTTAATGTTTCTTCAGAAATTCTAGAATTTCCTTTTATTTCAAGTTTTTTTAAAGTCTCAGCTTTTAATTGAGAAGAAAAAAATAAGCTTAAAATAATAATTAGGTATAAAGTTTTTTTCATTATTTATCGTTTAAAATTTCTATCGTTTTATTTCTTGCCCATTTATCAATCTTATAAATTTCATTAATATTTGGTGAGCTTTTTATAGCATATTTTTGATAATCTTTATGCACCAAAACCTCTTTAAGATAAACATATATTGAGTTAAAAGATATTTTGCCATCAATAAATTTATTAACTAATACCTCATTACTTGCATTTAATATTATGGGTCCAGAATTACTTGAGGAAAATTTTTGAATTAATGTAACAATTGGAAATCTTTTTTTATCAACTTTTAAGAATTTAAGGTTCTCAAATTTATTCAAAATATCTTTTTTACTATATATAAAGTTTTTACTACCAAAATTATTTTCAAAAATTGCATTTGCTATTGGTATTTTCATATCTGTCTCATGATACAAGAATTTAGTTTGTCCATTTTTAAAAACTACTATTGCATGTATGAGTGATTGAGGGTGAATAATAATTTCATACTTTGTTTTATCAAACGGAAATAACCTGTAAGCCTCTATTAGCTCTAATACTTTGTTCATTAAATTGGAAGAATCTATAGATATTTTTTTGCCCATTTTCCATTTTGGATGTTTTATCGCTTCAATAGGCTTAATTGAATTAAAAGTTTTCAAAGGTCTTTTTAGAAATGGACCACCAGATGCGGTTAAATAAATTTTTTGGATTTCTTCATTGCTTACATTTTGTGTTAATTGATTTATAGAAAAATGCTCTGAGTCGATAGGTATAATTTTGGTTTTATATTTTTTTGATAATTTTGATATAATATGCCAACCACAAATTATTGCTTCTTTATTTGCAATCAAAACTTTCTTACTATTATTTATAA
>CACFLA010000016.1:0-10301 GCA_902566975.1 uncultured Pelagibacteraceae bacterium
TATCCTGTAAAAACTAAATTTAAAAAATCAATCTCCAATTTTAAATCAAGAAAAGGATCAAATGCCGGTCTCAAAGTTACATTAAGAAATCATAGAATGTACGAATTTCTTGATAGACTTGTTAATATTGCTTTGCCAAGAATAAAAGACTTTAGAGGCTTGAAAGACTCTGCGTGTGACAAATTTGGAAATTTTACTTTTGGTGTAAAGGAACATATTATTTTTCCTGAAATAAATTTTGATAAAGTTGAAACAATAAGAGGAATGGATATTACAATTGTTACTTCAAGCAATTCAAAAGAGAACACAATATCTTTACTAAAAGAATTTAACTTTCCAATTGTTGTGGATAATGAGAAAAAAAAGAAAAAATTTAAAAAAATAATAGATATTGGAAATAAAGAAGAAAAACCAGAGAAAGGATAAAATGGCTAAAACAAGTGCAGTTCAGAGAAATTTAAAACGTATCAAAATGTCAAAAAGATATCAAAATAAAAGGAAAAAGTTAAAAGCTATTATAAATAATAAAAAATTACCTTTAAATGAAAGATTTGCAGCACAATTGAAGTTATCAAAGCTTCCAAAAAATTCTGCAAAAATTCGAATAAGAAATAGATGTGAGATAACTGGAAGACCACATGGTGTTTATAGAAAACTTAAAATTTCTAGAATTGCATTAAGACAAATGGCTTCATCTGGTAAAATACCAGGGATGACAAAATCTAGTTGGTAAAGGAGGAATATGACTTTAGTTGATCCTGTTGGAGATATGTTAACAAGAATTAGAAATGGGCAAACGAGAACATTAAATAATATCGATGTTCCTTATTCTAATTTCAGATCAAAAATCTTAGAAGTTTTAAAAAAAGAGGGTTACATTATAGATTTTCAAATAAATGAAGGAAAAAATAAAATTAAGTCTATTATTGTTAAATTAAAATATTATGAGGGACAACCTGTTATAAAAGAAATTAAGCGTATCTCAAAACCTGGTAGAAGAGTTTATTCAAGAGCAACCAGTATACCGAAGGTTTTAAATGGTTTAGGATTAGCGATACTATCTACAAGTAAAGGTGTTATGTCTGATGTTGAAGCAACTAAAAATAATTTAGGCGGAGAGATAATTTGTAGGATATTTTAATGTCAAAACTTGGAAAAAAAGCTATTTTATTACCTAAAGAATCTACTGTTAAGGTAGAGGGAGATACATTATTGGTGTCAGGTCCAAAAGGTACTCATAAAGTTTTATTTAATAGTAAAATTTTTTCTTCTAAAATTAATGAAAAAAATGAGTTTCAGATTTCTCCACTATCTAAAGATAAAAAGACTTCTTTAATGTGGGGAACATATAGAAGTTTAGTAAATAATGCTGTTTTAGGTGTCACAAAGGGACACGAAAAAAATTTAGAATTAAATGGTGTTGGTTTTCGAGCTAATCTTAAAGGAGATAAGTTGGGTCTACAATTGGGATTTAGTCATGAGGTTACATATTCAATACCAAAAGGGATTGTCATAAAGGTAGAAAAACAAACCAAGTTAAATATAACGGGGTCAGATAAAGAACTTGTTGCAAAAGTTGCCGCTGATATTAAATCACTGAAACCTGTTGAACCGTATAAAGCAAAAGGAATTAAAGAGAAAGATCAATACGTGATTAGAAAAGAAGGTAAGAAAAAATAATATGAAAAAAATTAACTCTAGGACAAAACGTTTATTAAGAAACAGGAGCAAACTTAAAAAAGTCAATGTCGATAGATATAGAATAGCTGTATTCAAATCATTAAAAAATATTTCTGCACAAATTATAGATGACAAAGCAAATAAAACAATTGTATCAGCTTCATCAATGGAAAAAGATTTAAGAAATGGTAAAAAAAATAAGACTGATTTATCTACACTTCTAGGAGAAATTTTAGCTAAAAGAGCTTCAGAAAAAAAAATTAATAAAGTATTTTTTGATAGAGGCGGATATAAGTACCACGGAAGAATTAAAGCCTTAGCAGAATCACTTAGAAAAAATGGATTGAGTTTTTGATGAAAGAAAAAAGCGAATTTGTAGAAAAACTGGTAGCCATTAACAGAATAACAAAAGTTGTTAAGGGTGGAAGAAGATTTGGTTTTGCAGCATTAGTTGTTGCTGGAAACCAAAAGGGTTCTATTGGAATTGGTCAGGGGAAATCAAAACAAGTCCCAGATGCTATTAAGAAAGCAACAGAAGTAGCAAAAAGAAATATGGTAAAAATCCCTTTAAAAGATGGACGAACATTACATCATGATGTATTCGCAAAAAGTGGTTCAGGTAAAATATTAATGAGAGCAGCTCCTACAGGTACTGGAATTATAGCTGGTGGTGCAACAAGAGCAGTATGTGAAGTTTTGGGTATTCAAGATATTGTTACCAAATCTCTTGGTTCACCAAACCCACACAATGTTTTAAAGGCAGTTTTACAGGGATTAAAAAACCAGAATTCACCAAAAATTATTTCAGCTATGAGGAATAAAAAAATTGCAGATATTATAAAAAAAAGAGAAAATTAATATGAAATTAAACACTTTAGTAAAAACAAATTCACCAAAAATCAGGGTTGGAAGAGGCATTGGATCAGGCAAAGGTAAAACTTCTGGTCGAGGAGTAAAGGGTCAAAAATCTAGATCAGGTGTTGCAATTAAAAGTTTTGAGGGTGGGCAAATGCCTCTTTACAGAAGATTACCCAAAAGAGGTTTTAGCAATAAGAACAATTTATTTAAAAAAAAGTTTATTGCTAAACTTAATCTAGGAGATTTACAAAATTTTATTAAAAAGAAAAAAATAGAAATTAAAGAAGAAATTAATCTAAAATATCTTCAAGATAAAAAGATTATAAGAAGCAAATATGAAAAATTAAAAGTTCTTGGATCTGGAGAATTGAATGATAAATTAAAAATAAAAACTGACTACATATCTAAATCAGCAAAAACAAAAATTGAAAATGCAGGTGGTTTAGTTAGCGTCTTAAGTTCATCAGTTAAAAAATAAAAATAAATGGCTGAAGACTCAAAAATATCATCAAATTCATCTGATTTAAGAAATAGAATATTTTTTACAATTTTTATTTTATGCATTTACAGATTAGGAACTTATGTTCCAATCGCAGGCATAGATCCTAACTCATTGGCCGAGATAATGTCATCAAGCCAAAAAGGACTTCTTGGTATGTTCAATGTTTTTTCAGGAGGGGCTGTTCAAAGAATGGCTATTTTTGCTTTAGGTATAATGCCTTATATTTCTGCATCAATTATAGTTCAGTTATTAACAGGAACTTCAGATTATTTTAAAAATTTAAAAGAGCAGGGAGAAATCGGCAGAAAAAAAATAACACAAATTACTCGCTATGGAACAGTTTTAATAGCTACGTTACAGGGATATGGAGTTGCTGTTGGATTAGAAAATGCAGGTGGATTAGTTCTGTCACCAGGAATTTATTTTAAATTAATGACAACTATTTCTTTAGTTGCGGGAACAACTTTTTTAATGTGGTTAGGAGAACAAATAACTTCAAGAGGTATTGGTAATGGAATATCGTTAATTATATTCTCCGGTATAGTTGCTGAAATTCCAAGAGCTCTTGCATCAACTTTTGAACTAGGTAGAACTGGAGCTTTATCTCCAATAATGATCATATCTATTTTTATTTTAATAATAGCAACAGTTATGTTTATAGTTTTTATGGAAAGAGCAATGCGTAAAATCCTTGTTAATTATCCAAAACGACAAATGGGAAATAAAATTTATGGTGGTGAGTCATCTTATTTACCTTTAAAGATTAATACAGCAGGAGTAATACCAGCAATTTTTGCTTCAGCACTCTTATTATTACCAATAACTTTTTCAAATTTTGGAGCATCAGACTCGGAATTTTTTATAAATTTTTCTTCTTTATTTTCACAAGGAAAACCTCTCTATATGCTTTTATATGCATTTGGAATTATATTTTTTGCTTTTTTTTATACATCAATTGTTTTCAATCCAAAAGAGACAGCAGAAAATTTAAGAAAGTATGGAGGTTATATACCGGGAATTAGACCAGGAGATAGAACAGCAGATTATATAGAAAATATTCTTACAAAACTCACAACAATTGGTGCTTGCTATTTAACATTGGTCTGTTTAATGCCAGAATTTTTAATTGCAAAATATCCAATACCTTTTTATTTAGGTGGAACTTCGGTTTTAATTGTGGTTGTTGTAGCAATGGATACTGTTACTCAAGTTCAGACTAGATTAATGAGTTCGCAATACGAACATTTAATAAAAAAAGCAAAGTTTAATAGATAATTTATGAATATAGTAATATTTGGCCCACCTGGAGCTGGAAAGGGAACTCAATCAAAATTTATTGTCAATAAATATGGCCTTCATCAATTATCTACAGGCGATCTTTTGCGTAATGAAATTAAAAACAAAACAGAATTAGGATCTAAAATTACCAGAATTATGAATAATGGAGAGTTAGTTTCGGATGAAATTGTAAGCAATTTGATTTCAAAATTTATCTCTAATGATATTTACAAACATAAAATTATCTTTGATGGTTATCCAAGAACTTTATCTCAAGCAAACAATCTAGATAATCTATTAAAAACAAATAAACAAAAAGTAGATATTGTTTTAAAATTGTCTGTTAGTTTGGAAACTGTTAAAAAACGAATACTTGAAAGGCAATCCCAAGAAAATAGAGCTGATGACAATGAAGAAATAGCAATTAAGAGATATCAAACTTATGAAAAATCCTCTGAACCAGTATTACATTATTATAAGCAATCTAATTTACTTAAAGTTGTAAATGGTGAGGCAACAATATCTGACATTAATAGTGAAATTAGCGACTTAATTGATGCTATCAAGGGTTGACTTTAAATGATTACACAATATAAATACGCAGTAAACTTAAACATCACAAAATATGGCTCGAATAGCAGGCATTAATATACCTATCAATAAAGTCGTTCACACAGCTTTAACATATATACATGGTATTGGAAATTATAATTCAAAATTAATTTGTGAAAAATTAAACATCCCTCTAAACAAAAGGGTGAATAAATTATCAGAAGAAGAAGTTTTGAAAATACGCGAATATATAGATGCTAATTATAAAGTAGAGGGAGATTTAAGAAGAGAAAACTCTATGAATATTAAAAGGCTAGTCGATCTAGCCTGTTATAGAGGTTCAAGGCATAAAAAAAAATTACCAGTAAGAGGTCAAAGAACCCACTCAAATGCTAGAACTAGAAAAGGAAAAGCAATAGCAATAGCAGGAAAAAAGTTAACACCACTTAAAAAATAAAAAATGAATACTAAAAATAAAAAGGTCGAAGATAATAATAATAAGACTGAAGAAAAAGTTATTAAAAAAGTATTTAAAAAAAAAAATAAGCAAAAAAAAAATATTTCTACTGGAATTGCTTTTGTAAATTCAACATTTAATAACACTATAATCTCAATTGCTGATGAACAAGGTAATGTTGTGGCGTGGTCTTCTGCAGGAGCAAAGGGATTTAAAGGTTCAAGAAAGTCCACCCCATATGCCGCTCAGGTAGCAGCTGACGATGCAGGTGGTAAAGCTTATGAACAAGGTTTAAGAACTTTATCTGTTCAAGTAAAAGGACCTGGTTCTGGTAGAGAAACTGCATTAAGAGCATTACAATCAAGAGGTTTTAAAATTATTTCAATTAAAGATACAACACCAATGCCACATAATGGAGCACGACCACCAAAAAAAAGGAGAGTATAATGGAAAACATAAATATTATTGATAAAAATTGGAAATCATTAATCAAACCAACAAAATTAGCAGTAACAAGTAATGATGATAAGTCTATGGCAAAAGTTATCGCCGAACCTCTTGAAAAAGGTTTTGGCCAAACAATAGGAAATGCGTTAAGAAGAATATTGCTATCATCAATTCAAGGAGCTGCGGTTACCGCGATACAAATAGATGGCGTTCTTCATGAATTTTCTTCTATAAAAGGTGTCAGAGAAGATGTAACTGATATTGTTTTGAATGTTAAAAATTTGGCAGTTAAGCTTAATTCATCTGGGTCTAAAAAATTAATCTTAGACGCTACAGGACCAAAAGAAGTTAAAGCAAGAGACATAACTTCAGTAAATGGTGTTGAAATATTAAATTTAGATCAAACTATATGTAATCTTGATGAAAAAACTAAATTCCATATGGAACTAATTGTTAATAATGGTAGAGGATACGTATTAGCGCAAAAAAATAAATCTGAAGATACTCCTTTAGGATTAATCGCAATTGACTCACTATTTAGTCCTGTTAAAAAAGTTTCTTACTCTATTGACAGCACAAGAGAGGGTGAAGCACTTGATTATGATAAACTTACGATGCAAGTTGAAACTAATGGAACGATACCTGCAGAAGACGCAGTCGCGTTTGCTGCAAGAATATTCCAAGACCAACTTTCAATGTTTGTGAATTTTGAAGATCCTAAAGAAATTCCCACGCAAACTAAATCTACAGAACCAGAATTTAATAAAAACTTATTAAAAAGAGTTGAGGAACTAGAATTATCAGTAAGATCTATGAATTGCTTAAAAAATGATAATATAATTTATATCGGTGATCTTGTTCAAAAATCTGAGTCTGAGATGTTAAGAACTCCAAATTTCGGACGAAAATCATTAAACGAAATTAAGGAAGTTCTAAGTTCTATGTCTCTATATTTAGGTATGGAAATACCTAACTGGCCCCCAGATAATATTGTTGAATTATCTAAAAAATTAGAGGAAAGCACGTATTAAATGAGACACAAATTTGGTTATAGAAAGCTAAACAAAACTTCAGAGCATAGAAAAGCTTTATTCAAAAATATGTTAAATTCCTTAATTAAATATGAGCAAATCGTAACTACATTACCTAAAGCAAAAGAATTAAAACCTAAAATAGATAAAGTTATAACTATTGGTAAAAAGTCTGATCTAAATAATAAGAAAAGCTTATTTAGTAAATTACAAGATAAAAATTCTGTTAAAAAAGTATTTGATAAGCTTTCTAAAAGATATGCTAATAGAAAAGGCGGTTACTCAAGGGTTCTTAAAGCTGGATTCAGAACCGGAGATGATGCACCAATGGCTGTTATCGAACTTGTTGATAGAGATGAAAATGCAAAAAAAATTGACAAACCAAAAAAAGTTGATACCTCTAAAAAAGAAAAAGAACCAGTTAAAAAAACTGCTGCAAAGTAAAAATTAAATCTTAATATGAAAAGCAAATATGTAGTCAAAAAAGACTATCATAACACCAGATTTGATAGATGGTTTAAACATAATGTTTCAGACATTCCACAATCACTAATAGAGAAATTAATAAGAAAAAATAAAATCAAAATTAATAAAAAAAAGACAAAAACAAAATATAGAGTTCAATTAAATGATCAAATTGAAATATTCAATCTTGAAAAAATAAAACATAGAAAAAAATCTAAAATAAAATTGTACAAACCTTCTGAAAAAGAAAAAAAAACATATGGCAGTTTTATTATAGAAAATAATGATAATTTCATTGTTATAAATAAACCAGCAGGGATTCCGGTTCAATCAGGTACCAAGTCTTTTAAAAATATTATAGACATTTTAAAAAACACAGAATATTTTAATAATTCAAAACCTTTTATAGTTCATAGACTTGACAAAGAAACATCTGGAGTCATGATAGTTGCAAAAAATAGAGAATATGCACAATTACTTACATCGTTGTTTAGAATAAGAAAAATACACAAACTTTATATTGCAGTTACTCATGGATCAGTAAATAAAGAATTACAAGTAATGAAGGATGATTTAATTTTATACGAGAAAAATAGAAAAGTAATTCAAAAAGCAATTTCTTATATAAAAGTTTTAAAATCTAACAATAAATACTCATTTGTTGAGTTAAAACCAATTACAGGGAGAAAACACCAATTAAGAAAACAATTGTTTAATATTGGACATCCGGTGGTTGGTGACGACAAATATTCATTCAAAAATAATAGAAATGGTAAAAATTTACTTTTACACGCATACAAAATTAAGTTTATGATTAATAATAATAAATATAATTTTATTGCTGATTATGGTAATCCTTTCAAAAACTTCATAAAAAATAATATTAAATCTTAGGCAAGTATTTAATTACAATTTTTTTTAGATTGGTATTTACATTTTTGTATTTATAACCCTCATTTTTAATTGATGTTATTTTATTATTATCTAAGCCGCATGGAATAATTTTTTTATATTCATTGAGGTCATTATTTATATTTATTGAAAATCCGTGGTATGCAACCCATCTAGAAACTCGAATACCAATTGCAGCAATCTTTTTATTTTTAAACCATATACCTATATTTTTTCTATCCGCTTTTGAATTTATTTTGTACAATTTTAAAAAATCAATTATTATATTTTCTATCTGTTTCACTAAATTTCTTATATTTTTTTTTCTTTTATTAAGGTTGATTGCAAAATAAACAACCTTTTGTCCGGGGTTATGCAATGTAATTTTACCGCCTCGGTTTGTTTTCTTTATTAAAATTGATTTGTCGAGTATATCACTTTCATTAAATCTAATTCCAGCTGTGAATGTTGTAGGATGTTCTAATATCCAGACAAATTCTCTTCCTCCGTCTTTGACTTTTTTAACTTTTTTCTCGAGAAGTCTCATTGCCTTGTCATAAACTACAGGTTTTTTACTTATTTTAAATTCTATGTCCATTTTAAATTGAATTTTACCATTAGATAAACTAAAAGTCTCAAAAATTTAAATAATCGGGTGATTTATGAGTTTGGTGAAATCAATTGGAAAGCAGAAGGTAAATTTAGATTTTAATAAAGATTTTATTAATCTATTTACTCAAAAAATTAAACAAAAAGATATTAAGTTTATTAATCAAACACTTGCTGACCTCCATGCGGCTGATGTAGCTGATTTAATAGAAAATTTAGATACCGAATCTAGAAATAATTTAATAGAATTAGAAGAATTTAATATTGAGCCAGAAATATTTGTTGAATTAAACGAATCCCTTCAGTCTGAAGTTCTAATTTCTTTAACACCAGACTCAGTTGCTAAAATATTGCGTAAACTTGAGTCTGATAATGCTCTTCAAATTTTAGAAAAAATCGAAGAGGAAAAGAAACAAAAAGTATTAGATAGACTAACACCACAAGATAGATTTCTTTTGGAGGAGGGTTTAAGTTACCCTGAAGACTCAGCTGCAAGAATAATGCAGAGAGAATTTACTGCTGTACCAAGTGACTGGACTGTTGGTCAAACAATAGATTATTTAAGAGAGAACAAAGAACTACCTGAGGAGTTTTTAGAAATATTCATAGTTGACAAAGATTTTAAACCAATTGGAACAGTTCCTTCATCTAGAGTTTTAAGAACACCAAGAAATTCTAAAATGAATTCTATTATGAGGGAGATACCTGTTTTAATTTCTGTGAACATGGATAAAGAGGAGGTTGGTCTAACTTTTGAAAACTATAATTTAGTTTCCGCAGGAGTAGTTAATAAAGATAATAAATTGATTGGAATGATAACAGCTGATGATGTTGTTACAGTAGTCCAAGAAGAAGCCGAAGAAGACGTACTAAGATTGGCAGGGGTAGGTGATGAAGAAATTACTGATGGAGTATTTAAAAAAACTAAAAGAAGATTTAGTTGGCTTTTACTAAATTTATTTACTGCAATTATTGCATCAGTTGTCATTGGTTTTTTTCAAGATGATATAGAGAAAGTAGTTGCATTAGCAGTTCTTATGCCAATAGTAGCCTCAATGGGAGGGAATGCCGGGATGCAAACGTTGGCTGTAACTATAAGAGCAATTGCTAAACAAGAAATTTCATCAGGAAATTTTTATAAAATTGTATCAAAGGAGTTTGTTATAGGTATATTAAATGGTATAATTTTTGCTATTATTTCTGCAGGAGTTGTTCAGTTCTGGTTTAAAGAATTGGATCTTTCAATCTTAATAGCAGTTGCAATGATTTTGAATATGATAGTTGCAGGTTTATTTGGAATTTTAGTTCCAGTTTCTTTAAAAAAATTTAATATTGATCCAGCATTAGCCTCAAGTGTTTTTGTTACAACTATTACAGATGTGATTGGTTTTTTATCGTTTCTTGGAATTGGATCATTCTTCTTTTTAAATTAAAAGTTATCAATTAACCTCACTCTCCCAATATAAATCGCATAAAATAAATTAAATTTATTTTTTTTTGGTTTTTTTAAAGTTTTTAAATCAATAAGTTT
>CACFLA010000017.1:0-7685 GCA_902566975.1 uncultured Pelagibacteraceae bacterium
TGGGTAATATTGTTGCTTTAATAGGTCCGTCAGGATCGGGCAAATCTACACTTTTGCATCTTATTGCTCTTTTGGACAAGCCTACAACTGGAAACATATCAATTTTAGGAAAAGAAACTTTTAATATTACAGAGGATAAAAAAAACAAAATTATTAGGGATAATATATCAATTATATTTCAAAATAATAACTTGCTATCAGATTTTACAGCTATAGAAAATGTTGCGATGCCACTTATAATTAGAAACAATAGTTATTCAGAGTCAATACAAAAGGCAGAGAAGTTTTTAAAAAAAGTTAATCTTGGCCATAGACTGAGTCATTTTCCATCTGATTTATCAGGAGGCGAACAACAAAGAGTTGCAATTGCAAGATCATTAATTGCAGACACGAAAATTATATTAGCTGATGAACCAACAGGTAATCTTGACGTCAAAAATTCTAATGAAGTTTTTTCTTATTTTTTAAAATTAAAACAAAAAAATAAAATAATTTTAATTGCAACCCATAATAGAGAAATTGCAAAAAAAGCGGATTATACTTTAAGCATAAGCGATGGTAATATAAAAAGAGTTAATGGATGATAATAAAAAAAAGTTTGTACATTTTAAAGTTCATACACAATATTCAATTTGTGAAGGAGCTATAAAAATTGAAGATCTTGCAAAATTTTGTAAAGATAAAAAATTAAATGCAATTGGATTATGTGATAGCTTTAACCTTTGCGGTGCCCTTGAATTTTCTGAAGAAATAAGTAAAGCAGGAACACAACCAATAATAGGTTCTCAAATCAATTTTAACTTTGATGGATTAATTGGTAAAATTCCTATATTCGCAAAAACGGAGAAAGGTTTTAGAAATCTCACAAAACTATCCTCAAAAAGTTTTCTTGAAGTCGAAGCATCTGAAACACCTCATTGTCATATTGATGACCTTATAAAAAATAACGATGACTTAATCGTTACTAGCGGAGGTTTAGACTCACTTTTTTATAAATTAATTAAAAAAAACAATCCCAAACAGGTTGATTTATTAGCATCGAAAATCAAATCGATATTTGGGAATAGATTTTATTTAGAAATTCAGCGACATAATGATAACGATCAGAAAAGCATAGAAAATAATTTATTAGATTTATCAAAAACAAAAAAGATTCCTATTATAGCATCACAAGAAGTCTTCTATATAGAGCAAGATATGTTCGAAGCACATGATGCACTTTTATGTATAGGCCAAAAAACTTATGTAAACGATGAAAAAAGAAAAAAATACAGTGATCAACATTACATTAAAAATACAGATGAAATAAATAAGATTTATCAAGATATTCCCGAAGCTCTTGATAATAATTATAATTTTCCGTTGAGATTTTCATACAAACTTGAAAAATCTGCTCCAAATTTACCATCAATACAAATATCTAGCAATTTAACTGAACAGGAAGAGCTTTTAAGGCAATCTAAAATTGGTTTAAAGAATAGATTAGAAAATTTTGTGTTTAAACAACAAAAGAACTTTGACAAACCAAAAATAGAAAAAATTTATACAGAAAGACTTAACCATGAAATTAATATTATTAATAAAATGAATTATGCTGGCTATTTTTTAATAGTCTCGGATTACATTAAATGGGCAAAAAAAAACAATATTCCTGTGGGCCCAGGAAGAGGATCTGGTGCTGGTTCTTTAGTTGCGTACTCTTTAGATATAACCGACCTTGATCCAATTGAATTTGGATTAATTTTTGAGAGATTTCTCAATCCGGATAGAATATCTATGCCAGATTTTGATATAGATTTTTGTGAAGAAAAAAGAGACTTGGTATTTAAGTATTTAAAATCCAAATATAAAGGAGGTGTTGCCCACATAATAACCTTTGGTAAATTAAAAGCGAGAATGGCGTTAAGAGATATTGGCCGTGTAATTGGTCTACCTTATGGTCATGTAGATCGATTATGCAAAATGATTCCGTTTGATCCATCTAGACCATTAACCTTGAAAGAGTCTATTGCTAGGGAGCCAAGACTAACAGAAGAGGAAAAAAACAATCCAAAAGTTAAAAAATTAATTGAACTCTCTCTGAAACTTGAAGGATTAAATAGGAATTTAGCAACACATGCTGCTGGAGTTGTGATAGCAGGGGAAAATTTAGCAGAACAAGTTCCATTATATAAAGACAGTGAGTCCAATTTATTTCTTCCTTCCACGCAGTTTGATATGCATTCTTCTGAAAACTCTGGATTAGTAAAATTTGATATTTTAGGACTTAATACTCTAACGGTAATTAATAAGACAATTGAAATGCTTAAAAACAAAGGTATTGAGGTTGATATTTCTAAAATCCCGTTAAATGACTCAAATATTTTTAAAATGCTTTCAAGCGGGGAAACAAAAGGTTTATTTCAATTAGAAAGTTCTGGAGTTAGATCTGCTTTAAAACAAATGAAACCTACTCAATTTGAAGATATAGTAGCTTTAGTTGCACTTTATAGACCGGGTCCAATGAACAATATCCCAATTTATAATGAATGTAAAAATGGATTAAAAAAACCCAACTATATTCATGAAAGTTTAGAGGAAATATTAAGACCTACTTACGGCATAATTATTTATCAAGAACAAGTAATGCAAATAGCCCAAACACTTGCTGGTTTCACTCCAGGTGAGGCGGATATATTAAGAAAAGCCATGGGCAAGAAAAAAAGAAAAGAGTT
This sequence comes from uncultured Pelagibacteraceae bacterium, assembly GCA_902566975.1. Classification (GTDB taxonomy): domain Bacteria; phylum Pseudomonadota; class Alphaproteobacteria; order Pelagibacterales; family Pelagibacteraceae; genus Anoxypelagibacter. The sequence continues at coordinate 2,715 of CACFLA010000017.1, forward strand.
AGAAAAACAAGAGGAAAAATTTATAAAAGGTTCAATTAATAATAAAATAAGTAAAGATATTGCATCTTTTATTTTTAAAAAAATAATGCCATTTGCAGAGTACGGCTTTAACAAAAGTCATGCCGCAGCATATGCTTTAATTGCTTATCAAACTGCTTATTTAAAATTTTATTACAAAGAAGATTTTATTGCTGCAACAATGTCTACAGAGTTATCAAATACTGATAAATTAAGAGAATTTGTTGAGGAATTAAAAAGACTTAATATTGAAATAGTAAGACCGAACATAAATACTTGTTTTGCTGATTTTAAACCTGAGAAAAATAAAATCTATTATGCTTTGTCTGGTATAAAAAGTGTTGGAAGAGAAGCTGTTTCAAATTTAATTAACGAAAGATTAGAAAATGGAAAGTTTAAATCTATAAATGATTTTATAAAGAGATCTAACCCCAAAGATATTAATAAGCTTCAGCTTGAAGGATTGACCAAAGCAGGAGCTTTTGATGACTTAGAAAAAAATAGGAAAGCGTTATTTGAGTCAATTCCTAAAATTATTCAATTAAATAAAAGTTTATGGGAAGAGAAAGAAAGTAATCAAAATAGTCTTTTTGCAGATAGTTCTGATAGAAATGAAGTAATTTTTAAAACTGAAATAAATAATAATTGGTCGAGTAATGATAAATTAATGAATGAATTCCAATCTATTGGTTTTTACATGTCAGATCATCCACTTAATATTTATACAGACTATTTTGATAAAATGAAAATTGTTAGTTTTAATCATTTTAATCAATCTAGTGAAAGTACAGCTCTTGTAGCTGGAACTATAATGTCTATCCAAGAAAAGAAAAGTTCAAAAGGAACCCCTTTCGCTATAGTAAAATTCAGTGATCTTGAGAGTGAATTTGAATTATTTTTATTTTCAGATCTTTTAGTGTTAAATAGAGACAAACTTAAAACTGCAAATTCTTTTATTCTTACTCTACAAAAAGATAGTTTTAATCAGGATAATATATCCAGAAGAATAAACATTAAAAAACTTATAAGTTTGAATGATTTTACGAAGAAAGAGTACGATAAAGTTACAATAGAATTAAAAAATCAATCAAATTTAGATGATTTACAAAATTTATTAAAAGAAGATGGGAACACTAAAATTGAGATTAAAATTAGAAATACTTCAAAAGTATATACATTTGCTTTAAAAAATTTGAGAAAGTTTAATGTAGGTACATTTAACCACATTAAAGATAAAGAATATGTTGAAAAAATAAGTTTTTAATAACTTGATTTTTTGAAGAAATAATTATAAAAATCACCTAATTTCGCACACAGCATTAGGGCTTAGGCCCGCCGGTCCGAAAGGAAAGCTGTGGAGGATTAACCGGAAAAATTATGAATATACCTGAGGTATCAATTAAACAATTACTCGAAGCTGGAGTACATTTAGGTCACAAAACACTTAGATGGAATCCAAAAATGAAAAAATTTATTTTTGGTGAAAAAAATTCAATACATATTATTGACCTTACAAAAACAGTTAATTTAATAAAAGAGGCTATGCAACAGGTACACAAGTGCATTTCTAGCGGAGGTAAAATATTAATTGTTTCAACTAAAAAACAAGCTTCAGAAAGTGTCTTAAAATTAGCGAGTGAGACAGAACAGTTCTATGTAAACCACAGGTGGCTTGGTGGAATGTTGACAAACTGGAAAACTATACAGAACTCAATTAAAAGATTAAAAAAACTTGAGAAAGATCTTTCTCAGGATGATGACATTGGGTTTACAAAAAAAGAAATTCTTAAACTAAGTGGGGAAAAAGACAAGCTTAAGAGATCTTTAGGTGGAATTTCCGACATGAAGGTAGTACCTAACATGCTTTTTATTATTGATACCAATGTTGAATCGATAGCAGTTAAGGAAGCAATTAAATTAAATATTCCTATAGTTGCTGTTTTAGACTCCAATTCAGATCCTACAGGAATAGATTACCCAATACCCGGCAATGATGATGCTAGAAGATCAATAAATTTATATTGTGAGATTTTAAAAGATACAATTAATGATGCAAAAAAATATATTGCAAAAAAGACGGCAGAAATTGATGTTATCAATGATAAAAATAAGAAAAAAATTATAGAAAAAGAAAAAAAAATAAACAAAGAAGAAACTAAAAATTAATTTTCCAAAAAATAAAAATGTCCGATAAACAAACTCTTGAGAATATTAAAAAATTAAGGGAAATAACTGGCGTAGGATTTAAAGATTGTAAGCTGGCAATAGATGAAAATAATGGTGATATAGAAAAATCTATAGAGTATTTAAGAAAAAAAGGTATCGCTAAGGCTTCAAAAAAAATGGGAAGAGTAGCTGCAGACGGGTTAGTTTTGGTTTTCGAAAAAGAAAATAAAATTTCAACAATAGAAGTAAATAGTGAGACAGATTTTGTTGCCAAAAACAAAGATTTTATCTCTTTTTGTAAAGAGTTATCTGAGTTAAATTTTCTAAATAAATCAAATTTGGAAAAATTAAAGCAGAGTAAGATGAAAAATCAAAAAACAGTGGACGAAAATCTAATTACCTTAATTACAAAAATAGGAGAAAAGATAACAATAAGAAGGGCAAAATATTTCGACAATAATGGCATAAATTTTTCATATGTTCATAATTCTCTTGAAAAGAATATTGGTAAAGTTGTCTCTATTGTTCAATTAAACAAAAATAATAATAATCTTAAAGATTTGGGAACAAAATTAGCAATGCATATTGCTGCGCAAGCGCCAATAGCAATCGATGAGAAAGGTATAAATAAAGAAATTCTGGATAAAGAATTAGAAATTATCAAAGAAGAATTAAAAAATTCTGGTAAAAAACCAGAAATGATTGAAAAAATTTCAAAAGGAAAAATTAAAAAATTTATTTCTGATAATACTTTATTAAATCAAATTTGGATAATGGATACAAAAAAGAAAGTTTTTCAAATTATAAAAGAGTATTCAGATGGCAGTGAAATTAAAGTTCTGGATTTTGTTAGATATAAAGTTGGGGAGGGTATAGATTAACAATTATTATGTTTGATATTAATGAATTAAAACAAAAAATGAGTAAAACTATAATATCTTTTCAAAAGGATCTAAGCACCTTGAGAACAGGAAGAGCAAATCCATCTATGTTAGATCTAATTAAAATAGATGTTTACGGGCAAAAAATGCCAATAAATCAAATAGCAACGGTCACTGTTCCGGAACCACGAACTATATCAATCCAAGTCTGGGATAAAAATAATGTAAAAACTGTAGATTCTGAAATTCAAAAATCTAATTTAGGAATTAATCCACAGGTGGATGGTCAAATACTAAGAATTCATATTCCGCAACTTACTGAAGAAAGAAGAAAAGAATTAACAAAAATTTTAAAAAATTTAGGTGAAAAAGGAAAAGTTTCTATAAGAAATATTAGAAGAGAAAGTAATGATAATATAAAAAAATTATTAAAAGAGAAAAAGATAAGCGAGGACGAAAGCAAAGACTACGAAAGTCAGGTTCAAAAAAATACAGATGAAAAAATTCTAACGATTGAAAAAATATTGACTGAAAAAGAAAAAGAAATTCTTACCTTATGAACAAAATTAACCATATTGCCATTATCATGGATGGAAATGGAAGATGGGGAAAAAAAAGAGGTAAATCAAGAAATTACGGACATTTAAAGGGAGTTGAAGTAATTCAAAATTTAGTAAAAGAATCTATAAAAAAAAAAATACCAATATTAACTTTTTTCACTTTTTCCACTGAAAACTGGAAGAGACCTGAGAAAGAAATTTCATTTTTATTTAAATTAATTGAAGATTATTTCAATAAAGAGATAAATAATCTTAAAAAAAATGGTGTCAAAATAAATATATTGGGAAATATTAAGTCTTTACCTAAAAAAATTAAAAAATGTTTGATTAAGAGCATTAATATTACAAAAAATTGCAAAAAAATAAGAGTAAACTTGGCAATCAATTATGGTTCTAAACATGAAATTTTAAATACATTTAAAATATTAAAAAAAAGTCAAACTAAAGTCACAGAGAAGAATTTTGAAAAGAAACTATATACAAAAGGCATACCTGATCCAGATTTGCTTATAAGGACAGGAGGAAAAAAAAGGCTTAGTAATTTTTTACTTTGGCAATTATCATATTCTGAACTATACTTTATTGATAAACTTTGGCCTGATTTTACGGTCGGTGATTATAATAAAATTTTAAAGCATTTCAGAAAGGTAAAAAGAAATTTTGGTAAAATATGAGTAATTTAAATAAAAGAGTTTTAACCTCAGTAATAGTTCTGCCGTTATCAATTTATTTTATAATAATGGGAGGCAATTTTATTGTTTCTTTTTTATATGCAATTTTAATTCTTGCGAATTTTGAAGCTTTTTCAATTTTTAAAAAAAAATTATCTATAATATTTTTAGATAGCATACTGGTTATTGCACTTTTATCGGTTCTTCATTTAAGAAATGATACAGCATCCTCTTTTGTTTTATTGATTTGGATTATAATTCTTACAATTAGTTCTGACATAGGAGGGTATGTATTTGGAAAACTTTTTAAATGGAAAAAATTTACAAATATTAGTCCTAACAAAACTTTATCTGGTGTTATTGGATCATTCATTTTCTCCTTGCTATCACTTTTTGTATTAGGGTTTATTATCAATTTACTATTTAATCTTGATTTTAGTTTCATTCTTAAAATTAAATATTTTTTCTTAGCTTTAATTTTTTCATCAGCATCTCAAATTGGCGATCTTATTGTTTCGTATTTTAAAAGATTAGAAAAAATAAAGGACACAGGAAAACTTTTACCTGGACATGGAGGAATATTTGATCGGATTGATGGTTTAATGTTCTCTGTAATAGTTGCAAATGTTTGTTATTATTTTAAATTATTTCCATGAAAAAAAGAATTGCCATTTT
>CACFLA010000018.1:0-7024 GCA_902566975.1 uncultured Pelagibacteraceae bacterium
ATTATGGTCTACAATTGCAAAAAAAAACTTGTATTTATTTTCTTGAATAAGATTTTTTATAATTGATACTAAAGCTAAACTATCTGAACCGCCAGAAACTGCTACTACAAAAGTGTCGTTTTTTTTATACTTTTTTATGATTAAATTTACTTTTTGGCAAATGTTTAAATGATCAGGCCTTGTTACACTTAAATTTTTTGTTCTCATATTCTGCTTTTTGTAACACAGACTTACTCGCTTTTGGATATTGTTTTTTTACTCCTTGTATCATTAAACACCCTTGGTCTTTCTCTCCGAGTTGAACCAAAGTACTTCCTAGTTTTAGTAAGTTAATGGGTGCTTTTTTACTTTTGGGATAGTTTTGATAACCATCAAGGTATGCTGCTGCTGCATCTTGATATAATTGCCTTACTCTGAAAGTTTCTCCATACCAATACTGAGCACTTCCAGCAAGTTCATTGCTTTTATTTTTATCAATAAATTCCCTTAAAGCAAATTCGGCTGTCTCATAATCTCCAACTTTAATAAAACTTACTGCAAAGTCGTATTGTTCTTTGGGTGATTTATTAGGTAGTAGTGATTTTGATGGAGCAGCTTTTTCAGTTACAACTAAACCTGCTGACTCAACAGATTGAGTTTGTTGAACTTCTTTAGTTTCTTTAAGGTCGTCATCAGATATTCGTCCGAGATTTTCAGGAAGATCTGTGCCAGGCATTTTTTTATTTTTAGTTGATTTTTTATTTACATTTAAATTTTCAGGGTTATTTTCTATGTCACTAAATCTCATTTGATTATCAGATTGCATTTTAGTAATTCTCTTAGAAAGCTTATCCATTTTAAAATTAACTTCTTCAAATTTGTTAGTTAATTCTTGGAATTGTGTTTCTATATCGTTCAATTTTAAAAGATGTCGAGTTAAAATATCTTCGTTTAAACTATTGGAAGTAGACGTTGAAGAGTTTGAAACTTGTGAAGTTTTGTAAACAGCTTTTTCCAAAGTCTTTAAATCTTTTTTCAACTGCTTTATATCCTCAGAAATATTTAATGAATTTTCTTCCTCTGATTTAACAAAGTTTGAAAAAAGCATAAGAATAAGAATTATTGGAAAGATAGCTTTGCGTGTAATCATTTTCTATTTTCTAAATATACAAAATGGCAAAAAAAAGACCCCTGGTTTCGTTGAAACAGGGGTCTTTTATAATAACTTAATAAGGTTTAATTTGCTTTTACAGTAACTGATCTTCTATTTTGAGACCAAGCTAGAGGTGAGTTAGCCGGATTCACCGGTCTTTCTTTACCGTAACTAATTACTGATATTCTTTTTCCAGAAACGCCATATGTCATCAAATAATCTTTTGCTGCATTGGCTCTTCTTTCACCTAGAGCTAAGTTGTACTCTCTTGTACCTCGCTCATCGGCATGTCCTTCAACTGTAACTGTTACGTCTTTATTTTTTCTCATCCAAGTTGCTTGTTTTCTTAATGTGTCTCTAGAAGCAGTTGTTAACTTAGACTTGTTTGTAGCAAAAAATATTCTATCTGGAACACCTTTCGCTAAAAATTCAACTGTATCTGTTCCTGTATACACGTCATCAACAGTGTCTACTTGAGCTTTCTTTGCAGTAGAACAAGCTGAGATTAACAGCGTACTAAATAAAACTATAAAAAGGTTCTTTATGGCTTTATTAAATTTCATTATTAACTCCTAAATATATTTAAGGTGACTGCAATATTTCAAATTTTGTTAAATCTTGCAAGTGTAAATTGTACTTGAAATACCACTACTTTGACAGCACTGAAGACCATGATGGGTCTGATGCATCAGTCTCTGTTTTTAATCTTCTCTCGTTATAACCGGTAATATCAATAGACCATAATTTTGCAGAGAATCCTTTTCCTTTACTATCAGATTTAGTTTCTCTATAAAATATTAAAACTCTTCCGTTTGGTGACCAAGATGGTGCCTCTTGGTAAAAATTTTCTGTTAATAATCTTTCTCCAGTTCCATCCGATCTCATTACCCCGATATAAAATCTTCCTTTTCGAACTTTAGTAAAGGCAATCAAATCTCCTCTTGGTGACCAAACTGGTGTACCGTAAAGTCCTGAACCATGAGTAATTCTTTTGACTTGAGTCCCATCACTTCTCATAACATAAATTTGTTGGAGCCCACTTCTATCTGAATTAAATGTTATATATTTACCATCTGGTGAGTAAGAAGGAGATGTATCAATAGAAGGGTGTTTCGTAATTTGTTCTACAACTCTTGTTTCTAAATCCATTGAATAAATATCAGAATTCCCGTCTTTAGCAAAACTCATAATGATTTTTTTCCCATCAGGTGAAAATCTTGGTGCAAAAGTCATTCCCGGAAAATTACCAACAACTTCCTGTACACCTGTTTCAATATCTAGCAAATACACTCTTGGCATATTTTTAAAATATGACAAGTAAGTAACAAGTTGATTTGTTGGATTAAATCTTGGCGTTAAAACTAATTCATTACCAAGAGTTAAGTATTTGGTATTAAAACCATCTTGATCCATTAATGCTAGCTTTTTTACTCTTCGATTTTTCGGACCCGTCTCAGAAACATAAGCAATTCTAGTATCAAAATAGCCAGTTTCTCCAGTGAGTCTCTCATAAATTTTATCTGAAATTATGTGTGCAACTCTTCTCCAATTATTTGGTGTTGTTGTAAAAGATAGGGCTATCATTTCTTTTGCAGCCGTAAGGTCCCAAAGTCTAAATTCAACTTTTAATTTTTTATCTATTATTAATAATTTTCCAGTTACTAGTGCTTGTGCTTTTATGAGACGCCAATCTTCAAACCTAGGTTTTAAATGCGCAATATCTGGTTTTTGAACAAAAGAATCTTTTTTTAAAGGATTAAATAAACCAGTAGATTTAAAGTTCTTTTCAACTATTTTCGAAATTTCTTCTCCTAATGTTGACGTTTCAAATGAAGAAATTTTTTCAGATTTGCTATCGACATGAAGTGGTGATACGGCAATTGGCAAAGGATCTAAATTACCTCTGGTAATATCAACAGTAATTAACCCATAAGCATTTTGCAAAGTAAATAAAGATAAAACTAAAGCAAAAAATATTTTTTTCATAAATTTATCCTTTTAACATTTCTGTAGGGTCAAAATTAAGTTGTATTTCTTTCCATCTTTCATATCCTGTTGGGGGGACTTTCAATGGTTGGCAGATTCTTACAGCTCTTAAAGCGCTTTCAGCCAGAATTTTGTAAAAGCTTTGTCCAGGTGTATTCATTCTAGCATGATCTAGTATCTCAGATTTTAAAATTCTTCCATCAGGTTTTAATTTAAGTTTGATTCTAACAAGCAAATTTTTATCATATGGAAGACCCAAAGGTACGCTCCAGCATCCAAAAATTTGGGCCCTTAATGCATCTTCCTCAGATAGCGATAATCCCTGAGCAAAAGAATTTTTTACACTACTTTGGGTAAGTTTGTCTTTTTTTCTTTGAGTTTCAGCTTGTTCTTCTTTTGCTTTATCAATTAGTGCTGCAATTTCATTTGTATCGAATAACTCTTCTTTTTCAAACTCTGATGCTTGTCTTATCTGTGGTTTAATTTCCTCTGGATTTTGTTTCTTTTTTAACAATTCTTTAATTTCTTTTTTATCTTCTGGCATGGGAATTCTGTCTGGTTTTTCTTTAGCTTTAGCAGCAGGAGGTGCTTGTTCTGAAACCACACGCTTTTTTTCATCTTTAACTTTTTCTATTATCTTCCTAGCTTTTGGGGCGTAAGGTATGAAGGTTTTATCTTTAATTTCAATAAGTTCAACAGAAACTATTGGGGGTAAATCTATTGGCTCTCTCATCATAAAGGGTAAAGTAAGCATTGTAAGAAAGATGACTAAAGAATGAAATATAAATGAAAATAGCAAACTCTTAGTCATATAATTTTAATTTTTATAAGGCTCAGATATTAAAGCTACCTTTGAAAAACCTGCGCCTGATAATCTTCCCATTACCTCTAAAACTCTTCCATAATTTATTGTTTTGTCCCCTCTCACATAAATTCTAGTATCTGTTCTGTTTTTAGATATTGCTAGTAATTTTGGTACCACTTTTTCAAAAGTTACTTTATGTTCCTGAATAAATAATTCGCCTTTTGAATTAATTGAAATTGTCAGTGGTTCTTGATCATCAGGTAGTGAGTCAGCTGCTGACTCGGGCAAATCAACTTGAACTCCAACTGTAAGCAAAGGTGCTGTTACCATAAATATAATTAATAGAACAAGCATAACGTCAACAAAAGGTGTTACATTTATTTCGCTCATTGGTTCTTTTTTTGAGCGGTTCATTATAAAAGCCATAATAAAATTTAAATTATTGATAAAAATCTTTTAGAAAAATTATCTACTCTTGCAAAATATCTTTGTGAGTCACTGTTAAACTTATTGTATGCAATAACTGCAGGTATAGCTGCTAATAAGCCAAGTGCAGTTGCAAATAAAGCTTCCGCTATTCCAGGCGCGACTATTGCTAAACTAGTATTTCTAGAGATAGCTATTGATTGGAATGAATTCATAATTCCCCAAACCGTTCCAAAAAGACCTATGAATGGAGCAGTTGAACCAATGGTAGCGAGATATGTAAAGTTTTTCTCAATACTTTTTAATTGATTGTCGATTGAAACTTCAATTACTCTTTCTACTCTTGCGCTTTGAACCGCAGTTGATTTTGATCTTGTTTTAATTACTTCATTCATAGCTGATTTAAATATAATTGTGAGTGGATCTTCAGATTTAAGTGGTAAGTTTTTGTAAAATGCCTCAGCAGATTTTGATTTCCAAAATTTATCTTCGAATGATTTTGTTGAAATATCTATTCTTCTAAATAATCGCACTTTATCGAAAATTAATGCCCATGAGAAAATTGAACTAGCAATTAGAATTAATATAACAGCTTTAACGACAAAGTCGGCTCTTAAGAAAAGTTTCCAAAGTGAAAAATCTGTGGCTCCACCTAATCCTACAGCTTGAGTTGCTATTTCTTGTTCCATTGATGTTAATTACGTATAGAATGTGTCATCAATTTGGCACAAAAGTTCTGAAACAAGGATTAATTATTAAATTGTGAACGGCAATCTCTAAAATATCTAGCTATCAAAATAGCGTCGGCTTTATTTACATCCTTTTTCTTTGTGAGCCTTGAGGATATGGAAGGATACATTTCTATAACTTTTGTTCTGCTAGCATCTTTAGATGAATTAATGAGTTCAAAATGCTTTTTCCATTTTGCTGGTCTTACATAGAAAATGGGAAGTTTTAATGCTGCACAAATGCCTTTTATAGATCCAAAAGTTTGTCCAAAATTAAACATACTAGTAACACCTTGACCTGGCATAGCACTGACTTGTTCTACAATCACGAATGTGTCTTCATTTTTTAAAACATGTTCATTTATTATATTAACTAATTGAGCACTATTTAATTGATTTTTGTTTTTTTTACCTTCTGACATTATAGGCATATCAAATATATTGTAGATTTTTAGATCATCTAAAACGGCTATTCCGCCACTCAACCCAGGATCTATTCCAATTATTCTCATAAATAAATGCTACACAAGTTTACAATTATGGAAAACTTTTTGGATGTCGTCATCTCCATGTAATAATTCAAGCATATTTTCAAAATCTTTTGATTCTTCTTTAGATATATCAACAAAGCTATTAGCTCTCCACTCTATACCTGAGTAAATTAAATTTTTAACAGATTTTAATAGAGTGTTTTTAACCTTATAAAAATCATCTTTTTTAGTAATTATTTCATGACAATCATTCAAAGACATACAATCATTTGATCCAGCATATATTGCAAGTTCGAGAGCTTTTTCATCTGAAATGTCTTTTTTTGATAATTGTATAACACCACAATTATTAAAGTAGTGAGTTGTAGATCCTGAGCTACCTAAACTACCCCCGTGTTTTTGAAGAGTTGTTCTTATACTTCCTGCAGTTCTATTTTTATTTTCTGTCAAAGTTTCAATTATTAACGCAATATTTTTTGGACCAAAACCTTCATATCTCAAATTTTCGTAATTTTTATTTTTGTCCATTTCCGATTTACTTATTGCTCTGTTAATATTATCCTTTGGCATATTTGCGTCTTTAGCGGTTTCAATAGCAGCTCTTAATCTTGGATTTGATTGAGGATCTTTTGAACCAAGTTTAGCAGCAACTGTTATTTCTCGAGAAATTTTTGAAAATATTTGGGATCTTAATTTATCTTGTCTTCCTTTTTTGTGTTTTATACCTGCCCAATGCGAGTGACCAGCCATAATTTAAAATTTCTGTTGTAATACGCCACCCAAAATAATTGGTTTAGCTTCAGTGGCTAATCCAGTTTTTTCATCCGCTGTAACGAGAAGGCCTGAAATTGTTGCCTCACCTAAAGCAGGAAAATGTTTTTTGGTTGAGTTATCCCTTAAAAATTTATTAAGTGAATTATCTCTATTCATTCCAATCACAGAATTATAATCTCCACACATGCCTATATCAGTTTGATAGGCTGTACCTTTTTCCATAATTCTGTGGTCTGATGTTGGCACATGTGTATGTGTTCCAACTAAAATAGTCACCTTACCATCAAAAAAATATGCCATAGCCATTTTTTCGCTGGTAGTTTCTCCATGCATATCAACTACTATGAAATCAGCGTTTTCTTTTAATTTAACTTTTTCAATAAACTTTTTTGCAGTTTCAAAAACATCTTCGCTTTTTTTCATAAAAACATTTGCCATTAAATTTATAACTGCAACTTTTTTATTATTTTTAGATTTGAAAATACCATAACCTTCGCCAGGAACTGGTTTGAGGGAATTTTCAGGTCTAAGTAATCTTTTCTCATTTTCAATAAATTCCATTGTCTCCTTTTGGTCCCAAATATGATTTCCAGATGTGATTACATCTGCACCGGAACTGAAAATATCATCTGAATTTTTCTTGCTTATACCCACGCCATCGTCAGCAGCATTCTCTCCATTT
>CACFLA010000019.1:0-6454 GCA_902566975.1 uncultured Pelagibacteraceae bacterium
CCATGACCTCCAATATATTTTGTTAGAGAGTGCATCACAATTGCTGCGCCATGTTCTAATGGTCTGCAAATAACTGGAGCTGCGGTATTATCAATAATTAATGGTATACCGTGCTTCCTTCCAATGTCTGCAACTTCCTTAATTGGAAAAATTCTAAGAGAAGGATTTGGACAAGACTCACCGTAGTAAGCTCTTGTTTTCTCGTCTGTTAGTTTTTCAAAATTTTTAGGATCTTTAGGATCAGCAAATCTAACTTCAATACCTTGCATACGTAAAGTATTTTTAAAAAGATTTACTGTTCCACCATATAAGTCAGTTGAAGAAACAATATTATCCCCAGCCTGACAAACATTTTGAACGCAGAATGCAGAAGCCGCTTGGCCTGAACCAACTGCTACTGCAGCTAATCCACCTTCAAGTGCTGCAACTCTTTTTTCTAGAATATCGCAAGTTGGATTATTTATTCTCGTATAAATATTTCCAAACTCTTTCAATCCAAACAAGTTTGCTGCCGTTTTTGTATCCTTAAATTGATATGAAGTTGTTTGATATATTGGAACCGCTACTGATGTAGTAGCAGGATCACTTCTATATTCTCCTCCATGCAAACCAATAGTTTCTGGATTTTTTATTTTATTTCCCATTTTTTTTCTCCTTTTTTAGTACTTCGACAAAATGTCAGGCGTACAATACAGTTCAAATGCCCGGTTTTAATTTGAGACTATTTCAAAAAAAAAACCACCGACTAAAGCGGTGGTCTCGAAAGATTTAACGCTTTAGCGGATTTTTTAAAGCGCTCGCAATTTGTCTTAAATCAGCGCTATTTCGAAATTATATTAGATTTGACATGAAAAAGTCAATAACAATTTGCTCCATTTTTAACACATTAAAAATGATATAATGTACCGTAATGGGCAATAAATGGAATAGCGATTTAACTCCTGAGCAAAATTATATTTTAAAAGAAGAAGGTACAGAAGCTCCCGGCTCTAGCCACTTAAATCAGGAAAAAAGGGAAGGCGATTATCATTGCGCTGGGTGTGGAGTAAAACTTTTTAGTTCAACAATGAAGTACGAAAGTGGCTCTGGTTGGCCATCTTTTTTCTCATCTCTACCTGATGTTTTTGAAACCAAAACAGATACCCACATTGGTTATGAAAGAACAGAATATCACTGTAAAAAATGCGGCGGTCATCATGGACATTTATTTGATGATGGGCCCAAACCAACAGGAAAAAGGTTCTGTAACAATGGTCTTTGCTTAATATTTAAACCTAAAAAATAATAAAATAAACAATAAAAAAAATAAGAGAATATTCCAAAACAGTCTTTGATTTTTCTAACTTTTCAGCACCAAACTTATTTTCTAAATATTTTTTTGAAAAATAAAACATTAAATGAACTATAATGATAGATATACCAATTCCGATTAAAGTTGCCTTAAAACTAAAATTTTTATATCCAAAATAGCAGGCTAATATGAAAGTTATCCAAGAAACTTTAGAAATAAAGACTTTAAATAAAATTGCTGTTTTTTTACTAAAAATAGACTGTGTCCTTATAAAAGAGTAGGACCAAATAAGACCTAGCAGAAAGCTTAAATATTTTATAATCATCATATTAATAGTATCATTATATTATGTTAATTAAATCTTTCTTAGCTTTTGGTGCAGGTTTTATAAGTTTCTTATCTCCATGTGTTTTACCATTAATACCTGGTTACATTTCTTATATTTCTGGAGAAAGTCTTGGGGATATAGTCGAAAAACAAAAAAAAATTATTTTAAAAACAGTTTTATTTTCTCTAGGCTTCTCTCTCGTATTTATTAGTTTTGGTGCTACGGCGTCTTTAATCGGAAATATATTGTTAGAAAACTCTAATACTCTAAGAATAATTGCAGGAATTATAATAATAATTTTTTCTCTTCAACTGATTGGTATTTTAAAACTTAATTTTTTAAACCAAGAAAAAAGATTTCAGACAAAAAACTACTCAAATAATTTATTTTTTCCAATTCTTGTAGGCGCAGCCTTTGGTTTCGGTTGGACACCGTGTATTGGACCTGTTCTTGGATCAATCTTAACACTTGCTGCTGTCGAAAGTAGTATAGGAAAAGGAATTTTATTATTAAGCTTTTATTCTTTAGGTTTAGCAATACCTTTCATTTTGTCTGGTTATGGTATTTCTAAATTCTTGGCATTTTCTAAAAATTTTAGAAAAAATATTAAAATTGTGTCTGTTGCAGGAGGAGTAATTTTATTAGTTACTGGAATATTAATTCTTACAAATAAATTGCAGGTTCTAGGTTATTTTATACTTGAAGCTATACCGATACTTGGAAATTTAGGCTAATAATTTATCTAACTCACCACTTTTATTGGCAGCTTGCAGTTCATCGTTACCACCAACATGATGATCACCTATAAAAATTTGAGGTACAGAGGTTCTTCCTCCACTTTTCTTTAGCATTTCTTCTCTCTTAGTTTCATCTTCCCAAACATTTATTTCTTGGTAAGGAATTTTTTTTGAGTCAAGTAATGCTCTTGCATAAACGCAATAAGGACATGGGTTACCAGTGTACATAACAACTTTTTTCATAACTAATATATATCACTAATTCTAATTTTTTCTCTCATTTTCTTTCTTTCAAGTTTGAATTTTTTTCTGTGTTTAATACTTGTCTTGTGAGCCCTTTTTCTCCACAACCTAAATGAACTTGGTTTAAGGTTTCTTCTCATGATTTTAATAACCTGAGATTCATTTTTTCCTGTTTTTTTTTCTATTTCCTCAAATGTGATACGGTCCGCCCAACCTGCCCAAATTATCCAATCTTCGTTATATTTTTTTGGTTCAGGATTTTTAACTCGTGTTTCTGGAATAAGACTTCTTTTTTTCATTAAAAAATATATAGTTTAAAAATGTTTCCTGAAAACTACTTTATTTACGTTCAATTGTTACTGTTTCTTTTTATCACACCAGGACCCCCTAGGGTCGTAATAGTTACAAATACGATAAACTATGGATTAAAAAAATCTATTTGGACTGCTTGTGGGGATGTATCTGCTAATGCTGTTCAGGCTACTTTAGTAACATTTGTTATAGGCACTTTACTTATAGATAACCCAAGTATCTTCGTTTATTTAAAGTGGGCAGGAATTTCCTACATTGTGTACCTAGCTTACGAAACTTTTACTTTAAAAGTTAAAGGGCTTGGAAAAAAAAATAAAATTAAAAAAAGTAATCTAGCTATGTACAGAGATGGATTTTTAGTAGCGGGATTAAGTCCAAAGGCTTTAGTTACTTTTGGAACAGTTTTTATTCAATTTATAAATTTCGAAAATAATATTGTTTCACAATTTTTAATTTTAACTTTCACTTGGGTATTTTTAGATTTTTTAAGTCTTATGATGTATGGATTAGCGGCAAGAAAAATTTCAATTTGGTTAAAGGGTAACCCGAGACTTTTAAATACAATCTCAGCGTGTGTCTTAATTATCATCGCTATAATTATAGGAGTTAAAACTTAAATTTTACATTTTAACCTGTTGTCTAAAAACTCAAAAGTTGCTTAAATAAATCAAATAATTAATTAATTAATAGGAGGAAACAAATGAATAAAATAGCAAAACTATTTATTACATTTATTTCAGCTTTAACTTTAACATTATCAAGTATCACTTCTTCTTTTGCAAAAGTAGAGGGAGATATGATCGTGTTAGGTGCTGCGATATCTCTTACAGGAAAATACTCTTCTAACGGAGAACACACTCAAAACGGCTACAATATGGCTGTTGATAGAATTAACAGTATGGGTGGCGTTAAAGTTGGAGGAAAAAGTTATAAATTTGAGATCATTTATTACGATGATGAGTCAAATCCTAAAAGAGCTGCACAGTTAGCTGAAAGACTAATTAAACAAGACGGCGTTCATTATATGCTTGGACCATACAGTTCAGGTTTAACGAAAGCCATTGCACCAGTAACCGAGAAATATAAAATTCCTATGGTTGAAGCAAACGGTGCATCAAGATCTTTATTTACAAAAGGATACAAATATTTGTTCGCGGTGTTATCACCTGCTAACCAATACCTTGAAGTAGCGATCGATCTTGCGGTAGAAAAAAATGGTGGTAAGCCAGTGAAAATTGCAATGGCATTTGAACAAGATGCTTTCTCACAAGATGTGAGACTTGGTATAAAAGATGCTGAGAAGCGAACAGGTTCTACAGTCATCATTGATGACAAGCTACCTAAAGAGCTGAATGATATGAAAGCTACATTGGTAAAAGTTAAAGCAAAAAAACCTGATGTACTTGTTGTATCTGGCCACACTAAAGGCGCATTAACTGCAATAAAACAAATTGCTGAAATGAAAGTTGATGTTCCAATGTTAGCGATGACACACTGCGATGCTGCAAAACTTTCTAAACAACACGGAAAGAATTCAGAATATGCATTGTGTGCTTCTCAGTGGCATAAAAACTTAAGCTATAAAGATAAGTTTTTTGGTTCAGGTAAAAAGTATGACAAAGACTTCACAAAAGAGTTTGGTTATGCTCCACCTTACCAATCAGCTGAGTCATCTGCCGCTTTATTAGTGTTTAAGGATGCGTTCGAAAGAGCAAATTCTTTTGACAGAGATAAAGTTAGAGATGCTTTAAAAGCTACAGACATGCAAACTTTCTATGGAAACATTAAATTTGGTCCTGGTGGTCAAAACATTGCTAAGCCAATGATCTTGTTCCAAGTAAGATGCAAAGGTGACAAGTGTGAGAATAAAGTCGTTGCTCCAACAAAATGGGCTTCTGACAAATTCTTTCACCCGATCCCTAAGTGGTCTGAAAGAGGTTAATAATTTAAAAGTACATTACTAAATGCCCCCTAAAATTAGGGGGCATTTTTTTTGAAAGACTTTTTATGGATTTTTTGATTTTTGAAGCCCCTATCTTAATGGTCCAGGCAACTTTGGACGGAATTCTATTAGGCATTTTATTTGCACTAATTGCTTACGGGATGGCTCTTCAGTGGGGAGTAATGAATATAATCAATATTGCTCAAGGTGATTTAGTAATACTTGGAGGTTATATTGCTTACACCATGTATCTTGCAGGAATTCACCCAGCTTGGGGAGTTATTGTTTCTCCAATTCTAATGTATTTTGTTGGTTGGGCACTTTATAAATTAGTAATTAATAAAGTTGTGGACCGAGACTTATTTATTTCAATTTTAGCAACTTTCGGTATTGCCATTGTATTTCAGCAATTAATGAATTTTATATTTGGAGCAGATGTTGTAGTCGCAAATACCGGATATGGAACAACATTGTTATTTGACGATATAGTAACTTTACCCCATTCTACACTTTTTTCAGCAGCAATATGTTTTTTATACGCGATCGTTTTAGTCATTTACATGAGGAAATCTAAATTAGGAAGAGCTATTAGAGCTACTGCTCAAAATGCCAGAGCTGCAAAAATTCTTGGTGTAGACACAGAAAAAGTTTACGCAGCTACCTTTGGAATAAACGCTGCATTATGTGGTGCGGCAGGAGCTTTAATTGCTATCACTCTAACTCTTCATCCTTATGTAGGGCTTCCTTATACAGTTAGATCTTTCATGATTGTAATTGTAGCGGGTCTTGGTAACTTACCGGCGGTAGCACTTTCAGGAATGGGACTTGGAGTTTTTGAAGAATTTTCAGATTACATTTTAGGTACAGAATTTAGAATTGGTGCAGTATTTATGCTGCTAGTCTTCATATTAGTTTACAGAAGATTTAAACTTTCAAAGAAAAGAGAGTATTTAAAATGAAAAAAATACTTTTAATAATTGCAATATTAATATTTTCCACAAGTGTTTTTGCTCACTCTACTAATATTGATTTTGATAGTAGAGCAAACTGTTCCAAGAAAAAATCAATGTTAACTGGTATATCTAAATTAAAAGGTTATAGAGGTGGTGAAATTATCAAATTTAATTCATATACTGGATTTGATCAAAGAACAGTTTTAATAGATGGTCATTTGAATAATCCTATTGAAATTACTGGATATCTTCGATTGCCAGAGGGAACAGGTAAAGTTCCTATAGTAATTTATACTCATAGTAGTGGTGGACCAGGAGATTACGTTTGGGATGACTTCGTGTATCATGCTGCACAAAATCTTTTAAAAGAGGGTATAGGTATAATGTATATAGATAATTTCTGTCCAAGAGGCGCCAGGTCTACATGGAGAGATCAATCTAAAGTACCTTTGATAAATGGGGCAATCGACGCACTTTTAGCTTTAAAAGTTTTACAATCTCATCCTAGGTCTAATGGAAAATTTGGAACAACTGGCCACTCAAGAGGTGGAACTAACTCATTTTTTTTATCGGATGTTAAACTTACATCTAAATTTCTAGAGGGAACAAAAGGTTTTGACGCAATTCTTCCAGAAGCGGCAGAATGTA
>CACFLA010000020.1:0-6370 GCA_902566975.1 uncultured Pelagibacteraceae bacterium
TTAATCTTTTTCAAAATCCTGACAGAACTAACACAAATAATAACCAAATTGCATTTTCGAAATTTTTACAAGAAGTAGATAATGGAAGAGTGGTTGAAGTTGAAATACAAGGCAATAATATCAATGGAACTTTATCCGACGGATCAAAATTCAAAACATATTCACCTAACTATCCAGACTTAGTTGGTAAGCTTTCTGAAAAAAATGTTAGTATAATCGCATCCCCTGTTGAAGATAAGATGCCCTCTTTGTTAGGAGTTCTTTTATCATGGTTTCCAATGCTACTCTTGATCGGTGTATGGATATTTTTCATGCGTCAGATGCAAGGGGGAAGAGGCGGAGCTATGGGATTTGGAAAATCTAAAGCTAAATTATTAAATGAAGCTCAAGGAAAAGTTACATTTAATGATGTTGCAGGTATTGAAGAAGCTAAAGAAGAGGTAGAAGAGATTGTAGATTTTTTAAAAGATCCAAGAAAATTTAGAAAATTAGGTGGAAAAATTCCAAAAGGAGCTTTGCTTATAGGACCTCCTGGAACAGGAAAAACACTTCTTGCAAAAGCTATTGCTGGCGAAGCAAACGTACCTTTTTTTACAATTTCAGGTTCTGATTTTGTCGAGATGTTTGTTGGAGTTGGAGCTTCAAGAGTTAGAGATATGTTCGAACAAGGAAAGAAACATGCACCATGTATAATTTTCATTGATGAAATTGATGCGGTTGGAAGAAGTAGAGGTGCAGGTTTAGGAGGCGGTAACGATGAGAGAGAGCAAACATTAAACCAGCTTTTAGTTGAGATGGATGGTTTCGATACAAATGAGGGTATTATACTAATTGCTGCTACAAACAGACCTGACGTTCTAGATCCTGCCTTATTAAGACCAGGTAGATTTGATAGACAAGTAGTAGTTCCTAATCCAGATATTTTAGGAAGAGAAGCAATTTTAAAGGTTCATGTTAAAAAAATAAATACTGGACCAGATGTGAAACTTAGAACTATTGCAAGAGGAACTCCTGGTTTTTCTGGAGCCGATTTAGCAAATTTGATTAACGAGTCAGCACTATTGGCTGCAAGAAAAAATAAAAGAGTAGTTACAATGGTTGATATAGAAGAAGCTAAGGATAAAGTAATGATGGGTGCCGAAAGAAGATCAATGGTAATGACAGAAGAGGAAAAGAAATTAACTGCATATCATGAAGGAGGACACGCTATTGTTGCTTTAAATGAAAAAGCATCTGACCCTATACATAAAGCAACTATTATACCTAGAGGAAGAGCTTTAGGAATGGTTATGAGATTGCCGGAGAGAGATCAACTCTCTGTTACAAGAGAAAAAATGTACTCAGATATTGCTGTGGCAATGGGAGGAAGGATTGCTGAAGAGATTATATTTGGTTATGAAAAAATAACATCTGGTGCTTCATCTGATATTGATATGGCCACTAAAATGGCAAAAAATATGGTGACAAGATATGGTATGAGTAAAAGTTTAGGAACCATAGCTTACGGAGAAAATGAAGACGAAGTGTTTTTGGGAAGATCAATTACTAGACAGCAAAATATGTCTGAAGATACTGCAAAAAAGGTAGACTCTGAAGTTAAAAAAATTGTAGACACCGGATACGAAAGAGCTAGAACAGTTTTAACTGAAAAAATAGATGATCTTCACAAAATAGCTAAGGCTTTACTAGTTTATGAAACTCTAACAGGTGATGAAATTAGAGATCTTATACTTAAAAATATTCAACCAACTAAACTTTCTAAAAAACAGGAAGAAGAAGCTGATGATAAAGCATCCTCAGCAATAGATTCTATTGGTCTAAAACCAAAACCAGCACTATAATAACTTATCATGAGAAAATATTACACGAGGGCGTGTAATTTTTATCATGGAAGTGAAGCAAGAAAATTAATCCAAACAAAAAAAGCACTTCCATTAAACGGTAAAAATAATATTGCCTTCGATAGTATCGAAATTTTTTCGAGAGAAAAAAGGGGAGTAAAAATTAATTTAGTTAAAATTAATAAAATTTTTAAACTTAATAAAAAAATTAGAAAAATTGTTAAAGAAGATCTAATTAAAATTGTATCTAAGAGAAAAGATTTTCTTAAAAATATTAATTTTCAATACCCATCAATTATGGGCATTCTTAATCTTACTCCTGATAGCTTTTCAGATGGAGGGAAATTTAATAGCTATAATAAAGCATTTAAACAAATTTCTAACATGATAAAATCTGGAGCAAATATTATTGATGTTGGTGGAGAGTCTACTCGACCAGGTTCAAAAACAATAGATCCAAAAATTGAATGGGCTAGAATTAAGCATGTTTTAAATAATTTCAAAAAAAAATATAAAAAAATTTGCTTATCAGTTGATACACGAAAATCTGATATAATGATAAAAAGTGTGACTTGCGGCGCAGATCTAATCAATGATGTATCAGGTTTTAGTCATGATCCCCTTGCACTTATTAAATTAAGAAATTTTAATATTCCAAAAGTTTTACATCATATGCAAGGAACCCCAAAAACAATGCAAAAGAATCCAAAATATAAAAATGTTTTACTGGATATTTATGACTTTTTTGAAAGAGAAATTTCAAATATTACAGATAATAAAAAAATCATAATAGATCCAGGCATTGGTTTTGGTAAAACTCTGAAACATAATTTGACTTTAATTTCCAATATATCTTTGTTTCATAGCCTTGGCTTTCCTATTTTGGTTGGGACTTCAAGAAAGAGATTCATTAATCAAATATCTGGCGAGTATGATAGTAAAGATAGAACAGGCGGGACATTAGCATCAGTTCTTTACTTGTTATCCCAAGGTGTACAAATTTTCAGAGTGCACAATGTAAGGGAAGTTAAGCAAGGAATAATGGTATACGAAAAAATTAATGAAAAATAAATATTTTGGGACAGACGGTATCAGAGGAAGAGTAAATCAAGGAAATATAACAGGAGAAAAATTTTTTAAATTTGGTCTTGCTTCGGGTACTTATTTTAAAAATCAAAAAAAATCAAAACAAATAGCTATAATTGCAAAAGATACTAGATTATCAGGATATACTTTAGAACCAGCACTAGTTTCTGGTTTAGTATCTGGTGGAATGCATGTTTACACTTTAGGACCTTTACCAACAAATGGTTTAGCTATGTTAACTAAATCTATGAAGGCAAATATGGGAATAATGATTACTGCATCACACAATCCCTACTTTGATAATGGATTAAAATTATTTGGTCCTGACGGAATGAAACTATCTGATAAAATTGAAAAAAAGATTGAAAAACTAATAGATGCAAAAAATACTAAACAGTTAACAAACCCAAAATTATTGGGAAGAGTAAAGCGTCTTGAAGATGGAAATGATAAATATACTAAAATACTAAAAAATAATTTTCCGAGCAATTTTCATCTAAAAGGTACAAAAATTGTTTTAGATTGTGCAAATGGTGCTTCTTATAAAGCTGCTCCTAAATTATTAAAAGAACTTGGTGCAAAAGTGATTTCTATAGGGGTAAAACCAAATGGATTAAATATAAATGACAAATGTGGATCAACATATCCCTCAAAAATAAAAACTGCTGTTAAAAAACATAAAGCTAAAATCGGAATAGCATTTGACGGAGATGCTGACAGAGTAATTATGTGTGATGAAAAAGGAAAAATAATAGATGGTGATCAAATTATTGCAATGTTGGCTCGTAGATGGAAATCTAAAAAAATTTTAAAAGGTGGCGTAATTGGAACATTAATGTCCAATTATGGTTTGGAAAAATTTTTGCTTAATGAAAAAATAAGATTTTCGAAAAAACTTGGAGTAAAAACTGAAGAAGTCGTTAATATGAATAGGAGAATGATGGGTCAAGAGAAGTCTCTTAATGATCCAATTAAAGATGGCGAAAAAGGTGAATGGCAAGACTGGATAGTAAGTGATGATCTAGATCAAGAGCTTTTTGTTTCACAAAAACAAGAAATGGATGAAAAAAAATCTTTGTTACAACAATCAATTAAAATTCTTAATAATAGAGAAAGAGAAATTTTAGAAGAAAGAAAATTATCAAGTGAACCGAAAACACTAGAAGAGCTTAGTAAAAAATATAAAATAAGTAGAGAAAGAATTAGGCAGATTGAAACTAAAGCTTTTGAAAAACTTCAAAAAGCAATGTTAAACGCTACGCAGTCCAAGAACCTTCTCCCAAGAAATTAAGCAAATGGGCTTTCAACTAGGATTGTATCTTCTCTTTCAGGACTTGTTGAAATACTCGAAATTTTAGCCTCTATAAAATCTTCAACAGCATAAATATATTTCTTTGCTTTATTTGGAAGATTTTCCATATTTCTTATACCTTTGGTGCTTTCTTTCCAGCCAGGAAATGTTTCATAAATAGGTTCGATTTTAAATTGGTCTTCCGCTCCTGCAGGTAAATAATCGTATTGTTTTCCATTTAATTTATAAGCAATACACATTTTAATTTCATCCAATTCATCTAGAACATCCAGCTTTGTAAGTGCTATTCCATTTACACCTGAAATTTTAATGGTTTGTCTTACTAATACACCGTCAAACCATCCACATCTTCTTTTTCTACTAGTTACTGTCCCAAATTCTTTTCCTCTTCTTCCCAGTAAGTTTCCAATTTCATTTTTTTGTTCGGTTGGAAATGGCCCTTCACCTACTCGTGTTGTGTATGCTTTAGTTATGCCCAAAATATAATTTGATCCACTAGATCCAAATCCAGATCCTGTAGCAGCTGCAGATGCAACTGTATTTGATGAAGTCACAAAAGGATAAGTACCATGATCAACATCTAAAAGAATTCCTTGAGCACCTTCAAATAATATTTTTTTTCCTTTAGATTTAAACTCATTTAGTCTTTTCCAAACTGGTTGTGAAAATTTTAAAATTTCTGGAGCTATTTTCAACAAGTCTTTTTTTAATTTATCTTTTTTGAAAACTGTTTTTTTCAAACCTTTTCGTAAAGCATTATGATGGATTAAAGCAGCATCAAGTCTAGAGTCCAAATTACTTTCAGATGATAAATCCATAACCCTAATCGATCTTCTTCCAACCTTATCCTCATACGCTGGACCTATGCCCCTTCTAGTAGTACCGATTTTTGCTTTTCCTGCTGAGTCTTCTCTTATTTCGTCCATCTCTTTGTGGTAAGGCAGTATAAGATTAGCTGCTTCAGAGAGTATTAAATTATTTTCATTAATTTCAACACCTTTTGATTTCATCTCTTTTATCTCGTCAATAAGTGCCCAGGGATCAACAACTACACCGTTTCCTATTATTGATACTTTGTTTTTTCTAACTGTACCTGAGGGAAGCAATCTTAATTTATAGGTTACACCATCAATTACCAAAGTATGACCAGCATTATGTCCACCTTGAAATCTAACAACAACATCAGCTTCACTTGAAAGCCAATCAACTATTTTACCTTTACCTTCGTCTCCCCATTGTGTTCCTATAACTATAACATTTTTCATTATTTAAATTTTTTATCTATATTAATTGAGCTTAAATGATTAATTGGTCCATGGCCCTTTCCATAGTTAAGATTGGATCTTATAGATTGATTAACATATTTAATTCCAAGCTCACAAGATTTATTTATAGTTTTTCCACATGCAAAAAAAGTTGCAATTGCACTTGATAAAGTGCAGCCGGTTCCATGGGTGTTTTTAGTTTTAATTTTTTTATTTCTGAAGATTTTAATTTCTTTTTTATTTAAAAGCACATCTTCCATAACTTTAGATTTTCCATGACCACCTTTTACTAATACATTTTTAACACCAGAATTAAGCAAAATATTGGCAGCCCGAATCATATCTTCTAAATTTTTAATTTTAGTTTTAGTTAGCACCTCGGCTTCTGGAATATTTGGAGTTATAAGATATGCCTTTTTAATAAGTTTTTCTTTTAATACTTTAATTGCAGTATCATTTATGAGTTTAAAACCACCTTTGGCAACCATAACTGGATCTAAAATTATTTTTTTAGTTTTAACTTTTTGAAGAGACTTTATTACTGAGTTAATTACAACTGACGAATGTAGCATTCCAATTTTAATTGCATCTGGTTTGATATCTTTAGAAGTAAATAAAATTTGTTTTTCTATTTCTTTTGGAGGAATAGTAACAACAGACTTAACTGCAGTAGTATTTTGGGCTGTAATTGCAGTAACAGCAGTCATTGCGTAACCGCCTAATGCTGTTACTGTTTTTATATCTGCTTGAATTCCTGCACCCCCAGAAGAATCTGATCCTGCAATTATTAGAATTTTTGATTTAGGTTTCAATTTATTTAATCGAACTTTTGATTATTTTTATACATTTTAAAACTAAACTTTTAT
>CACFLA010000021.1:0-5792 GCA_902566975.1 uncultured Pelagibacteraceae bacterium
TGATTTAAGATTAAGTAATCTTGTTTGTTTATCGTTATAAATTATAAATTGATCTGTTGAGAAAAATATTCTTGAAACATCGTAAATGGAAAAATCATTAATTTTTAAAGTAATTAAATATTTTTTAAGTTGTTCCGGGCTTGAAAGGAACACATAATCTGTTTTAGCATCTTTCAACTCTTTTTTTAAAACACCAATTTCACTATTTAAATTATTTATTTTTTTTTTCTAAATTTCTTGTTTTATGCTTTACAGAGGAGGTATAGATCATAAAAACAAGAAAAATTGATAAAGATATAACTAGTCGTTTATTAAACATAACGACCCTCCAGCTCTAAATATCTTATAAACTTTTTTTTTAAATCATTTGGATAAAAGAAATCATTTTTACATCTTGTTATGTATCTTAACTTAGCTGATCTAGATGCATTATTTTTAATAATTTCTTCTGAACTTGGGGTAACTATTTTATTTTTATAATTTTCAAATAGAGTGTTCCCTTTTGATAAATCAGGTAAATACCTTGATACTTTAGATTTATTTTTTGAATAATTTGTAAAAAAAAATTTTACAATTTTATCCTCTAGAGAATGGAAGCTAATTACAATTATTTTTCCGCCTGACTTTATCAATTTAGTAGCTTCGATAAGACCATTTATTAATTCAGAAAACTCTTTATTAACAAAAATTCTTAAAGCTTGAAAAGTCTTTGTTGAAACATTTATTTTTTTATTCAAATCTTTTTTTTTACTTTTTTTTATAATTCTAGCTAAATCGATACTTGATAATATTGGTAATTTTTTTCTCTCATTTATTATATTTTTTGATATTTTAAAACTTTCTTTTTCGTCTCCAAAAAGTCTAATTATATCGTTTAAAGTTTGTTGGCTATAACTATTTATAACTTCATTTGCTGAAATTGAATTTAAACCCATTCTCATATCAATACTTGTTTTAGAATTAAAAGAAAAACCTCTATCTAAGTTGAGAATTTGCATACTTGATACTCCAAGATCAAAAATTATGAAATCAAATTTTTTTTTTGTAGTAATATTTTTTGATAATTCACTAAATTTTTTATTATAAAAAGAAAAAACGATCTTTATAATTTTTTTTAATTTTTTCAGCGTATTTCTTTGTTTGAATATCTCTGTCTAGTGCAATGACTTTTGTTTTTGGATATGACAATATCGCGTTACTAAATCCTCCATATCCAAATGTACAATCTATAAAATCCCCACCATTTATAGGATTACATATTTTTAAAACCTCATCCAACATTACAGGATAATGTGATATGTGTTGGGGAGATGAAAAATTTTTCATCTTACTTTAAAACTTAAAATTTCTGTTTACGTAAAAACGCAGGTATTTCGAATTCTTCTTCCTCGTTTTTCATGTCTTCACTATTGTTATCTTCCGATGAAGTTTTAGTTTTTGTTTCATCGGAAAATAATTGGGGAAAACCTTCTTCTTTAATAGAATTCACCTCTGTATTTTCAATAGGCTTTTCTTCATAAATTGAAATATCATCAATTATTACTTCCTCTTGAACTTCATCTTTATGAGTTTGTTCTTGGTTAAGGTTATTTTCAAAATAAGAAGCACTATCAAGAGATATTCCAGAATCCACACTTGTCTGGGTGTTTATTTCCTGTTTATTCTCATTTATAGTTTCTTGTTCAGTTTTAATTTCGTCATCTAATTTTAAAGCTGTTGCGCCTTGAATAGAATCTATACTAGGTGAAGCAGGAACATTATTGCTATTTGTAGCAAAATTACTTTCGGAGTAACCATGGTTTCTGTTATTTATTCTATGCACCATATTAACTACAGACCTTGTTTCAGGAGCTTCTCCATCTAAAGCTGTTGCAACAATCGAAACTCTCATTTTTCCACTTAAACTCTCGTCCTTAATGGCTCCAAATATTAATTCAGCTTCAGGATCGACTTCGGATCTAATCTTGTTTACTGCTTGATCAACCTCGAATAATTTAATGTCATCACCACCAGTAATATTTACTAATAGCCCCTTAGCACCTTTTAGCGAATAATCATCAATTAAAGGGTTATTCAAAGCTGACTCGGTTGCTGCTAAAGCTCTATTTTCTCCTTCAGCTTCTCCAGTACCCATCATTGCTTTACCCATTGAACTCATAACCGTTTCTACATCTGCAAAATCTAAGTTGATTAAACCTGGTCGAACCATTAAGTCAGTGATGCTTCTTACACCCTGTTTAAGCACATTATTTGATAGTAAAAAAGAATTTTCAAATGTAGTTGCTTCATTCGCAATTTTAAAAAGATTTTGGTTAGGAACAACTATAGATGCATCAAGATGTTTTTTTAAATGAGTCCAACCATCATGAGCTCTTCTCATTCTTTTTGGTCCCTCATATGAAAAAGGAAGGGTTATTACTCCAATAGTAAGAATATTTAATTCTTTTGCTGCTCTTGCGATTACGTGCGATGCACCAGTTCCAGTTCCCCCACCCATACCAGCAGTTATGAAAACCATATTAGCACCTTGTAAATACGTTACTATCTCATTAAGTGACTCATCAGCAGCTGCTTGTCCAATGTCGTGCTTAGCACCTGCACCTAGTCCTTTTGTTAAATTCATTCCGATTTGAATTTTTGCATCAGCTTTATTATTTTTAAGATCTTGTGCGTCTGTATTTACCGCTACAAACTCTACACCTCGCATACCGTCTTCAATCATTGCATTAATTGCATTTCCACCAGCGCCACCAACGCCCATTACTAAAATTCTTGGTTTAAGTTCTTTTAATTCCCCGCCACCGATATTTATTGTCATACACCCTCCTTTTTAAATTTATTGTCCCACTTAAGCGCAGATCTATTTAAATAAGATTTTTTTTTAGCTATTGATTTAAAATTTGTAAATAATTTTGGATCCCACATTTGAAAAGCTTTGCCCAATCCAACGAAAACTATATTGGATTTAATTTTTGCATGCTTTAATAATTTTTCAGGTATAGATACTCTTCCCTCACTATCAAAATTCAGATTAACACTTTCTGACAAAACAGAAGTTGCAAAATAATCTCTTTTGTCTTCGAATGGACCGAGAGAGTCGATGCTTTCTGATAATTTTTCAATTCTATCTTGTGCACATCCATCTAATGCTGAATGATTAAAGGAAGGATATGTAATAAATCCATTATAACCCATAGAATTTAGATAAGCTCTAAAACTAGATGGCACTGACACCCTTCCCTTTTTGTCTAATTTGTTCTCGTAACTTGACAAAAACATATTTCATCTTTCTTTCAAAATCTCCTAATTCCCCTTATATGGGAATTCATGGGATAGTATGGGCATATGAAACTTTAGTCAATACCTTATTTATTAATAGCTTTTGAAACTTACCCTAGCACTGTGAATACAAAACATGAACATTTGAGATGATTTGCTAGGCAATCTTTAAGCCGGGTTCTGTCATTTAAGATGTCATTTATCTGGGTCCAAGTTCACACTTAAACTCAAGCGACTAACCCTGATGACTAACTAAAGACTGTTTTTAGCTTACGCAGTGTCATCTCTTTATAGTCTTGCTCCCGATGGGGTTTGCCGTGCGTTTTTTGTTACCAAAAAACCGGTGTGCTCTTACCACACCGTTTCACCCTTACCTTGATAAGGCGGTCTATTCTCTGTGGCACTATCCCTAAGGTCACCCTCGCCAGTCGTTAACTGGCATCGCGTCTTTACGGAGCCCGGACTTTCCTCCAATTTCTACAATGAAAGTGGCGACAATCCAATTGCCTAGCAAGTGTTGGTATAATGCCTATGAAAATAAAATCAAGATATTTTCAATTTTTTGCTAAAAATTCGCTTATTTTCAGGGTTTCTTGGTCCAAAATACCATTTATTTTCTTTTGGCGATATCTTCTTTGAAAGTTTTTAATTATTTTTTTCTTTAGTTTTGTATTTAGATACCTGTAGCCAATTTTATATAAATTATTAAAAAATAACTCATTTTTTAAGATTAAATTGTTTCCTCTTTTTTTAAATATTTTTTTTGGATAAATACCAATTCCTTTTGATGACAAATAATTCCAAGGAAATTTCTCGCCAGGGTCTATTTTTCTTAGTGGAGCAATGTCTGAATGACCTAATACTAATTTTTTCTTAATATTATATTTTTTCATTAAAAATTTACAAAGCTTGACTAATTTTTTTATCTGTATTTTGGAGAAAGTTTGGTAACCAAATTTGTGACCTCTATTTACTAGTTCAATACCGATAGAATTTTTGTTTAAATCTTTGTATTTTCCCCACATCGATTTTCCAGCATGCCAAGCTACGTCTTCATCTTTTACCAATCTAAATATTTTGCCACGCCTATTTATTAAGTAATGACAGCTTACTTTAGAGCTCCTTTTAGTTAGTCTTTTAATCGATTCTCGCTCTGATTGCATTCCTGTATAATGAAGTATAATTGTTGTTATATTTTTGCGGGTTCGCTTTTTTTTATCAAAGTTTTTAGAATAAAATTTGGTAATTTCCATAAAAAAGATATATAGCATAAAAAATGGCTCAAAAACCCTTAAAAACTCTAATCTACGCAATAACAATTCTATCGCTTTGCTTTACGAGCTCAATGGCGGAAGAAAAATATACTGCTAATGAGTGTTTTGAAAAATTTAGTAGAGGAACACTAAAATTTAATATGGCATTAGATAGAGCAATATTTAAACCAGTGGCAAAAGGCTATAGAACTTTACCAGTTCCAATTAGAAAAGGTTCAAGCAACTTTATAGAAAATTTAAGATCATTGTTAAGTTTTTCAAATAATGTTTTACAAGGAGACTTGAAAGGTGCAGCAAACACCGCAGGTAGATTTGCGGTAAATACTACAGTAGGTATTTTGGGAGTATTTGATCCAGCTACAAAAATGGGTTTAACTAAAAGAAGTAGAGAAGATTTTGGTCAGACCTTAGGAGTTTGGGGTGCAGATACAGGATGCTATTTTGTTTTACCAATTTTAGGGCCCACTACTGCTAGAGATGCTGTAGGGATGGTTGGTAACGTTTTTATAGATCCGGTTTATCAAGTCACACACAACACTGAGACAGATATGGTTGTAGGTAATAATAATTTGCAGGAACATAATTATTATATATATAAAGGGACAGATGCAGTAGATTTCAGATCAAAAAATATTGAGTCCATCGATAGTCTACAAAATAATTCAATAGACTTTTATGCTTCTGTGAAAAGTTTGTACTTACAAAACAGAGCTCAAAAAATTTCTAATTCTCCAATTTCTAATAAAAAACAAGATGATAGCGATTGGGAAGAAATCGATAATCAATAAATTTAGGACCATGAAAAGAATATTTTCATCTGTTCTTATTATTTTTTTTATTTGTTTTTCAACGAATTCACTAGTTGCAGCTTATAGTTCAGATCCTGAAAAATTTATCACAGAAATTATTGAGGAAGCTAAAATAATATTGAATAGTGAAGATAATAAAAAGACGAAGGCTGAAAAACTATCAGCAATTGCTATAAATACTGTGGATGTTAAGGGTATTGGTTATTACACCTTGGGTAAAAAAAGAAAAAGAAATTTCTCCTGATCAAAAGAAGAAGTATGAAGACTTATTTGAAAATTATTTTCTGAAAAGTTTTACTTCAAGATTGACTGATTATTCAGATCCTAAAATAAGTGTTTTATCAGCAGAAAAAATAAATGAAAAATACACAATTGTAAAAAGTATGTTGCTCAAAACAGATAAAAAGCCTGAAGTAAAAATCGATTGGAG
>CACFLA010000022.1:0-4704 GCA_902566975.1 uncultured Pelagibacteraceae bacterium
CAATAAAGGAGAAAGAGCTTTTGATATTTACTCAAGACTTCTCAAAGAGAGAATAGTTTTTTTAGTTGGTCCAGTAAATGATAGCGTAGCTTCTTTGGTAACAGCTCAATTATTATTTTTAGAATCAGAAAATCCAAAAAAAGAAATTAATTTTTACATTAATAGTCCTGGAGGCTTAGTAACTTCTGGCTTAGGAATATATGATACAATGCAATATATAAAATCCCCTGTGTCAACTTTATGTATTGGTCAAGCATCATCTATGGGTTCATTTTTACTAGCCGCAGGTGAAAAAGGTAAAAGATTTTCTTTACCTAATTCAAGAATAATGGTTCACCAACCTTCCGCAGGTTTTCAAGGCCAAGCGACGGATATACAAATTCACGCAAAGGAAATACTGTCTTTGAAAGAAAGATTAAATAAAATTTATTCGAAGCATACAGGAAAATCACTAAAAGAAATTTCAGAAGCATTAGAGAGAGATAAATTTATGACAGCCGATGAGGCCAAAGATTTTGGTTTAATTGATTCTGTTGTTGAAAAACGAAAATAATACACAATATATAGAAAATAGCACAACTACTGCTTGATAAAGATTCATCTAGCATTTAAAATTGTCTTAACGATTCGTTATGTCAGAAAAAAATAACAAAAATATTCTTTATTGCTCATTCTGCGGAAAAAGTCAGCATGAGGTAAAAAAGCTTATAGCTGGTCCTACAGTTTTTATCTGTGACGAGTGTGTTGAGCTTTGTATGGATATTATTAAAGAGGAAACTAAAAGCTCTTTATTTAAAGGTGATGAGGGAGTTCCAACACCAAGAGAAATTTGTAAAGTCCTTGACGACTATGTTATTGGACAAAGTCATGCAAAAGAAGTTTTGTCAGTAGCTGTACATAATCATTACAAAAGACTTAACCACGAATCTAAAAATAATAAAGACTTAGAGTTATCCAAATCAAATGTTTTGCTTGTAGGACCTACAGGTTGTGGAAAAACTTTGCTTGCACAAACTTTAGCAAGAATTTTAGATGTTCCATTTACAATGGCAGACGCCACTACATTAACCGAAGCAGGTTATGTTGGTGAGGACGTAGAAAACATAATTTTAAAACTTCTTCAAGCTGCAGATTATAATGTTGAAAAAGCACAAAGAGGTATCGTTTATATTGATGAAGTTGACAAAATAAGTAGAAAATCCGAAAACCCATCTATAACAAGGGACGTTTCAGGGGAGGGTGTCCAGCAAGCGCTTTTAAAAATAATGGAGGGCACAATTGCAAGTGTACCACCACAAGGCGGAAGGAAACATCCTCAACAAGAGTTTTTACA
Source organism: uncultured Pelagibacteraceae bacterium (assembly GCA_902566975.1). GTDB lineage: Bacteria > Pseudomonadota > Alphaproteobacteria > Pelagibacterales > Pelagibacteraceae > Anoxypelagibacter. The sequence goes on from CACFLA010000022.1 coordinate 1,334, forward strand.
AGTCGACACAACAAACATTTTATTTATATGCGGGGGAGCATTTGCAGGATTAGATAAAGTAATTGAGGCTAGAGGAAAAGAAACCTCAATTGGTTTTGGAGCCAAAGTTGTTAGCAAAGATGAAAACAAAATATCAGATCTTATTAAGAAACTCGAACCTGAAGATTTAATTAAATACGGTCTAATACCAGAATTTGTTGGAAGAATGCCTATAGTAACCACTTTAGAGGATTTAGATGAGAAGTCATTAGTAAAAATTTTAAAAGAACCAAAGAATTCACTTACAAAACAATATAAAAGGCTCTTTGAATTTGAAAGTGTAAAATTAGAATTCAGAGAAGATGCCTTAGCTGAGATTGCCAAAAAAGCTATTAGTAAAAAAACAGGTGCAAGAGGTTTAAGATCGATATTAGAATCCATACTTCTTAAAACTATGTTTTCTTTACCAGACCTAGAAAACGTAGACTCAGTCACAGTAGACAAGTCAGTTGTCAAGGGCAAAAGTGATCCGATTTTGAGTTACACGAAAAACAAATCTACATCCGCGGCATAATTTTTCCTTGCAATAATCTATTAAGTAGCCATATTAAAGGTATGAGTTCAGAGACAAAAAAACCATTATTGCCTTTAAGAGACATAGTTATATTTCCATCAATCGTAGTACCTTTATTTGTTGGTAGAAAAAAATCTATAAAAGCCCTGGAAGAAGTAATGAAATCTGACAAATCAGTAGTTTTGGTTACACAAAAAAATTCTGAAGTAGACGACCCTACTGAAAAAGATATTTATTCGTATGGTTGTTTGAGCAAAGTTCTCCAATTATTGAAGCTGCCTGATGGAACGGTTAAAGTTTTAGTTGAAGGTTTAGCAAGAGTGAAAATATTAGAAATTGAAGATGACACTAAAAAATATTTAAGTTGCAAAACTAAAATTGTTGAAGCTGATAAAGAGAATGAGGAGCACAAAACATTTGCATCAAACTTAATTAAAAAATTTGAAAAACTTTCTACGCTTAATAAAAAAGATGTATCAGATTTCGCAAAAGGATTAAAATCTCTGAAAAACGCCAATCAACTAGCGGATAATATTTGTTCAAATTTAAATATTCAAATATTTGAAAAACAAGCTCTGCTTGAAACCATTGATCTCAAGAAAAGATTAGAAAAAATTTACGAGCTTATAGAAAAAGAAACAAGTGTAATTAGTATGGAAAAAAGAATTAGAGGTAGAGTTAAAAATCAAATGGAAAAAACTCAAAGAGAATACTATTTAAATGAGCAGCTAAAAGCAATTCAAAAGGAGCTGGGAGAAATAGAGGATGGAAAAGATGAAATCTCAAATCTAAATAAAGCTATTTCAAAAGCTAAAATGCCTAAAGAAGCTCAGACCAAGTGTTTAGCTGAATTAAAAAAACTTAAAGGCATGAGTCCAATGTCAGCTGAAGCAACTGTTGTCAGAAATTACTTAGACTGGATGGTTGATCTACCTTGGAACAATAAAAGTAAAATTATTTCAGATTTAAATACAGCACAAAAAGTTCTTGATGAAGACCATTATGGTTTAGCAAAGGTTAAAGAGAGAATTATTGAATATTTAGCAGTACAAAAAAGAATTGAGAAACTTAAGGGACCAATTTTATGTTTAGTCGGCCCACCAGGTGTAGGTAAAACCTCTCTTGGTAAATCAATTGCTAAAGCTACTGGAAGAAAATTTGTAAGAATTTCACTTGGTGGTATTAGAGATGAAGCAGAAATTAGAGGACATAGAAGAACTTATATTGGTTCATTACCAGGCAAAATTATTCAAATGATGAAAAAAGCTGGTACGAGTAATCCATTATTTTTATTAGATGAAATTGATAAAGTAGGGAGCGATTATAGAGGAGACCCATCTTCTGCATTATTAGAAGCATTAGACCCTGAACAAAACAAAACATTTAACGATCATTATTTAGAAGTTGATTATGATTTATCCGACGTACTTTTTGTAACCACTGCAAACACTTTAAATATTCTTCCACCATTGCTTGATAGAATGGAAATAATCAGACTTCCTGGTTACACCGAAGATGAAAAAATTAATATTTCTCAAAAATTTCTAATACCTAAACAAAGTGAGGACAACGGGTTAAAAAAAGAAGAGTGGGAAATTACTGAGAACGTAAATAAAAAAATTATCAGAGATTATACAAGGGAGTCAGGTGTTAGAAATTTAGAAAGAGAAATTTCTAAAATAGCAAGAAAAATGGTTAAAAAAATTGACTCAAAAGAAAAAGTCAACAAAACAATATCTGAGGGTGATTTAAGCAAATATTTAGGTATCAAAAAATTTAATTTTGGCGAGATTGAAAAAGAAAATCAAATTGGTGTAGTTACTGGTTTAGCTTGGACAGAAGTGGGTGGAGAAATATTAAAAATAGAATCTGTTAATATGCCTGGTAAGGGTAAAATGCAGATTACAGGAAAATTAGGGGAAGTTATGCAAGAGTCTGTTAAAGCAGCGAAATCTTATGTAAGATCAAAATCTTTAGAATACGGAATAATACCACCTTTTTTTGAAAAAAAAGATTTTCACATTCATGTTCCCGAAGGAGCGACACCTAAAGATGGGCCGTCTGCAGGGATAGCAATTGTAACTTCAATCATTTCATCAATAACTGGAGTGCCAGTTAGCAAAGATGTTGCAATGACTGGTGAAGTCACATTAAAAGGAAATGTTCTCCAAATTGGAGGGTTAAAAGAAAAACTTTTAGCAGCTCATAGAGCAGGTATTAAAACCGCTTTAATTCCTTTTGAAAATAAAAAAGATTTAGTAGAAATACCAGAAGTAATTAAAAAAAGTATAAATATTATCCCCGTAAATACAGTTGATGAAGTTCTAAAGCATGCATTAACAAAAACTTTAAAACCAGTTAAATGGGCAGAAATTGATCAAGCCTCATCGAAAAAAGATGAAGTTACAAGTCGACATTAAAAATCCAAATTTAATCTATTAAAGATTTATATTTCTCATAATTCTCAACTAAATAATTAGGAAGATAACTTTCGTTAACTTTCTCTAATTCATTAACATTTTCAAACCGGTTTTTATTTTTGTCAGAAAAATGATCGTAAAAAACTAACTTTTTTTTGATAAAATTTGCCATATCTTCTTCAGAATATTTAGTATCTTCGTATTCTGGGTGGTGAGCAAAATTATTCATTTTATGATGTAAATCTTTTGCATTTTTCATATTTGTAAAATGCCAACCCCCATTAGGTATAATTTTTAAATTTTGATATTTCTTATTAGAGAACAAAGTATCCAATCTCCAAAAAGGGTATTTTTTTGCTTTAATATTTCTTAACCATTGAGGAGAAACTAAATTTTTT
>CACFLA010000023.1:0-4311 GCA_902566975.1 uncultured Pelagibacteraceae bacterium
AGGCCACGCAGTTTTACAATGTAAAAAATATTTAAAAGGAACACATTTTCTAATGCTTTTGGCAGATGATTTGATTGTAAAAAAAAATTGCTCAAAAGAGATGATTTTATTACACAATAAAACCAAAGGATCTGTTATAGCAACTAAAAAAGTAGAAAGAAAAACAGTTTCAAGATGGGGAATTCTTGGTTTCAAAAACAAAGTAAAGAATTCATTTTTAATAAATGATGTCATTGAAAAACCAAAATTAAGTGAGGCACCATCAAATTATGCCATAATTGGCAGATATATTTTACCGATGAAAATACTTTCTGTTTTAAAAAATCAAGGTAAAGGTAAAGGTGGTGAGATACACATTACTGATGCAATAAAGACTTTGGTTAAAAAAAATGAAAAGTTTTATGGAAATATATTCAAGGGAAAATATATAGATTGTGGGACACTTGATGGATTTGTTAATTCTGGACTCACAATTTCTAAATATTTATAAAAATTAATATGAAAATATGTATGATAGGTACAGGCTATGTTGGTTTGGTTAGCGGTACCTGTTTTGCAGATCTTGGAAACAAAGTTTATTGTGTTGATAAAGATAAATCTAAAATAAACAAACTTAGAAATTCTATTTCACCGATATACGAACCCGGTTTAGAAGATTTAATAAGAAATAACCTAAGAGCAAAAAGACTCGTTTTTACTGATGATCTAAAAAAAGCAATACAAGACTCGCAAATAATTTTTATTTGTGTTGGTACACCAACAAAAAAAAGATCAAATTTAGTTGATCTTTCACAAGTATACAGCGTTACAAAATCAATATCTAAATACATTAAAAATTATAAAATCATAGTAACAAAATCAACAGTTCCAGTTACAACAGGAGACCAGATAGAGAAAATAATTAGCAAAAGAGTTAAAAAATCTTTATTTGAAGTTGTATCTAATCCTGAATTTTTAAGAGAAGGGGAAGCTATAAGAGACTTTAAATACCCTGACAGAATCGTTATTGGATCGAATAACAAAAAAATTTACAAAAAAATGGAACTTTTATATGAACCTCTAATAAAAAAAGGTGCTAAATTTTTTTGTTCATCAAGAAAAGGTGCTGAACTAATTAAATATGCATCTAATGCATTTTTGGCAACAAAAATTACATTTATAAATGAAATTGCAAATTTATGTGAAACAGCAGGTATAAGTGTTGAGGACATATCTGTAGGAATGGGCTCCGATGCACGAATTGGAAGCAGATTTTTGAGAGCAGGTCCAGCCTATGGAGGCTCTTGTTTTCCAAAAGATACTAAAGGTCTAGTTTCTATTGCTGAAAAATTTAAATCTAATCTTTCAATTGTAAAATCTGTAATTAAATCAAATCAAAATCGAAAAATGTTGTTAACTAAAAGAGTATTAAAAATTATGAATAATAAAATTAAAAATAAAAAAATTGCTGTTTTAGGTGTAACTTTCAAAGCTAATACCGATGATATGCGGGAGTCCTCAAGTCTTGTTTTGATACCTTATTTATTAAAGAAAGGTGCAAAAGTAAGTTATCACGATCCATCTGGACCCAAAAAGGAATTTGGTAAAAAGAAAAATTTGAATTTTGTGAGTTCAATAAACAAAGCTTGTATCGGAGCAGATTTAATTATAATAAATACTGAATGGGATGAATATAAGTCTATTGATTTTAAAAAAGTAGTTAAAAAAAATAATTTTAAAATTTATGATCTGAGAAACCTGTATAATCCAAAGGAATTCAAAAAAAGAAACATAAAGTATTATTCTGTTGGAAGATAAAATTATAATTCAAATATTCCATCAACTTCGACTGCAGCACCTAGGGGTAAAGAGTTTACACTAACAGCTGCTCGTGTATGTTTACCTTCATCTCCAAATATATTTGAAATTAAATCTGATGCTCCATTGATAATTTTTGGCTGGTCTACAAAAGAGTCAGTAGAATTAACATATCCTGTGAGTTTAACACAACCTTTTACTTTATCTAAACTTCCACATTTTTTTTTAAGTTGCGCCAAAATATTTAAAGCGCAGAATTTTGCAGCTTCTTGACCTTGTTTTAAACTAAGTTCTTTCCCAATTTTGCCTTTAATTAATTTACCGTCAATATTGAAAGATACCTGTCCTGATATATAGATGAAACTTCCTACAATTTTTGAAGCAACATAACTTCCGACAGGATCAGGGGCATTTGGTAAATTAACACCAAACTTTTTTAAATTTTCTTCAGGTTTCATTCTTTTTTTTTAATTTTTTCTTTTAATAAGTCTAAAGTTTTTTTTGATTTTTCTCTTATTTGTTTATCTGTTTCTGATATTTTTATACCAATTTTTTTTCCTGTATTAGCTACGCCCTGTTCAGTTTTTTCGACATTTTTTTGATTAAATTTATGAAAGTTTGATAATTTTTCTTGTATGATTTTGGCTTTTTCTGTTGAGTTCTCTTTTAAAGCTTTTGCTTTTAATTTGGTTAAACAACTTAATTTTTTAGATTTATTTTCTAAGTTATCACAATTATTAACATTCACATCTGCATAGGAAGTATTAATAAAAAGCAAAATTAAAATAGTGGCTAAAGATTTTTTCATTTTCTTTTCTTTTTTTTGGTTTTATCGTATTCTTTTCTTTTTTCAATTAATATTAATGCTTCTTCCATAGTCAATTCTGTAGGGTCTTTGTCTTCTGGGATGGTGGCATTTAGTGATTTATATTTTATGTAAGGTCCGTATTGCCCTTTCATTATTCTTATTGGTTTCTTATCTTCAGGATGTTCTCCAAGATTTTTAATTTCTGAAGATGACATTCTTCCTGGTTTTGCTTCAGAAATTAAAGTTATTGCTCTGTTAAGACCAATTGTAAATAGTTCATCCACAGTTTCTATTCGTGCTGATTTATTAGAGCATTTTAAATATGGACCAAATCTACCAATATTAATTGTTATGTCATCGTTTAGATCTGGATGTTTACCTAAAACTTTTGGTAAAGAGCATAAGTATTTAGCTTTTTCTAAATCAACATTTTCAATCGGTAAACCTTTAGGTATAGAAACATTTTTTAAATTTTCATTCTCTTTTTTCTTTTTACTTCGCTTCTTTTTATTTTCAATTGATGTATCAACATCGATCTCAAATTGTAAATAAGGTCCAAATCTTCCATTTTTAAGAAATATATCTTTGCCTAAATCATTTTGACCAATTAGTTTTGGTTCAGCTAAATTAACTTGTTGTGATGCTTTTGATTTTGATAAAGGTCTTGTAAATTTACATTCTGGATAATTAGAACATCCAATAAAAGCGCCCCCTCTAAAGCTATTTTTAAGGCTTAGTTCACCTTTGTCACATACTTTACACTTTCTGTCTATAATATCATTATCATCTCTTTCAAATACTAAATCACCTAAACTATCATTCAATAAGTCCAAAACTTCTCTTGTTCTTTTTTCTTTGACCTGGCCTACGTTTGAATAAAAATCTTTCCAAAAACCATTTAAAACCTTTATCCACTCAACTTTCCCACTTGTAATTTCATCTAACTGATTTTCTAAATCTGCAGTGAAATTATAATCAACATACTTTGTGAATAATTTTTCTAGAAAAGCAGATAATAATTTTCCTCTATCAGTTGGATGAAACCTTTTATTTAATAATTCAACATAATTCCGTGTAGATAAAACTGTTATTATACTTGCATATGTTGAAGGTCTTCCTATTCCCAATTCTTCCATTTTTTTTACCAAACTAGCCTCAGAATATCTTGGAGGAGGATCTGTAAAATGTTGATCATCAATTAGTTCTTTTATGTCAACTTTATCTCCAGTTTTTACATCAGGTAAAATATTTTTCAGATCTTCATCCTTTTCTTCAAATTTATAAACTTTTAAGAACCCTTCAAATTTAATTGTAGATCCATTAGCCTTAAATCCTACTTTTTTATCAGAGGACTCTATTATAATACTTTTCCTATCGAATTCTGCAGGTGTCATTTGAGAAGAAAGAGCTCTATTCCAAATTAACTCATATAATTTTGACTGGTCTGTGCTTAAATATTTTTTCATATCACTTGGCTTTTTGGAAACGTCGGTAGGTCTAATTGCTTCGTGCGCTTCTTGAGCATTTTTAGCTTTTTTTCCAGTATAACTATTGGGATTTTCTGGAAGATATTCACTCCCATGCGTATTGTTTATAAATTTTCTAAAATCATCAATAGCATCTTTAGAAATCTGGGTCCCATCTGTTCTCATGTAGGTTATTAATCCAACTGTATCACCATCGATATCAATTCCCTGATAAAGCCT
>CACFLA010000024.1:0-3843 GCA_902566975.1 uncultured Pelagibacteraceae bacterium
TTCTTCAGAAGTTTTATCTAAATTAGATTTAATTTGTAAAGTAAATTTTCCAGAGGCTAAAGATTTAGGACAAATTAAAGAGAATTCGCACTTAATTGTATCAAATTACAATCCTGAAAAAGAAAAACAATTTCTTAAAAATAAACTAAATATTTTTGCATTAAATTTACTTCCTAGAATAACAAGAGCTCAGTCAATGGATGTCCTTTCTTCGCAAGCTAATCTAGCAGGTTATAGAGCTGTTATAGAATCTATATATGAATACCAGAAGGCAGTTCCAATGATGATGACTGCTGCAGGTACAGTACCCGCAGCTAAAGTTTTAGTGGTTGGTGCTGGGGTTGCTGGATTACAGGCAATTGCGACTGCAAAAAGATTAGGAGCAATAGTTTCTGCTACAGATGTACGACTAACTGCAAAGGAGCAAGTTGAGAGTTTAGGTGGAAAATTTTTAACTGTTGAAGGTTCTGAAAATTTAGAGACAAAAGGTGGTTACGCTAAAGAAGCAAGTGAAGATTTTAAAAAGAAACAAGCTGAAATGTTAGAAAATGCAGCTTCAAAAAGTGATATTATTATTTGTACAGCTTTAATACCTGGAAGACCCGCACCAAGAATTATAACAGAAAAAATGATAGATAAGATGAAGTCTGGATCTGTTATTTTCGACCTAGCGGTTACTCAAGGTGGTAACGCAGCTTACTCTGAAGTAGATAAAATTGTTAATAAAAAAGGAAAAAAAATAATTGGAATATCAAATGTGATGAATAAATTACCTTTAACAGCGTCAAATTTATATGCAAAAAATTTATTCAGTTTTGTTAGAAATCTTTATAGTAGAGAGAAAAAACAATTTGTTATTAATCTTGAAGATGAAATTATTAAAAACACTTTGTTAAAGGAGTAAAATTATTATGGAAATTGATCCGTTTATATTTAGATTTAGTATTTTTATTTTAGCAATTTTTGTAGGTTATTACGTTGTTTGGAGTGTTACTCCCTCACTTCATACTCCACTAATGTCTGTAACTAATGCAATTTCATCAGTAATTATTGTTGGTGCAATTATTGCTGCTTTAGCAGGCTCATCAGAAAATATTTTTGAAATATCAAGTATATTTGGATTTTTAGCTATTGTCTTGGCTGCGGTAAATATTTTTGGGGGATTTTTAGTTACCCAACGAATGCTTCAAATGTACAAGAAAAAGAAGAAAAATAAATAATGATTTCAGCAAATTTATCAGCAATATTTTATTTAGTTTCTGGAATACTTTTTATTCTTGCGCTTAGAGGTTTATCTTCACCTGAAACATCTAGACAAGGTAATCTTTTTGGAATTTTAGGAATGATAATTGCTATAACTGTTACTTTTCTAACAGTTGGTAACTTTTCTACTTCAACAATTTATGTGTTTATATTTCTACTTGTTGGTGGAGCAATTGGAGCTTTCATTGCTTTTAAAATTCCAATGACTGCTATGCCAGAACTAGTAGCTGGCTTTCATAGTCTTGTTGGTTTAGCTGCAGTTTTTGTAGCTATATCTGCATTTAAAAACCCAGAAGCTTTTAACCTCGGTGTACCAGGCGATATAAAACTGGCTAGCTTAATTGAGATGTCAATTGGTGCAGCTGTGGGTGCAATTACTTTTTCTGGTTCAATAATAGCTTTTTTAAAACTTAGAGGGATTATGTCAGGATCGCCTATTACTTTTCCTGGCCAACATATTGTTAATTTATTAATTGGAATATCAATTTTTGTACTAATTTATTTTTTATGTAGTTCACAGTCAGAAAGCTTCTTTTGGAGCATGATTGCAATATCTTTTTTAATTGGTGTTCTTTTAATTATTCCAATCGGAGGAGCAGACATGCCTGTAGTAATTTCAATGTTGAATTCTTATTCAGGTTGGGCAGCAGCTGGTATTGGTTTTACATTAGAAAATACAGCATTAATAATAACTGGAGCACTTGTAGGATCATCTGGTGCAATTCTTTCATATATAATGTGTAAAGGAATGAATAGATCATTCTTTAGTGTGATTCTCGGTGGATTTGGGGGAGACGCTAGTGTTAGCAAAGATAAGAAAAAAGATCAAAAGCCAGTTAAGAGCGGTAATGCAGAAGACGCAGCATTTCTTTTAAAAAATGCTTCTTCAGTAATTATTGTTCCAGGTTATGGTATGGCAGTTGCACAGGCTCAACATGCATTAAGGGAGATGGTAGATACTTTAAAGAAAAATGATATTAAAGTTTCTTATGCTGTTCACCCTGTAGCTGGAAGAATGCCTGGACACATGAATGTTTTATTAGCAGAAGCAAACGTGCCATATGATGAAGTATTCGAATTAGATGATATTAACAATGATTTTGCAAATACAGATGTTGCTTTTGTCATTGGTGCTAATGATGTTACTAACCCTGTCGCAAAAACAGATCCGCAGAGCCCAATTTTTGGAATGCCAGTGTTAGATGTTGAAAAATGTAAGTCTGTTTTATTTGTTAAAAGAAGTTTGTCTCCAGGGTATGCAGGTGTTGACAATGAACTCTTCTACCGTGAAAATACTATGATGTTATTTGCTGACGCTAAAAAAATGACAGAAGATATAGTTAAAAATATTTAAATATGAAGAATATTTATACTTGGGCGGCTAATCCTGCAAAAAGAACTGTCACTGTAGGTGATATTATAAAAGCTAAAGGAAAAAAAATTCTTACACAAGTAACTGCAAATAATTCATTAGAGGCAAAAGCAGCTGAAGAAGCTGGTTTTGACATGATAATAGGAAGTGCTTCAAATGTTAAGAAGGTTCGGGAAGGATCTAAATCTCTTTTTTATACAGCAGCACTTGAACTACATAATTATCCTACAGCCGAAGATGTGTTACGTGGTGCCTTTAAAGCTTTAGAGAATGGTGCTGATGCGGTTATGACTGCTAGAAGTATGGATGTTGTTACTATGCTTGCAAAAGAAGATGTTCCAGTTATGGGTCATTTAGGTTTAGTTCCTAGAAAATCAACATGGATTGGTGGATTAAGAGCTGTAGGTAAAACTGCTGATGAAGCATACGAATTATATAAAAAATTTAAACGTTTAGAAGATGCTGGGGCCTTTTCAGCCGAATGTGAAGTTATTCCTGAAAATATTATGGGGGAAATATCAAAAAGGACAAGTATTGTTACTGTATCTCTTGGATCTGGAAAAAAAGCTGATGTTATGTATCTCTTCATGAATGATATCTGTGGTGAACAAGAAAAGTCCCCTAGACATGCAAAAGCCTATACAAATTTAAAAAAGATGAAAGATGAAATTGAAATCGAAAGAGTTAAAGCCTTAAAAGCATTTATTAAAGATAGTTTAGAGGGGAAGTTTCCTGGGCCTGAAAATTCAGTAAATGTTAGTGAAGAAATTCTAGAAAATTTTAAAAAGAAACTTTAATCTTTTTTAATAGGGATAGTCGGGTGTCTAGCTGTTGAAGTAACAATATTTTTCTTAAGCTGCATTTCTCTAAACACAATATATAAACCTGCGCCTATTATTATTATATTTCCGATATAATTATTTAGTGTTGGAATTTCAGAGAAAACAAAATAACCCACTAAAACCCCACCAAATATTTGTACATAAAGAATTGAGCCAAAAATAGCTCCGGGTAAATGTCTTGCTGCATTTACTACAAAAATTGTTGCAATTCCCCTCATTAAACCTGCAGCCCCATTTAACATTAAGTGGTCTAGAGAGACTGGCTTAAAAATAAATAAAGCAAAAACTCCTGTTAAAACAAGCATTAATATTTTTCCATAAATCAAAAATGAGAATAAATTTTCTTTAAAACCGTACTTTCTAACT
>CACFLA010000025.1:0-3692 GCA_902566975.1 uncultured Pelagibacteraceae bacterium
GAAATTACTTAATTAAAGCTTTTAACATTGCAATAGATTTAGCAAAAAATAAAAAAATTAAAGGCTTTATTAATTGTCCAATAAATAAATTGGAAACTTTCGGTAATAAAACAATTGGGATTACTGAATTTTTAGCCAAAAAAGAAAAAATTTTAGGTAAAGAGGCTATGTTGATCTATAACAAAAAACTAGCTGTATCTCCAATTACTACTCATATACGAATTAAAAACATATCCAGAGTTTTAAATAAAAAACTAATTATTAAAAAATTAGTAACTATTGATAAATCTTATAAAAAAATATTTAATGTTAAACCTAAAATCGGATTATTGGGATTAAATCCACATAATTTTGAATTAAGAAACAAATCAGAAGAAAAAACGATTGTAATCCCTGCATTAAAAAAGCTGAAAAAACTGAGAATAAAAGTTAGTGGTCCACTTTCAGGTGATACAGCGTTCACAGATTTTAAAAAGAAAAAGTTTAATATTATAGTTGGAATGTACCATGACCAAGTTTTATCACCTTTTAAAACAATATTTAAATTCAATGCTATAAATATAACCTTAGGTTTACCTTACATAAGAATTTCCCCTGATCATGGAACTGGTGAAGATATTATAAAAAAAAATAAAGCTAATCCTGAAAGCTTAATAGAATCTATTAAATTTTTTAATAAAGTTAATGTTAAAGCTTAAAAAATCTCTAGGACAAAACTTATTAATTGATAAAAATATTATTAATAAAATTTTGAGTTTAACAAATATTACAAACAAAAATATTTTAGAGATAGGACCAGGTACAGGTAATTTAACTAGGCATCTCTTGGATAAAAAGCCAAAAGAACTTCTGCTAATAGAAAAAGATAAACGCCTTTGTAAAATTCTAAATTTAAAATTCAATACTTTTAAAAACTACAAAATTTACAATGAAGATATTCTAAAATTTCATTTAAATTCTAATTTTAGAAGTGAAATAGTTTTCGGTAATTTGCCATATAATATTTCAACACAAATTTTAGCAAAATTAATTAAATTTGAAAAACTACACCCACAAATAGAAAAGGTAGTTTTTATGTTTCAAAAAGAAGTTGCAGACAGAATTTTAGCTAAACCTAATAATAAAAGTTATAGTAGGATAACAATATTAACTAATTTAAAGCTAGATGTTATTCAAGATTTTAAAGTATCAAAAAATTGTTTTTTTCCATCTCCCAAAATTGATTCAAAAGTAATAGCATTTAAACCAAAAACAAAAGTCAAATATAATATTAAAAATATTGAAAATCTCGAAAAAATAACTCAAATATTTTTTTCGGGAAAAAGAAAAAAAATTAATAAGCCATTTTCTAAAATTTTTAAAAACTATAAAGAGGTTGCTAAGTCGTTGAATATAAACCTAAACAAAAGGCCGTCTGAGTTGTCTTGTGAAAATTTTTATAAAATAACTGAGAAATATGAAGAAATTAATAATAAGTAAATTTTAATTATTTTTAAGGTGCTTTGAAATAATTTTTTTAAGTTCATTAAAACAGTTTTCAACATTGTCATTAATCAATACATAATCATAATCTTTTTTATGAGCAATATCTTTTGAGTATGCAAGCATTCTTCTTTTTATTGCTTCTTTGTTATCTTGATTTCTTGCTATAAGTCTTTTTTCTAATTCTTCTTTGCTTGGAGGAAGTATAAATACTTTTACTAAATTAAGCTCTTTGAATTTGCTTAGTTGCTCACTACCTTGCCAATCAATATCAAACAAAACGTTGTGTTTATTATCAGTAATTTTTTTGATTGATGATTTTGAAGTACCATAGAAGTTGCCAAAAATCTTGGCATGCTCATAAAACAATCCATCATCTAATAATTTTAAAAAATTATCTTTGGTTACAAAATGATAATCAACACCATCTACTTCATTTGGTCTTGGATTTCTCGTTGTGTGTGATACCGAAATTTCAAAAGAATTATCTGATTGTTGAATTTTTTTTGAAAGAGTCGTTTTTCCTGCCCCGGAAGGTGATGATAGCACAAGCATCAAAGGCTTTGTTGATTTGGTCATTTAATGAAAGAAAAAATTATCTTAATTAGAGTGACTTTCAATAAACTTTATAGCATCTCCAACTGTTAAAATTTTTTCTGCCTCGCTGTCAGAAATTTCAGACCCAAACTCTTCTTCAAAAGCCATAACTAGTTCTACTGTATCTAAACTATCTGCACCTAAATCATCTATGAAACTTGCTTCATCTGTAACTTTTGCTTCATCGACACCTAAATGATCTGCTACGATCTTTTTAACTGTTGCTCCTACATCTTTTGTCATTTTTTAATTCCTTTTTGAATATTAAATTAATTCGTTATTAAGTTTTTTCTTATTTTTTGTCAAGACATATACATTCCGCCATTAACATGTATTGTTTCCCCAGTAACATATGAGGCCAAATCAGATGACAAAAAGGCTACACAATTTGATACATCATCTGCTGTACCAAGTTTTGCCATGGGTATTCTTGAAATTAAATTTGTTTTCACTTTTTCAGCTATAGCCTCTGTCATATCAGAAACTATAAATCCAGGGGATACACAATTTATAGTAATATTTTTTTTTGCATATTCAATTGCCAAACTTTTTGACATACCTATAATTCCTGACTTAGAAGCTGAATAATTTGATTGTCCAAGATTTCCTGTGTGTCCTACTATAGAAGTGATATTGACTACTCTACCAAATTTATTTTTCAACATATTCTTAATTGAATATTTGGATAAAAGAAATGTAGATGTTAAATTAATATCAATAACTTTTTTCCATTCATCATCTTTCATCCTTAAAGATAAATTATCGACGTTTACTCCAGCATTATTTATTAAAATATCTAATCCACCTAGGTCAGAAATAACTTTGGTGATAAAGTTTTCTATTTTATCATGTTCTGAAAGATTAAATTTATGTACTTTAACATTAGGGTTATTTTTTTTTAAAATATCGAGTTTTTCAGATTTTGTACCTGTACCAAAAACAGATCCACCAAGAGAAATAAACTTTTTAACTAGTGCTCCACCTATTCCGCCAGTAGCCCCAGTTATCAAGATTTTTTTATTTTTAAAATTAATCATTTAAGACTTTTGATATCTTCAATTGTATTTATACTTTTAACCTTAATATTTCCACTAATTCTTTTGGTCAAGCCAGATAATACTTTACCAGGACCAATTTCAATAAATTCGTTTATTTCATTTTTAACCATATATAAAAGACTTTCTCTCCATCTTACTTTAGAGGTAATTTGATCTATTAATAATTTTTTAATACCTTCACTATCACTCACGGGTTTAGCAGTAACGTTACTGATTACTTCTTTTGGAGGATTTTTAAAATCAGTTTTAAGTATTTTATCTCTCATTTTTTCAGCAGCACTTTTCATTAAAGAACAATGAAATGGAGCACTGACAGGTAATAATATTGATTTTTTTTTATTATTTTTAAGAATATTACTTATTTCCTCAATAATTTTTTTCTCCCCGCTTAAAATAATTTGACTGTCTGAGTTATCATTAGCAATTTCACAAATTCCCTTGTTTTTAATTTGCTTAATATAATCCTCTATTTCATTCATCTTAAGTCCTAAAACTGCAAGCATTGCCCCTTTTCCCTCAGGTACCGCCTCTTGCATTGACTTTCCTCTTTCATAT
>CACFLA010000026.1:0-3585 GCA_902566975.1 uncultured Pelagibacteraceae bacterium
TTTGTTAATGTTTCTTATGATGCTCTAGGAATTTTTGATGACTCACAAGAAAAAGATGTTTTACAAAACCTAACTAGTTTTAGCTTGAATAGATCTTTTTAAGGATAAAGTATTTCCTTAACCCAATTGTTATTTTCTTTTCTATAATTTAATCTTTCGTGAATCCTATTTTTAATTTCCAGCCAAAACTCAATTCGTTCTGGCTTTAAATTCCAACCTGACCAGTGGGGAGGTCTAGGTACTTTATTTTCATCAGGATATTTTTTTTTAAATTCTTCAAACCTTTGAATTAATTCCTCTCTTTTTTTCATTACACTAGACTGTGATGATGCCCAAGCACCTATTCTACTTCTATAAGCTCTTGAATTGTAATATTTGTCAGCAACTTCATCACTAACAATATTAACTTTGCCTGAAATTCTTATTTGTCTTCTAAGACTTTTCCAGTGAAAACACATAGAAGCATTTGGATTTTTTTTGAGATCATTTCCTTTTTTACTGTTAAAATTGGTATAGAAAATAAAACCATCCTCACTGTATCCTTTTAATAAAACCATTCTCACGCTTGGAATTCCATCAGATGTTGAAGTTGCAAGCGATAATGCATTTGGATCATTAATTTCACTTTTTTCAGCTACTGAGAACCAATTTTTAAACAAATTAATAGGATTTGCCTCGTCTCCAAAACAATTATCCAGTCCTAACGAATTTTGGCCATTTTTTTGATTCATAATTATTATAAAATAATTTATACATTAATTATCGATGTCTTTTAATACTTTTGGAAAAATATTTAGATTTACGACATGGGGTGAGTCACATGGTCCCGCTATAGGCTGTATTATAGATGGATGTCCTCCAAATATAGCTATTTCAGATAAAGAAATACAGGCAGACATGGACAGGAGAAGACCTGGAAACACAAAATTTGTCTCCCAAAGAAAAGAGTCCGATAAGATAGAAATTTTATCTGGAGTATTTGAGGGAAAATCAACAGGTACTCCAATTTCAATATTGATAAGAAATGAGGACAAAAGATCGAGGGACTATGAGTCAATAAAAAATAAATTTAGACCAGGTCATGCTGATTTCACATATTTTAAAAAATATGGAATAAGAGATTTTCGAGGAGGTGGAAGACAATCAGCAAGAGAAACAGCTTCGAGAGTTGCTGCTGGTGCTATAGCAAAAATAGTATTAAAAAATTTATTAGGTAAAAAATTTAGTCTTTATGGTGCTGTTGTACAGTTGGGATTAATGGGATGTGATAGGAAAAATTGGAATAATAAAGAAATAAGAAAAAATCCATTTTTTTGCCCAGACAGAAAGTCTGTTAAACTCTGGGAAAAATATTTAATGGCAGTAAGGAAATCTGGATCATCATGTGGTGCAGTAATTGAACTCAGGGCTAATGGTATTCCTGCAGGACTTGGGGCACCAATTTACTCTAAACTTGATACTGACATAGCTGGAGCTTTGATGAGTATTAATGCTGTTAAGGGTGTAAATATAGGTGCGGGAATGGGTGCTGCATATTTATCAGGAGAGGAAAATTCTGATGAAATGAGATCTAAATCTGGAAAGGCTAAGTTTAAAAGTAATAATGCCGGAGGAATACTTGGTGGTATTTCTTCAGGACAAGAAATTATTGCTTCATTTGCAGTAAAACCAACTTCATCAATAATTAACAGTAGAGAAACAATTGATAAGAAAGGGAAAAATACAAAAATATCTGTGAGAGGCCGCCATGATCCTTGTGTTGGTATAAGAGCAGTTCCAATTGGTGAGGCTATGCTTTCGTGTGTATTACTAGACCACTTTTTAATGAATAGAGCCCAGTGTGGTTAAGATAAGTTTTTATTTTTTGCAATAACCACGTTAGAATTTAAAATATTTTCAATTTTTTCAACAATACTATTACCGTCTAATCCTGCAGTTTTATACATGTTATCAGGTGTATCTTGATCCAAAAATTTATCAGGTAAGATCATAGATCTAAATTTTAATCCACTGTCAAAAAATCCTCTTTCAGATAAAAGATTTGAAACATGAGATCCAAAACCACCTATAGAACCTTCTTCAATCGTCAAAACAGCTTCATGGTTTGAAGCTAATTCAAGAATTAGTTTTTCATCTAAAGGCTTTGCAAATCTTGCGTCAAAAATTGTCACAAAAATTCCTTTTTTATTTAAAGTCTCAGCCGCTTTTTTGCATTCATTCATCCTTGCTCCAAAATTAAGAATTGCCAAATGTTTTCCAGATGAAATAATTCTACCTTTACCAATTTCAATAGTTTCATTGATATCGGGTAATTCTACACCAAAACCACTTCCTCTAGGATATCTGAAGGCTGATGGCCTATCATTTATGTTTACTGATGTATTTATCATTCTTACTAATTCAGCCTCATCGCTTGCTGCCATTACAACAAAATTTGGCAGAGTAGAGAGGTATGTAGTATCAAATGATCCGGCATGAGTTGCTCCGTCTGAACCGACTAAGCCTGCTCTATCTATGGCAAATCTAACTGGTAAAGATTGTATTGCAACGTCATGAACAACCTGATCATAAGCTCTTTGTAAAAAAGTTGAGTAAATGGCAGCATAGGGTTTGTATCCTTCGGTAGCTAATCCAGCAGCGAAAGTTACTCCGTGTTGTTCGGCTATACCCACATCAAACATCCTATCAGGAAACTTTTTTTGAAAAAGATCTAGTCCAGTTCCCGATGGCATTGCGCCAGTAATTGCTACAATTTTTGTATCGTTCTGTGCATGTTTAATTAAAGTATTTGCAAAAACCTTTGTATAAGAGGGTCCTGCTGATTTACCTTTTGCCTGTTTACCAGTTAAAACATCAAATTTTGATACCCCATGATATTTATCTCCTGACTCTTCAGCGGGTTTGTATCCTTTACCCTTTTTGGTAATTGCATGTATTAGTATTGGGCCTTGATGATTTGAATTTTTTGCGTTCTCTAAAATTGTAACTAAATTGTTTACATCATGTCCATCAATGGGACCTATATAATAAAACCCAAGTTGGCTGAATAGTGTTCCGCCGGTCACTGCACTTCTAAGTAAATCCTCTGCTTTACCCGCGCTTTTTGAAAATCTTCTTGAAAAAGCTGAAAGTATTAATTTTATGGTTTCACGGAAACTAAAGTATATTTTTCCAGACAAAAGTCTTGCAAGATATTTGCTCATCGCACCAACCGGTGGTGCAATTGACATATCATTGTCATTAAGAACAACGATCAATTTTGATTTCATCGCTCCAGCATTATTCATTGCTTCATAGGCCATTCCTGCACTCATTGCTCCATCACCTATGACAGCAACAACGTTATTTTTATCATTAGAGAGCTTCTTAGCTGTAGCCATACCAAGAGTTGATGATATCGATGTAGAGCTATGTGCTGCTCCAAATGGATCATATTCACTTTCTGATCTTTTGGTAAATCCTGAAAGCCCACCGCCTTTTCTTAAAGTTCTTATTCTGTCTCGTCTTCCTGTAATTAATTTGTGCGGGTAGCATTGATGGCCAACATCCCAAACTAATTTATCTTTTGGAGTATTAAAAACGTAA
>CACFLA010000027.1:0-3160 GCA_902566975.1 uncultured Pelagibacteraceae bacterium
CCACCTTTACGAGCTTTAACTAATACTGACATGTCTGGTGGATAAGCGCCTCCATTTGCTGCGGTTGCTGCTTGAACGTTTGGATATGGCGACACAAATTTATCTGATGGTCGTCCTGGTCTTGTGAACATTTCGCCATCTGCATTTGGTCCATCCTCTACTTCAAAATTTGCAGCTATTGCCTTGACCTGATCTACTGAAAATTCTGGTCCACCAGGTTCTCCTAGGTTTCTATAACTCACTAAGCTCATTGAATGACAAGAGGCACAAACTTCGGTGTATACTTGATAACCTCTTTGTAATGATGACCTGTCAAATTTACCTGTTATACCTTTAAAAGACCAGTCAACCTCGAGAAGCTTTGTTTTTTCCTCTGATTTTACCTGATTAAAAGTAATTGAAAAAAATATGAACGATAAAATTATAAAACGTGCTTTTAAATTACACATCTTTTCGATCGCTTCTAGCCATTTCAGGTTTAAGCATACCGCCTAGCACTGGTTCTGAAATACTCAAAGGCACTGGTTCAGTTTTTTCTATTCTGCTTAAAACTGGTAACACAATTAAAAAATGCGCAAAATAATAGATCGTACCTACTCTTGCAATTAATAGGTATAAACCTTCTGCAGGCATAGCACCCACATAACCTAAAGCTAAAACATCTATCACCAACAACCAAAAAAACTTTTTATATAGCGGTCTAAAAACAGTTGATCTTACCTTGCTACTATCTAGCCAAGGAAGAGCCATTAAAATAAAAATAGACCCTAACATCAAGACCACTCCACCAAGTTTATCTGGAACAGCTCTTAAGATCGCATAAAAAGGTAACAGATACCATTCTGGAACAATATGTTTTGGTGTTACTAATGGGTTTGCTTCTATGTAGTTGTCACTGTGTCCAAGAATATTTGGAGCAAAAAATATGAAACCAGAAAAAATAATCATAAATATTAAAAGAGCAAATAAGTCTTTGATTGTAATATAAGGATGGAATGGAACAGTATCCTTTGATGGCTTTTTAATGTCTATTCCAATCGGGTTGTTATTACCTGGCACATGTAAAGCCCAGATATGGAGAACAACTAAACCTAAAATTAAAAATGGAAAAAGATAATGTAAGCTGAAAAATCTAGTTAAAGTTGGATTATCAACTGAGTAGCCGCCCCATAACCAGGTTACAATACTCTCACCAACAAAAGGGATTGCACTAAATAAATTGGTAATTACCGTTGCTCCCCAAAAACTCATTTGACCCCAAGGTAAAACATATCCCATAAATGCTGTTGCCATCATCAAAAGATAAATCAACATTCCAAGTATCCAAATTATTTCTCTTGGCGATCTGTATGAACCATAAAAAAGAGATCTAAAAATGTGAATATATACAGCTAAAAAAAACATAGATGCTCCGTTGCTATGGATATATCTTATCAACCATCCATAATTAACATCTCTCATTATATGTTCGATACTACTAAACGCCATGTCCGCATGTGCAACATAGTGCATACCTAAAACTATTCCCGTTATAATTTGAGAAATTAAACAAAAAGTTAAAATTCCACCAAAAGTCCACCAGTAATTTAAATTTTTGGGTGTTGGATAATCCGTCAAGTGTTTGCTTAAAGTTAATAACGGAAGCCTGTCGTTAAACCATTTGCCGAATTTAGAACTTGGTACGTAATTTTCACTCATTTTTTATCCAATCTTAATTGTATTATCATTAATGAAAGCATATTTAGGAATTTCCATATTAGTTGGAGCTGGCCCTTTTCTTATCCTTCCAGAGGTATCGTAATGAGATCCGTGACACGGACAAAACCAACCATTGTATTCACCTTTGTCTGATAAAGGCACACATCCAAGGTGAGTACATATTCCAAGCATTACTAACCACTCAGGATTCTTTACTCTATCCTGATCTTTTTCGGGATGAGGTAGATCGTCCAGGCTTACCGATTGAGCTTCTGCAATTTCTTCCTGTGTTCTTCTTTTTATAAAAACAGGTTTTCCTCTCCATAAAACTGTGACTGATTTTCCAGGTTCAATTTGGCTTATATCAACTTCAGTTGACGCCAATGCTTTCACTGAACTGTCCGGATTCATCTGATCAATTAAGGGCCAAATAGTTGCCCCAATACCAATAGCTCCAACTGTATAGCTAGCCGTAAAAATAAAATCTCTTCTGTTGCCTTTTTTTTCTGGTTTATCCATAGATTTATAATATCATTTAATACTATTAAATAAGGTGTATTAAAAGAATTTGGTAGGGTCATAATGACACAAAAAGATACTTAAAAATCTGAGTTTTTTTAGATTATAAACAAGAAAATTATTTTTTATGGAGTTAAATTTAGAAATTCAAAAAAAACTATCCTCGGAGTGGTTTTTGTATCTCCAATCAATTATTTGCGATGAATTTGAAAGGATCGAAAAAGAGGAGTCAAAAAGAAAAAGGAAAGTTTCAAAAAAATTTAAAAAAAATACTTGGAGTAAAAAAGATGTTAATGAAGGTGGTGGACAATACTTTATACTTAAAAACGGACAAGTATTTGATCAAGTTGGTGTAAACTATTCAAAAGTTCAGGGAAAATTTCCCAAAAATTTTAGATCAAAAATACCTGGTGCAAGTAAAAACCCTAATTACTGGGCATCAGGGATTTCGGTTGTCGCTCATATGAAAAATCCTAAAATTCCTGCAGTACATTTTAATTCAAGATTTATTACTACTTCTAGAAGTTGGTTTGGTGGAGGCATGGACGTAACACCAAGTTTTAAAGATAATAAAGAAAAAATATTTGTGCACAGAAATTTGAAGAACTTATGTGTTAAAAATAAAAAAAATTATATCAATTATAAAAAGTGGTGTGATAAATATTTCTTTATAAAGCATAGAGAGGAACCAAGAGGTATCGGAGGAATTTTTTTTGATTATTTGTATAACGACTGGGATAAAAATTTTAAATTTATAAGAGAATTGGGACTATGTTTTCTTATAACCTCTAAAGATATTATAAATAATAAAATCTCAAAAAAATGGAATAAAAAACATAAAAATGATCAGTATCTAAAAAGAAAAAGGTATGTTGAGTTTAATTTATTATATGATAGAGGCACAAAATTTGGATTAAATACTGGTGGAAATGTAGATGCAATT
>CACFLA010000028.1:0-2899 GCA_902566975.1 uncultured Pelagibacteraceae bacterium
GAGCAAATAGCTTTTCTTGGTCCGCAGCTCTGTATTTAGATTTAAAATTTAATTAATTTTTCTAACAATAAAAACGTAAAATATAGAAGTTATAAACATCACTATCGCGTAAGTAGCTGTTGGTATTAAATATTCTATATCGCTAAAGAGCTGACTTGCTACGAATACAGCTAAAGTTCCGTTTTGAAGTCCGCACTCAAGTGAAATAGATTTTCTTTGTGAAACACCACTGGCAAGAAACTTTGCAACATAATATCCGATAAACATCATGATAATATTTAAAACTAAAGTTATTAATCCTGCTTGTTTAATATAACCCATTATATTCTCCCACTCTTCAACCCATATAGCAGCAAAAACAATTACAAATAAAAGAACTGAAATTCTCTCAATCAATTGAGATTTAGATATAACAAAGTTTGTTGCGAATTTTCTTATTAACATACCAATAAGTACAGGAAGAGTTACAACCAAAAACATTTTCATAGATATTCCTATCATAGAAATTTCTTTTGAAATTTCTGCAACTTCTAACAATTCTGCAGATTTAAATACAATAAATGGAACCGAAATAATGCTGATTAAACTTATAATTGCTGTTAAGGAAATTGAAAGAGCCACGTCTCCATTAGCAAATTTTGTAAGTACATTAGATGTTACACCACCAGGAGCAGCAGCAATAATCATTACACCAAGAGCAATCTCCAAAGGTAAATTAAAAATTTTAAGTAATAGAAAAGCAATAATTGGTAGTAGTATTAATTGACAAATTAATCCAACTAAAAAATCTTTTGGTTGCTTTACAACTCTTAAAAAATCTTGACCGGTTAAACCTAATCCTAGAGCCAACATTATTAATGCAAGCGCTATAGGTGCAATTTTTGTTACTACTTCCATTTATTAAATAAGTTTTGATATTTGTATTGATGTATCACACATACGATTTGAAAAACCCCATTCATTATCATACCAAGATAGTACTCTACTAAATTTATTTTTGACAACTTGAGTCTGTGTAACGTCAAATATTGAACTGTGTGCATCATGATTAAAATCTTTTGAAACTAGTGGCTGTTTATTAATTCCAAGAATACCTTTTAACTCACCATTAGCAGCTTTTGTCATGGCATCATTTATACTATCAGCAGTAACATCTTTTTTTGTAACTAATGTAAAATCAATTAAAGAAACATTTGGTGTTGGAACTCTTATGGCCGTGCCATCAAGTTTCCCTTTAAGACTAGGCAAAACTAAACTCATTGCTTTTGCAGCTCCTGTTGAGGTAGGTATCATTGCTCCCTCAGTAGATCTTGCTCTTCTTAAATCTTTATGAAGAGTATCTAATAATTTTTGGTCTCCTGTATAACTATGAATAGTAGTCATATATCCATATTCAATACCAAAACTATTTTCCAAAACCATTGCAACAGGTGCTAAACAATTTGTTGTGCAAGATCCATTGGAAATAACGTTGTGCTCTTTTTTTAAATCTTTACTATTTACTCCTTGCACAATTGTAAAATCTACATCTTTCCCAGGAGCTGATATAATAACTTTTTTTGCTCCAGCTTTTAAATGTTTTCCTGCAGTTTCTTTATTCAAAAATAAGCCTGTACATTCTAAAACAATATCAGCACCAACTTTACCCCAAGGTAAATTCGCTGGATCCCTTTCAGCAAAAACTTTTATATTTTGATTTAAAATTTTAAAACCATCTTTTGATGTACTCACATCATGCGGAAGAGTTCCGTGCGTGCTATCATACTTTATTAAATGTGCATTAGTATCAATGGAACCAAGATCGTTAATACCAACAACTTGAATTTTATCTTTGTAATTCTCTAATAAAGCCCTGAGAATCAGCCTGCCTATTCTTCCAAAACCGTTAATTCCAATTTTTACCATTTATAGATACACTTCATATTCTTTAATCCGCTTTAATGATTTCATCAACAATTATTTTAGTAATTAGAATGTAAATTGGCTTGTTATAAAAAGTTAATAACAAATTTTTTATCCTTACAAATAGACTCTACAAGTGAATACATAATAGGAAAATCTTTTTTAGATAGATCTTTTAAAATTTTTGGTCCTATTTCAAATGCTAATTCAGCACCTTCAACTGTATCGTTTGGCATAAACTTTTTCTTTGCCTCAGAATATGAATGTCCCTCACCTAAGTGTTGTCCCATTTTACGGTTCCTTCCACCTGCGATACTGACGTATAAATCCCCTAAGCCAGCTAATCCATAAACCGTTTGCTCTGAACCACCAAATAGCTTAATAAATTTTCCCATCTCAATCACAGATTTTTGCATCAATATTGCTGCTGTGTTTAGATCTTTTGCAGAACCGATAACCATTGAATAAAAATTTTTTATTGCAGCACACATTTCAACTCCAACAATATCGTCAGAATAATCCATAAAATAATAACTGGTTTTCACTAGCTTACCAATGACCTCAGCTGAAGAAATATTTTTATTAGTGAAAACAACACCTGTTTTGTTCCTTTTAGATAAATCTTTAGCTAAACAAGGTCCTGCTACTGCTGAAACATTAGGATTTTTAAATAAATTTGTTAATATTTCTAGCTTGTCGTTTTTAACTGATAAACCTTTAGTAAGTAAAAGTAACGGTGTTTTTGAATTTGAGGAATTTAGTTCACTTGAAATCCAATTTATCCCCTTTGAATTAACACCCAAAACAATGACATCATACTTTTTCTTAATTTCTTCACTTAGATTTTTAGAATTTAAAAATACAATTTTATCTGAAAGTTTGCAATTAAGATGTTTGTGAAAACTATCTTTGTTTAAATTTTCAATTTGATCATTTTCTAATGGTGATCCTATAAGTGTGACGTCATGTTTATTATCAATACATGGAAAAGTAAAAG
>CACFLA010000029.1:0-2674 GCA_902566975.1 uncultured Pelagibacteraceae bacterium
AAATTTATGGCGTTAAAAACATTCAAACCTTACACAAAATCAACAAGAACAACAATTTTAGTTGATAGAAAAAATATTTGGAAAGGTTCTCCTTTTAAAAAACTTACACGAGGAAAGATCTCTTCAGGAGGAAGAAATAACTTAGGAAGAATAACCTCTAGAGCAAAAGGAGCTGGTCATAAGAAAAGATATAGAATTATAGATTTTCATAGAAATAAAATTGATATGACAGGTATAGTTGAAAGGATTGAATATGATCCAAATAGATCATCTCATATAGCATTAATAAGTTACGAGGATAAAACTAAGAATTATATTATTTGTCCACAAAATATAAATATTGGAGATAAAATTATATCTGGATTTAAAAAAGAAGTAAAAATTGGAAATTGCATGCCTTTAAGTGATATACCTCCAGGTACGCAGGTTCATAATGTTGAGTTAAATACTGGAGCAGGAGGCAAGTTAGCAAGATCTGCTGGGGCTTCCGTAACTCTATCTGGTATTGATGATGAATACGCAATAATTAAACTGTCATCCGGCGAGACAAGAAAAGTCAGAAAAGATTGTAAAGCTACAATAGGAGTTGTTTCCAATCCAGATCAAAAAAATATAAAAATAGGTAAAGCAGGGAGAAATCGATGGAAAGGTAAACGTCCACTTACTCGCGGTGTTGCTATGAATCCTGTTGATCACCCACATGGTGGAGGAGAGGGGAAAACAGCCGGAGGTAGAAACCCTGTTTCACCATGGGGCCAATCTGCTAAAGGTCTTAAAACAAGAAGACCACAAAGAAGTGATAAATTTATAATTTCAAGAAGAAAAAAAAGGAGAGATAATTAAATGACACGCGGTATATGGAAAGGACCATTTGTTCATCCAAGTTTGCTTAAAAAAATAGATAAGCTTAAGGATCAAACAAAAAAAATGCCAATAAAAACTTGGTCAAGAAACTCTACAATAATACCCGAGTTTGTTGGTCATAGCTTCTTGATACATAATGGAAAAAGTTTTATTCCAATAACTGTTTCAGAGGAAATGGTAGGACATAAATTGGGTGAGTTTTCACCTACAAGAAAATTTTCTGGTCACACTCCTGCTGATAAAAAAGCTGCAGCTGAAGGAACATCTACCCCTGCTTCAGGTTCAGCACCAAAAGCTGCACCGGGAAGTGCACCAAAAGCTGCTCCAGGAGCTGCTGCACCAGCATCAAAACCTGATTCTCCAAAAAAGGACACTAAATGACAGAAAAAAACAATATAATTAAATCTATAAATAAAAATGTGAGAAGTGGTGCTAGAAAAGCAAACTTGGTATTAAAGTTTATTAAAGGAAAAAAAGCAGACGTAGCCTTAAGAGATTTAGAATTTACACGAAAAAAGGTTGCAGAGGATATTAGAAAAACTGTTAAGTCTGCTATCGCAAATGCTGAAAATAATTATCAGTATGACATTGACAACCTTTACGTAAAAGAGGCTTTTGTAGGTAAATCGATTGTTATGAAGAGATTTAGACCAAGAGCAAAAGGAAGAGCTGCCCCAATTAAAAAACCTTACAGTAGAGTTACTATTATTTTAGAAGAAAAAAAAGGAGATAATAAAAAATAATGGGACAAAAAGTAAATCCGATAGGTTTTAGATTAGGTGTAAACAGAGGTTGGGATTCTGTTTGGTTTGCACGAAAAAATGACTATGGAAAATTTTTAATTGAGGATTACAAGATTAGAGAATTCATCAAGAAAAATATCCAAAACTCAGGAGTATCGGAAATTATAATTGAGAGATCTGGAAAAAAGTGTTCTATATTTATTCATACTTCAAGGCCTGGTTTTGTTATTGGAAAAAAAGGTTCAGATATTGAAAAAATTAAGGGGAAAATTTCGAAAATTACTGACAGTGAAGTATCGGTAAACATTAAAGAAATAAAAAAACCCGAACTCAACGCTTATTTAGTTGCCGAAAATATATCTCAACAATTAGTAAAAAGAATTGCTTATAGACGTGCAATGAAAAGAGCAATGCAATCAGCAATGAGACTAGGTGCAAAAGGAATTAAAGTTACGCTGAGCGGTAGATTAGCAGGTAATGAAATAGCTAGAAGTGAATGGTTAAGAGAGGGAAGCATACCTCTACACACGTTAAGAGCAAATTTAGATTATGCCGAATCCGAAGCACTAACAACTTATGGAATTATAGGTGTAAAAGTTTGGATTTATAAAGGTGAAATCTTCTTAAAAGATGTGAACAAGCAAAAAATGGAAAGGACTAAGAATGCTTCAACCAGTAAGAAGTAAATTTAGAAAAGCACACAAAGGTAGAATTCACGGAAATGCTACACGAGCAAGTTCGCTTAACTATGGAGAATTTGGATTGAAGGCGATTCAACCCGAAAGAATAATAGGAAAACAAATTGAAGCAGCAAGAGTTGCACTTACGAGACATATGAAAAGGACTGGAAAAGTTTGGTCTAGAATATTTCCTAACATTCCAGTATCCAAAAAACCGACAGAGGTTAGAATGGGTAAAGGCAAAGGATCACCTGAATATTGGGCTTGTAGAGTTAAACCAGGTCGAATTTTATTTGAGATAGACGGTGTCACAGAGGAAGTTGCAAGAGAAGCTCTTTATAAAGCTTCAGCTAAACTTCCTATTAAAACCAAATTTGTGAGAAGATA
>CACFLA010000030.1:0-2622 GCA_902566975.1 uncultured Pelagibacteraceae bacterium
CCTCCCATTATCGCACCTGTAAAATCACCTGCAAATATTCCAATTACAGTTCCAGCGGTAGCAAATGCACCAGAGGGATCTTCGCTTTTAATTAATTGAAGTTCCACATCTGCTATTGAGGAAATATCGAAAGCTTTTTTTTCAGCTTCAGCTTGTATCTCAATTTTTCCACCAATTTGAGATACTTTTAAAATCCCAGAACCGCCTAGATTTAAACTCATTTTTTTACTACAATATTATTGTGAATTTAAAATTAACGCCATACTTATCTTCTTATTTTCATTCTATTTCAAATTTACCGTCTAAATGGATCAACGATATTAAACATTTAGAATTCTCAGAGTTATTATCTTCTTCTATAAGTGTCCTTGCTTTAGTTTATAACTGGAGAAAAAAAGAGAAAGATGAATTTGTAGAAATTGCAAGCGGGACTTTATCTTCAAGTTTTGTATATGGTGATCCCTTAACTTCAATTGCATCAATAGCAGTTTTAGCAAATGCTTATCATAAGACTAAAAATAAAAATATTTTAAGAAAATATAAATGGGCAAGTATAAGAGGCTTTGCGGGTGTAGGAGCGTTCGCATTATCTACAAAGCTTATTTCTATTCCTTTGTTAAATATACTCATTGGAATAATTGCGACTTATACAGTTAAAAATGTTGTTAAAAGCTTGAGATTGTTTGAATATTTAAACTATTTAAGAACTCTTAAATTTTATCTACCTTATATAAAGAAAGAAATATCTAGAAGAGATTTTTTGAAATTAGATATATTTGCATTCAAAGCATTTTAAGGTAAATTTTAGATAATGGCTTCGATTAGACCATGCAATAAATGTGGAGAGAGAATTAGTATAAGGCAAATGCCACATGGGCAATGGGTAGCGTTCGATGTTGCAACGGACGATCAGCACATATGTTCTAAAAAAAAATCGAAAAAAATTCAAAAAAAAAGTGTTTCTAAAAAACTATCTAAAGAAACTGACTACGGTGGATTAAGTTTGGAGGAGTCAAGTAACAGTTTAAATGACTACGATGAATCTAATGAGCAAAATGACTATCACTCTGATGAAGAAAAAATCCAAAAATTAAAGAATATTGGGGTTAAGGAAAAAGTTGAAAATGAGAAAAGTGGATTTAACCCTTTTATTATTATAGTTATTGCTATTATTATTTTAGCTATAGCTTTGAGTTAATTTCAAAAAATAATATTACCATTTTTAAAATTAAGTTCAGCGCCTTCTAAATAATAACATCTACTTCCAAAATTCAAAGCTTTTACCTTGCCATCTCTAGACATCCATATACGTGGATATTTACCTTTATAATCTTTTACAATTTTTTCTACTTTCCATCCATCATATACGTATCTATATAAATCTTTCTGATCTGAACATTTGACCCACGCAGGATCATCTGGGAAGATTACAGCTATCAAGGTAATTAAAGACAGAGTAAATAAAAAAAAGATTTTTAATATTTTTTTCATTGTTTTTAGTAAAGTTTTAATGTCTAAAGTTGGCATATAGTTGGCATATATATGGAAAAAGAAGAAAAATATTATACTGGTTAAATCCTTTTGATATTAGTAAGTTATTTAACTGTTTTGAGTGAGTTAAGGGGATCGAAACATTATGAGTGTACTGCTCTAACCAGCTGAGCTACAGGCCCTTATTTAAATTAACTTTTACAATATTAATATTTATTTTTCTAGGAAACTTTTTAACTGTTTAGATCTACTTGGATGTTTAAGTTTTCTTAGAGCTTTAGCCTCTATTTGTCTAATTCTTTCTCTTGTAACATTAAATTGAAGACCAACTTCTTCCAAAGTATGATCCGTATTCATACCGATACCAAATCTCATTCTCAATACCCTTTCCTCTCGTGGTGTAAGTGAAGCTAAAATTTTTGTAGTTGACTCAGAAAGGTTTGATCTTATAGCGGTATCTAAAGGTTGTAACGCATTTTTATCTTCAATGAAATCTCCAAGACTACTGTCCTCTTCGTCACCTACTGGTGTTTCGAGAGAAACTGGTTCTTTAGAAATTTTTAAAACTTTTCTTACTTTTTCGAGCGGCATAGCTAATTTTTTTGCAAGTTCTTCGGGTGTTGCCTCTCTACCAAACTCACTTAAAATTTGTCTTTGTGTTCTCACAATTTTATTTATTGTTTCGATCATGTGAACTGGAATTCTAATAGTTCTCGCTTGATCCGCTATTGATCTTGTAATTGCTTGTCTTATCCACCAGGTAGCATAAGTGGAGAACTTATAACCTCTTCTATACTCAAATTTATCGACTGCTTTCATTAATCCAATATTTCCTTCCTGAATAAGATCTAAAAATTGTAATCCTCTATTTGTGTATTTTTTTGCAATTGAAATTACTAATCTTAAATTAGCTTCAACCATTTCTTTCTTAGCAACTCTAGACTCCCTCTCCCCTTTTTGTATTCTTTTAACTAATGATTTGAATTCACCAACTGGAAGTTCAATTTTTTTACTAAATTCAATTAACCTTTCTCTAATCTCATAGAATTCTTTTTTGTGTTTTTTGAAGAAATTTTTCCATGTTTTATTTTCTTTTAAAAATGATTCAAATTTAGAGTTTATTTCATTACC
>CACFLA010000031.1:0-2618 GCA_902566975.1 uncultured Pelagibacteraceae bacterium
AAAAATACTTTGATAAGTTTAATAAACCTGAAAAGGATAATCAAAAATTATCTTCATCTTTCATAAAGGCATTAATAAATTTACAAAAATTCAATGAAGCAATTAGATACTCTAAAAATTTAGAAAGTAAAAATTTTTCAAACTTTGAAAGTTTACTTTTTTTGGGATTGAAAGAATTTAAAAATAAAAATTATATCAAAGCAAAATTTTATTTTAATGAATTAAAACCAAATTTTGAAAACCAATTAGTTTTTGCACCACTTAAACTCTCACTAATAAATTGGTCAGAAATTATGATTTCAAACAAAGCATCAGACATTAAACTACTCCAATCAATGCCAAACAACTTTGGTAGCTTTAAATCTATTCAAGAGTTTTTTGCCTATTGTTATTTTGATAATCTTGATGTTGATGTAAAATTTGAAAAAATTATAAAAAATGAAGGTGATAAGTTTTACAGATATAATTTTTTCTATGCAAATTACTTAATAGAAAAAAAAAGAAAAAAAGAAGCAGTTTCTATTCTTGACTCGAGTGCAAATAAATATCCAAGGAATTTATTAATAAACCAACTAAGAGAAAATTTGAAAAAAAATAATAAAAGCAAAAATAAATTTTCGTGCCAAAACCCTGAAGATATTTTAGCAGAAATATTTTATGCTTTTGCAAATGCTTTATCAGTTCAAAAAAGATTTGAACTCTCAAACTTATATATAAATTTTTCAAAATATTTAAATTCAAATTTTAAGTCATACGATGCTTTACTTGCTGAAAATTTGCTTAGGTTAGGAAAAAAAATAGACTCTAAAAAAATATTTCTAAAGTTGTTTGAAATCGGATCTTTTTATAAATGGAATTCGAGTAAAGAGATTGCTTTAATAATAGAAGATTTAGAAGGTAGTGAAAAATCTTTAATATACCTAACTAATATTTATGAAAATATTGATACAAATCTATACAGAACTTTTGATTATGCAAATTTTTTAAGAGGTCATGATAAATTTGGTGAGTCTATAACGCTTTACTCTGAGATACTTTCAGAAATTAATAAGGATCACAAAATGTATCCAAAAGTTTTGGATAGAAGAGGAACGGCTTATGAAAGAAATGGAGAATGGACATTAGCAGAAAAGGATTTACTTTTATCTTTAGAAATTGATCCTAACCAAGCTTATACATTAAATTATTTAGCCTATACTTGGATAGAGCAAAATAGAAAAACAGAAAAAGCACTCTCAATGTTAAAAAAAGCAGATAATTTAAAAAAAAACGATGGTTACATAACTGACTCTTTAGGTTGGGCACAATACAAACTTAAAAATTTCTCAGAGGCAAAGTTTTATTTAGAAAGAGCAATACAGATGATGCCTAATGATCCAATAGTGAATGATCATTTTGCAGATTGTTTATGGATGATAGATAAAAAAATTCAAGCAAGGTACTACTGGGAATACGTCTTGACCTTAGAAGATACAGAAGATGAGCTTAGAGAAAAAGTAAAAAATAAGTTACTATTTGGATTAGAAAAAATTTAATTATCTCTAATGTTAAAAAAAAAATTTAAATCTTTTGCAAAAATTAACCTATTCTTAAACGTAGGAAAAAAATTTAATAAGACTGGACTTCATAATATTCAATCTTTGGTTTGTTTAATAAATTTATTTGATGAAATTAAAATTTATAAAAGTAAAAAGGATAAAATCAAATTTACAGGAAAATTTAGCGATAACGTAAGTTTAAAAAAGAATACAATTACTGATACTCTTTCTCTACTAAGAAAGAGAGGTATCGTAGATCTTAATACAAAATACAATATATTAGTAAAAAAAAAAATCCCTGTTTTTTCAGGTCTCGGAGGTGGATCAAGTAATGCTGCTTTTTTAGTTAAAAATTTAATTCAGAAAAAAAAATTAATTAATAATAAGTCTTTAATTTCAAAAAATATAGGCTCAGATTTAAAATTATTTTTTGGATCTAATCAGATTTTTCAAAAAAGTCTAAACAGAGTTGCAAATATCAAAAGTAAACTAAATTTTTATTTTGTAATTGTTTATCCTTATTTAAAATCATCAACAAAAGAAATTTATTCAAAAGGTAAATTTTTTAGCAAACTTAAAACAAACACAATTTATGAGAATGGGTCAAAAAAAAAAATAATGTATAAACTATCAAAAGAAGAAAACCATTTAGAGAAAATAGTCATTTCAAAATTTCCAATTCTTAAAAAAGTTTTATTTGAACTGCGACTATTAAAAAAATGTCAATTTTCAAGAGTAACCGGATCAGGATCTGCTTGTTTTGGTGTATTTTTGACAAAAAAAAGCGCAAATTTAGGTCTAAAAAAAATTAGAAAAAAATTTCCTAAATTTTGGTGTGTTGTTGGTAAAACTATTTAAATTTCATTTTTTATGGTATATCAAAAAATTGAATTGGGGCGTAGCCAAGCGGTAAGGCAGTGGTTTTTGGTACCACCATCCTAGGTTCGAATCCTAGCGCCCCAGCCAGATTTATGAAAATTTTACAAGTATTAAAAAAATTATTTTTTCCTTTTTATAAATCAGTAAATATTAAACAAATTTTTAAAATTTTAAATGAAGGTTCTAAAGATCAACAGGCTA
>CACFLA010000032.1:0-2477 GCA_902566975.1 uncultured Pelagibacteraceae bacterium
TTATACATAGAAAACTTGCTTACATAATTCTTTTATATGTCCTAGTGATATCTTTTTTAACTTTTTACAAAAAGAACAAAGATATGTATAATTCAGTTTATTTTCTCTTAGCAATGATTTTTGTTCAGATAATACTTGGAATTTTTACACTTTTGAGTGGTGCATATATTCTAATTGCCTCTTTGCATCAAATTTCAACAATACTATTACTCATTTCCTCGATTTATTTTTATTACAAGTCTCTGAAAACATAGTTTATATTGACATCATAATTAATAACTAGTAATTATCGCCAAGTTTTATGACACCATTTATAAAAAAAAAAAATATAAAAAATAATTGGTATTTAGTAAATGCCACAGACATTGTTGTTGGGAGACTTGCAGCTTATATCTCTAATGTATTGAGGGGAAAAAATAAAGCTATGTACAATCCTAATCAGGATAATGGAGATTTTGTTATTGTTACAAATATTGATAAAATTAAGTTTACGGGAAAAAAATTTGAAAATAAAAAATATTACAAGCACACTGGTTATCCAGGAGGTATAAAAAATACCTCGCCTCAAAATTTGAAGGCTAAAAATAAGTCGCAAGATATTTTAAAATTTGCAGTAAAAAGAATGCTTCCAGGTGGTCCTTTAGCAAAAAAACAGTTAAGCAAGCTTAAAATGTACTATGGTGATGTACATCCACACTCAACACAAAATCCAATAGAAATTAAATTTTCACAAATAAATAAAAAAAACTTAGTTAAGATATAATGGAAACTACAGCAATTAATAAAAATACATCTAATAAAATAAAACTTGATTTCAAAGAAAGTAATTATGCGACTGGTAGAAGAAAAAGATCGATCGCGAGAGTATGGATTAAAAAGGGTTCAGGTAAAATTTATGTAAATGGAAAAGATATGAATCAATATTTTAAAAGACCTGTTCATCAATTAATTGTAGTTATGCCGCTACAAGAAACAAATGCAATAAATAAATTTGATGTAAAATGTCATGTTAAAGGTGGCGGTTTATCTGGACAAGCAGGCGCAATCATTCATGGTATATCTAGAGCTCTTGTTAAATCAGATGCGAACTTGAAAAAAACTTTAAAAAAAAACAAATTTACAACAAGAGATTCGAGAAAAGTTGAAAGAAAAAAATACGGTCATAAAAAAGCACGTAGAAGTTTCCAATTCTCTAAGAGATAATTCTCTCATTACTATTAAAACTAAAAGTGATATAAACAATTTATGTCAAAACAAAAGATTAAAATTGCTATAGCCGGTGCTACGGGTTACGTGGGTTTGGATTTAATAAAATTTTTATCAAAACATCCAATGGTAAAAATTAAATATCTGTGCGCTCAAAAAAAAATTGGTAAAAATATTCAATTATTCAACAAAAAATTACCAAAGAAATTACCTTTAATCTCAAATTTAAAGTCAGTAGATTGGAACAGTGTTGATGTACTTTTTTGTGCTTTGCCAAATGGTGAAGCCCAATTATTATCAAAAAAATTGATAAATAAAAATCTTCATATTATTGATTTATCAGCCGATTTTAGATTAACAAATACTTTTGAATATAAAAAATTTTATGGAAAAAATCACAAGGCAAAAAAATTAATTAATCAATCAATTTATTCAGTAAGTGAGTTTACAAAAAAAAAGATTAATCAACACAAGATTATTGCATGCGCAGGTTGTTATCCTACCTCTATACAGTTACCATTATTGCCACTTATTAAAAAAAATCTTATTAATAATAAAAATATTATAATAGACTCTAAATCTGGCTATTCCGGTGCAGGAAAAAATTTAAAAAAGAAGTTTAAACATAAAAATATTTTTTCCTCAATACATGCGTACGGTATTTTTAAGCACAGACACACAAGTGAAATTGATCAAGAAATAAAAAAAATTTCAAAGTCAAAAATAAACTATATTTTTGTTCCTCATTTAATACCTACTTTTAGAGGTATGTTAACTTCTATTTACTTAGATTTAAAACCTGGTATTAAAATTACTAAAATATTTAGTGAGCTCAAGAAATATCATAAAAATAACTTTTTTGTTAAAGTAAAACCATTAAATAAAAATATTGGTACAGAAAATGTAATTAATTCAAATTTTTGTGAAATATCTATATGTAAGCTAAAAGATAAAAGAAAAATTTTAATATTATCTGCAATAGATAATTTGGTTAAAGGTGCGGCTGGTCAAGCAATTCAAAATATGAATATTTTAAAAGGTTTTAAAGAAAATTTAGGACTTAAATGAAATATTTATTTTTTTTAATTTTTTTTTTAGCTCATTGTTCAAGTATAACCGGGGATAAAACTCAAAAAATTTATATTTGTGGTGATCATGAATGCGCAGATAAAAAAGAAATAAACAATTACTTTAAAAACAATATATCTATTGAAGTATATACTTTGTCAGATTCTTCAAAAAAAGATTACGATTTAGTTGAGTTAAATATG
>CACFLA010000033.1:0-2387 GCA_902566975.1 uncultured Pelagibacteraceae bacterium
AATTTAAAAAATATTGGCTGTTTGCTGCCAAGTGTGTGAGCATGTCTCATGCCTCTTCTCATAATTCTTCTAAGAACATAACCTCTTCCCTCATTAGAAGGTAAAACTCCTTCAGCTATAAGAAAACTACTTGCTCTGAGATGATCAGCGATTACTCTATGACTTGCAATTGTGTTACTATCAATTTTACTTTTTATAATTTTTGATGAAGCTGAAATAATTTTTTTAAAGTGATCAATTTCATAGTTATCATGAGTACCTTGTAAAACTGCTGTCATTCTCTCTAAACCCATACCTGTATCAACAGAGGGTTTAGGTAAATTGATTCTTTTGTTTTTGGAAATTTGTTCAAATTGCATAAAAACAAGATTCCAAATTTCAATAAATCTATCTCCATCTTGGTCTTTTGAACCAGGTGGTCCACCTTTAAGTTTATCTCCATGATCATAAAATATTTCAGAGCAGGGACCGCAAGGACCTGTATCCCCCATTGACCAAAAGTTATCTGATGTTGATATTTTTATAATTTTGCTCTCTGGTAGACCTGCAATTTTTTTCCAAAGATTAAATGAATCTTCGTCTTCTGAATATACTGTTGTAAATAATCTATCCTTTGGAATTTTGAAATCTTTAGTTAACAAATCCCATGCGTATTTAATCGCTTGTTCTTTAAAGTAATTTCCAAAAGAGAAATTTCCTAACATCTCAAAGAAGGTATGGTGTCTAGGGGTATAACCTACATTCTCAAGATCATTGTGCTTACCCCCTGCTCTAACGCATTTTTGCGAGGTCGTAGCTTTATTGTATGACCTTTTTTCTAATCCAGTAAAAACATTCTTAAACTGAACCATTCCAGAATTTGTGAACATTAACGTAGGATCATTATTTGGTACAAGGTTGCTAGATTCAACTTTTTGGTGATTATTTTTTGTAAAATAAGTTTGGAATTTTTCTCTTACACTTTTTAGTGGAAAACTTGTCATATTTAATTATGCCACTTTAATATAATTAAATAGTTTTTCCCATAGACATATTATTGAGAATTTGCAAAAATATTTCATGACTAAATTTTATACAATGGGTTGTTACACAGAAAAAGGACTAGCCGGATTTGTGGGTAATCCTTCAACAAATAGGAAAGCAGCTACACAAGCCTTAGTAGAGTCTGGTGGTGCTAAGCTAACTGACTATTCTTTATTAAGAGGTGCATTTGATTTTATTGCCGTATGTGAAGGCACATTTGAACAAATGGCTGCAGCAAAGATGGTTGCCGTATCTAGTGGAACTGTAGAAAACTTCACTATATTAGAAGCTGCAGATCTTAACAAAATAGCTGATACAGCAAAAAAAATTGCATCTGGTTTTAAACCAGCTGGTAAATAAAATATTTAATTAGAGTTTGCGAAAGGCCGAGGTAGGCCTTTCGCAGTATATCTCTCTTTATTCTTTTGGAGACTCTTTGGGAGATGAAGGATTTCCTTCAATTTTTTTTGACACTAATCCAGCTTTAGTTCTGATAGCTGTCTCAATCTCTTCTGCTACTTTCGTATTCTTTTCTAAATATAGTTTAGCGTTCTCTCTACCTTGGCCAATTTTTTCTCCCTTGTATGCGTACCATGCACCAGATTTCTCTACTATATCTGCTTTTGCACCAAGATCAATTAATTCACCTGATTTGCTAATACCTTTTCCGTACATAAGATCAAATTCAACCATTTTAAATGGTGGCGCTACTTTGTTTTTAACAACTTTAACTCTTGTGCTATTTCCAATGATTTGATCTTTTTCTTTGATAGCGCCTATTCTTCTTATATCCATACGTACTGACGAATAAAATTTAAGCGCATTTCCTCCTGATGTAGTTTCTGGATTACCAAACATCACTCCAATCTTCATTCTTATTTGGTTAATAAAAATAACCATTGTGTTTGATTTTGATATTGATCCAGTTAGTTTTCTAAGAGCTTGACTCATCAGTCTTGATTGTAAGCCAACGTGATGATCACCCATCTCACCTTCTAATTCAGCTTTTGGAGTTAGTGCTGCAACTGAATCTACCACTAAAACTGATAATGACCCAGATTTGATTAATGTATCTGCAATTTCTAATGCCTGTTCACCAGTATCTGGTTGTGAGATTAATAGGTCATCAGTTTTAACACCTAATTTCTTAGCATACACAGGATCTAGAGCATGCTCCGCATCTACAAAACCACAAATTCCCCCAGCTTTTTGGGCTTCAGCAACAACTTGCAAAGCTAATGTTGTTTTACCAGATGACTCTGGGCCATAAATCTCTATAACTCTTCCTTTAGGCAATCCGCCTATTCCTAATGCCAAATCTAAACTTAAAGATCCTGTTGAGATGGACTCAACATCCATAGCTT
>CACFLA010000034.1:0-2358 GCA_902566975.1 uncultured Pelagibacteraceae bacterium
GTAATGCAAAAAGATTATTTAAAAATTGGTAAATATAAACTTCGATCTCGTTTGATTGTGGGTACTGGTAAATATAAAAATTTTAAAGAAACCGCAAAAGCTATTAAAGCCTCTGGAGCAGATATGGTTACCGTGGCAGTAAGAAGGGTAAATATAATAGATAAAAAAAAACCAGTTTTGATGGATTATTTGGATCCAAAAAAAATTATATATTTACCTAACACTGCAGGATGTTTTAATTCAAAAGATGCTTTGAGAACACTAAGGCTTGCAAGAGAGATGGGTGGGTGGAAACTTGTAAAACTAGAAGTTCTTGGTGATAAAAAAACCCTTTATCCAAATATGATTGAAACTTTAAACTCAACAAAGGTTTTAGTTAAAGAAGGTTTTCAAGTCATGGTTTATTGTTCAGACGATCCTATAATGGCAAAAAAATTAGAAGATGTTGGAGCATCAGCAATTATGCCGTTGGCCTCGCCAATAGGTTCTGGCAGAGGAATACCAAATAAATTAAATATTTCTTTAATAAAAAATAATTCTAAAGTTCCAGTAATTGTTGATGCCGGTATTGGTACAGCATCAGATGCTTCAATAGCGATGGAATTAGGTTGTGACGGAGTTTTAATTAATACTGCAATTGCAAAAGCTAAAAATCCAATTCTGATGGCCGAGTCCATGAAAAACGCGGTAGTAGCTGGAAGAAAATCTTTTTTAGCTGGAAGAATGGTTTTGCAAAATTATGGATCAGCAAGTAGTCCCAAAAAAGGGTTAATTTGATTTTCTTCTTTTTTTTCTAACCCACAATATTCTTCCAAGCGTATCTTTTTTTTTCTTATTTTTTTCAGAAGGAAAAACTTTATTTTTTTGGACATTATTTCCTTTGGACTCATTGGTATTTTTTAAATTTTCAAATTTTTCAATAATTTTTTTATTCTTATTCAGAAGATGAATCTTGTATTCAGGTATTATTAATTGACTATCAGCTGTAATATTTATTTTAAATTTGTATTTCTTTTCAAAAAAAGAAAGTTCTTTTTTAAGATCTGAATTAAGATAGGTTGCAACTTTATCCGGTACATAAGCCGTAACTATTTTTGTTTTTTTTGAAAATGCTAACATTTCAATTTTTTTTATAATTTTTAAACCAAAAGACTCTAACGAAAGAATAGTTTCCCATTTGATGAAACTTTCCCTAAGTCTTTGCCGTGTCATCTCCATCAGGCCAAAATTGCTTATTCTTCCAGTCTGTATTCTGGCCCTATCACTTTTAAGTTTGTCCCTAATTTTTCTCTCTACAATTCTTTTGTTATGAAAATTTATCATATCTATAAAGTCAATTACGATAAGCCCTGATAAGTCCCTAATTTTAATTTGTCTAGCAATCTCCTCAGCAGCCTCAATATTTGTATTAAGTGCAGTTTTCTCAATATTAAGTTCTTTTGTTGATTGTCCAGAGTTAACATCAATAGCAACTAAAGCTTCTGTAGGATTTATTACCAAATAACCTCCAGACTTTAGTCTAACGACAGGTTCAAATATCTTATTTAAATCTTTTTCAATATTTTCGCTATGAAATAGGGGAATTTTTCCTTTATATTTTTTAACCATTTTTGCGTTTCTAGGCATAAATTGTTTCATAAATAATTTAGCTTTTTGATATCCATCATTACCTTCAACATGAACATATTTTGTATCATTATCATAAATGTCTCGGAGAGCTCTTTTGATAACATCTCCCTCCTCGTGTATTAAGATAGGTGCAGTTGACTCAACTGCCTTTTCTTTTATAGACTCCCATAAACTTATTGTATTTTGAAGATCATTCTGAATTTCTTTTTTAGTTTTTCTTGATCCAGCTGTTCTAACTATTAAACCCATACTTTTAGGAATCTCAATTTCTCCAAGCATTTTTCTAATTTGATTTCTATCCTCATGATTAATAATTTTTCTTGAAATCCCACCACCTTTCGCAGTGTTTGGCATTAGAACAATGTATTTTCCTGCAAGAGAAATAAATGTAGTAAGAGCCGCACCTTTTTGACCTCTCTCCTCTTTATTAATTTGAATTAAAATTACTTGGCCAGGCCTAATTACTTCTTGGATTCGATATTTTCTTACACCATATCTGTTTTTAAGTTTTTCTCTTGTCCTTTCAGAATTTTCTGAACTGGTTACTTTATTTTCAGGGTTAACACTAATTTCTGAACTATTTATATTTTGTTCCTCTTCAGAATTATTTTTTGTTTTGACCTCTGTGTCCTGACTTTCTTCTTTTAGATCCTCTCTAATTTTTTCTTCAGCCTTTTTTAGTTCCTCTTTGTCTTCCGTGGGAATTTGGTAATAATCAGATTGAATATC
>CACFLA010000035.1:0-2240 GCA_902566975.1 uncultured Pelagibacteraceae bacterium
CAACAGACAATACAAAACAATTGCTGTAGTTGGATTAATCGTTTTAGTTATAATAAGTTATTTTTTTAGTCTACTTGTTGGACTAGGTTACTTTATTGGCGCTTTATTATCTGCGGTTGCTGGTTATGTGG
This sequence comes from uncultured Pelagibacteraceae bacterium, assembly GCA_902566975.1. Lineage (GTDB taxonomy): Bacteria > Pseudomonadota > Alphaproteobacteria > Pelagibacterales > Pelagibacteraceae > Anoxypelagibacter. The sequence continues at coordinate 132 of CACFLA010000035.1, forward strand.
GAATGTTAATTTCTGTAGAGGCAAACGTAAGAACTGCTGAAGCTTCGAGATCTAGTTTACAAAAAGGTCTTACAATGGCTTTCAAATCAGGTGCTATAACTGGGTTGCTAGTCGCTGGTTTAGCACTCTTATCAATATCTGTTTACTACTGGATTTTATTATCTTTCAATGTTGAAAGTAGAGAGTTAATTAATGCTTTAATCGCGTTAGGATTTGGAGCATCATTGATTTCTATTTTTGCCAGACTTGGTGGAGGAATATTTACCAAGGGTGCAGACGTTGGCGCAGATTTAGTTGGTAAGGTAGAAGCAGGAATACCAGAAGATGATCCTAGAAATCCAGCAGTAATTGCTGATAATGTTGGTGATAATGTTGGAGATTGTGCAGGTATGGCTGCTGATTTATTCGAAACATATGCTGTAACAATCGTTGCAACTATGGTTTTAGCTTCAATATTTTTTCAAAACAATACAGATTTAATGATTTATCCCTTAGCTATTGGAGGCGGGTGTATAATTGCCTCAATTATTGGAACTTTTTTTGTAAAATTAGGAAAAAGTAAAAATATAATGAGTGCATTATACAAAGGGTTTATAGTCACTGCAATCATATCATTAGTTTTACTTTATCCAATAACTTCAAAAATTATTGGATTAGATGAATTATTTAAAGTGGGAAGCAAAACATTCAGTGGATTAGATTTGTACTACTGTGGGGTAGTTGGTTTAATTGTAACAGGATTAATTATTTGGGTTACTGAATATTATACAGGAACAAATTATAGACCAGTTAGAAGCGTAGCAAAATCGTCAACAACTGGACATGGAACTAATGTGATCCAAGGACTTGCTGTTTCTATGGAAGCTACAGCTCTGCCCGCTTTGATAATTGTTGCAGGCATTATTGTAACAAATGAATTTGCTGGTTTGTTTGGTATAGCAATTGCTGTTACAGCAATGTTGGCCTTGACCGGCATGGTTGTTGCATTGGATGCATATGGACCAGTAACTGACAATGCTGGAGGTATTGCAGAAATGTCAAAATTACCAAAGAATGTTAGAAAAACTACTGACGCTTTAGATGCAGTTGGTAATACCACAAAGGCAGTCACAAAAGGTTACGCAATAGGTTCCGCTGGTCTTGGTGCTTTAGTCTTGTTTGCGGCATATACTGAAGATATAAAATTCTTTTCTAATGTTTCTGGTTCACCCCTTGAAGGTATAAATGTTAGTTTTGATTTATCTAATCCTTTTGTTGTAATTGGTCTTCTTGTAGGTGGAATGTTACCTTATTTATTTGGATCTATGGGAATGCAAGCTGTTGGTAGAGCAGGTGGTGCTGTTGTTATTGAGGTTAGAAGACAATTTAAAAAAATACCTGGGATAATGAAAGGTAAAAGAAAACCAGATTATGGAAGATTGGTTGACTTATTGACAAAAGCAGCAATTAAAGAAATGATTATTCCGTCACTTTTACCGGTCTTATCACCAATAGTATTATATTTTGTTATTTATTCAATTGGCGGATTAGAAGCAGCGCTTTCATCAGTTGGTGCGATGCTTCTTGGTGTAATTGTAACTGGTTTATTTGTAGCTATTTCAATGACGGCAGGCGGCGGAGCATGGGATAATGCAAAAAAATATATTGAGGATGGTAATTATGGTGGTAAAGGATCTGAAACCCATAAGGCTGCTGTGACTGGAGATACTGTTGGTGATCCATATAAAGATACCGCTGGGCCTGCGGTTAACCCAATGATTAAAATTACTAATATCGTTGCACTTCTTTTGTTAGCAGTAATTTCTCATTAGTTATTTTGGTGCGTTTGCTCTCATCTTTTGTCTTAAACTTTGTAAAAAAGAAGTAACAAACCCCCCTTTTCTTATATCATTTTCAGTCTCTACTTTACTAAATTTATAATCTTTCATATTTTCCTTGTCGTAGAAAATTTTTTCTTTAAGAATTCCATATTCATTAAAACTCACCACAAGAACATTATTATTTACTAAAACATTTCTACCCAAGGTGTATATTTTACCTTTTGTTTTTGTTCTTTCGATGTATATCCAAGTGTCATCTTTACTAATAGAAGTTGAGTGAGGCCGACCT